>DASQKI010000043.1:0-111188 GCA_035630615.1 Nocardioidaceae bacterium
CCTTCTTGGCGTCATCGGAGATGTCGATGCCCGCCAGCAGCGGAAAGGCACAGTCGTCGAGCTCCATCGCGGTTCCCTCGGCCGCCTTCACGGCATCGGGGATCTCCAGCAGGCTGAGGTGCACGGGTGTGTCCTCGCCCAGCATCTGGCCGCTGGCGATGCGGAACAGCAGCGCGTAGCCGATCGCGCCGGCGGCGCCGGTTACGGTGACCTTGACGGGGGTAGTGCTGCTCATTTTGTGTCTCCTATTGGGGGAAAGGTTTTCGTGCGGCGCCTAGGCCGTCGCGCGCTGAAGGTTCTCGTCGATCGACGAGAGGAACTCCTGGGTCGTCTGGAACTCCTGGTCGGGCCCGACGAGGAGCGCGAGGTCCTTTGTCATCTTCCCGCTCTCCACGGTTTCGACGCATACCCGCTCCAGGGTCTCCGCGAACTCGCAGACCTCGGGCGTGTCGTCCATCCGGCCCCGAGCGCCGATGGCGCGGGTCCAGGCAAAGATCGAGGCGATCGGGTTGGTGGACGTCGGCTCGCCCTTCTGGTGCAGCCGAAAGTGGCGGGTGACGGTGCCGTGCGCGGCCTCGGCCTCGACGGTCTTGCCGTCGGGTGTCATCAGGACGCTGGTCATCAGCCCAAGTGAGCCGAAGCCCTGGGCGACGGTGTCGGACTGAACGTCGCCGTCGTAGTTCTTGCAGGCCCAGACGTAGCCGCCCTCCCACTTGAGCGCGGCCGCGACCATGTCGTCGATCAGCCGGTGCTCGTACGTCAGACCGGCCGCCTCGAAGTCGGCCTTGAACTCGGTGTCGAAGACCTCCTGGAAGAGGTCCTTGAAGCGCCCGTCGTAGGCCTTGAGGATCGTGTTCTTGGTCGACATGTAGACGGGGAAGCCGCGCTGCAGCCCGTAGCGGAACGACGCGCGGGCGAAGTCGCGGATCGACGAGTCGAAGTTGTACATCCCCATCGCGACCCCGCCACCGGTGAACTCGGCGACGTCGAACTCCATCGGCTCGCTGCCGTCGTCCGGCGTGTACGTGATGGTGACCTTGCCGGGGCCGGGCACGACGAAGTTTTGCGCCTTGTACTGGTCGCCGTGGGCGTGACGGCCGATGATGATCGGCTTGGTCCAGCCCGGCACCAGCCGTGGGATGTTGGAGATCACGATCGGCTCGCGGAAGATCACGCCGCCGAGGATGTTGCGGATCGTGCCGTTCGGCGACAGCCACATCTTCTTCAGGCCGAACTCCTCGACCCGGGCCTCGTCAGGCGTGATGGTGGCGCACTTGACGCCGACGCCGTACTCCTTGATCGCGTTCGCGGCGTCGATCGTGATCTGGTCGTCGGTCGCGTCGCGGCTCTCGATGCCCAGGTCGTAGTACTTCAGATCGATGTCGAGGTACGGATGGATCAGGCGGTCCTTGATGAACTGCCAGATGATCCGCGTCATCTCGTCGCCGTCGAGCTCCACGACGGGGTTGGCGACCTTGATCTTGGACATGCGACCGGTTCTCCCTTGGCGTCAGATTGCTTGACGTCAAGATATCTCATCCGATCTGGTGTCCACAGACCGGCGTGGGGGCGGCTAATCTGAGCGCCGACGTCCCGGGGCGCCCGCCCCGCTCGGGAAAGGACTTCGTCCTCGTGAATCGTGTGATCAAGGCCCTCGTGGCCTCCGGTGTTACCGCTGCCCTCGTCGCGACAATGGCGGCCTGCGACCCGGACTCCGACTCGACCTCCGGCTCGTCGGAGGGCTCCACCACGCCGACCGCCGACCCGGCGGCGAGCGAAAGCGTGCAGCCGATCTATGCCTACGTCGCGCACAACGAGATCTTCGTCATGGACGGCGACCACCAGATCGGCCACGTCGACGGCGACGACCCCTTCCCCTCGCTGGCGTGGAGCGACGACGCCCGTTATCTCGCCGTGCTGCAGGGCGGCGTGCTGACGGTGCTCGACGTCGAGTCCGGTCAGACCTCCGAGCTCGACTGCACGTCGTGCGGTGCGATGACGATCTGGGGCGACCGGTTGGTCGTGTCCGAGCCGGCCGCCGGAGCCGGCTTCGCCTACGACCTGGTGACCTATGCGCTTCCGGACCTGTCCGGCCGCCAACTGCTGCGTGCCGACTTCCCGAGGCCGGTCGGCTACTGGTGGAAGGTCTCGGTGGCGGGCGACGACCTCGTCGCGTTCGGCGCGGAGGAGAACGGAGGAGCCCGCAGCTCGCTGGACATCTACCTCGTACATCCCGACGGCAGCACCGCGCGGGTCGGCAAGCGCGAGTACGCCGGCCCTGCCGGTTTCGCCTACGCAGCGGACTCGGCGTACGGCGGGCCGCGCTTCGCCTATGTGTCGCAGACCTCCGGAGGCGTTTGCACCGGGGAGAGTCGGGCGCTGCTCGTCGATCCGGCCTCTCCGGAGGGGGCGACCGAGACCGACGCCACGGACGTCTTCCACCACCCGCTGATCTCGGAGGCGATGGACGAGTTCATCGACGTCTGGTTCGGCACCGACGGCATGCTCTATGCGACCGCACACACCCGATCGTGCGAGTTCTCCGCCGGCGGCTACGCGAAGGATCTGGCGCCTCCGGGCGTGTGGCGACTAGACGGGACCCAGTGGGTGTCGGTGGACGACCGGCCACTCCTGTCCGAGCGGGTCTTCGGGCCGGACGAGCGGGTCGAGATCACGATGAACCCGGACGCCCCGGGCCCGAACGGCGAGCTGTGGGGCACCCTGCGCTGGATCACCGCCGACGGCGCTACCGTGCTGAGCCGAGGCGCGAGCCAGATCTCGACGCCGCCGTACGCCGCCGACGAGCCGGACGCGCCAGTCGAGGAGCCCGACCGCGAAGAGCTCGCGGAGCGGTTCGCGCCGATGATCTGGATCGCCAAGGGCGAGGAGCTGCAGCCGATCGACGCCGACCGGATCATCGCGGAGTCCGACCTGATGTTCTCCAACCCCGGTCCGGGCGGCTGCCCCGACCCGATCGTGTCCGACGAGAGCGTCGACGCCCAGCGGCTCGCAGCCGGCGGATACGTCGCGTACGAGCAGGTCAACGGCTGCCAAGACGGCAAGCGCTGGGTGACCAACGAAGGACCGGCCCCGATGGACCGAGACCAGGCCGGCTTCTATCTCGACATTCGCGATGCGGCGTTCGGCGGCGACGGCAACACGGCGCCGGTCTACGTGGAGTTCAAGGACGGGCAATACCTCGTCTACTGGTTCGCGTACGGCGACAACAACGCAACCCTCGGGCCGGTCAAGGACTTCGACCACGAGGGCGACTGGGAGCGGATGGGCGTGCGGCTGGACGCCAACAACGAGCCGACCGACACGGTCTACTGGACCCACGGGGCGCCGTGCAGCGTCCCGTGGCCGGCGGCGCCGAAGGATGGCGAGCACCCGATCGGCTTCGCGGCGAAGGGCACCCACGCGACGTACCCCGAGGCCGGTCGCTTCCGATACGAGTTCGTCGACCGCACCAGCGCCGGCACCCGATGGGAGACCTGGACCGGCGCCGAGTTCGCCGACGAGCAGCCGTGGTGGAGCTACACCGGAGCGTGGGGCACGGTCGGCCAGGGCAAGCACTCGACAGGGCCGGACGGGCCGAGCCCGGACGGCAACAACCTCGCAGCCGCGCTCGACGCCCAGCCGTGCAAGGAGTTCGGATCCGACGTCCCCGAGGCGTTCTACGGGCACTGGCGATCGCAGGGGCCAGTCGACCAGCCGGGGTCGACGACGGATTACTACGCGGAGCTGACCGTCTACGGCGGCGAGTCCTCCGAGCAGGTCGGGCAGAGCTACTACCCGGGGTTGGAGTGCCGCGGCGCTCTCACCCTGAAGGACGCCGACGACGACAAGCTCGTGCTCATCGAGCAGATCCAGTCAGACCCGCGCGACACGTGTGCCGACAAGGTGACGATCACCCTGCGCCCCGACGAAGACGGGTTGGCCTATACCGGTACGTCGGGACTCATCCACAAGACCTCGGCCCGGGCGGTGCTCGAGCCACGCTGACGTCGAGGCGGCCCGACTAGACCGAGACCTCGTCGCCGATCCAGCGGTAGAACGGCGACACCTGCTCGGCGGCGGTGCCGCCCGGAACCGTCGGCAGGCCCGCCGCTTGCCAAGCGTGAAATCCGCCGGCGAGATCGGTCGCGTCCAGGCCGAGCGAGCACAGGGCCTCGGCCGCGAGCGACGAGGTGTAACCCTCCGAGCAGAAGACGACCCACCGCTGCCCTGGCGTAGCGATCCGGAGTCGAGCGCTCGACGACGGATGTAGCCGCCACTCGAGGTGGTTGCGCTCGACGACGAGCGCCCCGGGGATCTCGCCCTCCCGCACCCGCTGGGCATAGGGGCGGATGTCGACCATCCACGCGCCGTCGGCAACCGCTCGGCACGCACCGATCGGGTCGAGCCGGTCCAGCCCGACCGCGCGGCGGCCAGCATGTCGTCGACCGACGCGTACGCCGCCCCGCTCATCGGATCAGCGAGCGCGGCACGGCCGGTTCCGGATCGTCGGTCTCCAGCGCTCCGACGACGGTGAGCCGGCCGTCGCGAACGTCGTAGAACTTCATCAGGCACAGCGGCGGCGAGTACGCGTGCACGCTGACCGCCGGGGCCCCGGACACGTTGCGTACGTCGTGCACATAGGACGCCCCGAACGACACGATGGCGTCGGCGAGATGCGCACGCTCACGCACGGAGCCCGCGCTCGGACCCGACCCGACGAACGTCACCTCCGACAGCTCCCCCGACACCACGGTGAACGCGCCGGACGACCCGCCGTGGTCGTGGAGCCTGGTGCTCTGCGTCGGCAGCCAGCCGATCAGCCAGACGTCGACGGTCTCGTCGCGATGGATCCGGCGATGCCAGCGACGCTCGGCGTCGAACCCGACCGATGGATGGTTGCCCGCGCGTACCTCGTCGGCGAGCGTGCGGGTGAGCTCGGCCAGTCGGGCCGGTCCGAAGCCGTTGCGCTGCGCCACGTCGATGTTGACCATGACGTCAGTGTGCCCATTGTCTCGTAATAGGACAAACTTAGTAGTCCTTCGTTGTAGGCGTGTCGCGAGCAAACACCGACCACGACGCCGCCGCGCGATCCGACCTTGCTAGCGTCCGAGCCGACACGTCGACCGATGCGAGGAGAACTCGTGATTGCCACGCCCGTCAAAGTCGCCGTCACCGGTGCGGCCGGCCAGATCGGCTACAGCCTGCTGTTTCGGATCGCGAGCGGAGACCTGCTCGGCCCGGACACTCCGGTGGAGCTCCGGCTGCTCGAGATCAGCCCGGCCCTCCCGGCGCTCGAGGGCGTCGTGATGGAGCTCGACGACTGTGCGTTCGCCAACCTCGCCGGCATCGAGACGACCGACGACCCCAACGTCGCCTTCGACGGCGCCAACATCGCCCTTCTCGTCGGCGCCCGACCGCGTACCAAGGGCATGGAGCGCGGCGATCTGCTCGAGGCCAACGGTGCGATCTTCACCGGCCAGGGCAAGGCCATCAACGACCACGCGGCCGACGACATCCGGGTCACGGTGACCGGCAACCCGGCCAATACCAATGCCCTGATCACGATGTCCAACGCACCCGACGTGCCAGCCGAGCGTTTCGCCGCCCTCACCCGACTCGACCACAACCGGGCACTCGCCCAGCTCGCCGCCAAGACCGGAGCACCGGTCGGCGCGATCCGGCACCTCACCATCTGGGGCAACCACTCGGCGACGCAATACCCCGACGTGTTCCACGCCGAGGTCGAGGGCAAGCCGGCGGCCGAGCTGATCGGCGACCAGGCCTGGCTCGAAGACGACTTCATCCCGACCGTCCAAAAGCGCGGCGCCGCGATCATCGAGGCCCGCGGCGCTTCGTCGGCCGCATCCGCCGCGTCGGCGACGATCGACCACACTCGCGACTGGTTGTCGGGCACACCGGCCAGCGACTGGGTTTCGATGGCGATCCCCTCGGACGGCTCCTACGGCGTACCCGAGGGGCTGATCTCGTCGTTCCCGGTCACCTGCTCCGACGGCGCGTACGAGGTGGTCCAGGGCCTGGAGATCAACGAGTTCTCGCGTACGCGGATCGACGTCAGCGCGCAGGAGTTGGCCGACGAGCGCGATGCCGTCCGCGGCCTGGGCCTGATCGGCTAGGGCTGGTCGGGCACGATCACGGCCAGCACGACGAGGGCGATGCCGAGCGCCAGCATCGTCACGACGTCGGTCCCGCGTCGACGGATTCGGAGCAGCCCGGCCATCCTGTCGGGGATCGTGGCTCGGCCGAGCCCGGCGGCGATCAGCCCGCCACCGCAGACGCCGACGCCGATACGCCAGGGGCCGGTCGCCGCGAGCACGAGGCCGACCACGACACTGATGGCCACCATGCTGTAGAGCAATCCCCCAAGTGATGGACGGAGCGCTCGACTCATTCAGGCTGCGTCCGTTCGGCCGCTTCGACGACGTTGGTGAGCAGCATCGCGCGAGTCATCGGACCGACGCCGCCAGGGTTGGGTGAGACCCAGCCGGCAACCTCGCGTACGTCGGCGGCGACGTCGCCCACGATGCCCTCGGGCCCGCGGCTGACCCCGACATCGAGGACGGCCGCGCCGGGCTTGACCATGTCGGCGGTGACCAGCTGCGGTACGCCGGCGGCGGCGACGATGATGTCGGCCTGCCGGGTGTGCGCCGCGAGGTCACGGGTGCCGGTGTGGCACTGCGTCACGGTGGCGTTTTCGCTCTTGCGGGTGAGAAGCAGACCGAGTGACCGGCCGACGGTGATGCCCCGGCCGATCACGCACACGTCGGCGCCGGCGATCTCGACGTCGTGCCGGCGAAGCAACTCGATGACGCCACGCGGCGTACACGGCAGCGGGGCGGGCCGGCCCAGGGCTAGCCAGCCGAGGTTGATCGGATGCAGACCGTCGGCGTCTTTGATCGGGTCGATCTGCTCGAGGATCGGGTATTCGTCGAGGTGCTTCGGCAACGGCAGCTGCACGATGTAGCCGGTGCAGGTCGGATCGGCGTTGAGCTTGGCGACATGCGTCTCGACCTCACCCTGCGACACGCTCGCGTCGAGGTCGACGCGGATCGACTCGATGCCGACCTCGGCGCAGTCGCGGTGCTTGCCGTTGACGTACCACCGGCTGCCGGGGTCGTCGCCGACGAGGACCGTGCCGAGTCCGGGGGTCACACCGGCTGCGCGCAGGCGCGTGACACGCTCCCGCAGGTCGGCTTTGATGGTCGCCGCCGTTGCCTTGCCATCGAGTATCCGGGCCGTCACGGGGCGACAGTCTGCCATGGCGTCCCAGCCACCTCGCCGAGTGGCGCACCGTCGTCGCGATTCGCCCCCGAAAGTGACAACCATGCGCCACTCGCGGGCTGTGGACGGCCGACGCTCCATCCACAGATTGCTCGAGGAGGCCGCCGGCGACTATGCGCCGAGATCAGGCTGCGAGGCATGAGTGAGCCTCCTGCCTTCCGCTATCGCGACCGCCATCTGTTCGGTGTCTCCGCGAGCCAGCTCCGGCGCGCGCCTTGGGTGAGTCCGACTCACGGCACGTACCTGCACGCCGCCGATTGTGATGACCTTCGAGCGCTCTGCCGTGCCATCGCGCTCGCACTACCCGGCGACGCGGTCTTCACCCATGTCACGGCAGCGGCACTCCGCGACTGGTGGCTCCCGTCGCTCGCCATACCGCTGATCGCTCGCAGCGGCGCCGACGCACCGCACCTCGACCGGCGCGGCGTCTACGTCCGACGTTGCGCGATTCCGCAGGGCCAGCGGGTGGGAATTGGCGGGCTCAGATTAGCCACGTCCGAGCGAACCATCGTCGAGCTCGCTGAGGACCTGTCGCTCATCGACCTGGTGGTCGCGATCGACGGCGCTCTCCACCGCGGCGACTGCGACCTCGCATCGCTTCGCCGAGCAGTCGTCCCACGGCGCCGCGGCGTACGCGTTCTACGCCGGGCGATTGAGCTCGCCGACGGACGCAGCGAGTCGCCATGGGAGACCATCCTGCGGCTCGTTCATGTCCTCTGCGGCGTCACAGTCACACCGCAGTACGTCGTCACTGAAGACAACGGGACCTTCGTCGCTCGCGGTGACCTTCGTGTCGGCAACAGTCGCCGGTTGCATGAGTACGACGGTGCCGTTCACCGTGAGCTGAATCAGCAGCGCGATGACCTCCGCCGCGACAAGGCATTGAGTCGGATCTACTGGGAGAGGTATGGCTTCGCCGCACCGGAGATCCGAGCCGACCCAGGCCGAATCATTCGCGATGCGGAAACCGCGCTCGGGCTGCCGCACGATCCTCAGCGACTCCAGTGGTGGTGGTACGAATACGAGCTGAGCAGCCTGTCGCCAATGGGATGGGCCGCACTCAAGCGACGGCTCAGCCGGTTCGATCGGACCGACCTACCGCGGCCGCGTGCCTCGAGTGGCGCACGGTCGCCATTTCCAGGGGTCTGATCCGACGACCGTGCGCCACTCGGCGGATCGCGGCGGGTCAGTGGAAGAAGTGGCGAGCGCCGGTGAGATACATGGTGACGCCGGACTCCTGCGCGGCGGCCACGACCTCCTCGTCCCGCATCGATCCACCCGGCTGTACGACGGCCCGGACACCGGCGTCCACGAGCTCGAGTAGCCCGTCGGCGAAGGGGAAGAACGCATCGGACGCGGCAGCAGAGCCCTCGGCCCGCCGGCCGGCCCGGGCGACGGCCAGCCGAGCCGAGTCGACTCGGTTGACCTGCCCCATGCCGACGCCGACCGTGGCGCCGTCGCTGGCCAGTACGATCGCGTTGGACTTCGCCGCCCGACAGGCCCGCCAGGCGAAGGCCAGGTCGCGCAGCGTGGCGTCGTCGGCCGGCTCGCCGGACGCCAGCGTCCACGAACGCGGGTCGTCACCGGCGGCGTCGATAGCGTCCGGTGACTGCATCAGCAGACCGCCGGAGATCGGACGCAGCTCGACCGCGGCCGCCGCCACCGGAGGGCAGCGCAGGATCCGGATGTTTTTCTTCGCCGAAAGGATCTCGAGCGCACCGTCCTCGAAGTCCGGCGCGCAGATCACCTCGGTGAAAACGTCGGCGACCTGCTTGGCCATCGCCACCGACACCGTCCGGTTGGCCGCGATCACACCGCCGAACGCCGACACCGGATCGCACGCGTGCGCCCGCTCGTGCGCCTGCTCGATCGTGTCCCCGATCGCGATGCCGCACGGGTTGGCGTGCTTGATGATCGCAACCGCCGGCCGCTCGAAGTCGTAGGCCGCCCGGCGGGCCGCGTCGGTGTCGACGTAGTTGTTGTAGGACATCTGCTTGCCGTGCACCTGCTCGGCATGCGCGATGCCGGTGGTGGCCATGGGTGAGCGGTAGAGGGCCGCCGGTTGATGTGGGTTTTCGCCGTATCGGAGCACCGAGCCCCGGTCCCACGTCCCGCCGACCCAGGCCGGAAAGCCGCTGCCCCCACTCGTGTCGGTCAGCACGCTGCCCATCCAGGAGGCAACGGCCACGTCATAGGTCGCGGTGTGCACCAAGGCCTCGGCCGCCAACTGCTGCCGCTCGGCATCGGTGAAGCCGCCGGTACGCGCGGCCTCGAGCACCGCGTCGTAGTGCGCCGGCGACACCACGATCGCCACATTGGCGTGGTTTTTGGCCGCCGCCCGAACCATCGACGGGCCGCCGATGTCGATCTGCTCGACGCACTCGTCCGGACTGGCGCCTGAACCCACGGTCTCGGCGAACGGATAGAGGTTGGACACGACGAGGTCGAACCCCTCGATGCCCAGATCGTCCAGCTGCTGGCGATGTGACTCCCGCCGCCGGTCGGCCAGGATGCCCGCATGCACCCGCGGATGGAGAGTCTTGACCCGGCCGTCGAGGCATTCGGGAAATCCGGTCAGCTGCTCGACCGTCGTGACCGGGACGCCGGCGCCCGAGATCTGGGCGGCGGTCGAGCCGGTCGACACGATGCTTACTCCGGCTGCGTGCAGCCCGGCCGCCAGGTCGACGAGGCCGACCTTGTCATAGACGGAGACCAACGCACGCCGAATCGGCCGCCGCACCTCATTGTTGGACGCCGGGTCGTTGGAGCCCGCAGGATCAGTCATAGCCCGATCTTCACCTTCCTGCCCTCGATTCGGTAGCCCTCGCGCACCATGCGACCGACCGTTTCGACGAGCATGACCCGCTCTCGCGTCTTGATCCGCTCGTGGAGGGTGTCGACATCGTCATCTTCCCGGACCGGCACCGTCACCTGCGCGATGATCGGGCCGGCGTCGACACCGTCGTCGACGAAGAACAGTGTCGCCCCGGTCACGCGCACCCCGTGAGCCAGCGCGTCTCGTGGCGCGTGCATGCCGGGGAACGACGGCGACAGCGCCGGATGCGTGTTGACCACGCGCCCCTCGTACGCCTCGAGGAACGCCGGACCCATGAGCTTCATGAAGCCGGCCAGGACGACGAGGTCCGGTTCGTACGACTGAACGGTAGCCGCGAGGTCCTTGTCCCAGTCTGCCCGAGATGCGTGATCGGCGACCCGACGTACGAAGGTGGGTACCTCCGCCCGCTCGGCCCTCCGTACCCCCTCGATGCCGTCGCGGTCAGACCCGACCGCGACCACCCGTGCCCCGTAGGCGGAGTCGGTTGTGGCGTCGAGCAGTGCCTGCAGATTGGTGCCGGCGCCGGAGACCAGGACGACCAGGCGGGCTGGTCGAGCGGCGACGGGGCCAACGGTCAGCGACAACAGCGGGAGCCTCGGTCAGGTCTCGGCAACGGACCACACACCCTAGCCAGTCGAGCCGGCTTCGAAGCCGTCAGGGCACCCGCCGGCTTTGGAGGGCGCGCACGCCCAAACCGCCCACGAGCCCGCCCAGCCCCAGCGCGACGACGGCGACGGCGAGGCAGGCCAGCGCCGCCGGGCCGACATCGGCCATCCGTCCGGGCCCGATCGCGCCGCCGCTGAGCGAGACGAGGCCGGCGACGAGCAGCCCACCGGTCACCCCGGCCAGCAGTCCTCGAAGGGCTGCCCGGTCATAACCGAAGACGGGATAGCGACGCACCGCCATCGCGCCGGCGACGACACCGCAGATCAGCGGCAGTGCGGCGAGTGCGGACAACGCCGCGGGCTGGGTGCCCGAACCGGGGACCGCGGCGAGCCACGGCACCGCGGGCATCGGCCCGACGGTGACCTCCGACAGCGTCACCGACGTGCCGGTGCCGATCGCGGCACCTGGGCCGAGCAGCACGGAAACCGTCAGCAAGATCACGTTGGGCAGCACGGCGACGCAGACGACGACGAGGACGAGCCCGCCGACCAGCCCGGGGTCGAGCGCCTCGACCAGGTCGCGGAGCGCGCCGGCATGCACGATCAGCGATGCGACCAGCGTCAGCGCGGCGCACCCGATCAGCGTCAGGGTGCCGCCGACCGCTCCGATCCACGCCGCGCGCAACTCGTCCGGGATCCGCTCCACGACGCGATCGAGGTCGTCGGCCTGCCGTACTGCGCCGAAGCCGGCCGCCGCAAAGGTCACGGCTGCCGCGACGAGGAGCGGCCCGATCAGCGTCGGTTCGGCTCCCGGATGCGACGCGGTGAGGGCGACGACGAGGACCAAGGATGTGTAGGCGCAGGCGAAGGTGGCTCCGACGGTGACCGCGTCGACGGTGCGGGTGAGCTCGGACGCCCGCGCCGCCCACCGACCGCCGCGCAGCGCCAGCCAGCCGACGATCATCGTGATGCCGAGCGGCACCAACTCGATCGTGGCGTCGGCGGTCTGCAACCGGCTGCCGTGACCGAGCAGCCAACCGTCGACTCCGATCCGCAGCGCGCTGGTCATCGCCCCGCCGTTGCCTCCGAGCCATCCGACGACGGCCAGGCCCATCGCCGCCACGAGGCCCGCCACCGCCATCGCGGCGCCGGCGACGAGGCCGGCCAGCCAGACCGGCGCCGGCGCCCGATCGGGGGCGCCGGGGCGCGAGACAGTACGGCTCAGCAGATCGACCATGGCCCGACCATCGTCACCCGCCGTCGGGGCCGGTCGCGGGTGCCACGCCGAGCGCTGGCCCTCGGTGCCAACGGCACCGACCACCGCGCGAATGGCCGATATCCGGCATCCGGACCGACAGAGTTGGGAATCTCCGCCCTGTCGATTACGGTCATCAAGTCGTGTGACCGCACCGCACATCCAAGGAGACGTGGTATGACACGGGTCGATGAATTCGACGCGTTTTACCACGACTCGCGTCGTCAGGTTCTCCACCAGACGTACGCGCTGACCGGTGATCTCAACGCGGCGATCGTCGCCGTCCAGGATGCCTACGCCCACGCCTGGCAGCACTGGACCAAACTCCGCCTGACCGATCCGCTGGGCCAGGTCCGGCCCGAGGCGATGCGCCTCGCGTCGCTGCGCCGGAGTACCCACCTGTTGCGCCGCAAGCGCCGAGAAGAAACCGACACCGAACTGCTCGAGGCGCTCGGCGCGATGAGTTCGACCGCGCGACGCCTGGTGCTCTTGCAGACCGCCGGCGGCCTCGACATCGCGGGGGCGGCCCGCGAGGTCGGCATGACCGCCGACGACGCGGTCGAGCTGACCGACCGGGCGGTCACCGAGCTCGAGGACAGACTGAACGCGTCCACCGGGCAGATCGAACGTCGCCTCCACTACCTCCGCCGCATCACCGACGCGGCGACCCTCCCACGCGCGTCGACCATTCGCCGGTCGGGGACGCGCCGGAAGCACCGCAACACCCTGATCGCGGTCGCGACCTCGGCGGCGGTCATCGCCGGCGCCGGCTATCTCGTCACGGCGCCGGCCGACGGCCGGTCCGAGAGCCTGCATCCGACGCGAGCGCAGATCGGCCACGAGACTGATCCGGCCGATGACGCCATCGGAGCCAGCGAGGACCAACTGCTCAGCGCCCCGCAGATCGTCCATCTCGATCTCAAGGCCAACTGGACCGTCGCCGAGACATCGTCGGACCTCGACGCGATCGACCCGTTCGCCACCTGCGCGCTGGCCCGCTACGGCACGCCGCAGCTGCGCCAAGTCTGGGTACGGACGTTCACGGGCGCCGGCAAGACGAGCCAGTACGCGATCGAGTCGATCGAGGTGGCACGGTCCAAGGCGGCGGCGCGCGCGTCCTATCGCACCCAGCTCAACTGGTACGCGGGCTGCCAGGTGCCCCGGGTCCAGTTGCTCGAGGCCTACTCGGTCGCCCGCGATGGCACCGACATCCGCATCCTCGTCTTGCGCAAGTGGTCGGATCCGATCCGAACGATCACCATCGGCGTCGCCCGCTCCGGCTTCATCACGTCGACGTTCGTGCACCAGGCCGAGAGCCGGCACGGTCCGAGTGTGTCCGCGTTCGCCGACGTCTTGGACGACTCGCTCGGACTGTTGTGCGAAAACACCGGCGGCATCTGCCAGTTGGCCAGCGACGTCCGACCGGTCCAGCCGCCGGTGACCGGCGAGGCCAACGGCTTCCTCGGCGCGGTTGACCTCCCGCCGGTCGCCAACCTGGCCAAGGTGATGGTTGGCACCGAGCCCGAGCAATACCCGGCCGCGCAAAATCCCGCCGCGACATCCTGCGACGAGGCCCAGTTCAAGGGCAAGGGCCTCAGCGGCGTCCGCTCGCGCAGCTACGTCGTGTTGGACGCCAAGCAGGTGCCGACGACGTTCGGCATCACCGAGACGATCGCGACGTTCCCGTCCGAGGCGCGGGCGAAAAACTACCTGAAGCGCTTGGCGAAACGCCTGAACAACTGCGAGGACCGCAACTACGCCGCCAACGTGCGCGGACCGCATCGAGACGGCGAGGGTGCGGTCAGGGCCAGTACGTGGTGGCTGTCGCTCGAGGCGACGTCCAAGATGGACATCGAATACCGGGTTGCGCTCGTGCGCAACGGCGCCCGGGTCGCTCAGGTGATGTTCACCCCAGTCGGTCGGTTCGACGTGTCCAGCCGGGCCTTCAACGCCCTCGCGATCCGCGCCGGCCAGCGGCTGACCGAGCTCCAGTAGCGCCAGCACACCCAATTCGCGGTGCGAAAACGGGCGGTCAGCCGAGCGAGGTGACGATGTCTCGCATCAGGCGGGCGGTCTCCGACGGAGTCTTGCCGACCCGGACGCCCGCCGCTTCGAGGGCCTCCTTCTTGGCCTCGGCGGTGCCGGACGAGCCGGAGACGATCGCGCCGGCGTGCCCCATCGTCTTGCCCTCGGGTGCCGTGAACCCGGCGACGTAGCCCACGACCGGCTTGGTCACGTGCTCCCTGATGTAGTCGGCGGCCCGCTCCTCCGCGTCGCCGCCGATCTCGCCGACCATGATGGTCGCGTCGGTCTCAGGGTCGTCCTCGAACGCCTGCAGGCAGTCGATGTGGGTCGTGCCGATGATCGGGTCGCCGCCGATGCCGACCGAGGTGGTGAAGCCGATATCGCGAAGCTCGTACATCAGCTGGTAGGTCAGCGTGCCCGACTTGCTCACCAGGCCGATCCTGCCGACGCCGGTGATGTCGGAGGGGATGATGCCGGCGTTGGACTTGCCCGGCGACGCGATGCCGGGGCAGTTGGGGCCGATGATGCGAGAGCGACCGGTGCGCTGCGCGTGCGCGAGCGCCCAGGCGGAGTCGTGCACCGGCACACCTTCGGTGATCACGACGATCAGCGGCATCGCGGCGTCGATCGCTTCGACGATCGCGTCCTTGGTGAACGCCGGTGGGACGAAGAGTACGGAGACATCGGCACCGGTCTCCTTCATCGCCTCCTCGACGGTGCCGTACACCGGAAGGCTGGTGCCGTCGCTGCTCCCGTCGTCGAAGGCCACCGCGGTCCCGGCCTTGCGTGCGTTGACGCCGCCGACGACGGAGCTGCCGGCGGCCAACATCCGCCGAGTGTGCCGCTGGCCCTCGGACCCGGTCATGCCCTGGACGATGATCTTGCTCTGCTCGCTGAGGAAGATAGCCATGGGTCCGCTCCTTATTTCGCCGCGGCGAGTTCGGCCGCGCGTCGGGCGGCGCCGTCCATCGTGTCGACCATCTCGACGATGTCCTGCTCGGCATCGGCCAGGATCCGCCGGCCCTCCTCGGCGTTGTTGCCGTCGAGACGCACGACCAGCGGCTTGGTGATCTCCTCGCCTCGCGACTTCAGCATGTCGATCGCCGACACGATGCCGTTTGCGACCGCGTCGCAGGCCGTGATGCCGCCGAAGACGTTGACGAACACCGACCGGACGCCGGGGTCGCCGAGCACGATCTCGAGCCCGTTGGCCATCACCTCGGCGCTCGCGCCACCGCCGATGTCGAGGAAGTTTGCCGGACGTACTCCGCCAAACTCCTCACCGGCGTACGCGACGACGTCGAGCGTGCTCATCACGAGCCCGGCGCCGTTGCCGATGATGCCCACCGACCCCTCGAGCTTGACGTAGTTGAGGTCCTTCTCCTTCGCGGCCGCCTCCAGCGGATCGTCGGCGGAGCGGTCGACGTACTGCCCATGGTCCGGGTGCCGGAAGCCGGCGTTGTCGTCGACCGAAACCTTGCCGTCGAGGGCGTCGAGGTGACCGTTGCCGAGCCGACCGAGTGGGTTGACCTCGACCAGCGAGGCGTCCTCGGCGACGAAGCAGTCCCACAGCTTGCCGATCATCGCGGTGGCCTCGTCGGCGAGCTCGGGCGGGAACTTCGCGGTCGCCACGATCTCGCGCGCCTTGGCCTCGTCGACACCGACGACCGGGTCGATCAGAACCTTGGCGACCGCGTCCGGGTTGGTGCGGGCGACCTCCTCGATCTCGACGCCGCCCTCGACGCTGGCGATGCAGAGGTACGCACGGTTGGCCCGATCGACGAGGAACGAGAAGTAGTACTCCTCGGCGATGTCGACAGCCGGCACGACGAGGACCCGCTCGACGGTGTGGCCCTTGATGTCCATGCCGAGGATCTCGCCGGCGCGGGCCGCGGCCTCGACGGGGTCGGCTGCGAGCTTGACGCCGCCGGCCTTGCCGCGCCCGCCGGTCTGCACCTGGGCCTTGACGACGACGCGTCCGCCGATCCGCTCGGCGGCGGCGCGGACCTCGTCGGGCGTGTCCGCCACGACACCGGGAGTCAGAGGAACGTCATGTTTGGCGAAGAGCTCCTTGGCTTGGTACTCCATCAGATCCACGGTGCTGCCCGTCCTTACGCGACTCGACCGGTCCGAAATCCTCTCGGAGCCTAACCACGTCGACGCACTAGCCGCGACGGGGGTACGACCTGCATCGCGCCGGTGTGGTTGCCATCACAGCGGTCGATGCATGACGCTCGTGGCCATGGAGACCCACTCGGTCAGATCCGGCGACGTCACACTCGCGGTCCGTGACTATCCCAACCCGGCCGCGCCGACCGTCGTGTTGGTCCACGGCTACCCCGACACCCAGATCATGTGGGAGCAGGTGGCGGCCCGACTCGTCGACCAGCAGCACCTACGGGTCGTCACCTACGACGTACGCGGCGCCGGCCAATCGACGGCGCCGGCCGACCGTACCGGCTATCGCACCGAGCGACTCGTCGACGACCTGGTGGCCGTCATGGATCAGATCGCCGGCGTGGACGAGCGCGTCCACCTGGTCGGTCACGACTGGGGCTCGTGTCAGCTGTGGGACGCGGTCACGACCGAGGAGGTCGACGAGCGCCTACGCGGGCGACTCCGGTCGTTCACGTCGATCTCCGGTCCGTCGCTCGACCACATGGCGCACGCGCTCCGCCGGGCCCGAAACGAGCGCGATCTCAACCTGCTGCTGCGACAGGGCCTGCATTCGTGGTACGTCTACGCCTTCCATCTGCCGTGGGTGCCCGAGCAGCTCTGGCGTCGCGGGGAGGCTCAGATGCGCCGCCGGATCGCGACGGCCGAGCGTCTGGGGGACGGTTCGCATTGGGCCGACACTCTCCCGGACGACGCGACCAACGGGCTCAATCTCTATCGGGCCAACGTGCAGCAGCGGATGCGCGACCCGCGGCCGGGCAAGACGCGGGTTCCGGTGCAGCTGATCGTGCCGAAGCACGACCGCTACATCATCCCGGAGGTCTATGAGCACCTCGCCGACTTCGCGCCGGCGCTCACTCGGGTCGACCTCGACGCGGGCCATTGGGTCACGCTGCAACGGCCAGACACGGTGGCCGGGTTGATCGCCGACTTCGTCAGGTCGCAGGACTCGGCGCCGTGACGACAGCCCCGAATCGACGCGCCAGCTGGCGACCCGCCTCGGCGACCTCGTCAACGCGGGCCCGATAGTCGTCGGTCACCGCCTCCGTGTCGACGTCGGACGACCGCTCGGCCCATCGCCGATATGTCGGCAGCGACACCTCCGGGTGAAACTGCACGCCCCAGGCGGCGGGTCCGATCCGGAAGGCCTGATGCGGATACATCGCGGTCTCCGCGAGCCACACCGCTTCGTCTGGTAGCGCCACGACGGCGTCGGCGTGCATGCTCGGCCCGGCGAACGGCTCGGGCAGTTCAAGCACCAGCGGGTCGGCCGTGGCCGGGTGGCGCCAGCGGACGTCGACGATGCCGGCCTCGCGACCCCTGCGGTCGGCGACCTCGACCCGGCCGCCGGTCGCGACGGCAAGCAGTTGCGCCCCGAGGCAGATGCCGAGCGTCGGCACCCTCTCGGAAACGGCCGTGGCGAGCAGGCCACGAACCGCGGGAAGCCAGGGCGCGACGACGTCGTCGTACGCCGACATCGCGCCGCCGAGTACGAGCAGGCCGTCGTCGACGCGGGTCGGGACACTGTCGCCGGCGTACGGTCGGATCACGTGGGCGTCGACGTCGAGCCAGTCGGCGAACCGATCCAGCGGACACCCGGACTCGTGCTCGATGACGACGATCCCTCGTTGTGCTCTCACATCCCCATTGTGGGCTGGCAGGATCGGTGAGTGACAGACACCCGGCGCGCGTTGCTCGAGCGGCTGGCCGACGCACTCGCGGCGTTGCCGACCACGCGGCCGCAGCGGGTCGCGATCGACGGCGTGGACGGCGCCGGCAAGACGACGCTCGGCGACGAGTTGGCCGACCTGATGGACGGCCGGCGCCCGATCGTGCGGGCCAGCGTCGACGGGTTCCATCGGCCGCGCGCCGCGCGATACGCCAGGGGCCGCGCTTCGCCTGAGGGCTTCTATCTCGACTCGTACGACTACGCGACCTGTCCTCGGTCCTGCTCGATCCGTTCGCGACCGGCGAGCCCGTCTGCACGGCGGTGTGGGACCACGTCGCCGACACACCGGTGCCGCGACGCTGGCAGCGGTACGACGCCGAGGCGATCCTGATCCTCGACGGCCTCTTCCTACACCGCCCGAAGCTTCGCGACGCATGGGACATGTCGATCTTTTGCCGCGTGCCACCGGACGTCTCGTGCGCCCGGATGGCCAAGCGCGACGGGACACCGGCCGACCCGAACCACCTGGCCAACCGGCGGTACGTCGAGGGTCAGAGGCTGTACATCGAGGCCTGCGATCCCGAGGCGCACGCGACGTACGTCGTCGACAACACCGACCTGGCGGCGCCGTACGACGTCGTGGGGTGATGGCGTCCTGACCGTTCATCAAAGAGGCAGGTGTCGTCTCACCCGTGAAGGGTGAACCGCTGCGGCGGGGCGGGCCGGAGGTGAAGTCATCCGCGGCGGGTGATGCTGCGACCCGTGGGACTACATCATCGTGACGGGTATCTGGCCTGACAACGGAGGTCCAGCCATGTCGCAACACACTGAATCCGAGCGATCGTCGCGAGCGACGTCGTATGCCGATCCGACAGGATGGGTCGGCTGGATCGTGTTTGCCGCCGTCATGATGTTCATGCTCGGCTGCTTCCACGCGATCGAAGGACTTGTCGCACTGTTCGATGACACGACCTACCTGGTGCACGACAGCGGACTGGTCGTCTCAGTCGACTACACCGCGTGGGGCTGGGTGCATCTGATCGGCGGGATCATCCTGGTGTTAGCGGCCATAGGGCTGTTCGCCGGCCGGATGTGGGCCCGGGTGGTCGGCGTGTTCGCCGCCCTCGTCAGTGCACTGGTCAACGTCGCGTTCCTTCCCGCCTACCCCATCTGGTCGGCGATCATGATCGCGCTCGACGTCCTCATCATCTGGGCGATCACGGTCCACGGCGCGGAGATGAAGGCGCGGTAGGAGACGACCCGAGAGGCGGTGCTCGCGCCCGTCAGACGCCCGAGGCGTCGCGTACGTGGGCATCGACCCACTCGGCGATCTCGCTGGTCGTCGCGCCCGGCGTGAAGACCTTCGCGACCCCGGACGCCTCGAGCGTCGGGATGTCGGCCTCGGGGATGATGCCGCCGCCGAACACCACGATGTCGCGAGCGTCCCGATCTTCCAGCAGACTTAGCACCTTGGCGAACAGGGTCATGTGGGCGCCGGACAGCACCGAAAGGCCGATGGCATCGGCGTCTTCTTGAATCGCGGTGTCGACGATCTGCTCCGGCGTCTGGTGCAGACCGGTGTAGATCACCTCGTTGCCCGCGTCTCGCAGCGCTCGCGCCACAACCTTGGCACCCCGGTCGTGCCCATCGAGGCCAGGCTTGGCCACCACGATTCGCTTCGGCATGGATGCTCCATCTCCCAGGTTCGGCCTTTTCAAGCGCAATCTATCCCACGCGAAAAAGGCGTCTTTCTCACATACTGGTCGGCTGTAGTAGCAGTGCGTGAAACGCTGTGCACACGCCGTGCCCGAAGTTTTCATTCGGGTAGGGATCGGTTATCGTCACGGAGTCCGTATCAGCTAGGCCGGAGGTTGTACGGTGCCGCGTCCCGCTCCGAAGCGACGCGCCGACATCCCCGCCGCCACAAGCGACACGGAGAGTGCAGGGGGAAGACGCTCCGCAAGCAAACACGCTGCCGATCCGGTCCCCGCACCTCGTCATTCTCGACCCGGTTCGCGTCGCGCGCCGCGTCGCCGAAGGAGCTTCGTCCCCACGCCCGCCGTCCTCGGTGCCACGGCTCTCGTGATCGCCGGCGGCGGCGCCGTCGTCGTCTCCTCCAACAGTGGTGGGTCCGACGACAACTACGACCCCGCCGCCTCGACGCAGCTGTCCGGAGGCGTCGGGGCCACCTACGCCCGCGGCGGTGACGTGCTGGCCGTCAGTCGCAGCGTCGATCGCGAGGTGCTCGCCGAGCAGGCCCGGCTCCAGGCCGAGCAGCGCGAGCAGGCGCTCACGGAGCTTGCCCAAGAGTCGCAAAAGCGCGCCCATGAGCTCGAGGCCAACCAGTGGGTGCTGCCGGTCGCCGGCTACGTCCTGACCGCTCGATGGGGCGAATACAGCTACCTGTGGTCGAGCTACCACACCGGGCTCGACTTCTCGGCCCCCTCCGGCACCGCGATCGTGTCGGTCGCACACGGCGTCGTCTCCGATGTCGGATGGGACGACGCCTACGGCTACAAGACCGAGATCACTCTCGATAACGGCTGGACGATCTGGTACTGCCACCAGACGTCCTACGTCGTCAGCGAGGGCGAGGAGGTCGACCCGGGCCAGCTGATCGGCTACGTCGGCGCCACCGGCAACGTCACCGGACCGCACCTGCACCTCGAGGTTCGGGTCCCCGACGGCTCCGAGGACGGCCAGGACGTCGACCCCTACGAAGCCCTCGTCGAGCACGGCGTCACCCCCTGACGCATTGCCCGCCGATCGCGGCAACCGTCAGAGCTTCTCCACCGGCGCGTAGCGCAGCAGCAACCGCTTGACGCCCTCCGACCCGAAGTCGATCGCGGCGACCGCCTGTTCGCCGCTGCCTTGCAGCGATACGACCGTGCCCATGCCGAAGCTGTCGTGGACGACCCGGTCGCCCGGGGAGAGCGACGGCACCGGACGGCGACTTGAGGACCGACTCGGCAGCGTACGCGAACCGGCCGCCTGCCGGACGCCGGTCGAGACCCCGGTCCATTTGGTGCCGTCGGCCTCGGTGCGCCGCCAGTCGACAAGGTCTTCGGGCAGGTCGTCGATGAACCGCGACGCGGGGTTGTGCATCGGCGCACCCCAAGCCGAGCGGACGACAGCCCGGGATACGTACAGCCGCTTCATCGCCCGGGTAACACCGACGTAGGCCAGCCGGCGCTCCTCCTCGAGCTCCTTCGCGTCGTCCATCGACCGTGAGTGCGGGAAGACCGAGTCCTCGAGCCCGGAGAGGAAGACGACCGGAAACTCCAGCCCCTTCGCCGTGTGCAGGGTCATCAGGGTGACGACCCCGTCGCCGTCGGCATCGGCGTCGGGAATCTGGTCGGCGTCGGCGACCAGCGCCACCCGCTCCAAGAACGCGGCGAGCGAACCCGGCTGCAGACCCTCGTCGTCGGCCGCGGCCGCATCGGCCTCGCCGACGAACTCCCGCGCCACGGCCACCAGCTCGGCGAGGTTTTCGACCCGCGACTCGTCCTGGGGGTCCTGTGAGCGCTCGAGCTCGTCGAGGTATCCGCTGCGCGAAAGTGCCGCCTCGAGCACCACGTCGGCCGGTTCGCCCGCCGCCACCATCTCCTGCAGGCCCTCCACGATCGCCACGAAGCCCTCGATGCACGTGAGCGACCGGGTCGCGACCCCCGGCGCCTCCGCGGCCTGGCGCAGCGCGGCCCAAAAGGACGTGCGCTCGCGCTGGGCGTAGGCCTCCACGCAGGCCTCGGCCCGGTCGCCGATGCCACGCTTGGGCACGTTGAGGATCCGTCGCAACGAGACCTCGTCGTCGGGGTTGACCAAAACCTTGAGGTAGGCGAGCGCGTCCTTGATCTCCTTGCGCTCGTAGAAGCGGACGCCGCCGACCACCTTGTAGGGCAGCCCGACCCGGATGAAGACCTCTTCAAAGACTCGGCTCTGCGCGTTGGTGCGGTAGAACACCGCGACGTCGCTCGGCTTCGCCGCCCCGTCGTCGGAGAGCCGGTCGACCTCTTCGGCGACGAACTGTGCCTCGGCGTGCTCGTCTTCGGCCACGTAGCCGACGATCTTCTCGCCGTCGCCGGTGTCGGACCACAGCCGCTTCGACTTGCGGCCGGAGTTTTTGGCGATCAGGGAGTTGGCGGCGGTGAGGATCGTCTGGGTCGATCGATAGTTTTGCTCCAGTAACACCGTGCTCGCGGACGGGAAGTCTTCCTCGAACTCCAAGATGTTGCGGATGTTGGCGCCCCGGAACGCATAGATCGACTGGTCGGAGTCGCCGACCACCATGAGCTCGGCCGGGTCGACGCCGTCGGAGTCGTTGGTCGGCGAGCAGAGCTCGCGCACCAAGACGTACTGAGCCTGGTTGGTGTCTTGGTATTCGTCGACGAGCACGTGTCGGAACCGTCGGCGATAGGTCTCGCGTACCTCGGGAAAGGCCTGCATGAGATGGACCGTCATCATGATCAGGTCGTCGAAGTCGAGCGCGTTGGCGTCGCGCAGCCGCCGCTGGTATTCGCGATAGGCCTCGACGTAGGTCTCCTCGAGGTTGTTGCTCACCTGCGACGCGGCAGTCTCGTGGTCGCGCAGCTCGTTTTTGTGGTTGCTGATCCAGTGGAGGATGGCGCGCGGGTTGTAGCGCTTCGGATCGAGATCGAGGTCGCGACAGATCAGCGTCATCAATCGGCGCGAGTCGACGGCGTCGTAGATCGAGAACGACGACGTGTAGCCGAACCGCGTGATCTCACGACGCAGGATCCGTACGCAGGAGGAGTGGAACGTCGACACCCACATGATCCGGGCCCGGCGACCGACCAGCTCGGCCACCCGCTCGCGCATCTCGCCGGCGGCCTTGTTGGTGAAGGTGATCGCGAGGATCGCGCCGGGGTGGACGTTTCGCTGCGAGATCAGCCAGGCGATCCGCCGGGTGAGCACCCGGGTCTTGCCGGAGCCGGCGCCTGCGACGACGAGCAGCGGCCCGCCCTCGTGGACGACGGCGGCGCGTTGCTGCTCGTTGAGGTCGTCCAACAGCATCTCCGGCGTCAGCCGGGGACGTCGTGGGCGGTCCGGACTGGAGTCTGGGTCGGTCGTCGAGGTTTCGGGCACGGGGAACAGCGTCGTTGTCTGGGATTCCATCTCGACGTCCAGCCTACGAGGCGGCGGCGACATCGGCGCGGCGGCGCGGCGAGTTACTGCGTCACGTCCCGCAGCGTGAGCGTTGAAACCCTCCGATTGCCGCCGTCAGGCGTCGCCCCAGGCACTCAGGTCGCGCTGGAGGAGCTCGGCGAGCAGCTCGACGTCGGCCTTGAAGTGCTCGGCGAGCTCCTGCCGGTCCTGGCCCGAAACGAACGGTCGCGGCTCGGGTCGCCACATCCGCCGCTTGAGGGCCGCGACGCCAGGCATCCTGGTCGTCCGCGACCACTGCCGCAGCCGGCGAACGCTCGCCTCCAGCGCCGGCGGCGGCCGGTGGGTGAGCCTACGCAGCAGCGGCCAGCGGGCCGCCTTGTCACTGGCGTTGGCGGCCGCGAACGACGGCGCCGCGCCCGCGTCGATGCGCAGGTACGCCGTCAACGCCTCCCACGTACCGCGGGGATCACGGGCGAGGTCGTCGAACACGATCGCATGCACCCGCTCTCGTGGCACCACGCGCAGCATGCGCTCCATCGCGGCCCCGACGCCGCCGACGGTGGCGTAGTCGAGCAGCTTCTCGTCCAGCGGATCGGTGTCGGGCAGACCGCCGTCGCGATGCCGCTGCCAGGCGCGGCCGAAGTCGGGCTCGCTCTCGTTGAGCGCGACGACCTGGGTGCGGTGATAGGAGATGACGAGGTCGACCGGATCGCGTACGCACACCAGGAATCGGGCGTCAGGAACCGCCCGGCAGATCTCGGGAATCGCGCTCTCGGAGTAGAGGTAGGTCGTCGAGCCGTCGCCCCGATAACGCGCGGCCGAGGCCGCCTCGGGTGAATAGAGCCGCTCGTAGGTCGCACGATCCTCGAAGCCGTAATGCTCCCGCATCCGCGGGTAGTCGGCGGCCCAGTAGTAGGGCTCCTTCGGGGCGGGCCAGTAGATCTCCGGATGCTGGCCGAGCCAGCTCGCCACGGTGGTGGTTCCCGCCTTCGGAGCACCAACGAGGTACAGGTTTGGCAGCGTCATGACATCTTCCCCGAGTCCAGCTGTCATTACGGTCAACGGCGTGACGCTAGCACCCCGGGGGTTCCTACGAGTGACATGTCAAAACTGGTCACCGCGAGTTCATGTGAAACCGCGACGAGAATCCAGTCATCAAGTCCAGAAAACCGCAACTCCGACATTGACCAGGGTCAAACCGAGAATGCCGAAAAACGGCCCATTCGCCAGTTCGTCGCGTTTGCGGTAGATCCAGGCCAAGGCCACGATGACCAGCGCGACGACGAGCTTGACGCCGATCTTGGCGTGGTCGACTTCGACGTCGTCGGCCTCCAAGACACCGACCAGGAGGACGCCGGTGACGACCTGGGTCAGGCCGCCGTGGAGGATCATCGCGGTGACCCGACGCGGCGGCGACGCGACCTGCACGAGCGCACCACCGAGCACCGCGGCCATGCCGATCAGATGCAGGAACAAGAGCAACTTGTGCAGAAAGTCCACGACGGCACGCTACTACAGGACGTAGGAGTACGGGGAGCTGGCCGCTGCGCTGGACGACCGGAGTTTGTGGCAGTACAGTTGCGACAGAGTTTGGGACAAAGGGGTGATGCGAATGGGCGGCATGAGCCTGATCGCCGTCGACACTGCCAGCGCCGAGCCGCCGTACGAGCAGGTTCGGCGCCAGATCGCCGCGCTCGTCGCCGACGGCGAACTGGCCGCCGGGCAGCGGCTGCCGACCGTCCGGCAGATGGCGACCGACCTCGGGCTCGCCAACAACACCGTCGCCCGGGCCTATCGCGAGCTCGAGGCAGCCGGTGTGATCGCGACCCATCGCCGCCGAGGGACGTTCGTCCGGAGCAGCATGCTCGACGAGCCTGCCGACGCCGGCGACGCAGACGTCCGGTCGGCCGCCGCGGACTACGTACGCACGGCCCGACGGCGCGGGCTCTCGTTGGCCGAGGCGACCCGGCTGGTCGAGGCCGAATGGAAGCAGGCCTGATCCGGCGCGGCGGTCAGATCAGCCGGCGGTCACTGGCCCACCGGGTGAGCTCGTGCCGGCTCGACAGCTGCAGCTTGCGCAGCACGCTCGACACGTGGGTCTCGACCGTCTTGATCGAGATGAACAGCTCCTTGGCGACTTCCTTGTAGGCATAGCCGCGGGCGATCAGCCGCATCACCTCGCGCTCCCGCTCGGTCAGCCGGTCGAGGTCCTCGTCGACCTGGGCCACCTCGATCGTTCCGGCGAACGCGTCGAGGACGAAGCCGGCCAACCGCGGCGAGAAGACCGCGTCTCCCTCGGCGACCCGGCGGATCGCGTCGACCAGCTCCGGCCCGGTGATGTTCTTGGTGACGTAACCCCGTGCGCCGGCGCGGATGACGCCGATGACGTCTTCGGCGGCGTCGCTGACCGACAGCGCGAGGAACCGTCGATCCGGCGCCCGCTGGTGTACCCGGCGGACGACCTCGGCTCCGCCGCCACCCGGCAGGTGCACGTCGAGAAGCACCACGTCGGGCTCGGCTTCGAGGATCACGGCCACCGCGGTATCCACGTCGTCAGCCTCGCCCTTGATGGTGACCGAGCCGGCGAGCTCCGAACGCACGCCGGTGCGAAACATTTGGTGGTCGTCGACGACCACCACTGTCAGCATCGACTTCATCGGCCACTCTCCTCGTCTCGGTCTGACAGTGTCATCGACAGCCGCACCTCCGTGCCCTCGCCCGGCGCACTTCGGATGACCGCCTTGCCACCGTGCCGGTCCATGCGGGCATAGATCGACTGGCGGATGCCGAGCCGTCCTTCCACGATGGCGTCAGGATCGAACCCGGCTCCACGATCTCGTACGAAGACCTCGACCGTCGAACCGGCGGTCTCGGCGTAGACGTCGACGTGCCCGGCGGCCGAGTGCTTGGCGGCGTTGACCATGGCCTCTCGGGCTGCCCGCACCATCGCGCCGACCGCGTCGCTCATCGGCACGTCACCGACCCCGACCACCTCCACGGTGACGTCGTGCAGGTCTTCGACCTCGGCGGCCACCGATGCGAGTGCGGCACGCAGCGTCTCGCCGTCCGGCGCAGCGTCGGCGTAGAGCCAATCGCGTAGCTCGCGCTCCTGCCGTCGGGCCAGCCGGGCGACCGTACGCGGGTCGCCGGCATGCCGCTGCAACAGCGCCAGGGTCTGCAGCACCGAGTCGTGGAGGTGAGCCGCCATGTCGGCCCGCTCCTGCGAGCGAACGCGTTCGCGCCGCTCCGCGGCCAGGTCGCGACCCAGCCGATGGATCCACGGCCCCAGGAGCAGGCCGAGACCGAGCAGGGCGAGGACGGTACCGACGGCGATCGGACCGAGCGTGTCGATTCCCTGGGACTGCGCGATGATGACGGCCAAAGCCGTCGCGATCATCAGGGCACCCAGGCCGAGCCGGATGAGGACCGCCCATCCGCCGGTGCCGAGCAGCAGACCAAGGATCGGAACGTCCGGGGAGTTGCCGGCCCAGCGTTCGCGTTGCGCTTCGTCGGCCTGCCGCCAGACCAGGGCGAGCCCAGCGACCGCGATGACCAACGGCCACAGCACGCCACTGCCTAGGCCCCACCCCAGTTGCTGCTGGAGCAAGACGATGCCGAGGCCGAGGGCTCCCAGCGCCAGCACCTGCCCGAGATCGCTTCGGACGAGCCGCGATGACCGGCCCGGAGTACGCAGCCCACGCCGGGTCGCGGAGGCGAGGCCCGCAGGCTGCTCAGTGACATCCGTGTCCCCCTGCGGCAGCAGCCGCCACAGCGCGATGTAGACGACGACGCCGAAGAACGTGTGGACGAACGTCGCGGCCACAAACGCCAGCCGCACCCAGAACACGTCAAGTGCCAGATGCTCGGCGAGACCGGCCGCGACGCCACCGATCATCCGACCCTGGACGGGTCGACGGGCACGACGGACCGGCCTCGACGGCTTGGCCGCCGGACCCGTGGTGTGCGCCGCGGTCGTGGACATCGGATCGATCGTCACACGGTCTCGGCCCGGATGCCATCAGCGACCACCCGGGACGCACCCTGAGTCGCCCTCAGGGCTGCCGCCGGCCTACACCGGCAGATTCAGGGCGTTCCCCGATGGCTACGGTCCCCCGTCCCGGCCACGATGGAGCCATGAGCGACACATCCAGCGCCGACCCCGACGGCTTCGACCCCGGACGGCTGCGGACCGCGCCGATGCAGATGCGGCGCAGCCGCGACGACCGCTACATCGCCGGTGTATGCGGTGGCCTGGCGCGCTACCTCAACATCGACCCGGTCATCGTCCGCGTCATCATGGCAGCGCTGGTCGTGGTCGGTGGCGTCGGAATCGTCATCTACCTCGCCGCCTGGCTATTGGCCCCGGAGGACGGCGTCGGCGAGAGCATCGTCGAGTCGCACCTCCCCCGCAACGACAAGACCCGGATGCTCGGATGGATCGTGGCGGCCGTCTTGGCGGTAGGCGCCCTGGTCGGGTCCGGTCCGTGGTTCGGGTGGGGATGGATCGGCCCCCTCCCACTGCTCGGCATCGCGGTACTCGTCTGGGTGCTAGCGCGACCTCGACAGGGCCCGACGGCGACAACGGCTCCACCCGCCACGCCGCCGGTGCCGCCGCCACCCCCGACGGCCGCCCCATCGACGCCATCGGCCCTCGGGGACACCGAGGACATCGAGGACACCGACACCGACACAACGCTGCGTACGTCGACCGCGGACTCCGACACCACGGAGACCGACACGATCGCCGACGCCGACCCACGCCCGGCCGCCGACTCGACAGCGTCGACGACCACGACAACGCGTCTGCCGCCGACCCCGCCACCTCCTGCGGCGCCCACGGCACCGCCGACGCCCCCGCGTCCACCCGCTACGCCGCGACCGCGCAACGATCACGGTGCTCTGACCCTGCTCACGCTCGCCGCACTGCTCGCCGTCATGGGCGTCATGTCCATCGTCGACCAGACCGGCACCGACATCGACGGCCCGGTCTATCTCGCGGGCGCCCTCGGTGTCGTCGCGGCCGGGATGCTGGTCGGCACCTGGTGGGGCAACGGCCGCTGGCTCATCCCCTTCGGCGCGATCCTGACGACGACACTGATCGCCGTCTCGCAACTACCCGTGTGGAAGACCGGCGAGATCAAGGAGGCCCCGACCCGATCGGACGACGTGCTTTCGTCGTACGAGATGGGCGTGGGCCGGATCGAGCTCGACCTCACCCAGGTCGAGGACCCGGCCGCTCTGGACGGCCGGACCATCACGATGGACAACGGCGTCGGTGAGATCGATGTCGTGCTCCCCGACACCCTCGATGTCACTGTCAGCGCCGAGCTCAACCTCGGTCACGTCGAGATTCTCGGCCGCGAGGCCAACGGCGGTGACGCGTCGACCCAATACACCGACGCCGACGACGCCGATCCGAACGTCCGGATCGAGATCGACGGCTCGATCGGCAATGTGGAGGTGACCCGGGCATGAAGCGTCATCCGCTCGACGTCGTGAGTTTCGTCGCCGGCCTGATCTTCTTCGGAGTCTTCGCGATCTGGATCGGTTGGAAGCAGGGCAGCCTGTCGATGGACGACATCGGCTGGATCACGCCGAGCCTGCTGATCGTCGCCGGTCTCGCCGGCGTCGGAGCCTCGCTTCGCCGACGTTAGACGCCCCGACATGCGGCTGGCCCGCCCCGACCGAGTCCGGCTTAGACCCGGCTTGCGCCCTTGGCTAGGGATTGGGTTCGAGGTCGGGGTTGTCCGGCGCCCGACAACCAGCCTCGCGCGCTTCGCGCTCGGCGGCCAGGCCCATCCACGCCGTGCGCCGGACAACCCCAACCTCGAACCCCCTCTGGCTCAGGTGCCCTCCGACGGTTCCGTCCTCGGCTAAGCGGCGGACTTGTTTTCGAGCCACCACTCGCGGGCTTGGATGGCGGTGTCGGTGTAGTCGGTGAATATGCCGTCGAGGCCGAGGTCGAAGAAGGTGCTGAATTCGCTGAAGGCGTCGCCCTTGGCGTTGGGGTCGTCGCCGACGCGGAAGTCGGCCGGGAGGAACTGGTTTTCGTCGCGGAAGGTCCAGGCGTGCACGATCAGGCCCGCCGCATGGGCATCGTCGACGACGGCGGTCGGCTCGGTGAGATAGCCGTCGGCGTCGCGTGGGACCAGCAGGTCCTTGTTGGTGCCGATGCCGTCGGCGTAGGTCGCGACCCAGTCGAGCCCCTCTGGCGTCACGAGATCGGCGTAGGTGCGCGGATCGCCGGACGCGATGAAGTCGTACGGTGCGCCGGTCGCGTCGATCAGCTGCACGAGCGGCACCCGTACCTCGCCGGCCAGCTCGCGCAGGTTGGCGGTCTCGAACGACTGGACGAACACCTTGGCGCCCGGCCGGTCGAGATGGTGCCCCCGCAGCTGGCGCACCAGCGGCTCCTCGAGGCTGAGGCCGATCGAGTCGAAGTACGTCGGGTGCTTGGTCTCCGGGTACACCCCGATCGGACGGCCGAGACGCTTGCTCTCCCGGCGTACGAGATCGAGCACCTCGTCGAACGTCGGCACCTCGAACCTGCCGTCGTAGCGCGTGTTGTCGGGCCGCACGTCGGGCAGCCGCTCCTTGGCCCGCAAGGTCTTGAGCTCGGCCAGCGTGAAGTCCTCGGTGAACCAGCCGGTCACCTGGCGGCCGTCGATCGTCTTGGTCGTCTTGCGGTCGGCGAACTCGGGATGCTCGGCGACGTCGGTGGTGCCGCCGATCTCGTTTTCGTGCCGGGCGACGAGCACGCCGTCCTTGGTCGACACGAGGTCCGGCTCGACGTAGTCGGCACCCATCGCGATCGCCAGCTTGTATGACGCGAGCGTGTGCTCGGGCCGGTAGCCGGGAGCGCCGCGGTGGCCGATGACGATCGGTTGATCCGACCCGGCATGGACCGGAGCGGCAGTCGCCGTCGCCGTCGCGCTGAGGTCGGAGGTTCCGATCACGGTCGTCGCCGCCAGTGCGATGCCGAGGGTCAGGAGAGTGCCCATCGTGGAGCGGATTCGAGTCGTCAGCATGCCGGGAGTCTTTCGACGCGGGGTGTCACGCGCAAGAGCCGCCGGCGTCCGGTCGATGACCGTCCGGCAAACGGCGCTCAGCGGCCCATCTCGGCCGGAGTGGGCCGGCGCTAATTCGATGGCGGCTGTAGGGGTCGGCTCCATAGCCTGGATCAGCTATGAAGTCACTCCCTCTCGCCGACCCAGGTACGCCGGACACCCGCTCCGCGGGGCGCTACCTGCTGTTCGTCATGCGCTCCCAAGGATGGGTCCTGGTCGTGACGATCGGCTTCGGCATCGTCTGGATGGTCGCGCAGGCGCTGATGCCGGCGATCATCGGGCGCGCCATCGACGACGGCATCACGACCGGCGACACCAGCCAGCTGCTGTTCTGGGCCACAATGCTGTTGGCCGCGGGCGTGATCCAGGCCGCGGCGGGGATCTTCCGGCACCGGTTCTCGGTGACGATGTGGCTCGACGCCGCCTACCGCACGGTGCAGTTGGTGAGCCGCAAGGCCGCTGCGCTCGGCGCGACCCTTCCGAAGCGGGTCGCGACCGGCGAAGTCGTGAGCGTCGGCGCCAACGACATCGCCCACGTGGGCAACAGCGTCGACGTCCTCGGCCGGGCCGCCGGCTCGGTCGTGGCGTTCCTCGTCGTCGCCGCCATCTTGCTCGAGGCTTCTACCACCTTGGGCCTGGTGGTGCTGATCGGGCTACCGGCTCTGCTGATCGCGATCGGGCCACTGCTCAAGCCGCTGCAACAGCGCAACCTTCGGGCGCGTGAGCTGCAGGGCGAGCTCAACAACCTGGCCGGCGACATCGTTGCCGGGCTGCGAGTGCTGCGCGGCATCGGCGGCGAGGAGGTCTTCCACCGTCGGTACGTGCGGGAGTCGCAGCGAGTACGCGACGCCGGCGTCCGGGTAGCCCGGCTCCAGTCGATCCTCGACGCACTACAGATCCTGCTGCCTGGCGTGTTCGTCGTCTTCGTCGTGTGGCTCGGCGCCCGGTTCGCGATGCAGGGCGAAATCTCGCCGGGAGAGCTTGTCGCGTTTTACGGGTACGCCGTGTTTCTCGTGATGCCGTTGCGGACGGCGACCGAGTTCGCCAACAAGATGATCCGGGCGCGGGTCGCCGCGTCGCGGGTCGTCGCCGTGCTGGCTCTCGAGCGGGACTTCGCCGAGCCCGAGCATCCGTCGCCGGAGCCGTCGAACAACACGCTGATCGACGCCGACAGCGGGTTCGTCGCCGAGGAGGGTCAGCTGACGGCGCTCGTATCCGAGCAGCCGGCCGACACTGCCCGGATCGCCGACCGCCTCGGCCGCTTCGCACCCGGCCACGTGACGCTCGGCGGCGTGCCACTGTCGGAGCTGGCGACCGACGTCATCCGGCGTCGGATCCTCGTGTCCGACACGGCGAGCACGTTGTTTTCCGGAGACCTCCGCGACGAGCTCGACGTCCGCCGGCGAGATGACCGGGCCGAGGAGCTCGCGTTGTCCCGTGCGATCGACGCTGCCTCGGCCGACGACGTCCTGGTCGCCCTACCGGACGGGCTGGACTCGCGGGTCGAGGAGCGCGGCCGTACGTTCTCCGGCGGACAGCGCCAGCGGATCGTGCTGGCCCGAGCACTCGTCGCCGATCCGGACGTCCTCGTCATGGTCGAGCCGACGTCGGCCGTCGACGCGCACACCGAGGCCCGGATCGCCGAGCGACTGCGCGAGGCGCGGTCCGGACGCACCACCGTTGTGGTCACCGCGAGCCCGCTGGTGCTCGACCGAGCCGACCAGGTCGCGTTCGTCGCCCACGGCCAGGTTGCGGCGGTGGGGACCCATCGCGAGCTGTTGGCGGCCGTACCCGCTTATCGCCAGACCGTCACGAGAGGAGAGGGGGAGGATGCGACATGAGACAGATCCTGCCGGTGGCTGACGGCGCCGACGTGCGTCGCTATGCCCGACGTATGGCCCGGCGCTATCCGCGCGACCTGCTCGTCTCGCTCGGCCTCCACGCTCTCGCGGCGATCTCTGGTCTGGTCGCGCCATGGCTGATCGGCGACCTCGTCCAGGACGTCGACCAGGGAACGACCACCGCGCATATCGACACGGTTGTCTTCGTGATCGGGGCGTTCCTGCTCGCGCAGACGCTGCTGACACGATGGGCGCGCTACCAGTCGTTCAAGCTCGGCGAGAAGGTGCTTGCGGACCTGCGTGAGGACTTCGTCGAAAACGCCCTCGAGCTGCCGGTCGGCACGGTCGAGCGAGCCGGCACCGGCGACCTGCTGACCCGGACCTCGCGCGATGTCGAGGCGCTCGGTTGGTCGGTGCGGTTCGCCGTGCCCGAGACGATCATCGCCGCGGTGACGGCAGTGTTCACGGTCGTCGCAGTGCTGCTGGTCGGCTTGTGGGTCCTGGTGCCGCTGCTGCTCGGCGTGCCGGTGCTGTGGCTCGGCACCCGGTGGTACCTCGCCCGTGCCAAGGACGGCTACCTGCGGGAGAACGCGTCGTACGCCGAGATCAACGCGACGCTTGCCGAGACGGTCGAAGGCGCGCGTACCGTCGAGGCGCTGCAGCTCGGTGGGCGGCGACGCCGGCGCATGGACAACGACCTCCGGGAGTCCTACCTGGCCGAGCGCTACACGCTCTACCTGCGGACGGTGTGGTTCCCGATCGTCGAGGTCGGCTACCTCGTGCCGACGGTGGCGACCCTGCTGTTCGGCGGATGGCTCTACTCGCAGGGACACACGTCGCTCGGCGCGGTCACGGCCGCGACGCTCTACGTCCAGCAGCTGGTCGACCCGATCGACCGGCTGATCTCGTGGCTCGACGAGTTCCAGGTCGGCGGTGCGTCGCTGGCCCGGCTGCTCGGCGTGGCCCAGGTGCCCGACGACCGGGCGGTGTCGGGGCGGCAGCCGGAGGCCGACGACATCCGGGCGGACGAGGTGCGCTTCTCCTACCTCGAAGGCCGCGACGTGCTGCACGGCGTCGACCTCGAGCTTCGTCCCGGCGAGCGGCTGGCGATGGTCGGGCCGTCCGGGGCGGGCAAGTCGACCCTTGGCCGGCTGCTGGCCGGCATCCACCCGCCGCGCACGGGCAGCGTGACGGTCGGTGGAGTCGGCCTCACCGAGCTACCGCTGGACGACCTTCGTGGGCGGGTCGCCTTGGTGACCCAGGAGCATCACGTCTTCGCGGGGACGCTCCGCGACAACCTGGCGCTGGCCGTCGAGATTGACGGCGATGAGCACGACGCGAGTGACGAGCGGCTACGAGCGGCGCTCGAGGCGGTCGACGCGTGGGAGTGGGTCGCGGCCTTGTCGGACGGTCTCGACACGGTCGTCGGGTCCGGCGGACTTCGGCTCACCGACGCCCAGGCGCAGCAGCTGGCGCTGGCTCGGCTCGTTTTGGCCGACCCGCACACCCTGGTGCTCGACGAGGCGACGTCGCTCATCGACCCGCGGGCGGCCCGGCATCTCGAGCGGTCGCTCGGAGCCGTGCTCTCGGGTCGGACCGTCGTGGCGATCGCGCACCGGCTGCACACGGCACACGACGCCGACCGGGTCGCGGTCGTCGAGGACGGCGTGATCAGCGAGATCGGCAGCCATCACGAGCTGGTCGAGTCCGACGGCTCGTACGCCGCCCTCTGGGAGTCGTGGCACGGCGACGGCGTCCGGGCCTAGCCGCCCCACTGGGAGGACCCAGCTTGCGAGGACACGCGGGCGTGTCGCGCGATTTGGGTCCTCTCAGGAGGGGCGCCGGCTCTCATAGCATCGGGGCATGCCGCTCACCGATCCCGCCAGCTGGTCACCGTCCCGCCTTCGCGTCGGCATCGATGATCTCGGCGGCCGGGCCGTCGAGTACGTGCTCGCGGAGACCCTCGACGGCCTCTACACGCCGTACGCGTTGCGAGTGCCGGAGGGTTCCGGGCCGCACCCGTTCGTGTTCATCGCGTACGGCAACGGTGGTGGCGGGATGGCGTGGCTGCGCGACAGGTCGCGGCGCTATCGCTACGTGACCGATCGACTGCTGGAGGCGGGGTATGCCTGTGCGTGGACGCGCTACCGCACGGAGGTCGAGCTCGGCTACCAAAACGGCGGCGAGCTCAAGGTTGACGTTCGGCAGGGCATGCCGTTGACCAACCGGGCGCCGCTGGAGTACGAGGACGAGGTGGCCATCCTGAGGGACGTGTCAGCTGACCCGAAAATCGACGCCGACCGACTGCTGCATCTCGGGGTCAGCCACGCGGGCGAGATGCTGTTCAAGCTCTGCTCGCAATACCCCGGCATGCTGCGTGCCGCTGTAGCCGCGGAGCCTGCATCGCACGAGGTCCTCACGCTTGGCCTCGAGGCCGAGCCGACGGTCGAGGTCGTCGACGGACTGCGCGACATCGAGAGCCTCGAGGTTCGCGGCCCTGAACACGCCCGTCGCCGGATCACCGATCCCGACGCGGTTGCGCAGAGGCTCGACGCGGTCGACATCCCGACGCTGGTGATCGGTCGCGATCAAGACGAACTGCAGGGCGTATTCCGGCTCACCTACGACCTTCTCGCCGAGCGCCGCGACGACGCCGAGTGGCGCACGTGGAGCCATGAGGCGCACGGCTTCATCTATCCCGAGACCGACGACAGCGGTCGAACGATGGTCGATGACGTGCAGCGTGCAGCGCTCGACGCCATCGTCGACTTCTTCGATCGCACCAGCCGGCCCTGAACGCAGCGGCTCGGTCAGGCCAGCCGCCGCAACTCCGCCGGGTCGAGGCCGAACTCGGCCGGAGTGACGGCGCCGCAGTCGACGCCACGCAGGACGAACCCGGCGAGGGCCCCGGCGGTCGCCGGCTCGTCGAGGGTCGCACTGTCGGCGCCACCGAGGTACGCCCGCAGCCGCTCCGCGGCCGACTCGGCTCCGGTCCGAAAGAACCCGTACGTCGCGAGAAACCGTGACACCAACTGCGCAGGGTGCAGGTCCCACCCCTGATAGAACCCGCGCTCCAGCGCCCGCTGTACGAGGCGCGCGTGCAACCGCCATGCGGCATGGACCGACGTGCGATCGCCGACCGGCAAGACGTTGCTCGACCCGTCGGCGAGCCGGACTGCGGTGCCGGCGACGGCCAACTGCATGACGGCCTTGGCATGGTCGGCCGCCGGGTGCTCGAGCGACTGCCACGGGCCGGCGACACCGAGTGCGGCGGTGTAGTCATAGGTGCCGAAATGGAGTCCGAGCACCCGACCGTCGCCGGCTCGGGCGATCCGAGCCACCGTGGCGACGCCGTCCGGACCCAACACGGCCTGCGGCATCTCGACCTGCACCTCGAACCGCAACCGGCCCGAGGGCAGACCGTGTCGGACCTCGAGGCGCGTGCATGCCTCGGCCATCGCGTCGACCTGTGCGACGGCACTGACCTTCGGCAGCGTCACGACGAATCCCTCGGGCAGACCCGCGTCGGACCCGCACAGCACGCCGAGTGCGAGGTCGAGCGACCGAAGGCCTCGGCGCCGGGTCGTGGGCTCCATGCTTTTGACGCGATAGCCGAGGTACGGCGGCGCGACGCCCGACATCCCCGCGGCGACCAGCGCCCGCGCCGAGCCGACGGCGTCGCGGTCCTCGATGTCGTCGGGGCGGGTGCCGTAGCCATCTTCGAGGTCGACCCGCAGATCCTCGACGGGTTCGTGGGCCAGCTTGTCGACGAGCCGAGGCCAGACCGATTCGACGACGTCGAGCCGCATCCCGGTCGCGCCGGCGAGCGCCAGTGGAGTTGGTGCGTGGGCGTCGATGGCCGACCGGGCCGCCGCTCCCCATGTCGGGGCGAGTCGGCCTTCTGGGTCGGCGGCGGCCCGGTCGGCGGGGACGTAGACCGTGTGCACCGGCTGCCGCCGCCCCGACTCGGATCGGTCCGGGCCCGACTCGTCCGCGTCCCCCGGGTCCGACTCCCCCGGCGCCCCGGCTGCCGGCGCCCCGACGGCCGACAGCATCGCGTCCGCTGGCGCCGCGATGGCGTCGATCGCCGCGAGGTCACCGGCGTCCAGGCCGGGCCTCGGGTCGGGATCAGCGTCGCCGTTCACGTCGCCCACCCCACGCAGTCACTCACACCTCCGACTCCGACGCGACCAGGTCGTAGGCCGGCAGGGTGAGGAAGTCGACGTACTCATCGGTCAGCGCGACCTGCTCGAACAGCGCGCGGGCGTCGGCCAGAAGATTGGCGCCGAACTCCTCCGCGCCCGATTCGGCCCGGATCTCGGCGTACTGCTCGTCGAGGATCCGACGCGCCAGGTCCTCGGTGACGACCTCGCCGGTCGACGTCTCGGTCGCGTTGTGGATCCACTGCCAGACCTGGCTGCGCGCGATCTCCGCGGTCGCGGCGTCCTCCATGAGGTTATGGATGCCGACCGCGCCGCTGCCGCCGAGCCAGGCTTCGAGGTATCGCAGAGCGACCTCGATGTTGCCGCGGACGCCGTCGAGCGTGACCTCGCCGGGCGTGGCCGCGATGTCGAGAAGGTCGTCGGCCGTCACCGACACGTCCGGGCGGAGTCGGTCGACCTGGTTGGGCTTGTCGCCGAGGATCTCGTCGAACTCCTCGCGGCACACGGGCACGAGATCCGGGTGGGCGACCCACGAGCCGTCGAATCCGGCGCCGGCCTCGCGCTCCTTGTCGGCCCGGACCTTGGTGAGAGCCTGTTCGTTGACCTCGGGATCGCGACGGCTGGGGATGAACGCCGCCATGCCACCCATCGCGAAGGCGCCACGCCGATGACAGGTCGACACGAGCAGCTCGGTGTAGGCCCGCATGAACGGCGCGGTCATGGTGACAGCGTTGCGGTCCGGCAACACGAAGCTCGGTCCGGCGTCGCGGAAGTTCTTGATCACGCTGAACAGGTAGTCCCAACGGCCGGCGTTGAGGCCCGAGGCGTGATCGCGCAGCTCGTAGAGGATCTCGTCCATCTCGAACGCAGCGGTGATCGTCTCGATGAGCACGGTGGCCCGGATCGTCCCGTGCGGGATGCCAAGAGTCTCCTGGGCATGGACGAAGACGTCGTTCCACAGTCGGGCCTCGAGGTGGCTCTCCATCTTGGGCAGGTAGTAGTACGGGCCCTGACCTCGGTCGAGCAACTCCTGGGCGTTGTGGAAGAAGTGCAGTCCGAAGTCGACCAGCGCCCCGACGGTCGGTCGGCCGTCGACCTCGACATGCGCCTCGTCGAGATGCCACCCACGCGGTCGCACGATCGGCACGGCCAGGTCGCCGTCGCCGTCGCCGAGCGCGTAGTGCTTGCCTTCGGGCGAGGTGAACTCGAGCTGGCGACGGTGCGCGTCGTACAGGCTCAGCTGGCCGCCGATCACGTTGCGCCAGTGCGGCGTACTCGCGTCCTCGAGGTCGGCCAGCCAAACCTTGGCACCGGAGTTGAGGGCGTTGATCGCCATCTTGGGGTCGCAGGGACCGGTGATCTCCACCCGGCGGTCGAGGAGCGCGTCGGGCGCCGGCGCCACGGACCAGTCGCCGTCGCGGATGTCACCGGTGTCGTCGCGGAAGTCGATTCGGCGGGTGCGGCCGATCTCTTCTCGGCGAGTACGGCGCGCGTCGATCAGGTCGTCGCGACGGGCGCCGAACGTTCGTTGAAGCCCCGCGACGAAGTCCAACGCGTCCTCGGTCAAGATCTGGTCGGCCCCGTCGGTCTCGGCTGTGACGCGAACGTCGGACATCAGGCCTCCTCGAGCCAGTCGACTGGGGAAGATGACGCCAATCCCGTATTGGCGCAGGGGTCCCCAGCGCCAAACCTATTGGCACAGGGGACCCCCGCGCCAAGCGCCCGCCCTACCCGAGCCCCCCAAACGCCGGCATGCTCGTCAGTGCAGCGGCGGCACAAAGACCGAAGGCGAGGGTCCGGAAAAGCCTCGGCGTCGCGAACCGAAACAATCGGACCCCCAGCAGCAGCGGCAGACCGTACGCCGGCGTGATCGCCAGCCCCCAGGCGACCCGCTCCTGGGTCAGCAGGCCACCCACGATGTAGCCGACGCAGTTGAATATCCCAGTCAGGGTCAAGAACACGATGATGTTGGCCCGCACGGTCGCCGGCCGGTCCTGACCGGCCATCCAAAACAGGATGACCGGAGGCCCGCCGAGCCCCGTCATACCGCCGGTCAGGCCGGAGGCGCCCCCGACCGCGTCCGTGACCGGGCGGGTCGGCTCGCGACGCCATCGCCAGCCGCTGGTGAGAACGGCCACGAGGGCCAGGATGAGCAGCGATATGATCCACCGCATCAGCGTTGGGTCGACGACGACCAGCAGCCAGATGCCCAGCGGAACGGTTGCGAGCGCCCCGGCGGCGAGCGGAAGCACCTCGCGCCACGCGCACTTTCGCACCGCCGCGACAGCCGCGTACGAGACCGGCGACGGCAGCGGTCACGGCGATACCCACCGCCACGTCGGCGTCGAGGTCGCCGATCAGATCGAGCATCGGCCGGCCGCGTCGAGAGTCGGCGGATGCGGATCCATCGGCGTCAGAATGTCATGACATCGTCCCGGCCGCATCGGCATTCCGCGCAGTGAACGTCTCGAGATCGCACCGGCGATCCGACCCGGCCCGGCGGGACAAGCATCGCGCCCTCCCCGAACCCGGCGTATCGGATGTTGGTCATGATGGCGGGACGACAGCCGCGGTCGAACTCGAATCCGGGAAAAGTTCCCGTTAGTCTGCTGTTGTCTCTACCCAGCGGATCTCGCGGCCGCCCCAATCGACTCCGGCCCGCGGGGTGTCTGGGTCCGCGACGGGGTGGACACACGAGGGAGCACAATGGCGAGCGTATCGGGGCGGGCGGCTGGTACGCCGCGCCACCGCGGTGGTCGCCATGCCGCGTCCCGGCGCCCGACTCCTGAGGGACCGGCACGAACGTCACGGGGCACCCGTACGACTACCTATACCAGCAGCGCCGCCGCCCGCTCGCGCGCCGCCGCCCGCTCGCGCGCGGACGCAACCGGTCGACGGCGACGCGGCGAGCGGAGCGACGGAACGCAGCGCGCGCGGACGTTCGTGGGCGGCCTTGGACTCACCACGCTCGGCACCCTGATCCCGGGCAGCGGCTTCCTGGCCGCCGGTCGACGCCGGCTAGGCCTGGTGGTGCTCTCGATCGCCGTCCTCCTCCTCGGCTTCGTCGCCTGGATGGGACTGACGCAGCGGCGGCAGCTTCTGCATCTCGCGGTCGACCCCACGCAGCTTCGATTCCTCGCCGTTGGTCTGCTGGCTCTGCCGATGGCCTGGGCCGCAGTCGTCATCTGCACCCATCGGATGGTGCGACCGCTGGACGCGACCGGTTTCCAGCGCTTCATGGGGTCGGCGTTCGTGGGGCTGTTGTGCCTCCTGGTCGCGAGCCCGTTCGCCATGGGCGCACGGTATGCGTACGTGCAAAGCGACCTGATCAACTCGATCTTCGGCACCGAGGAGAGCGCGACCACCCCCAGCGTCACCGCCGACAACCCGTGGGGCGACGACAACCGGGTCAACGTCATGCTGCTCGGCGGCGACGGCGGCATCAACCGGGAGGGGGTGCGCACCGACAGCGTGATCGTGGCGTCGGTCGACACCGAGACCGGCGACACCGTGCTGTTCAGCCTGCCGCGCAACCTCGAGGAGGTGCCGTTCCCCAAGGACTCGCCGCTGCACGAGGCGTACCCCGACGGTTTCACCGGCGAGGACGGCGACCAGGAGTTCATGCTCAACGCGATCTATCGCAACGTGCCCGCCCAAAACCCCGGCATCCTCGGCAAGACCGACAACGAGGGTGCCGACGCGCTGAAGCTCGGCGTCAGCGGCGCTCTCGGGATCGACGTCGACTACTACGTCCTGGTCAACCTCGACGGGTTCCGCGAGCTCGTCGACGCGATGGGCGGCGTCACCGTCAACATCAACGAGCCGATCCCGATCGGCGGCAACACCGACCTCGGCGTCGAGCCCGAGGACTACCTCGACCCGGGAGCCGATCAGCACCTCAACGGCTTCGAGGCGCTCTGGTACAGCCGCGGGCGGTACGGTCTCGACGACTACAACCGCATGGAGCGGCAGCGCTGCATGATCGACGCGATCATCGGCCAGGCCAACCCGACCAACATGCTGCGGCGCTACATCGACATCGCGGCCGCGACCAAGGACATCTTGCGCACCGACATCCCGAAGGACCTGCTCAAACCCTTCGTCGACCTGGCGCTCGAGGTCAAGGACGCCAAGGTCCGCAGTGTGGTGTTCAAGTACACCTATGACCTCTCGTCGGACGATCCGAACTTCTTCAACCCCGGAGACCCGGACTACAAGTGGATGCATCACACGGTCACCCAGGCGATCGACGCCGACTCCGGCGGGAAGAAGCACCACAAGAAGAAGGTCGTCGAGGAAGCCGAGGACGCCTGCGCCTTCAACCCGGTCAGCTGACGGCCCCGCTGGGAGGACGCAAATCGCGCGAACCGCCGGGCTGCGCGCGCCGGCGGCCGTCGACCCGACCCACTCCACTGGCGGCGGAGCCTCAGCCTTGCGGGTCCCTCAGCGGGGACGGGCGTCCTGCCAGCGGCGCTCGAGGGCGGCCCGGCCGTCGGAGGTGAGGGCGCCGAGCAACCGCAGTCGGGCCAAGCCGCCGTCGGGGTAGATGTCGAGCCGCACATGGGTCACCGACGGACCGGCGGCGGGCAACCGAATCCGGTGCCGGGTGTCCGGCTGCAGTCGGGTGCGCGGCAGTATCTCGGGCCAGGCCGCCGAGTCGTCGACGTCGCCGCCGTCCGCATCGCTGCCGGTGAGCCGAGCCCATCCGGGAGCGTTGCCGACGAAGTACGTGGTGTCGAGCTCGGCCACCTCGACGACGCCGGCGGCGACCAGCCGTACCGTCGCCCAGTCGTTGCCGTCGTCGCGTCGCCGGGCGGTCTCCCAGCCGTCGGCCATCGACCGCGGTCGGTCCGGTAGCAACAGGTTGTTGGGCGAGCTGTAGAACCAGTTGGAGCACCCGACGATCCGAGCGCCGTTGTCGAGAGCCGCGAGGTCCAGGCCGCCCGCGCCGACCGTATGCGGGTCCGGCACCACCTCCCCATGCACGCGCAGCCGCGCCACCCCACCGTCGGGATAGATCGACAGCCGTACGTGGGTCCAGCACCGCTCGTCGTCGACGCCGAAGACGTTCTCGGCATCGCCGGCGACCGTACTCCGCGGCACCAGCGACTCCCAGCGGGCCGCCGCCACCAACTCCTCGGCCGACGGATAGCCGTCGACGTACGCGGCCTCGACCGACACCTCCGGCGGGTAGTTGCCGGTGAACCACGCGGTGTCGACGACAACGCCCCGAACGATGCCCGGCGCCCCGAGCCGAACGATCGCGACGTCGTGTCCTGCCTCGCGCCGTCGCCGGGTCTCCCACCCGTCGTAGACCTTGCCCTTCGGTCCGAAGCTCGCCGGATCGTGGCCGGGCCGCTCCGGCCGGATCAGGTTTTCCCGTTCGGCGAACAGCTCGTCGTTGGCATACACCACGCTGCCGCCCAGGCTCCGCACGGCCAGGTCGGGCAGCGACCGAAAGTCCGCGTCGTCCATCAGGCGACCCTACTCAGGAGTCGCCCGCGAGGCGCCGACCCGAGACTGATCGGCCTGCCTCGCAGCCACGTCTGGCGCACCCGGCCGGCGGCCTCGCAGCCGGCGTAAGGCGTCACGGGATGCCGGTGGCGCAGGGCGGCAGTGTCGACGACGAATCCGTCGTCGGGCGCGAAGACCGCGAAGTCGGCATCGGCGCCCGGCGCGATCCGCCCCTTGTGAGGAAGGCCGACCAGGTCGGCAGGCTTGGTGGCCATCCAGTCGACGAGCTGGGGCAGCCCCATCCCGCGGCGGCGGGCGTGCGTCCACGTCATCGACAGGCCGAGCTGCAGCGAGGCGATGCCGCCCCACGCGACGCCGAAGTCGCCGGTGTCGAGGCTTTTGAGCTCCGGCGGAGCCGGTGAGTGATCGCTGACGACGGCGTCGAGATGCCCGGCCCGCAGGCCGTCCCACAGCCGGTCCTGATCGTCGCGACCGCGGATCGGCGGACAGCATTTGTACGCGGTCGCGCCGTCCGCGATATCGGCGGCGTCGAGCGTCAGATAGTGCGGGCAGGTTTCGGCGGTGAGGCGGATGCCTTCGGCGCGAGCGGCGGCGACCAGCGACACGGCCTCGCCGCTCGATAGATGCACGACGTGGACGCGAGCTCCCGTCTCCCGAGCCAATCGAACCAACAGCTCGATCGCGCGACACTCGGCGATCGGCGGCCGAGACCCCTGGAAGTCGGCATACCGACGACCGCTCACCGCGGGAGCGGCCGCGATCGTCTCCGCGTCCTCAGCGTGGGCGAGAAGGACACCGTCAAAAGCGGCGATCTCCCGCATGGCGGCGACCAACTGGTCCGGTCCCAGCGACTCGAACTCGTCGACGCCCGACGGCAGCATGAAGCACTTGAAGCCGAACACGCCGGCGTCGTGCAGCGCCCGCAACGAGCCCAGATTGTCGGGTACCGCGCCGCCGAAGAAGCCGACATCGACGTAGGCCTGGCCGGTCGCCGACTTCCGCTTCGCTTCGAGTGCCGGTACGTCGATGGTCGGTGGGATCGCGTTGAGCGGCATGTCGACGATCGTCGTCACGCCGCCAGCGGCGGCAGCCGCGGTCGCTGTCGCGAAGCCCTCCCACTCGGTCCGGCCCGGCTCGTTGACGTGGACATGGGTGTCGACAAGGCCCGGGACCAAAACCTCGTCGTCGGCCAACTCGACGACGTTTTCGGCAACCATCTCGCCCCCCAGTGCGTCCTCTTGTGTGAGCGCCGCGATTCGACCATGCCGGATGGCGACGGTACAGGCCACCTCTGCCTGCCCGATGACCACCCGCGGCGCCCGAATGAGGAGGTCGTAATCGGCCATGGAGAGATTGTCTCCCGACGGGCGGCCGGACAACGCCGGGTCAGGCGCCGCCCCGTCAGAGTTCGGCGATCTCGGTGCCACCGATTCCGCTTGCGAGGTCTTGCTGACTGAGCTGTGGGAGCCGCGTGAGCTCCGAGTGCTGCTCAACCTGAGTTACTCCTTGCATATGGTGCGGCGGCTGCCGTCGTACGCCAGCGACGACTCGATGCCCAGTCTTCCCGCGGTCGTACGCCAGGCCAGCCGCGATGCGATGTTCACCCACGCCCGATTGCTCGCCGAGTTTTTCTGGAAGCTGCCGGAGTCGAGCGCCAACGCCCGGATGTTTCTGCCGTCGTGGACCCCGCCGGCCCACATCGCGGCCCGACTCGAGACCCGCTGGCGCCAGGCCGCGAGCTTTGTCGCCCCGATGCGGGAGGACCGAGCGCCGGAGGCCGTGATCGAACCTCGGCAGATCGACCTCGGAGTCCTCTCGCTCAGTCAGGTCGCGGCCGACTTCGACGCAACCGTGTTCGCGTTCGTCGACGCCTGCGAGGCGGCCGACATCGAACTGCTGCCCGAGGTACGCACGCTGCTGGACGAGATCGCTGCCTGACCGCGTACGCGGCTCAGCTCCCGGTGTCGGGCGCTGGTCTCACTCCTCGCACCACCCAGACCGCTGCGAGTCCAATGGCGATCCCGACGACGGTATCGACGAGGCGAAGGATCGGTTGTTCCCAGGCAGGCGACGGACTGAGGGCGGCGACAACCATCACGACCGCTGTCGTGATTCCGGCTGTGACGATATCGGCCTCACGGCCCACGACCTTCAGGATCACGGCGCCCAGACCGACGAGCGCGGCCAAGCCGAGCGGGTGGAACGGCAGGATCAGGAGATATCCGAGGCAGAGCGCGAAGCTGAGCAGGGTGGCGACGATGCGGATGTGGGCCGCGTCGATGCTTTCCTGGTAGGCGAATCGGCAGACGAACAACGTGGCGACGACCGCCCACATCGCTCCCAGCTTGTCGTCGGCTTCCGAGACGGAGTGGATCGCGGCCAGTCCGTGCGCGACCAGGAGATAGCTCACCAAGGACGCGACGGCGAGCACGCAGCCGTCCACCAGCGCCGGGCGGATCGCCGCGGCTGGGACGCTGAAGCTTCCGTTCCGTTGCACACTGCCAGTGTGGACGTTCGCCCGCATCCGATCGCGTCGCCGCGTCGGACCGGGCTGCCAGAATGTCCGAGGCCGCCGCACCACCGTGGCACGAGAAGGGGAGCTCATGTCCGTATTCGAGGTCGCGACCAGGGTCGTGCGTCGCGACGGCAAGGGCGACGCCGCCGAGTTCACCACTGCCGAGTTCACCGCTGATCTCGACGGCGTGTGGAGCGCCCGCGACGTGCTGCAGGGCGGCTATCTGCTCGCCGTCATCGGTCGGGCCGCGACCGAGGCCGTCGGCGACGGAGACCACCCGCACGTGGCGTCGACCAGCGCGGTGTTCTTGCACGCCCCGCAACCGGGGCCGGCCGACATCCGGATCGAGGTGCTCCGGGCCGGCCGCACCGCCACTCACGTGCGAGGACAGCTGCGCCAAGGCGACGAGCTCATGGTGGAGGCCCACCTGATCCAGGGGCGCCTGCGCGATGCCGACCCATGGTGGACGAGCGTCGACACCATCGACCCACCCGACCCGGAGGAGTGCGTGCCGATCCCCGCCAAGCCACCGGGTGTCGACTTCCGGGTCGGGCTCATGGACGTCGTCGAGGAGCGGCTCGACCCGCGTTCACTCGGCTTCGCCGTCGGCAAGCCCTCGGGCAACGGGATCGTCGCCGGCTACCTCCGGATGAAGGACGGCGCCGACTGGGACCCGCTGAGCCTGCTCGTGGCCCTCGACACCGGGCCGCCGGCGCACTTCGACCTCGGCATGGGCGGCGGCTCGCCGACGGTCCAGTTCACCTCGCACGTTCGGCGGTTGCCGGCGCCCGGCCCGGTCTGGTTCGAGCTGCGCGCCCACGACGTCGGCGACGCCCGGATGAGCGAGCACCTGCGGCTCTGGGACAGCAAGCGCCGCCAGATCGGCGAGGCGACCCAGCTCGCGGCGGTCCGGATCCCCGACGGCCCACCACCGAGCGATGAGCCCGATCATTGACCCTCGAGTGGCGCACCGTCGCCGTTTTGACCGGCGATCGGCGACAACCGTGCGCCACTCGCGACAGGCGACAGCCGTCAGGTGCCGGTGAGGTGCTCCGGGCGGATCGGGACCCGACGCAGCGGTTGTTCCGTGGCTTGTCGGATCGCCGCCGCGATCGCCGGTCCGGACGAGATCGTCGGAGGTTCGCCGACGCCGCGTACGCCATAGGGAGCGTGCGGATCGGCGTACTCCAACACCTCCACCTGCATCGGCGGCATGTCGAGGATCGTCGGGATCAGGTAGTCGGTGAACGACGGGTTGGCGATCTTGCCGTCGCGGACGACGATCTCCTCCATCAGGGCGAGGCCGAGCCCTTGCGCCGAGCCGCCGTGGATCTGGCCCTCGACGGCCTGCGGGTTGATCGCCTTGCCGACGTCTTGGGCCGTGTCGAGTGCGACGACCTTGACCAGGCCGAGCTCGGTGTCGACGTCGACGACCGCGCGATGGGCCGAGAAGGCGTACTGCACGTGCGCGTTGCCCTGACCGGTCTCGGGATCGATCGGCTCGGTCGGGCGGTGCCGCCACTCGACGGTCTCCTCGACGGCGGTGTCGCCGAGCACGTCCACCAACCCGATGAGGGCTTCTCCGTCGAGGTCACATACCTTGCCCGCGTTGATGCGGAGACTTTCGGTCGTCCGACCCGTCGTGGCCGCGGCGAGCTTGAGCACGTGCTCGCGGACGGCCTCGCAGGCCGCCTTGACTGCCCCGCCGGTGACGTAGGTCTGCCGTGACGCCGACGTCGAGCCGCCGCTGCCGACGCTGGTGTCCTTCGGCGCGACGACGACGCGGTCGACGCCGAGCTCGGTGCGGCAGATCTGCTGCTCGACGGTGATCAGGCCCTGACCCACCTCGGCCGACGCCGTGTGGACCGTGGCAACCGGTTCGCCGCCGACAGCCTCGAGCCGGACCCGTGCGGTCGCGTAGTCGTCGAAGCCCTCGGAGAACCCGACGTTTTTGTACGTCACGGCGTAGCCGACGCCACGCACCACGCCCTCGCCGTGCGTCGTGTTGGAAACGCCGCCGGGCATCGCGGTCAGATCGACATCGGCCCCACTGGGAGGACCCAATCTGCGCGACTCGCCGGGCGTTTCCCGCAAGGTGGGTCCTCCCAGCGCGGCGGGCAGCGGTAGGTCGCGCACCCGCTCGATCAGCTCGGCCACCGGCGCGGCCGAGTCGATCAGCTGACCAGTGTGGTTGCGGTCGCCCTCGCGCATGCCGTTGCGGCGCCGGATCTCGATCCGGTCGATCCCGGTCTTGTCGGCCAGCTCGTCCATCAGTGCCTCGTGGGCGAACGCCGCCTGCACGCAGCCGAACCCTCGCATCGCGCCGCACGGCGGGTTGTTGGTGTAGACGCCGTAGCAGTCGACCTGGGCGCTGGGGATGTTGTACGGCCCGAGGCCCAGCGTGCCCGCGTTGCCGACGACGGCGCCGGTGCTCGACGCGTACGCTCCGCCGTCCAGGAGTATGCGGCTTCGGGCGTACGCCAACCGGCCGTCGGTCTCGGCGCCGAACTCGAGCTGGATCGTCGCCGGATGCCGGTGAACGTGGCCGAAGAACGACTCCTCGCGGTTGTAGGCCATCTTGACCGGCTTGCCCGTGCGCATCGCGAGGAGACAGGCGTGGACGTGCATCGAGAGGTCTTCGCGACCGCCGAAGGCGCCGCCGACGCCGGCCAGAGTGAGCCGCACCTTGTCGGGCGGCAGGCCGAGCGTCCGGCACACCTGGCGCTGGTCGACATGCAGCCACTGCGTCGCCACGTGCAGGTCGATGCCACCGTCCTCGGCCGGCACGGCGAGCCCCGACTCGGGTCCGAGGAACGCCTGGTCCTGCATGCCGACCTCGAACTCGAGGCTCACGACGACCGACGCGGTCGGATCGGGGTCGCCCTTGCGGATCTTGAGGTGGCGGACGATGTTGCCGTGCTCGTGCAGCCGCGGTGCGCTCGGGTCGAGGGCCCGTTCGCCGTCAGTAATGGGCGTCAGCACGTCGTAGTCGACCGCGATCCGCTTCGCCGCCTGCCGAGCGACCTCGGGATGGTCCGCGGCGACCAGCGCCACCGGCTCGCCTTCGTAGCGCACCACGCCCTCGGCCAGCGCCGGTTGATCATCGTGCTCGAGGCCGATCCGGTTGACGCCGGGGATGTCGTCGGCCGTCAGCACCGTGTAGACCCCGGGGGTCGCGAGCGCCGGCCCGATGTTGATCCCGCGGATCCGGGCGTACGGGTGCGGGCTGCGCAGCGTGACGCCCCAGATCATGTCATCCATCCAAAGGTCACTGGCGTACGCGAACTCGCCGGTCACCTTGAGGGTGCCGTCCGGCCGTACGGCGCTGGCGCCGACCCCGTCTCGGGTCGTCGGCGTGCGGGTCGCGACCGGCGTGCTCATCGCAGTCACGATACGCGGATCGCCCCAGGTCGGGCGCGGCTTTGCACACATCTGCGTCGTGGCGCCGGACCTCAATGACGCAGATGTGCGCATAACCGGGGAGACGGGACCATTGGACAACGCACGACGGGACTAGCGGCGCTAGCCACGTGCCGAAGCGACACGTTGCCTAGGGAGGAGTCGCGCCAAAGGCCCGACCAACGGGAGGAGCTCAAAATGGGTGGTCGGTTCGCACTTCCGAGGGTCGGCGTCGCCGCGACCTGCGTCATGGCTGTGTCCGCACTGGGGGTCGGTGCCGACCACACGATGAACGCCGGCGCCTCCCCACCACCAACGGTGCCGCAGAGCCTGCTCGACACGATCGACGAGGTGACGTCCCAGGCGCGCTATGACCACAGCACGTGGGGCTTCCGGGTGCTCGATCGCGAGAGCGGTGAGGTGCTGTTCGACCAGGCCGGCGAGCCGATGTTCGTCACCGGCTCGATCCTCAAGGTCTACAGCACGTCGACCGCACTGCACGAGTACGGGCCGGACTATCGCTTCCACACTCCCGTGTTCCGCACCGGTCCAGTACGCGGCGGCAACATGCGCGGCGACCTCGTGCTGGTCGCGTCCGGCGACCTCAGCATGGGACTGCGCGAGAAGCCCGGCGGGACCATGGTCTACGAGAACGCACCCGACTTCGACCACACCTACGCCAACACGGGTTTGCACACCGTCCCGGTCGACGGCCGCCCGCTCCGGGGGCTCAACGAGCTCGCTCGAGAGGTGGCCAGTAGTGGCATCAATCGGGTCACCGGCGACGTGGTCATCGACGACCGGCTGTTCGACACGTTCTTCGACTGGCTCGACGCCGAAACCTCACCGATGACGCCGATCTGGGTCAACGAGAACCGCATCGACATCACTTCGACGCCTGGGGCGGTCGGCAGCCGGGCTGCCATGAAGTATCGCCCCAAGACCGCCGCCTACACGGTGCAGAACGCAGTCGAGACCGTGGCCGCTGGTGCGGAGACCGCGATCGATGTGTCGCAGCCTCGGCCGGGTGTGTTCCGCGTCGAGGGTCAGATCGCGGCGGACGCCGGGCCTACCCTCCGCGTCGGTGAGATCCCCAATCCGGCGGAGTTCGCGCGGACCGCGTTCATCCAGGCGTTGGAGCGCGCCGGTGTGCGGGTCCAAGCGAGGACGACCGGCCCCAACACCACCGACGGGCTTCCGGCCGAGAACTCCTACCCCGCCAACCGGCGGGTCGCCGAGCACGTGTCGGCGGAGCTGTCGGAGTTCACCAAGGTGATCCTGAAGACCAGCCACAACCCGGGGGCCGACCTGATGGCGTGTCTCAACGCCGTGGCCGCGGGGAGCAAGGACTGCAACGCCGGCCTGGCCGCGGAGACCGAGTACATCTCGAGCCTCGGGGCGCCGGACAACTCGTTCTTCATCTTCGACGGCGCCGGGAGCGACGAGCGCGACCGGGCCTCCGGCAGCGCGATGACGAGCTTCCTACACGGTCTCGACAGCGATCCGATCGGTCCCAGCTTCGAGGAGTCGCTGGCGGTCCTGGGTGTCGACGGCGACCTGGCAGAGACGGCGGCCGACACACCGGCCGCGGGTCACATGCGGCTCAAGACAGGGACCCGGGCCGCCTTCGCGCCTTCGGGCCAGGGGCTCCTCACCGCGCGCACGATGGTGGGTTACGCAGACGCGGAGAGCGGCCGCGAGATCATCATCTCGGTCATGGTCCGCGACATTCCCTTCACCGACATCGACGACCTGATCGCAGTCATCGACGACGCCGCCGCGATCGCCGTCGCGATGCAACAGGCGTACTAACTCGAGCGCAGCAGGGCGGCGCTCACCGCGGCGGCTTGGCGAGCCACCGTGTCCTCGTCGACCGTGACGACTCGATCGCGCTCGACCACCGGCCGGCCGTCGACCAGCAACAGCTCCAACGGAGGCGGTGCGCCGAGCACCAGCGCCGCGACCGGGTCGTCGATGCCCGCATGCGGAAGAGTGTCGAGCCGCCAGAGTACGAGGTCGGCCAGCTTGCCGACCTCGATCGAGCCGATCTCGCCGAGCCGACCGAGCACGGCAGCCCCGCCCCGGGTCGCCATCTCGAGTCCGTCTCGGACCGTCAGCGCCTGCGGCCCGCCGCGGGCCCTCGCGAACAGCACGGCGTGCCGCACCTCTTCGAGCAGGCTCGCCGCCTCGTTGCTCGCGGCCCCGTCGACCCCGAGCCCGACCCGGGCACCGACGTCGCGAAGCTCTCGGGTCCGAGCGATGCCGGCGCCGAGTCGGGCGTTGGAGCTCGGACAGTGCGCCACGCCGGTGCGGCTCTCTCCGACCCGCTTGACGCCCGCGTCGTCGAGATGGATCGCGTGGGCGAACCACACGTCGTCGCCGAGCCAACCGAGATCGGCGGCGTAGTCCAGCGACGACCGGCCGAACCGCTCACGGCAGTACGACTCCTCGTCGGTCGTCTCGGCGAGGTGCGTGTGCAACAGGACGCCGCGACGCCGGGCGAGGTCGGCCGCCTCACGCATCAGTTCGGGCGTCACCGAAAACGGTGAGCACGGCGCCACCGCGATCCGGACCATCGCGTCCGGCGACGGATCGTGCCACCGGTCGATCGCCGCCTCCGTCGCGGCCAACGCCGCGTCACGGTCCTCGACCACGCTGTCCGGCGGCAGCCCGCCGTCGCTCTCGCCCAGGTCCATCGCCCCTCGGCACGGGTGAAACCGCAGCCCGACGGTCCGAGCGGCGTCGATCTCGGCCGCGAGGAGATCACCGCCCCCGCGCGGGAAGACGTAGTGATGGTCGCTGCTCGTCGTGCAGCCCGTCCGGGCCAGCTGCGCCAACGACCCCTGCGCTGCCACACCCACTGACCGCTCGTCTATGCGGGCCCACACCGGATAGAGCGTCGTCAGCCACTCGAACAGGGTCCCGTCGACCGCCTGACCTCGCGTCACCCATTGATAGAGGTGATGGTGCGTGTTGACCAGGCCCGGCGTCAGCAGGCAGCCGGAGCCGTTGACGATGTGCGCGTCGGGGTACGCCGGCGCCGATCCGGTGCCGACGGCAGCGATCCGATTGCCCTCGACGACCACGTGACCGGTGGCGTGCTCGACGCGGTCGTCGTCCATCGTGACGATGTGACAGCCCTCGATGACCGTACGCGCCGACGAGTCTGGAGGGTTTCGGGTCGTCATGGCTCCCCCATCGCTCAAGCTCCGTGGGACGCGGTACGAGCCGCCTGCCGCACCGCATCGAGGATCTTCTCGTAGCCGGTGCAGCGACACAGGTTGCCCGCGAGCGCCTCGCGGATCTCCGGGTCAGTCGGGTTCGGCCGCCGCTCCAGCAGGTCGTGGGTCGCCACGATCAGACCCGGCGTGCAAAACCCGCACTGCACCGCGCCGGCCTCGACGAAGGCCTGCTGCACCGGATGCAGCTCGTCGCCGTCGGCCAGACCCTCCACGGTCACGACGTCTCGTCCCTGGGCTTGGCCGGCGGCGACGAGACAGGCGCACGCGAGCGTCCCGTCGAGATAGACCGAGCACGATCCGCATTCGCCCTGTTCGCAGGCGTTTTTGGACCCAGGGAGGCCCATCCGCTCGCGCAACACATAGAGCAGGCTCTCGCCCTCCCATACATCGTCGACCTCACGGCCCTCGCCGTTTACGGTCATCGTGATCCGCATTCAGACCCCCGCCTTCTGGTAGTCGGTCCACGCCCAGGTGAGCGTGCGCCGCGCCATGACATGCAGGGCGTGTCGCCGGTACGCCGCGCTGCCGCGCACGTCGTCGATCGGCTCGGCTGCGTCCCGTACTCGATTGGCGAACGCACCGACCAGCTTGTCGGGCAGATCGCCTCGGGAGTCCCAGAGCCCGGTCGTCTCGAGCGCGGTCGCGAGGAACCACTCTGCGTCGCCCGCCCGGATGGGAGTCGGCGCGGCCGAGCCGATGCCGGTGCCGATCGCCCTCCGATCCGGATGCAGCGCGAGACCGAAGGCGCAGACCGCGATGACCATCGCGTTGCGGGTGCCGATCTTGCTGAACTGCTGCGGCCCCGACGGCGGCGTGATCCAAACGGCGGAGATCAGCTCGTCGGGCTGAAGGGCGTGGCGCTTGACCCCAGTGAAGAAGTCGTCGATCGATATCCGCCGGCTGCCGTTCGTCGACGCGACCTCGACCTGGGCCCGGGCCGCGAGCAGCGCCGGATGCGCGTCGCCGGCCGGAGACGCCGATCCGAGGTTGCCGCCGACCGTGCCGCGATTGCGGATCTGCGGCGAGCCGACGGTACGCGACGCCATCGCGAGGCCCGGCAGCCAGTCGCCGAGCTCGGTGATGACCCGGGTGTAGGGCACGCCGGCCCCGAGCCGTACCCGCCCGTCGGCCCATCCCCACTCGGCGAGCTCCCGTACGCCGGTCAAGTCGAGCAGGGCCGACGGCCGCCGCAGGTCGAAGTTGAGCTCGACCATGACGTCGGTGCCACCGGCGATCGGCACGGCGTCCGGATGCTCGGCCTTCGCGGCCAGCGCATCCGGCCAGGTAGTCGGCCGCAGGAAGTCCATCCGCACAGTATCCATCGCGGCAGCCCGCGACGGGCCCTGCGGAGGCAGACTGGCGGGATGTCCCCTCGGCTCCGCGTCGCCTGTTACGTCACGCGCGAGCGTGCCGAGCGGATCGAGCTGCTGGTGTTCGACCACGTCGACTTCCTCGAGGCGGGTAGGCAGGTGCCGGCCGGCGGCATCGAGGCGGGCGAGACGTACGCCGAGGCCGCAGTGCGCGAGGTCCGCGAGGAGACCGGCCTGACCGGTGCCAAGGTCGTCAGGGTCGTCGGCGAGTCCGACCGGCCGCACCCGGAGACGGGCGAGCCACGACGGACGACGTACGTGCACCTGCGGACGACCGCGGAGTCACCGGAGCGATGGATCCATGTCGTGACAGGGGCCGGCGACGACGCCGAGTTGAGGTTCGCCTGCTTCTGGGCCGCCCTCCCCGTCCAGCTGGCCGACCAGCAGCACGAGCTGCTGGGGCGCCTCGACCTCTGACGGTTTGGGAGCTACGCGAACGCTTCCGAAGTCTCCCAGGCCGGGCCGGGGTCGGAGGCGTCGTCGCGGGTCGCCGATGCCTGGATGAGTCCGTACGGCCGGTCGTCGGCGTGAAACACCTCGCCCGGGTTGTCCAAGCCGAACGGCGCGAGGTCGACGACGAAGTGATGCTTGTTGGGGGCCGACAGTCGGATCTCGGCGATGCCGTCGTGTGTCTCCAGCACGGCTCGGCCCATCTCCCACAGGGTCTGCTGCAGCGCCAGCGAATGGACGTCGGCGAACCGCTCCACCAGGGTCTGCCGCACGTCCGCATGCGCCGCCCCCCAGTCCGCTCCGGCGCCGTCCCACCGCCACCGGGCCGTCAGCGACGTCGCGAGCACCCGGTCATGGGTCTCCGCGAGCGTGGTGTAGCGGTCCCGCAAGAATCCGGCGAACTCCGACCCGGTCGACTTGAGGACCACCAGGTCGCTCAGCCCGGACACCACCCATTCAGCGTCACCGATGACCGTCACGGCCGCGGTCCGGACCTCGCCGCCCCGCCGGGCCCAGCTGTGATCGTGCTCGCGACCACCGACGACGATCCGGTCCCACGCGTACTCCTCGACTTCGACCCGCGCCCCCGCGACCGAGTCGACGTCCTCGACGAAGTGCCGGCCCAATGCGAGGGCGTAGTCCTCGATCTCGTCGATGCCGTGTTCCTTGGCGTAGGCGTAGCACGTGTTCTTCTGTGTGTCGGTCGGCAGCACCCGCGTCTGGTCTCCGTCGGTGTGTGCCGCATCGAAGTCGCCCCACAGGCACGTCGACACGTTGACGTCGCGCAACTCGTGCCGCGCCTCGTCGCGCACCACCCTGACCACGCGACACTCGGCCTTGCCGTACTGGTTGCGTCCCAACACGATGCCCATGTCTCAGCTCCCTCGATAAGTCGAGTACGCGAACGGCGCCAGCAGCAGCGGCACGTGGTAGTGCTCGAACGGATCGCCGATCGCGAACACGATGACGACTTCGGGGTAAAACACGGGCCGCCCCGTCGCAGCGAAATAGCCGCCGGTATTGAAGACGAGGCGGTACGCGCCGGCCGCCAGGTCGGACGGCCCGAGGTCGGCGATCCGCCCGTCGGCGTCGGTGCGACCGGCCGCGATCTCGGCCCCGTCGGCGGACTCCAATCGGACGCCGACACCCGACGCGGGCCGCCCCCGCGCGCTGTCGAGGACATGGGTCGTGACTGTGCTCATGAGCTACCCCCTAGGAGTCGGGTCAGGCGGATGTGGTTGATCTTGGCTAACTCGGCACGCAGCACCCGACGCTCGGTCGCCGGGTCGTTGGACAGCCGCGACCGGGCGATGTCGAGCAGCTCGTCGGCGCTCTTGCCGGTGGCACACACCAAGTAGACGTGGCCGAAGCGCGCCTCGTACGCACGGTTGGCGGCTGCCAGGTCGGCGAGGGTCTGCTCGGACGCGCCGGCGACGCCTGCCTGCTCTCGACGAGAGTCGGCACCGGTCGGGCGGTCGCCGATCCGAGGGTGAGCGGCCAGCGCCTCGTCGATGTCAGCCTCGGCCAGGGTGGCCAGGGTCGCGTCGGCCGCCGCGTACAGGTCGTCGGCCCGCTCGTACGGCCGCCCGGACGCGATCCGCTCGGCCCAGTGCACCGATGCGCAGCAGCCGCGCAGTGCGCGTACCGCCTCGGCGTCGGACAGCCCGTTGAACCAGGAGAGCGTCGGTTCGTGGGTCATGGCATCGCAGTCTCACCGGTCGCCGCGACGCAGACAACCCGACCGTGAGGTGACATAGCCCGATAAGGTTACTAGAGCGTAACCTTCGGTGGTGCGTCCTCGTTTGCCGGTGTGAGGGCGCCAAGTGGGAGGACCCGAGTCATGACACGCCGTTCGATTCGTGCGGGAATGCGGGCGTTCGCCGCAGGGAGCGTCGTCGTTCTCGTCGCCGCCGTCCCCGATCTCGCCACCGCCGACTCGCCCAACACCAAGACGGAGTACGCCGGCGAAGCCACAGCGCTCACGACGTCGGGCCTGAGTCTGACGCTCTTCCCGGCCGATCAGGCATTCCCCGCGCCGTTCAACGCGATCCCACGGCCCGACGAGATGACGATCAACCTGTCGCCGGCCGCGCTCGGGCTGCCTACGCAGATGGGCCATACGCAATATCGCGGCGTCGACGAGCTCGGCGCGGTCCCGTCCAACCCGCTGCTCGACGGCGGCATGCTGCGCGCGTCGTCGACCAAGATCGGCACCCGCGTGGTCAGCGAGGCCGAGATCGGGCACCTCGACATCGGAGGCGGAGCGGTCACCTTTGACAACATCGTCGCCCGCTGCTCCGGCAACGGTGACGGGATCAGCCTCAGCGCGCCGCTCGCAACGGCCAGCGGTCAGACACCGCTGCAGGGCCGACTCGACCTCCAGCCCAACACCGCCACGCCGATCCCCGGCGTCGGGACCATCACGTGGAACGACCAGGTCACCGACGACGCGACCTACGGCGAGGTCTCCAACCTGGTGATCGACCTCCAGACAAATCTCGACGCCGACGTCCTGCAAGACATTCCCGAGGCGATGGCGGCGTTCGACGGCGTCGTCCAGCAGACCCTCATGGATCTCAAGAAGGCCGGTGAGGACGCGGGACTGCCGAAGGCCCCGATCCCGTCGCTCACCGGACAGCAGCTATACGACACGCTCGACGACGTCCTGGCTCAGATTCCGACCGACCAGCTGCCCGACCTCAACCCGCTGCTGGAGCTCCGCGGCTCGATCACGCTGGCCAGCGCCTCCTGCTCGCAGGAGGTCGTCACCGTGCCGATCAATCGACCACCGCCGGGGCAGGACCACAACCCACCGCCGGGAGAGTCGCCGCCGGGCGACGACGAGACCGCGCCGCCGCTGGCCGACACCGGCGCCTCGGCGTGGCCGGCCCGCGCCGGGCTCGTCGGACTGCTCGCGCTGGGGTTGGGCGGCTGCCTCGCCCTCCGACGCCGCCACGCCTAGCGCCGAGGTGAGCGGCTACTTGTCGTCGGTGCTGACGAGATGACCGAAGGCAACCATCCGGTCGCTGGTGTGCACTAGCGCGCCGCAGGTCGTCAGGGTGATGATCGCCTGGCCCGGCTCGTCGTCGCCCTCATCGTAGCGGGTACCGGGCGGCACCGGCTCGAGCACCCACCCGTCGTAGGGCTGCACGACGAGATGACCGGCGTCGTTGTCGAGCGCGTAGGTGTAGATCGCGTCCGCCGTCTCGACCTCGACGGTGTCGCCGGGCTCCAGCCGCGGGAAATGCCGGAACGGCTCGCCGTGCGTCACCCGGTGCCCCGCCACGGCAAAGTTGCCGACCTCACCCGGCCCGGCCGTCTGCGGATAGTGGCCGACACCGCGCGCGAGATCGTCCTCGGTGATGCCGTCGATGACAGGCACGACAAAGTCGTCGCCGAACGCGGGCACCCGCAACAGGGCGACGGCACCGTCGGGCACCGGACTGGCCGGGTCACGCCACGCGTCGAGGAGATCGTCGACCGTCTCGTGCTGCTGATATTTCGCGAGGAGGTCGGTGCCCCACGTCTCCCAAACGCTGTAACCGACGAGCAGGATGCCCACCGCCATCAGCCACAGGCCGATCGACTGCAGGCCGGACGGCGACCGATCTCCGCCGGTCCCACCCGCGGCACTCCCGTCGTTCACCGCCCCATTGTGCACCAGCGGGGAGGATTCGCCCACGCGCTCACGTCGGTACGGTCAGCCCTCGGCCCGTAGCGTCGCCGCCCGCGCCCGTACGTCGTCGAAGTGCTCGCGCATCGCCTCGATCCCGGCCTCCGCGTCGCCGGCCCGCAGCGCCGTCACGATCGCCAGGTGCCGCGCGCCGCGACCGCCGTCGGCCGGGTCCGGGAGGGCGTCTCCGAGCCGGACGAATAGCTCCCAGAACAGCTCGATGAGGTTGTCGACCAACGCGTTGCCGAGACCCTTGTAGAGCTGGAGGTGAAACCGCCGGTCGACATCGACGATCGACCCGCCGGCATGTTCGAGAGCGGTCATCTCGCGAGCCAGCTCGGCACACGTCTCGAGGTCGTCACGAACGTCGAGCCGGGCGACCGCGGGCATCAGCCCGACCTCCATCGCCTCCCGCGCGGTCAGCACTTCGGCGAGCGCGAGACCATGCGACGCGAGCCCGTACGGAAGCTGCTCGACGACGGGGCGAAACGAAAACTCCGAGACGTAGAGGCCGTTGCCGTGCCGGGCCTCGATGACCCCGAGCGTCTGAAGGCTCCGGGTCGCCTCACGCAGCGACATCCGGCTCACGCCGAGCTCGGAGGCGAGCGTCGCCTCGGGCGGCAGCCGATCCCCCGGCGTCAGTCCCTCGGCCCGGATGAAGTCACGCAACCGGACCTGGGCCTCGCGAAAGATCGGCTTGCGACTCACCCGTACACCTCCCGAGCCGCATCGTCTCACGTCGGGCGTCGCGTCGACGTCCGCAACGGAGTGACACCATGCCGTCTGGAGTACCTCCGGGCGGAGCGATGTGAGGAGCCCACGGTGAGCGACGAGCGGATGGAGCGGCTACGCGAGCGGATCGGCCGGATCGGCTACGGGGGCGACTACAACCCGGAGCAGTGGCCGGAGGACGTGTGGACCGACGACGCCCGGCTCATGCGGGCGGCCGGGGTGTCGATGGTCAGCGTCGGCATCTTCGGTTGGGCCGTGGTCGAGCCGAAGCCGAGGGCCTTCGACTTCACGGTGTTCGACAAGGTGCTGGACGTGCTCGCCGACGCTGACGTGTCGGCGTGTCTCGCGACGATGACGGCCTCGCCACCGCCGTGGCTCGCCGCCCGCCACCCCGAGACGCTGCCGACGCGCGCCGACGGCACTCGGCTCTGGCCGGGCGGCCGGCAGCACTATTGCCCGTCGAGCCCGATCTATCGCGACCACGCCGTCCGGCTCGTCGAGGAGGTCGCCAACCGTTACGGCGACCATCCGTCACTGGCGCTGTGGCATATCGGCAACGAGTACGGCTGTCACGTGGCCGCGTGCTATTGCGACGTCTCCGCCGCGTCGTTTCGAGACTGGTTACGCGCTCGCTACGGCGACGTCGAGACGCTCAACGACGCATGGTCGACGGCGTTCTGGTCGCAGCATTATGCGTCGTTCGACGAGGTACAGCCGCCCCGAACGGCGCCGACGTTTCCGAACCCGGCACAGCAACTCGACTACGCCCGGTTCAGCTCCGACGAGCTGCTCGACTGCTTCCGGGCCGAAAAGGAGGTGCTCCGGCGACGCACTCCCGACGTGCCGGTGACGACGAATTTCGTGCCATTCTTCGAGCCGCCCGGCAAGTCGCTCGACCTGTTCGCGTGGGGGCCGCAGCTCGATGTCGTCAGCTACGACTCGTACCCGAACCCGCACGATCCGGAGGCTGCCGTGCGAGCGGCGCTCGGCTACGACACCATGCGTGGCCTGCGCGACGGCGAGCCGTGGCTGCTGTTGGAGCAGGCGCCGAGCGCGGTCAACTGGCGGCCGGTCAACGGCCCGAAGCCGCCGGGTGTCATGTCGCTGTGGAGCTGGCAGGCCGTCGCCCACGGCGCCGACGCCGTCATGTTCTTCCAGTGGCGGCAGTCGCGTGGCGGTGCCGAGAAGTTCCACTCGGCGATGGTTCCGCACGGCGGTGAGGACACCCGGGTGTTTCGCGAGGTACGGGAGCTCGGCCAGTCGCTCGCGGCGGCGCCGGCGCTCGTCGGATCGATTCCGCGCCGAGCCGACGTGGCGATCGTCCTCGACTGGTCGAACTGGTGGGCGTTCGAGCTCGACTCGCATCCGTGCTCGCCCGAGCGCCTGATCGACGTGCTGCACGCGCACTACGCCCCGCTCTACGACGCGGGCGTCGCGTGCGACATCGTGCCGCCGACGGCCGATCTCTCGGCGTACCGGCTCGTCGTCGTGCCCAACCTCTACCTCGTCGACCAGGCAGCTGCCGCCAACATCGCCGCGTACGTCGAGGGCGGCGGCACCCTGCTGATGTCGTGCTTCTCCGGCATCGTCGACGGGTCCGATCGGATCCATCTCGGCGGCTATCCAGCACCGTTTCGGCAGCTGCTGGGGTTGCGCGTCGAGGAGTTTTGGCCGCTGGCCGAAGGCGACTCGGTCCGTCTCGTCGGCGATCTGACCGGCGATGCCGCCACGTGGTCGGAGGACATCCGGCTCGAGGGCGCCGACGTCGTGGCGAGCTTCGCGACCGGTGAGCTCGCCGGCGGCCCCGCGGTGACCCAGCACGAGTTCGGTCGAGGCACGGCCTACTACGTCGGCACCCGGCCGGACCCGTCGACGATGCGGCGCCTACTCGATCGGGCACGCCTGACGGCCGAGGTCGACCCGGTGCTGCCGGAGCTTCCGGAGCAGGTCTACGCACGCGTCCGCGAGACACCCGGCGGCGTCGCGTACACCATCCTGCTCAACCATGGGCCGACCGAGGTCTCCGTGCCGCTGCCGTCGCCGATGCGCGACGCCCTTATCGACGGCCCACCGTCCGACGCGGTCCGTCTCGCACCGCGCGGCGTCGCGGTGCTGGTCGCCGACTGACCGACGACACGTTCAGGCGGCACCGAGGAGGTCGGCGACCCGCTGCGCGACGTACGCCTGGTTCGGAAGCTGCTGCAGCAGACTCGGAACCAAGCTCGAGCTCGCGGCCCGCTCGTGCGGACTGGCCGGCCGAGTGCCGATTGCCCGCTCGACGTTGAACCGGATCCAGTCCAGGCTGCGCATCATCGCCGGACCGAGGTCGGCGGGCTCGACCTTGACTCGGCGTCCGGCGATGGCCTCGTACGACGCGACGACGATGCGGGCGATGTGGACGCGCTTCCAGCTCGCCATCGACATCGCCGCCTCGGCCAACTCCTGGCGCGGCACTACCGGCGCCGCGACATCCCAGTCGCACAGCACCGGCCCGCGGGGCGAGCGGACGATGTTCTTCTGATCGAAGTCGGCATGGCTCATCGGATCCGGCCCTTCCGGCAGCTCGGCATCGCGGACCAGGTCGGCGATCACTCCGACCGCGGGCTCCGCCTCGACGAGCAGGCCTGCCCAGGGGGAGCGAGCGTCCACCGAGGCGCGGATCAGGTCCGGCCACGTGTCGGCCGTCCCGGTATGAAGAGCTGGGAACACCGAACGCTCGGCCGGCTGGAACTGCAGCCCGTGCAGCACGGCGAGGACCCGGCCAGCCCATTGCGCGGTCGCCCGGTCGACCGGCTCCGATCCCAGGGCGGCGCCGTCGACCCAGCGGTGCAGGCGGACCGGAACCGGACGACCGTTCGACGCCTCGACCCACGCCAGGCAACTCCCGTCCGCCGGGTTCGGAATTGGCTGCGGCATCTCGACGCCGGCTTCGTACGCCCGCCGCTCGAACTGCCACGCGACGTCGAGCCACGCCTGCCAGCCGGCGTCGCCCCAGGGGTTGAGTATCTGCTTGACGGCATAGCGGCTGCGGGCCGTCGTCAGCCGGAAGACCCGGTTGGACCAGGCGCCGGACACCTCGGACATGTCGACCGCCGGCCCAGGAATCCTGAACGCGGCGAGCACGGCAGCCGGCTCGGGAGCGTCCATGGTCGCCTCGACAACGTCGGCAATCGGTGGGGTTCCAACCCCCAGAATGCAGGACGTTTGCGAGGATCGGGGGGTGACGCGACCGAATTGGCCACGGCTGGACCGGTCGCGGTTCGCGTTGGTCGCCGGTCTCGCCATCGACAACTACGGCTCCGGGCTGTTTCTGCCGCTTGCCCTGGTGTACGCCACGCGCGTCGTCGACCTGGCCGTCGACACGGCCGGCACCGTGGTCGCGGCGGCCTCGGTGCTGGGTTTCGCGGTGCCGCCGATCGCCGGGCGCCTGACCCACCGCCTCGGACCGCGCGCCGTGGTCGTGACGTCGCAACTGCTGCAGGCCAGCGGTGCGCTCGCGTACCTCCTCGCCGGCGACGCCGTCGGGGTCTTCGTCGCGGCCGCGCTGCTGGCGGCGGGCACGCAGCTCTTCTACTGCTCGGTCTTCGTCCTCGTCGCCGACGTGAGCACCGACACCGCGAAGGAGCGCCCGTTCGCGCTGATCCAGATGGTCCGCGCCGGCTCCTTCGGACTCGGCACGCTGACCGGGGCGCTGCTGCTCAGCTGGGGCTCCGACACGGCGCTGCGATGGCTGGTCGGACTCGACGCCGCGACCTTCGTCGTCGCCGCCGTGCTCCTTGCGACGCTCGTCACGACCGAGCCGGTCGACCACGAGACCGCCCACCGCGTCGGGCCTTTGACGGTGCTTCGAGACCGGCCGTACCTCGCGCTGATGGCGGCCGTCTGCCTGGTCGACCTGGCCGACTTCGCCCTGGTGGGCATGCCGATCTTCGTCATCGAGGTCGTCGACGGTCCGGCCTGGCTGCCCGGCGCCTTGCTGGCCACCGGCACGGCAATGGTGAGCCTCGGCGGTGTCCGCGTGGTCGACGCACTTCGCGGCGTTCGGCGGACTCGTTCGATGCAGTCCGCCGCTGCCACCTACGCCGTGTGGGGAATCCTCATGATGGCGATGCTCTGGATCCCGGCCGGCTGGCTGATCCCGTACGCGTTCGCCATCGGCGTGTTGCGGGTCGCGGCCGGCTTGGCGTTCTTTCCGATCGCGGGCGCCTTGTCGGAGGCGCTGCCGCCGACGCAGAGACGGGCGGGGTACATGTCGACCTACCAGTACGCGTTCACGACCGCGCAGGCGGTGGCGCCCGCGGTCGTGGCGCTGTTCGCCGTCGCGTCCTGGCTGCCGTGGGCGGTGGTGGCGGCGTGCTCGCTCGCGGCGACCGCGGTCATCGGCTGGCTCGGCCGCACCATCCCGGCGACGTCCAACCGAGCCGCGGCCCCCGTCACCGTCGCCTAGCGCCCCGACGTGCCGGTCACGCTAGGGCATTAAGACCCAACGAAGCGTGAGCGGATGCACACGCTCGGCGCGACGGGCAACCTCACCGCGGCTCCGCCTGGTCTCACGAGAACCGGGGGTGAGACGTTTGAGATGGGGGAGCCATGCCGCTGACGCGCCACCGAGCCGCCGGACCACTGCCGGCGATGACGAGCCGCGCCGACATTCAGGGTCTTCGGGCGCTCGCGGTGCTCTTCGTCGTACTCGGCCATGCCGGGTTGTTGGGCGTGACCGGCGGGTATGTCGGAGTCGACGTGTTCTTCGTCTTGTCCGGCTTCCTCATCACGTCGATCCTCTTGCACGAAGCGACCCGACGGGGGTCGCTGTCGCTGGTTGGCTTCTACGCCAAGCGGGCCCGGCGAATCCTGCCGGCCGCGACGCTGGCCCTGATCGGTACGGCGATCGCCGCCACCGTCATCGTGCCGTATGTCCGGGCCGAAGCGATCCTGAAGGACGTCGCGTGGTCCGCACTGTTCGCCGCGAACATTCACTTCGGCGACGCCCGGACGGACTATTTCGCGGCCAATCAGCCGCCGTCGCCGGTCCAGCACTATTGGTCCCTCGCGGTCGAGGAGCAGTTCTACCTCGTCTGGCCGGCGCTCATCGTCGGCGCGTTGATTGTCGGAGCCCGCCGGTCTCCGTCCACGGTTCGTCGCCGCGTTCCGGCCCTAGCCATCGCGGTCGCCGTCCTCTCCGTGCTCTCGTTGGTGTGGTCGATCGCGCAGACGCAGACCCACCCGGCCGCCGCGTACTTCTCGACCCCGGCTCGCTGCTGGGAGCTCGGCGCCGGCGCCCTGCTGGCCTTCTTCGGCCAGTCGCTTCCGCGGCTGTCCAAGCGCCTGCGGAGCCTCGTCGCGGCGGTCGGATTGGGCATGGTGCTCACGGCCGGGTTCACCTTCACGGAGGCGACCCCGGTCCCCGGCTATCACATGCTGCTACCCGTCCTCGGCACCGTGGCTCTGATCGCAGCCGGGAGCGGCAGCACGGAAGCGACGAGACCCGCTGTCGTGCGACTGCTCGGCAAGCAGCCACTGCGATGGATCGGTGATGTCTCGTACGGCTTCTACCTCTGGCATTGGCCGTTCCTGATCCTCGGGCAGGCGTACGTAGGGCACAGTCTCGACCTGACCACCAGGGTCGCGCTGATCGGCGGGGCCCTCATGCTGGCGTGGATCAGCTACGAGCTGCTCGAGAACCCGATCAGGCGGGCACAGACGTTGTCGCTGCGACCCAAGCTCGCGCTGTTGATGTGCCGGTCGCGGTCGGGAGCCTGGTGGTGGTCAACGTCTGCTCGCACACCTACATCGGCTACCAGCGAGATCTGGTCGCCGCCGCGGCCGCCGAGGTCGACCTGTCCGTACTGTCGCTCTCGCAGCGAGTGCCGCGCACCGGCGATCCGGTCCACGACGCACTCGCGGACTCCGTGGATCGGGCGACGCTCGACATTCCGCAAACGCCGGTCGACAACCTCGCGGAGACGATCGGACCATGGCTGGATGACACGAGCTGCGGGGCGTCGGAGACTGAGCTGTCGCATGACATCTGCCCGATCGGCGACGTCGGCAGCGAGCGACGGATAGTCGTGCTCGGCGACTCCCACGTGCTCATGTGGCTGCCGGCCCTCGATCAGGTCCGTCAGGCTGAGCCCGACGTGATCCTGGTCGGGAGCGCATCAGTGATCAAGAGCGCCGAGGAGACGACCGGCGACCTGCTGCCGCCCGGCGAGGCGCGAGGCACCTGGCGGGCCGGCGCGCGCTCGCTGGCGACGGAGCTGGTCGAGATCGCGCCGAAAGTCCGCTTCCTCCAAGACGCCAACCGGCTGCCCTGGAACCCGGCCGACTGCTTGTCCGATCTCGACAACTCTGCCGCCGACTGCACCGTCGAGCCGTCCGCACGGGTGACCGAGAGCAACCGACTCGTACGCCGCGGGATCGCCGATACCGGGGTGCGACAAGTTCGCCTTCACGGCCTGTTCTGCGTCCACGGCCGCTGTCCGACCGTCGTGGACGGCATGGCGGTGTACGGCGACGACGACCACCTGGCTCCCGACTACGTCCGGTATATCGCAGACGACCTGGAAGAGCGTCTCGCGCTGCCCGCCTGACTAGGTCACCCGACGCGGGGGATGCGAAGGCTCCCTCCAACTCTCCAGCATGGAAGCGCGGCCCTGAGGCTACCGCCGAGCCGACGGACGCTGGGAGTGCACATGTCCGACGACGACGACAACCAGCCCAGCGGAGCGGCGACGCTGACCCGCGACCAGTTGATCCACATGATGACCGACATGGCCGAAGTGCGCAGCGTCGAGCTGAAGATGACCGTGCCGGCCGACCAGCGCATGGCCATGTCCGCGCTCGACCTCGACCCACTGCGCGGCAAGCTCCGGCAGGTCTATTTCTTCGACACTCCCGATCTCGACCTGTTCAAGAGCGGCTGGGTGCTGCGAGCCAGACGGACGCAGGGAGCCGACGCCGACACCGCGGTGAAGCTTCGGCCGGCGATACCCAACGAGCTGCCAGCCGACGTGCGATCGTCGAGAAACCTCAAGATCGAGATGGACGTCACCCGCGGGTCGTACGTCGTGTCGGCGTCGCTCAAGGGCACCCGCCCGAGCGACGCCGTTCAGGAGGCGCTGCGAGGCGAGCGACCGTTGAAGCGGCTCTTCACCAAGGAGCAGCGTTCGTTCTTCGCGACCCGCGGGTCCACCGAACCGGGCTGGGACGACCTGGTGCCGTTGGGCCCGATCCTCGTCGTGTTCTTGAAGTTCACGCCTCGCGGACTGAAGCGCCGGCTCACGATCGAGCAATGGCACTATCCCGGTGAGGTGCCGCTCGTCGAGATCTCGACCAAGGCAACGCCGCACAACGCCTTCGAGGTCTTCAACGAGTCGACGGGCTTCTTGCGGATCCACGGACTGTCGGCGTCCGGTGCCCAGGAGCCGAAGACGCGCCGGGCCCTCGAGTTTTACGCCAAGCCGATCGTGGACGCCCGAGCCGAAGCCTGAGTGCCGGCGGCCGTCATCCGGTGGCGAGCCAGCCGCGCCGGGTCGCCTCGTGGCCGAGCTGGAACCGGGTCGTCGTCCGGGTACGGTCCATCAGCCGGTGGACGCGGCGCTGCACCGTACGCAACGAGACGCCCAGCTGGCTGCCGATCGCGTGGTCGGTGAGTCCGGCGAGCAGGAGTGCCAGCACCCGAGCGTCGGTGTCGTCGATGCGATCGGCGGCATCGTCGTCGATGTGGGGCTTGGAGCCCGACATCACCAAGGGACTCGCCTGCACCCATACCAGGTCGAAAAGCGCCAGCATCGCGTCGAGCAGCCCACTCGGATGCACCAGAAGCGCGCCGGCGCCCCGATCGTCGGTGGCTTCCTGAAGCGGCAGCAGACCGAGATGGCGGTCGGCGACCATCATGCGCAGCGGCACCTCGCCGATCACCCGAAGCTGCTCACCGGCCGCGACCGACTCCTGAACCAGGTCGGCGAAGCCCGGGCGGTCGAAGGCGGACCGCTCCAAAACGACCTCGTAGGTGACGCCGCGACTCAGGGCCACGTCTTCCTGGTCGTTGTCCTCGGGCGACACGACAGCGATCTGCGACTTGACCAAGGCCTGCACCTGACGACGCGCGCCGCGCTGCAGCTGGCCGAAGCGCTGCGCGACCGCCTGCGGCCCTTGCACCACGTCGACGACGTCGTTGACGGTTCGCTCGGCCGCCGACCCCCGATATTGCTCGGTCAGCTCGGCGAGCTCGACCTGCGCGCGGCGTACGTCCTCCTGCCGCTGCACGATCAGCGACCCGAGCGCGACCGCCGGCGGCGACGCGACGAAGTGCTCGGGCGCCGCCATCGACCGGGCGACCAGGCCCTTGTCTTCCAGCCTCTCGAGTGCCGCCATGAGCGCGGACGTCTCGGCGGCGAGCGTCGACACGAGCATGCCGACCGACTCCGACGGCACTGACACCAGCCGCCGATAGACGCGTTCCTCCAGGTCATCGAGTCCGAGCACGTCGAGCATCTTGTCTCCTCTGCGCCACCGGGACGGAGTGAACGCGGTGGCCAAAACGCGTCATGACGCATAGCCGCCATTGCGCACGGTACCGGACATTGGCAGGTTTGTGCCGACACTCGATCTCCCCAAGGGGCTGCCATGTCTGCACGCATCCGCATGGTCGTCGGCGGGCTCATGTCGCTCGCCGTCGTCGGATCCCTGTCGACCGGGTCGGCCTTCGCCGGCCCAGACGCCGACTCGGGCGGGTGGATACGCGGCGGCACTCCCGACGTGGTCGGCCGGCACGACGCAAATGCGCCGGCCGCGAGCGTCACGCTGATCACCGGAGACCGGGTCATCGTCACGCGGAGCGCCGACGGCACTCCGTCGGCCGCGGTCGCCTCGGAGTCGCCGTATTACTCGCGTCTGGTCGGCGACGACCTCTACGTCATCCCGGCGCGGGCCGAGGACGACCTCGCCGCCGACCGCCTCGACGTCGAGCTGTTCAACGTGACCGGACTGATCGAGCAGGGCTACGACGACGCCACTGTCGACGCGCTGCCGCTGATCGTGGAGGGCGAGCTTGCGACGACGCGGTCGGCCGACGGCATGTCGGTGGAGGCCGACCTGGAGTCGATCGACGCGACGGCCGTCTCGGTCGACAAGGACGACGCCGGCGCGACCTACGCCCGGTTGTTCGGCGCCCGCTCGGCCGGCGGGGTCGACAAGGTATGGCTCGACGCCGAGGTCGAGTCGACCGCGGTCGCTCTGGATCCGGCCACCGGCGTCGAGCAGACCGGCGCTCCCCAGGCCTGGGACCGGGGGTACGACGGCACGGGGACGACCGTCGCGGTCCTCGACGGCGGCTACGACTCGGAGCATCCGGACCTCGCCGGCCAGATCGCGGCAGCCCAAGACTTCACCGGGAGCGGCTCGGCCGAAGACGACAGCGGCCACGGCACCCATGTGGCGTCGACGATCGCCGGAACCGGCGCCGCCGACCCGTCGAAGGCAGGCATGGCACCGGGCGCCAAGCTGCTCGTCGGCAAGGTGCTCCGGTTTGGCAGCGGCCAGACGTCGTGGATCGTCGACGGCATGGAGTGGGCCGTCGACCAGGGCGCCGACGTCGTCAACATGAGCCTCGGCTCGTCGGAGCCGACGGATTGCACCGACCCGATGGCACAGGCGGCGACGAACCTGTCGGCGCAGACCGAGACCCTGTTCGTCATCGCGGCGGGCAACAACGGTATCCGGGAGACCGTGGCGTCGCCAGGCTGCGCCGACGGAGTCCTCACGGTCGGCGCGGTCGACGCCGACGGACAGCCGGCCGACTTCTCCAGCCGCGGCGCCGTGCTCGGCGACCATCGGATCAAGCCCGACATCTCCGCGCCCGGGGTCGGTATCGTCGGCGCTCAGGCCGACAGCCCTGGCGGCATCCACTACATCGCGATGTCCGGCACCTCGATGGCGACGCCGCACGTCGCCGGCGCGGCCGCACTGGTGCGCCAGGCCCATCCGGACTGGACCGCCCAACAGGTCGAGGCGGCCCTGGTCGGCGCCGTCAAGCCAGACGCTGACGGCACCGTCTACGACCTGGGCGCCGGCGAGCTGTGGACGCCCGGCGCGATCGACGCCACGGTGACCAGCGACGTGAGCGTGTCGATCGGATCGCTGCCGTGGCCGCACCATCTCGGCCAGCGGGCGACGGGCGAGGTCACCTACACCAACGACTCGGACCGACCGGTGCGCCTCACGCTCGACGTTCGGGATCTCGCCGGCGCCGACGGTGATCCGGTGCCGTCGTACCTGCTCGGGCTGAGTGACTACACCATCACCGTCCCCGCCCGCGGGTCGACGAGCGTCGGTGTCGTCGCGCGCGGCAACGTGGCCCCGCTGCGCGACACGGCGTACGGCGAGATCGGCGCCCGGGTCGTGGCGCGCGGCGCCGACGACGTACGGGTCACGACCGCCGTCGGGTACTGGCTGGAGCCGAAGACGGTCGACGTCACGATCCGGGCGATCGACCGCAACGGCAACCCCGCGACGTCGGGCACCCTCGACTTCACCGACATGCACCAGCCGAGCCGCACGGTCCAGTTCCTCAGGGGGGCCGACCTGACCATGCGGCTGCGGGTCGGCAGCTACCTCGTCGGCGCGTTCATCCGCACGGTCGGCGCCGACGGCGTCTCGTACTCCTTCGTCGGCGACCCCGAGCGACGGATCACCGACGACACGACGCTGGTCCTCGACGCCCGGACGGCCCGTCGCGTGACGGCCTCCGGCGACCGGCCGATGCAGATCGCGTCGGGTTCGCTCGGCATCCATCGCACGTGGGACCGCTGGGTCGTCGGATCGTCGGCATACGCGGAGGGCGCCAGCTTCTACGCGACCCCGAGCGATCGGGCCGAGCACGGCGAGTTCACCTTCGGCAGCTACGTACGCGCGTTCGACCCGGCTGTGCCGATCCAGGACAGCGGGTACGTCTACAACCTCGCATTAACGTCGGACGGCCGGGTGCCCTCCGACCAGTCGCACGACGTCTCCGACTCCGGACTGGCGAGCGTGACCGAGCATTGGTACGCGCAACGCAACCCGTCGACGCCGGAGGACTGGTCGCGCATCGTCGCCGACGACGGCACGTCGCCGTTCTATACCTCCGGCGACAGTCCGGTCGCGGCGCCGGGCACACGCACGGCGTACTACACCCCTGGCTTCGCCTGGCAGCAACTCGCCTCCAGCGGCAACTTCCGAACGTTCCCGGAGACCTGGTTCGACCCGGTGCGTACCCCTCGCGCCGGCCAGCATCGCGAGACGACCTGGTTCAAGCTGCCGACCATGACGGCAATGGCGGTCAACGCCGACGGCAGCCCGGCCCGGATCGCCGAACGCCAAGGCTCGCTGGTCGGATTCGCCTTCCCGGACTGGCAGGACACCGTCCCCGGACGCCGCGCAGTGGGCGGTCTCGGCGACGTCGGTGGGCTTGAGCTGTGGCAGGACGGACAGTTCATCGGCGACACCCCGTTCCCGTCCGGCCAGGCCGACATCGGCGACGGCGACACCGACCTGCAGCTAGAGGTGCGACACATCCGGCTGCGTCGCTATCAGACGTGGGAGTTCGGCGCGGCGACACAGACCCGGTTCGAGTTCCGGACCAGCCGGCCGGAGGGAGTGGCGGTCGCGGCGTTGCCCATCGCACTGCCGCGCTACGACGCTCCGGTCGACATGCTCAACCTCGCCCCGGCGGAGCCGAGCTTCCCGGTGCGCGTGACCTTCCACGGCCAGGACGGCTACGACCCCGGCGAGATCACCGACTTCTCGGCAAAGGTGAGCTACGACGCCATCGACCCGCGTGAGGACACGCCACTCGAGGAGTACGCCTGGACCGATGCGACCGTCGAGCGGCGCGACGGGCAGTGGGTCGTGCTCGTCGACAACACCCCGGCCGCCGGCGGCGTTGTGTCGTTGTGGATCACGGCAACCGACTCGCACGGCACGCGGACCGAGCAGATCACGGCCCGGCTGTACGGCGTGCACTGAGGCGTGGTCGGTTCGGCGCGTCTCGGATCCGCGCATCAAATCTGATGCGTTCGCAACACATCTGATGCGCGGATCGCGGGCTGCTCGACCCACTGGGTTCGGGTACTTCGGCCCGTGCTCGGATGACGGACCCTCCCGTACCGTCACTCGGACCGGCACCGTGGGCGCCGGCGACGAAACGGGGACTATCGATGCAAATACCGCGATGGTTGGCCGCCGCATTCGCCGCCGTCCTGCTGCTCGGTGCGTGCGGTGGCGATGACGACTCTGGCGCCGCTGCCGGGTCGGACAGCTCCGACGACGCCACGGCGGCCGAGCTGCCAGAGCTGCCGGATGCGGAGCAGCTGCAGCCGGGCCTGCTCACGATCGCCGACATGCCGGCCGGATGGGCCGAGGTACCCGACGACGGAGAGGACGAAGACGACAGCCAGCTCTGTGGGATCAAACTGGCGGAGCTGCTGGGCTTCGACGCGGACGAGATGCCGCACGCGGAAGTGCAGTTCGCCGAGGACGTCGATGTGGGGCCGAGCATCGGCGAGGAGGTGGGCTTCGCGCCTGAGGGCCGCGGCGAGGACGCATTCCAGCTCCTCCGAGACGCCATCGCGGATTGCGAAGGCGACACGATCGGCGGACTCGACGTCACGGTGTCGGAGCTGTCCTTCCCGGCCGTCGGCGAGGAGTCGATGGCCTACCGGATCCATCTCGAAGATCCAGACAGCGGTCAGGAGCTCGACGTCGATGTGGTCTGGGCGCGACACGGTGACCTGCTGATCTACCTGTTCGCCTACGACGCTTTGGATAATCCGACGAAGCTGTTGCAGACCTACGCTCCGTCGGCGGTCGACAAGGCCTCGGCCGAGCTGCTGGTGGGCGGGTAGCGCCGCGCCAGCAGTCCCCGGGCTCGCCGCGCCATCGCCGCATCGACCATGGTCCCCGACGGCAGCACCGCCACGCCGACGTCGGCACCGTCAAGGGCGGCGAGCACCTCCTGGGCCCAGGCACGCTCCGCATCGGTCGGGGCGAAGGCCGCCGCGATCACGGGCACCTGACGCGGATGAATCGCTGTCCGACCCACCATGCCGAGGGAGCGACCCACCGCACACGACGCCGCCAGACCGTCGAGGTCCGCGACGTCGGTGTACGCAGACATCATCGGCGCCGGGAGGCCGGCGGCCCCAGCGGCGACGACCGCGCGTACTCGGATCCACGCCAACGCTGACTCGTCGGCGATGCCCAGGTCTGCTGCCAGATCCGCCTCGCCGAGTCCGATCGTCGCGACCCGCGGATGCGAGGCGATGGCGTAGGCGTGCTCGACTCCGCGGGCGGTCTCGATGAGCGCGTGGACGTCGCGCTGCCCGACCGCGTCGACATCGCTCGGCGACTCGACCTTGGGCAGCCGGATCGACACGCGGGCCGGCAGCGCCGCCAGGTCGTCGAGTGATCCGATGCGCACCTGCACATCGACCACCGGCCCACCGGCCAGCCATTTCGCCACCTGCTCGCGGGCCTCGGCCCGACGGGCCGGTGCAACCGCGTCCTCGAGGTCCAGGATCACCGTGTCGGCACCCGACGCGGCCGCCTTGTCGAAGCGGTCCGGCCGGTCGCCGGGCACGTAGAGCGCCGTGACTTTCACACCGCACCGTCCTTGCGCAGCCGGGCGATGTCGTCCGCGGACAGGCCAAGCTCCGCGAGCACATCGTCGGTGTCGGCGCCGTGCGGGCGGCCGGTCCAACGCACCGCGCCGGGCGTCGACGAGAGCCGGAACAGCACGTTTTGCATGAGCATCCGGCCGAGGTCGGGGTCGTCGACGGCCAGCGCCGTGCCGAGTGCGTCGTACTGCGGATCGGCCAGCACACCGCGGACGTCGTGGACCCGTCCCACTGCGGCCTGCGCCGCCTCGAACGCCTCGACGACCTCCGACGTCGGACGGGCGGCGATCCACGAGCCGACCGCCTCGTCGAGCTCGTCGGCGTGCTCGGCCCGCTCCCGACCTGACCCGAACCACGGCCTGGCCACGAGATCGTCTCGGCCGACCATGCACAGCACCCGCTCGGCGATGCTTTGCGAGCTGGTCGACACGGCGAGCCAGTCGCCGTCGGCGGTGCGATAGACGTTGCGGGGCGCATTGTTGACCGAGCGGTTGCCCGTGCGCGGCTGCACGTAGCCGGTCTGGTCGTACGCCGTGATCGGAGCTCCCAGCATCATCAGGATCGGCTCGATGATCGCGAGGTCGACGACCTGCCCCTCGCCGGTCGCGTCGCGATGCCGGAGCGCGGCCATGACCGCGTACGCCGTCGCCAGCGCCGCGATGCCGTCGGCCAGGCCGAACGGTGGCAGCGTCGGCGGCCCGTCCGGCTCGCCCGTCACCGCCGCGAAGCCGCTCATCGCCTCGGCGACGGTGCCGAAGCCGGGACGCGACGAGTACGGCCCGGCCTGGCCGAAGGCCGTCACGCGCGCGATGACCAGTCCGGGATTGACCGCGAGCAATTCGTCAGGCCCGATGCCCCAACGCTCCAGGGTGCCGGGCCGGAAGTTTTCGATGAGCACGTCCGACTCGGTGAGCAGCCGCCGCATCGTGTCCGCGCCGTCCGGATGCTTCAGGTCGAGCGTGATCGCGCGCTTGTTGCGGCCGAGCGTCTTCCACCACAGGCCAATGCCGTCCTTGCTCGGGCCGTGGCCGCGGGCCGCGTCGGGTCGGCTCGGGTGCTCGACCTTGACGACGTCGGCGCCGAAGTCGCCGAGGTAGGTCGCGGTCAGCGGGCCGGCGAACAGCGTGGCCGCGTCGACGACCCGCACGCCTTGCAGCGGACCGCTCATGCCGGATCCTCCTCGAGATCGACGGCGCAGCGGAAGCCGATGCATTCGGAGCGAGCCAGCCCACCACCGGTGAGCAGCAGTCGCACCGACCACTCGGGGTCGCGCGGGCCGCCGTCGACGTACCAGTCCGACCCCTCGGCGCTCCACCACGAGCCGCCCTTGAGCATGACCCATCGGGTGCGGCCGTCGCGGTGCTCGCTCTCGGTCCACGACCACACCAGCGGCTCGCGGCGGCGCCACCCAGGGCCGTCGGCGGCGACCTGCCACTCGTCCTCCGTCGGCAGTCGGGCACCACGCCAGGCGGCGTACGCCCGGGCGTCGTCGATGTCGACGTAGGTGACCGGCTCGTCCTCTGTGCCCGGCGCCGGTCGACCGGCGACCCAGTGCGCGAGGAAGCGGTTGGCGACGCGTGGCGGGTAGCCCGTCGCGTCCACGAACGTCGCGAACTCGGCGTTGGTCACCTCGGCGGCGTCGACCGCGACCGGGCCGAGGACGACATCGCGGCTGTCGGTCCGGACGCGGTGCAGCCGGGGCGGGAGGGGCTTCCAGTCGTCGACGTAGGGCGCCGCTTCGTACATCCCGGTCTCGCGCTGTCGATAGGAGTACGCGAGGGTCCGACGGCCTGGTGAGATCCGGATCGAGTCGGGAGCCGGATCGCCATGCGCCGCCCGCACCCCCTCGCGCCGAGGTTGCGCGTCTTGCCCACCTGAGCCGGAGTGGGCACGAGGCTCTGAATGCCCCGGGTGGGCAAGACGCGTAATCTCGGCGCCAGTGGAGACGACGGCAGCGATGCCTCGGGCCGGGACGATCACGTCGTCGTCGGCGCCTGACAGCAACCGGCCGGCGTAGTCCTGGTCGGAGCGGTTGACGAGCGTCCAGAGGGTCGAGTCGTCGAGGGTCCAACTGGAGGCGTAGACACCGGCCGCCGTGGCTTCCGGCGCGAGGTCGGTCAGGGGCTCCCAGTCGCCGTGGATAAGGTGGTCGCCGTACTCCTTGTGAGCCACGCGCATGGCGCGCAGGGTGGCGAGGTCGCGCTCTGACCAGTCGACACGGACGCCGAAGACGACGTCCCAGATCAGGACGCCGGCGCCGTTGATCCAGGCGGACTGGAGCTCCTCGGTGTGATCGCGATGCCAGCGCCGCGTGTGGTGCATCATGTGCCGCTGCTCGAACCACCGGGCCCGCAAGACGCCGGGCACGTCGCTGTCGGCGAACCACTGGGCCCACGACGCCTGATGGTCGGCGATCCGGATCAGCGGGACCCGCGACTCGCCCTCGAGCACCGGCGGTGGCTCGAGGTCGGTCAGCCGCTTGAGCAGGTCGGGGTCGCCCTCCTTGAGGGTGTCGAGGAAGACGCCGTCGGCGCCGATGTCAGCGACCAGGTCGGCCAGCTCGTCGGCGTCCGAGCCGGCCGCGCGCCGGGTGCCGACGTCCCACGGGTTGTAGTCGACGAACACTCGGAGGTCGCGCCGGTGCAGATCGTCGATCAGCTCGGCGAGACCGGGGACGTCGCGATACCAGTCGAACTGGTTGCGCCGGTCGATGCCGATGACCGGGTACGCATGCCAGAGCACGACCGCGTCGAGTCCGCCGAAGCTCTCGTACGCGGCCAGCAGTCGGTCGACGTCGAAGCGGCCACCCCCTCGATCGGACGGAGCCCAGTCGTAGATGGCCTCGTCCCACAGCCACACCATGGCGACGTTCCAGACGCGCGATACCCACGGCGCCCCCGTATAGCGGCGGGCGTCGTAGTCGATCCGCTCCCGTGCCTCGGATCGCCAACGCCGCAAGGCATCGCGCCACGCCGGCCAGTCGACCGGGTCGTCCGGCGCCGCGAGTATCTTGGCCTCGTCGAGCTCGACAAGGTCGGCCGCCGGATCGAGAGGGACCGGCGTCGGCAGGTCGATGGGCCGCGGAGCGTAAGGATCGCGCGGCGGCTCGTCGGGGATGCGACCGCTCATCGGGTCGCCATCCGCCGCGCGATCTGGTCGCGGTCGGGAATCGATGGGACCGCGCCCTCGGTCTCGACGCTGATCGTGGCTGCGACGACGGCCCGGTCGACCGCGTCGGACAGCGGTGACCCGGCCGCCAGACTCGCCGCGAGGACACCGGTGAACGTATCGCCGGCTCCTGTCGTGTCGACCACCTCGGCAGGCGGCGCCGCCACCTCACCCACGCCGTCCGAACCGACCCATCTCGCGCCGGCCGCCCCGAGCGTCGTCACCACCGAGCCCCTTTCGCGCCCACCCCTTTCGCGCCGAGATTGCGCGTCCTGCCCAACCCCGAGTGTCCGGCCCTCGTGCTCGTTGACGACGACGACGTCGATGCCTCGCAGCAGATCCGGATCGAGCGCCCCCGCCGGAGCCGCATTGAGCACGACGACCGTCTCGGCTGCGCGGGCGCAGGCGGCGGCCTCCGCCACGATCGACAGCGGGATCTCGAGCTGCATCACGAGCACCCGTGCATCGGCGATGGCCGAGCGTTCGGCGTCGGAGAGTGACTCCAGCGCGGCATTGGCGCCGGGCGCGACCACGATGGCGTTGTCCCCGTCGGTCTGGACGGCGATCCACGCCGTACCCGACGGTCCGGCGACCCGGCGTACTGACGCGGCGTCGACTCCCGAGTCGACAAGCGCCGCGAGCAGGTAGTCGCCCGCCGCGTCGTCGCCCAAAGCACCAAGGAACATCGTCGTCGCACCGGCCCGCGACGACGCGACGGCCTGGTTGAGTCCCTTGCCACCGGGATGGCGCGCCTGCCCGTCGGCCAACACGGTCTCGCCCGGCGCTGGGATGGTCGGCACGGCGAACACCACATCGAGATTGGCGCTGCCCAGCACGACAACATCCGGCCCGCTCACCACCACGTCCGGCCAACTCCCCACCACGTCCAACCCGCTCACCCTCGCGTCGCCGCCAGGGTTCGGTCGGTCAGAGCGTCGAAGCCGATGCCGTCGAAGCCCGGCACACTCGACGCCAGTCGATTGCGCAGTGGCGACACCCATGAGGGCGGCAGCGCGCGGGCGCCGGCGAGGGCGCCGCAGACGGAGCCGACCGTGGCGCCGTTGGAGTCGGTGTCCCAGCCGCCCATCACTACCGAGCGGATCGCGTCGGAGAAGTCACCCCGGCTGCGTGTCAGCGCGTAGGCGACGAGGCACGCATTGTTGAGCACGTGGACCCAATGCAGGTGGCCGTAGTCGACGTAGATCGCGTCGAAGCCCGCCTCGGGGCCGGCGTCGGCCCGACCGAGCTCGACACCCCGGCGGACGGCCGCCGCGTACCGACTCTCCGGCGGGATCACCGACAGGCCGACCTCGATCGCCTCGTCGACGCCGTCGGCGACGACTGCCGAGGCGCACATCGCCGCGACGAACATCGCGCCGTAGACGCCACTGCGCACGTGGCTGACCGTCGCGTCGCGCCACGCCATGCGGGCCGCCGCCGCCGGATCGCCGGGGTTGACCCAGCCGTATACGTCGCCCCTGATCTGGGCGCCGATCCACTCCCGGTAGGGGTTGCGATAGGTCGCTGTCTCCGGCGGGTCCATACCGAGCAGCAGGTTGCGATAGGCGATCCGCTCGGCTGTGAAGACGCGGCCGCCGGGCAGGCTGGCGAGCCACTCGGTCGCGACATCGCGCGACGTGAAGTCTGGGCCGTGTCGCTCCAACACCGACAGGGCGATCAGGGCGTAGTTGAGGTCGTCGTCCTCGGGCATGCCCGCGATGTTCTCGGCCAGGCTGGTCGCCGCACTGCGTCGGTTCCAGGGCCAACGCCGGGCGACCTCGTCGGGGAGGTCCTTGGCGGTGAACCACGTCGTCAGCGGCCACCGGTCTTGCGACTGGAGGATCTCGCGGATGCCCTCGCGCGGGATCTTCTCGACCGGCTTGCCGAGCAGGCACCCGGCCGCCCGACCGAGCCACGCCCCCATCAACCGATCCGGCCCCCATCGGCGCCGAGATTGCGCGTTCTGCCCGCCCGTCCCGTACTCAACCCGGAGGTCCGACGAGCCCGGGCGGGCGGAACGCGCAATCTCGGCGCTCAAGGCTGGGGCCAGTGCCTCGATATCGGTCAGCTCGGTGGGCTCTTGTGCCGCCAGCGCCGACTCCGCAGGCAGCGCCGCGAGGTCGTCGAGCAACTCCCCCGCGAGCGTCCAGAGCCTGCCGTCGCCGACCGGACCGCGGCCCGCAGCCGGCGCATCCACGACCCCGCCCGCGGCCGCCCATCGGGCCCGAATGTCGGCGACGTCCTTGCCCTCGTCGGCGCTCGCCACCAGCTCGTGTGCCACCAGGTCCGGCAGCTGCACCCAGGTCAGTTCGCTCACGCTCCCTCCTCGCTCACGGCTCCTCCAGCAGTCCGGCCCGGCTCCGGTCGAGCTCGCCCGCGCGGTCTGCATCACGCGCGATAATCTCGGCCGCCACCTCGGCCATTAGATGCCCGGCCGACTCGAGTTCGACCCGGCTGGCCTCGGCGACCTGCTCATGCCACTCCGCGGGCACGACGTCGCGGCCGCCGAGCGCCCCGCAGATCGCGCCGGCCATGGTCGCGATCGAGTCGGCGTCCCGGCCGTAGTTGACCGCACCCAACACCGCATCCCGGTAGGCGCCGCCGGCGACGACGACGAGACCCAGCGCGATCGGCAGCTCCTCGATCGACTTCGTACGGCTGGGCCGCCGCGCGTCCAGGGCCGGCGCCCGATAGTCCGGGCCGACCGTGTCATAAGGCGCCACGGACTCGCGCAACGGCGCCAGCGCGTCCTGCCACGACTCGTGCGACCGGGCGTCGTCACAGACCGCTTCGATGGCGGCCCGGGTGCCGTCGTGTGCGGTCCGCAGCGCGGCCTCGACGACCGCGTCGGCCGATGCCCCTGGCGTCATCGCAGCTGCCACCGCCGCCGCGAAGACACCGGCGGCCTCGCGTCCGTAGCTCGACTGATGCGCACCGGCGACGTCGATCGCCTCCGCGTACGCCCGGTCGGGGTCGCTCGCGTTGACGATGCCGATCGGCGCGACGTACATCGTGGCCCCGCAGTTGACGATGTTGCCGACGCCGGCCTCCCGCGGGTCGACGTGGCCGTAGTGCAGTCGGGCCACCAGCCACTTCTCGGCGAGAAACAGCCGATGCAGCAGCAACGACTCCGCCTCGAGCTCGGGCACCCAGCGCTTGCCTTCGATGAGCAACGGCACCAGATCCTCGGCGATCGCGTACGCGTCGAGATGGTCGCGCCGCTTCGCGTACACCTCGACCAGCGCCTGGGTCATCAACGTGTCGTCGGTGATGTGGCCGTCTCCCTTGTGGTACGGGGCGATCGGCCTCGCCTCGCGCCAGTTGGGGAAGAACGGCGGCACCACACCGGTGACGTATCCGTCGTACCGCTCGCGGATCTGCTCCGGAGTCCAGCCCTCGGTCGCGCCGCCGAGGGCGTCACCGACTCCGGCGCCGACCAAGCACCCGATCGCCTTGTCCCCGAGCAGGTTCACGCGTCGCTCCCTTCCCAGCCTCAGTTGTCAGGCGCATTTCATGCCAGGGCTCCACATGTGCCTGACAACTCAGCCGCCGCTGACGTCGGCCCAGCCGTCGGTGAGCTCGGCCTGCAGTTCGTCGAGGCTGATCTCGTCGGCGAAGTACTTCTGCAGCGCCGGCGTCGCGATCTGATCGTCCCACTGCGGATAGTTGGTGACCGACTGGAACGGCGCCTTGGTCAGATACTCCCCGCTGTTCAGGATCTCGTTCCAGCCGTTGTCGCCGCCAGTGTCAGCCGCGACGGCGTCCGAGGCCTCCGACGACGCAGGGATCAGCCAGTCGCCCTCGGCCACCTTCGCCAGATTCTGCGCCGCCATGAAGTAGTCGATGAACTCGGCCGCCTCCTCGACGTGTGGGCTCTCCGCCGGCACCGACAAGGTCTGCGGGTTGGCCGCCTGCGCGGCGCTCTCGGCCGACAGCGGCGGCAGCACCGCCCAATGGAAGTCCTCGGGCGCGTCCTGTACGAGTTGCTGCGCGACATAGCTGCCCTGCACGGTCATCGCGTACTTGCCGTGCAGGAACCCCGGCAGCGCGTCGCTGCCCGACAGCGTGAGCGACGTTGGGTCGATCGACTGGTCGTCGTAGGTCATCTCGTGGATTCGCGCGGGCAGCGCGAGCTCGGGGTCGCCGACTGTGATGTCGGCGTCGTCGCCCTCGCCGTCGAAGAACGTCGCGCCGAAATTCATGCCAAGGCTGGTCACGGTCGCGGTCGGCTCCGCCAGCCCCCAGGCCACGCCGTACGTGTCGTCCGTCGTTGCCTTGGCGGCCGCCGCCTGGAAGTCGTCCCAGGCCCACGTCTCGCCGGCGGGGATGTCGACGCCGGCCTGTTGGAGCAGGTCGGTGTTGGCGAAGACCATGTACGACTGCAGCAGCGTCGGCGCGGCGATGACCTTGTCGTCGACGGTGACGGCGTCCCAGACGCCTTCGGGAACGGCGTCCTTGACCTCGTCGGACAGGTACGGGCTCAGATCGGCGAGATAACCCTGCCGGGCGAAGCCGCTGATGTCGGCCGACTCATCGTGGATTATGTCGGGCGCCTTGCCGGTCTGCAACTGCGTCACGAGCTGGTCATGGACCGAGTCCCAGCTGCCTTGTACGTATTCCACCTGGATGTCGGGATGCTCGGCATTCCACGCGTCGACGATGGCCTTCGAGGCCTCGATCGTCGGCTCCTGGAAGGCGAGGCTGTTGAAGCGCAGCGTCACCGGGCCCTCGGAGTCGCCGCTGTCGCTGGTGTCGTCGGACTCGTTGGTCGACGTGGCACAGCTGGCGACCAGGCACGCGAAAAGCGCTACGCCCGCCAGGTGTTTGACGTTCATCGGAACTCCTTCGTAGTCGGGGGTTATCCCTTGACCGCTCCGCTCAGCAGACCGGCGGTCAGACGGCGTTGGATGAGTAGGAAGAAGACGAGGCTGGGCAGGGTGGCCAGCAGCGCCCCGGCGGCCAGCGGGCCGAGCTGCACCTGGTCGGATGCTCCGACGAAGCGGACGAGGGTCCGCGGCAGCGTGTATTTGTCGGGATCCTGGATGAGTACGAGAGCGAAGAAGAACTCGTTCCACGACGCGATGAACGTGAACAACGCGGTCGCCACGACACCCGGGCGCAACAGCGGCAGGATGATGCTGACCAGGATCCGCAGTCGGCCGGCCCCGTCGACCGCTCCGGCCTCCTCGACATCGCGTGGGATCGCGGTGATGTAGCCCTGGAGCATCCAGAGTCCGAACGGCAGGGCGTACACCGCGTGCACGATAGTGAGGCCGACCAGGCTGTCGGTCAGGCTGAACTGGTCGAGGATCAAGAAGAGCGGGATCGCGACCAGGATCACCGGAAACACCTGGCCGATCAGGATCCAGCTCAGCGTCACCGGCCGCAGCCAGGTCTTGTACCGGACCAGGCCGTACGCCGCCGGCAGCGTCATCGCGATGACGAGCACCGTCGTCGCCAGCGCCACCTGCAGGCTGTTGGCACCCGCATGGACGAGGTCGGCCCGGTCGATCGCGTCGCCGAAGTTGTCGAGGATCGGATCCGACGGGATCAGCCGCGGCGTGATGTCGGCCAGCTCCTGGCTGCTCTTGAACGCGGTCGACAGCATCCACAGCAGGGGGAAGCCGAGGAAGATCAGGTAGCCCGCGAGGGCGACGTACTGCAGGCTCCGGGTCCGAGTGGGATGCGCTCGTACGCTCATGCGTTCTCCCGCAGCCGATTGCGCAGGTAGAAGAAGAGCATCGCCACGATGATCAGGACCATGACGTTGCCCATCGCGGCGGCCATCCCGTAGTGCCCGTAGCGAAATGCTTCGTTGTACGAGAAGAGCATCGGCAGCATCGTCTCGCCGCCCGGTCCGCCCCTGGTGAGCACGTAGACCAGCGCGAACTGGTTGAAGTTCCAGATGAAGTCGAGCGACGTGATCGCCGCGATGATCGGGCGCAGTGACGGCAGTGTCACGTGGACCAGCCGCCGCAAGGCACCGGCGCCGTCGACCTCGGCGGCCTCGTGCATCGAGGAGTCCATCGATTGCAGCCCGGCCAGCAGGGTGATCGTCGTCTGCGGCATTCCGACCCAGACACCCACCACGATGACCGCCGGAAGCGCGGTGTTGAAGTCGCCGAGCAGGTTGAAGTCGCCGGAAAAACCCAGGCCTCGGACCCAGCTGTTGATCGGGCCCGAGTTGGGGTTGAACATCATCCGCCACATGATCGCGATGACCACCGGTGGCATCGCCCACGGAACAAGGGCGAGAGTGCGGGCCAGCCAGCGCAACCTGAGGTCCTGGTTGAGCAGCAGTGCCAGCCCGAGCGACGCGACGAACTGCAGGATCGTGACCGAGAACGCCCAGACCAGACCGATGCGGAACGACTCCCAGAACAGCCCGTTGTCGAGCAGGTCCCGGTAGTTTTCGAGGCCGGTGAAGTGGGTGACCTGATCGAGGCCGGCCCGCGAGTCGGTGAACCCGAGATAGATCCCCTGCACCAGCGGAAACATGCTGAACAACGCGACGGGGAGCAGCGCCGGCAACAGCAACGGCAGCGCCTCGTTGCGCCGCCTCCGCGGCCCTTTGCGCCGAGATTGCGCGTCTTGACCGTCCGGCGGCGTCGGACCTGAGCGAGACCGCCCAGCCTGGCGGTCAGGACGCGCAATCTCGGCGCGAGTGGCGTTCATGACCGCGACCTCGCGCGAGAGGAGTCGCGCACCCGCAGTCGCGGCTGCACGGCGACCCGCTGCGGCTCCCTGTCGGGGTCACGCAGCCGCTCGAGAAGGAGCTGGGCCGCGAGCTGTCCACGCCGCGTGGACCCGAGCGAGACGCTGGTCAGAGTCGGCGCGGTGACCGTAGCGAGCTCGGTGTCGTCCATGCCGACAACAGCCACGTCGTCCGGCACCGCGTGACCACGCTCGCGGAGCGCCTGCATCGTGGCGACAGCGAGCAGGTCGTTGCCGCCGAGAACGGCGTCCGGCTCGCCTCGGGCGATCAGGTCACCGACCGCGTCGAGACCGGCATCGATCGTGAAGTCGTCCGCCTCGGCCAGCAGCGCGTCGTCGGTCGGGAGGCCGAGCCGGTCGCAGACCCGCCCGAAGGCCCGCGCTCGCGCCACGCCGGGGACGGTGTCGGTCGGGCCATTGAGGAACCCGATGCGGCGGCGGCCGGTCTCGTACAGATGCTCGACGGCCATCCGGACCCCGCCGGCTGAGTTGGCACGTACGTTGTCGACCGGGACGTCCGGCGGGATGCGGCCGATGACGACCGTCGGCAGGGAGATCGCGTGCAGCGCCTCGATGATCTCGTCGGTCACCCGGATCGGGCTGAGGATGAGCCCGTCGGCGTATCCGTGCGCGAGGCCACGCAGCAGGCTGAGCACCTCGGCCGGGTCGGGGCCGGTCGACGACAGCAGCAGCCGGTAGCCCTCGGCCCTGGTCTCGGCCTCGACCGCCCGCATCATGTCGACGTAGACCGGGTTGCCGACATCGGCGACGCTGAAGGCCAACTGCTCGGTCCGACGCACCTTGAGCGAACGGGCCATCGCGTTGGGGCTGTAGCCCAGCTCGTCGGCCGCGGACTGCACCTTGTCGACCATCTCGGGGCTGGTGGCGAGGCCGTTGAGAACGCGAGAGACCGACGCGACCGAGACGCCGGCGTGCGCGGCGACGCGCTGCACAGTCGGTCGGCTGGAGCTCACGGGTGCTCCCAGGAGGCGGCGGGCCAGGTCTGTAATCGTTTACCGTAAACGATTACAGAGACTGTGGCACAGCCGCTCGAAGCCGTCAAGCACCCCTGAGAGGACCCAGATGGCGCAACACGCCGGGCGCGTCCCGCCATATCGGTCCCGCCAGCGGGGCGCGAGCGCTAGACGGCGGCGCTGACCCCGGGGATCTCGCCGTTGCGGAAGGCGTCGACGAAGAGCCGGTGGTCGGTCCGGGCCAGTTCGGCGTAGCCGAGCGCGAAGCCACAGAGCCAGTCGGCGAACTCCTCCTCGCGACCCGACGTGACCGCCTCGATCGCCTGCTCGGTCTGGAACGTCACGAGCGACTGGTCGGAGTCCGAGTCGGAGACGCAGTGCACCTTGGCGACGGCCCGTCCGAGGTAGTCGATGACCTCGTTGATGTCGCGCGGCTCGGTCAGCTCACTCCAGTCGAGATCGGTCTCGTACGGCGAGACCTCACAGACGACATAGCCGACCCCGTCGATCTCGGTGAAGCCGAGCAGCGGATCGGCATGGGCCTGGAGCGCTCGCTGCGAGACGACGGTGCGCTCACCGTGGTGGGAGAAGTAGGACCCGATGCGATCGTCGAGCACGACCCGCGACGGGGCGGCGATGTTGGCCTGCTTGATCGAGAGGACGATGTCGTTTTCGAGAGCCTGGTTGGGACCCTCGATCAGCACGCTGTAGGCCGGCAGGCCGGCGCTCCCGATGCCGAAGCCGCTGCGTCCCACCACATCCTTCACCGCGTACGAACGGTCCGGCATCCGACGGCCCTGCGGGATCGTGTCGAGGTACTCGGCGAACGCGGCAAGCACGTCGGCCCGCTCGGTGTCGCCGAGCCGGCGCACTCCGGCGCTGTCGCGAAAGCGGCGGTCGTAGCCGTCGAGCTCGGTCAGCCGGCCGAGCAGTTGGTCGCGGCTGCGCAGGCGGGCCTCCTGCAGGACCTGGCGGACGATGCCGTCGGTCGTGTCGAGCGTCAGCGCGTACTCGGCATCGTCGTCTCGGGTCGCGAACGTGCGTACCTGGTCGAGATAGGCCGCGGTGGCGGACCGCACGATGCGATCGAGGTCGCCGTCGGGCAGTGCCTTGCTCCACCCGATCATGGCGAGGCTCGCGGCGAAGCGCTGCAGATCCCACGTGAAGTGCCCGAGGTAGGCCTCGTCGAAGTCGTTGACGTCGAAGATGAGAACGCCGGCACCGTCCATATAGGTGCCGAAGTTTTGGGCGTGGAGGTCGCCTTGGATCCAGATCCGACTCGTCCGCTCGTCGGCCCACGGATCGTCCAGGCGCGCGACATCGGCGAAGAACAGGCAGGCGGTGCCGCGATAGAACGCGTACGGGTCGGCCGCCATCTTGCGGAACTTCACCCGGAACGCCGCCGGGTCGGCCGCCATGAGATCGGCGAACGCATCGACCAAGGTCGACACGATGTTGGCGCGCCGGGCGTCGTGATCGTCGGCCTCGAGGATATCCAGCGGTTCAGGCATTCCCCCAGTCTGCCGGCTCGCCACCGAGCTACTGGAACAGGGCCGCCCAGGTGTATGGCCCGACGATGCCGTCGACATCGAGGCCGTGATCGGCCTGAAACGCGACCACCGCCGCTTCGGTCATCGGCCCGAAGCTTCCGTCGACGGTCAGCGGGCCGTAGCCGAGCTCGTTGAGCCGCCGCTGGACCATCGCCACGTCTCGCCGAAAGCCTGGTCCGAGATCGATCGAGATCGGCGTGCCGGGCCAGGCCGGACCGAGGACGGTCGCCTCGCGGCCGGTCGGCCAGGACAGTCGGAAGTGCGGGTCCGCGGCCGTGATCGTGCCGGGCACGACGACCGCCTCGCCAGCCGCCGCGGACACGCTGCACGCGAAGTCCGACCCGATCGGGAGCGTGTCGAGGGCGTTCCGCCCACCCGACGAGCACACGATGTCGACGGTCCGGGCGCCGAGTCGGCGCTGGACCCCCTCGACCAGCTCGCGCCGCAACCGGATCAGGTCGAGCGGCCCGGCGCCGCACGACTCGACGACCTCGCCCGAGCCGATGCCGGACGACGTCAGCGCCACTCGCGTCTGGTCGTCGCTGTCGTACGACCAGCGCGTGAGGCCGAGATCGAGCCGGGACTTGAGCACGACGGTAGTCGGATCGGCCGCGCAGACGGCGTAGACCTTGAGCCGTTGGCGCAGCTCGACCGGCCACAGGGCCGGCGACGGAGTCGCCACGGGTGAGGCACTGGCCGTGGCTGCGGGGGTGGAGGCGGCGGGAGACTCGCGGGACGCTGCTGACGCCGGCTGGCGCTGGACCGTCCCCCGAGTGCCGCCGTCTCCGCCACCCGAACGGCTGACGATCACAGCCATCGTCGCCGTCACACCACCGATCAGGAGCAGGAGCACCGCCAGTGTCACGACATACGACCGTCGCCGCTTGGGCTGGGGCTCGCCCGGCACGGTCAAACTCCGGCCTCTCTAGCGCTCTTCGTGGTGCAGCGCGACGTCGAGACAGACGCTCGCGGCGATGGCTAGCGTACGCAACGGCTCCGGCGCGTGGGGCTCCAGGCGTACGACGTACTTGTCCTCGGAGTGAAAGACGCCGCGCAGGCCCTCCCAGCGCTTCGAGATGTCGCCGACCCGATTGGCCTGCGGATCCTTGATCGTGAATTTCTTGTCGCGCCAGCTGTGCCCCATCATCTCGCCGACGAGAACGCCCTCGCTCTCGAGCGCGAAGTTGATCTTGCCGAGCATGTTCGTCTGGACGATCTCGCCGACCGCCACGCCGGCGCCGGACTCGACGATGAGGCGTGACTTGAGGACCTTGGCCGGCCTAGTGAGCCGGAGCAGGACGGCGCCCGACGCATCGATGACTTCGAACGAGAACTTCAGGTACTTGTCGAAGCTCGAGACGAAGCGCAGGAGCCTCTGGCCCGCGCCCTGGTCGACCTGGCGTACGTGCCCGACGCGGTCGCCGTCTTCGTCGAATAACGAGTAGTCCGTGCTGACGTCGAGGACTCTTTTCTTCTGCTCGACCACGAGCACCGGCAATGCAAGCAACCCCGAGGATGCTTCGTTTGTTTGGGTCATGCCGCGCACGATAGACCGTCACCGGCTCAGGATCGCAACCCTCGATCTCACTCCCATTCGATGGTGCCGGGCGGCTTGCTGGTGACGTCGACGACGACGCGATTGACCTCGGACACCTCGTTGGTGATCCGAGTCGAGATCTGTTCGAGCACGTCGTACGGGAGCCGTGCCCAGTCGGCCGTCATCGCGTCCTCGCTGGTCACCGGGCGTAGGACGATCGGGTTGCCGTACGTCCGGCCGTCGCCCTGGACGCCGACCGAACGGATGTCGGCCAAGAGAACAACGGGGAACTGCCAGATGTCGCGGTCGAGGCCGGCCCGGGTGATCTCGTCGCGGGCGACAGCATCGGCAGCCCGAAGAATGCGCAGCCGGTCGGCGTCGACGGCGCCCACGATCCGGATCGCGAGACCCGGGCCGGGGAACGGGTGCCGCCACACGATCTCGGGCGGGAGGCCAAGCTGCTCGCCGACTGCGCGTACCTCGTCCTTGAAGAGGGTCCGCAGCGGCTCGACGAGCTCGAAGCCGAGGTCTTCGGGCAGGCCACCGACGTTGTGGTGGCTCTTGATGTTGGCCGCGCCGTCACCCCCGCCGGACTCGACCACGTCGGGATAGAGCGTGCCCTGCACCAAGAACTCGACCGACTCGCCGTGCGTCCCGACGTCGGCGATCAGCTGCCGTTCGGCGGCCTCGAAGACCCGGATGAACTCGCGGCCGACGATCTTGCGCTTCTGCTCCGGGTCGGTGACACCGGCGAGTGCGGTCAGGAACCGGTCCGCGGCGTCGACGACCGTCAGCGAGACGCCGGTGGCCGCGACGTAGTCACGCTCGACCTGCTCGGCCTCGCCGTGGCGGAGCAGCCCATGGTCGACGAAGACGCAGCTCAGCCGGTCGCCGATGGCCCGCTGGACCAGGGCGGCCGCGACCGCCGAGTCGACGCCGCCGGACAGCCCGCAGATGGCGCGCTTGTCGCCGACCTGCGCACGGATGCGGTCGACCTGCTCCTCGACGATGTTGACCATCGTCCAGGTCGGCCGGCAGCCCGCGATGTCGAGCAGGAACCGCTCCAGGACGGCTTGACCGTGCTCGGTGTGCATGACCTCCGGGTGCCATTGGACTCCGGCCAGCCCCCGCGACACGTGCTCGAACGCGGCGACGGTGGCGCGCGGCGACGAGGCGTTGACGACGAAGCCGGTCGGCGCCGCGACGACCTCGTCGCCATGCGACATCCAGGTGCGAAGCTCGGTCGGCAGTCCGGCCAGTAGCGTTCCGGACTCGGCCACCCTGACCTGCGTACGGCCGAACTCACGCATCCCGGTGTGCTTGACCTCGCCGCCGAGGGCAGCGGCCATCGCCATGAAGCCGTAGCAGATGCCGAAGACCGGCACGTCGGCGTCGAAGAGGGCCGGGTCGATCCGCGGGGCGCCCGGCTCGTAGACCGACTCCGGTCCGCCCGAGAGGATGATCGCCTTGGGCCGCTTGGCCAGCAACTGGTCGACCGACCAGGTGTGCGGCACGATCTCGGAGTAGACGCGGGCCTCCCGTACCCGGCGGGCGATCAACTGGGCGTACTGCGCGCCGAAGTCGACCACGAGGACGACATCGTGATCCGGATGCTCCACGCCGGCTCTCCCGTCCGAGACGTCAGGTGTGTCCGCAGTCTATTTCGCGGCGAGACTGCACGCCCTCCGACCCGCGACGGCAAGTTGGCCCGAAAAGTTGTGGCAAATTCTGAATCGAACCGTAACCGCCGGCGTGACGCCTCGTTGTTCGAAGTGAGGATCTGAGACCGCGCTGTCCCTCCCTACTCAGATCCGATTGCTCGGTCACCCCCGTGATACGAGCGGCTTGGGCCCGGTCACATGCTCCCGCGATCGGGCCCTTTGCTTGCCGTCAGTGATCGAGGTGCTCGGCGCTGTGGTTGCGTCAACGGCTCTGCGGCCGGACGCAACCACAGCCCGAGTCGAGCACCCCACACCCCACAACCTTTGCGCCGAGATTGCGCGTCCTGACCGCCCGCGCCGGATCGGCTGCAATCTCGACGCGAAGAAGTGGGCGGGACGCGCAATCTCGGCGCGAAGAAGCGGGTGGGACGCGCAATCTCGGCGCGAAGGGGGTTTGGGGGCTAGGTGGCCAGGTGCAGGTGGACCAGGGCAGCTGCGACCTCCGGATGCTCGGCGCGCAGCAGCCCGGCCGCGGCGAGGACGTACTCCCGATCGACCACGACCCGCGGCTCGCGAGGCAACAGCCAACCACCCTCGACGTGATCGCCTACCGAACCGCCGAGGATCGCGGCCACCCGAGCGCCCGGCGCGTGCCGGAAGACTCCGCCGGACCCGATCAACAGACCCACTTCGCGGAGGTCGACCCCCTCGCGTTCGACCAGCCGACCGTCCGGCCCGAAGACCACCCGTTGCCGGCCGGCGTGCCGTCGCAATGCCAACACCGCCGCGGACGAGGCGAGCAGGTCGTCGACGTCGACGTCGGACGGGTCGCGCGGCAGCCATCCGGGGTCGCGGGACCGCCGGTCCGCGGCATCCGCCCACCGCTCGGCGTCGTCGACCAGCCCCGACTCGGCCGCGCGAGCCACCGTCGTCGGTGCGCTCCATCGCATGCCGAGATCGCCCTCGACCGTGCGGGTCAACGGCGCCGACGCCACCACCTCGCGGGCCAGACCGGAGTCCTCGGGATCGGGCGCGATCACCGAATGGACGTCGGTCGTCGCCCCACCCACGTCGACGACCGCGACGTCTCCGACCTGCTCGGCGAGCAACTCCACACCCGACAGCACGACGTCGGGCGTCGGCCCTCGCACCATGTCGAGAAACTCCGCCGAAGCCGACAGGCGCTTGCCGCCGATGACGTGGCGCAAGAACGTCTCCCGGATCGCGGCCCGGGCCGAGTCGGGTCGAAGCACGCCGATCCGGGGTACGACGTTGTCCGCGACCACGACGTCGACACCGGCCAGGGCGAGCAACTCGGCCACCTCGCCGGCGACGTCGGAGTTGCCCGCGACGACGACCGGGCCGGGCCACTCGGCGTCGGCCAGTCGCTTCGCGGCTCCGAGCAGCACGGCCGCGTTGCCGCCGTCGGTACCGCCGACCAGCAGCACCACATCCGGTCGGGACGCCCGCAGCTCATTGACCCCGTCGGCCAGGCCACCGGCACCGACGTGCACGACGGTCCCGCCGCTGGACAGTGACACCCTGCGACCTGCCTCTGCGGTGACCAGCTCCTCGTGGCCGACCACCGCGATCCGCAGGCCGCCGCCAGCCGACGAGCACGCGACGACCGACGCCGTCACGGCTCCCCGATCGCGCTCGGCCAACGCCGCTCGACAAGCGGCCCAGCCGTCCAGCACGTCGGTCTCGATCGTCGTCGGATGCTCGGCCTTCGCCACCAAGTCGCCGCCGTCGACGTCGACGAGCATCGCCTTGGTGAAGGTCGACCCGAAGTCGACGGCAGCGACCAGTCGGCTCACGCGTCGCGCACGGCGGCGAACGCTTGCGCCAGGTCGGCCACGAGGTCGTCGACCGTCTCGATGCCGACCGACAGTCGGATCAGGTCGGCCGGCACCTCGAGCGACGACGCCGCCACCGAGGCATGGGTCATCCGGCCCGGATGCTCGATCAGCGACTCCACGCCACCGAGCGACTCGGCGAGCGTAAACACGCGAGTCGCGCCGACGAGCTCCAGCGCGACCGGCTCGCCGCCCCGTACTCGGAACGACACCATGCCTCCGAAGCGGCGCATCTGCTTCGCCGCGACGTCATGCCCCGGATGCGAGGGCAGCCCCGGGTAGATCACCTCGGTCACCTCGGGCCGCGTCGTCAGAAACTCCGCGATCCGTTCGGCGTTGTCGCTGTGTCGCTCCATCCGAACGCCAAGCGTCTTGAGCCCACGCAGCACGAGCCAGGCGTCGAACGGACCGGCGACCGCGCCCACCGCGTTTTGGTGAAAGGCGAGCGGCTCGGCGAGCTCCGGCGTACGGGTCACGATCGCCCCACCGATCACGTCGGAGTGGCCCCCGCAGTACTTCGTGGTCGAGTGCACGACGATGTCGGCGCCGAGCCGAATCGGCTGCTGGAGGTAGGGCGAGGCGAACGTGTTGTCGACGACGAGCAGCGCGCCCGCGTCGTGGGCGACGGCGGCGATCTTCTCGATCTCGGCGATGCCGAGCAACGGGTTCGTCGGCGTCTCGACCCACACGATCTTGGTCTGGCCGGGTCGGATCGCGGCTTGCACCGCGTCGACGTCGATGACGCGAGCGGAGGTGTACTCGAGGCCCCATCGCGCGAGGATCTTGTCGAACAGTCGGAAGGTCCCGCCGTACGCGTCGTCGGGGATCACGACATGGTCGCCGGGACTGGTCAGCGCGCGCAGCAGCGTGTCTTCGGCCGCCATGCCGCTGGCGAAGACGAGCCCGTTCGAGCCGTCCTCCAGGGCCGCGAGGCATTGCTCGAGCGCGGTGCGGGTCGGGTTGGCCGTCCGCGAGTACTCATAGCCCTCGCGCAGTCCACCGACGCCGTCTTGCCGGTAGGTACTGGTGGCGTAGATCGGTGGCGCGACGGCCCCCGTACGCGGATCGGCTGCCTGGCCGGCGTGAATCGCCAGCGTCTCGAAGCCGTAGTCGTCTGTCTCACTCACCTCCCGAGACTAGCTCGCCGCCGTCCGCGGCGAGATTGCGCGTCTCCAAGTGCCGTGCAACCAAGTCGGGTCGGGTTACGTTCTCAGGTGCGACACGAAGGAGGAGGGCCGCGTGACGCAAACGAGATCGGGAAGGCGACATTGTCGCCGCGACGACGAGCAGTACGTCGACTTCGTCAACGCCTCTCAGCATCGGTTGCGCCGCACGGCGTACCTGCTGACGGGTGACTGGCAGTTGGCGGCGGACATCACCCAGGAGGCGCTGCTGCGCGTCTATGTCGCATGGCCGCGGCTCGACCGCTCCGGCGGGCTGCCAACGTACGCCCGGCGCGCGCTGGTCTCGGCGGCGATCGACCAGGGCCGCCGTCCGTGGCGGCGCGAGGAGCCGGCCGAAATCGACCTCGAGCTCCCCGGCCGCGATCGGATCGAGGAGCACGTCAGCGACCGAGAGATGCTGCTCGTCGGTCTCCGCCAACTGCCGCCACGGCAGCGGGCCTGCGTGGTGCTGCGCTACTTCGACCAGATGTCGGTCGACGAAACAGCCGACGCCATGCGGTGCTTGCCGGGCACCGTCAAGAGTCAGACCTCGCGCGGACTCGACTCGTTGTGCACGATCTTCGAAGAGCACGGGCGCCTCGACGCGGCCGCGTTGGTGGGAGAGGGGACCCCCCGATGAACGACCTGAACGACCTGATGTATCGCGCCAGCGACGGCGGTCCCAATCAATCGGCCGACCCGACGCGGCTGCTGCGGCAGGGGCGTCGCCGAGTCCACCGCCGCCGTGGTGTCACCGCTGTGAGCGGCGTCGCCGTCGCCGCACTGGCGATCGTCGGTGGCGCCGTCTGGCTGCCGAGCGCGACGCCGAACGGGTCGAACCCGGGCTCGAGTCAGGGACCCAGCGTCGCCGCCACGAGTGACGGAGCGTACGAGCACGTCGAGGTCTCCCGCGACGAGGTCGGTCGGCGCTGCACGACCCTGCTCCACAATGCGTACGGCATGGATGGCACCTATTTGGTGCCGCCTCGCGACGACGGCCCGTGGTTCGAGGGCCAGACGGCGCAGGTCGGCAAAGCCGGTCAGGGGTCGGACGGGGACGACTGGACGATGACGCTGAGTTGTGAGGTCCCCCAAGCCGATCTCGTCGACCGAGCCGGCACGGTGTCGATCCCACTGCCCGACGCCTCTGACGACGACGGCATCCGCGCCGCCTGCGGTCAGTACCTCGGCTGGGACTTCACCGGATGGGATGTCCTGACATCCGCGAGCACCGACATCGCGACCACAGCCGCCCTGCGCTCGACCAACGGCTACGTCGCGACCTGCTGGCTCAATGCCGCTCCCGGAGGTCAGGGCGACTCCTCGTGGGCCGGGATCGAGCGCGAGACGCTGCCCAGCACCGAGGGTTTGGCGAACGACTACGCGGTGTGGTTCAGCACCAATCAGTACGCGGGCGACAACCAGGAAGGCGACTACAACGTCTTCGGCGTCGACCAGGTGTCTGGACCTGAGGAGGCGGCCAAGGTCGTCATCACCGAGCCCGACGGCACCGAGCACGTCAGCGAAGTGGTCGACAACAGCTGGTTCGCGATCGCTGCGGACCTGCATCTCGAGATGTACCCGCACGGCGTCTCACCGCTGCGGGTCAAGGTCCTCGCCGCCGACGGCTCCGTCCTCGCCGACTACCCCGACGGCGAGCAGTCATCGGAGTGCGAGGTCTATCCCGACCTCTGCGAGGGATCGAAGGACTGAGGCCCCACCCGGGAACGAACCGGCCTCCTCGTAGGTTGTGTCTGGTACGCAATCTACGAGGAGGCCGTTGTGCTGTTCGGCCGTGAGAAGGCCAAGATCCCGAGCCGCGACGACGCCCTGCCGGGCCGCGACACCCGCCCGTTCAACGTCGGCGACAAGCACGCGGTGCTCGGCACCCCGATCGAGGCGGACGCCCCCGAGGGTTTCGGGGAGGTCGTCGTGGGACTCGGCTGTTTCTGGGGTGAGGAGAGGACGTTCTGGGAGATCCCGGGCGTCTGGTCCACGTCGGTCGGCTACGCCGGCGGCCCCACCCCGAACCCCACATACGAAGAGGTCTGCTCCGGACGTACCGGCCACGCCGAGGTCGTTCGGGTCATCTACGACCCATCGAAGGTGTCGTTCGACGACCTGCTCAAGGTGTTTTGGGAACACCACGACCCGACTCAGGGCATGCGCCAGGGCAACGACGTCGGCTCGCAATACCGCTCGGTGATCTTCACGACCACGCCAGAGCAGCAGGCCGCCGCCGAGGCATCGCGGGAGGAGTACCAGAAGGCGATGACCGCCGCGGGGTACGGCGAGATCACCACCGCGATCGTGCCTTTGGACGACTACTGGTACGCCGAGGACTACCACCAGCAGTACTTGGTCAAGAACCCCAACGGCTACTGCCCGATCCACGCGACCGGCGTGAAATTTTCTGCCTGACGATGTCGTATCCCCCGGATGCCGTTCGTGGATAGGTTGAGGCGGGCACCGGGTCCGCGACTGAGACAGGGAGCAGACATGACCGAGTACCTCATCTACTTCAACCAGCAGTGGGTGGGCGACCACACCGAGGAGTGGTTCCGCGGGCGCGGGCCGCTCGCCATGGCGGTCGTGAACGAGATGAAGGATGCTGGCGTCTACGTATTCGCCGGGGGGCTGGAGGAGGAAACCGACACGGCCTTCAGCGCTGACGCGACCAGCGGCACGTTGATGTTCACCGACGGGCCCTACGTCGAGACCAAGGAGTATCTGGGCGGGCTCACCGTGGTGGACGTCGCCGACGACGATGCCGCCAAGATGTGGGCCGGCAAGATCGCGGAGGCGTGCGGCTGGCCCCAGGAGGTACGCCGATTCAAGCCGTTGCCCGCAACTGACCGGTAGGCGAAGGAGCCCGATGAGCCGCACCGTCCAGGTCACCTACGACTGTGCCGATCCGATCGCCCAGAGCCGATTCTGGGCGGCCGTCCTTGGCTACGTGATTCCGCCTCCGCCGGGCCGCGAACTGGGGCCGGACGAGGACCCGTTCGAGGCATGGGCGGAGTTTCTCGAGGCCGCGGGAGTGCCCGAGGATCAGCGCAGCAATGCGTCGGCGTGCGAGGACCCGGACGGCATCGGTCCCAGGATGTTCTTCCAGAAGGTGCCCGAGGGCAAAACCGCTAAAAACCGGGTGCATCTCGACGTCCGTGCGGCTCCCGGCCTCGAGGGCGAGCAGCGGATGGCGGCTCTCGAGGCCGAGTGCGCGCGGTTCATCGAGCTGGGAGCGACCCGGCTGCAACGGTTCGAGCCGGCTCCCCCGATGAGCTCCGGCACCATCGTGATGGCCGACCCCGAGGGCAACGAGTTCTGTCTCGACTAGAGACACTTCGCTACCGGAAGGACTCCGCCACTAGACCGTGACTGACGGCGCGGTCCGGCAGAATGCGCCACATGAGGTACGTGCTGCTGATCTGCGACGACGAAAAGGTCTCGCCGAGCAACGAACAACTCGATGCCGACCCCGTGCATCAGGCCTGGCGGGCCGACCTGGAGCGGCGCGGTGGCATCGAGGTCGGCGCGCGATTGCGGCCGGTGGTGGACGCGACGTCAGTCCGGGTACGCGACGGCGAAACCCTCGTGTCGGACGGACCGTACGCGGAGACCAAGGACTTCGTCGGTGGCTTCGTGATCGTCGAGTGTGACGACCTCGACGAGGCGATCGCGATCGCGGCCGGCCATCCGTATGCGCGATGGGGCGGCGTCGAGATTCGCCCCGTCTGGGAATGACCGACCCCGACGACCGTGTTAGAGCGGCGGTCGACGCGGCCTACCGGGACGAGTGGGGTCAGATCGTCGCGACCATGATCGGGCTCACCGGCGATTGGGACCTGGCCGAAGACGCCGCACAGGACGCGTTCGCCAGTGCACTGGCGACCTGGCCACGCGACGGCATACCAAACCAGCCCGGCGCCTGGCTCACCACGACGGCACGCAATCGCGCGACCGACAAGCTGCGCCGGGATGCGGTCGGGGCCGCCAAGCTCCGTCAGCTTGCCGTGCTCGCCCGAGATCCCGACGAGTCGCCGATGGAGGAGATCCCGGACGAGCGGCTCCGGTTGATCTTCACCTGCTGCCATCCGGCCCTGCCGTTCCCGGCCCGGGTCGCACTCACGCTGCGTACCTTGGCCGGCCTGACGACCGCCGAGATCGCCCGAGCGTTCCTGACCGCCGAGCCCACCATGGCGCAGCGTCTGGTCCGCGCCAAGCGCAAGATCCAAGAGGCCGGCATCCCCTATCGAGTGCCACCGGCCGAGCTTCTCCCCCGACGCCTGGCGGCCGTCCTCGCGGTGCTCTACCTGATCTTCAACGAGGGCTACGACGAAGACGAAGTACGCCGCGCACTGACGGCCGAGGCGATCCGGCTGACCCGCGTTCTGATTCGGCTGATGCCGGCCGAGCCCGAGCCGCCCGGCTTGCTCGCGCTGATGCTGCTGCACGAGGCGCGCCGGGCGACCCGCACCGACGACGGCGTGCTGGTCACGCTCGAAGACCAAGATCGCTCCGGCTGGGACCAGGCGCTGATTCTTGAAGGTGTCGAGGCGCTCGACGCGGCGCTCGCGATGCGGCGCACCGGGCCCTACCAGCTCCAGGCGGCGATCGCAGCCTGCCATGCGACCGCGCCCGACGCCGCGAGCACCGATTGGTCACAGATCGCGAATCTGTACGCCGACCTCGCGGAGCTCGCTCCGTCGCCCGTCGTCGACCTCAACCGCGCGGTGGCTGTCGCGATGGCCGACGGCATTCCCGTCGGGCTGACCCTCGTCGACGAGCTGGCGGCGTCCGGCAAGCTCGAGGGCTACTACCTCCTACCCGCCACCAGGGCCGATCTGCTCCGCCGCGCCGGTCGTGCTGCCGAGGCCAGGGCGGCCTACGAAGAGGCTCTCGAACTGGCGCCGACCGAGGCCGAGCGCCGCTACCTGTCCGGCCGCCTGAGCGAGCTCTGAACTCGCGCGAACTTCTCGCCGGGCCGATGTCGATCTCCCGTCCGGCCCTTCGTCGGTGGGGCAAAAGACCGATCGAACAGAGGTGAAACGCCATGAATTCCGACAATACGACGCCGACGCCCGAGGTGGTCGACCGCGCCACGTGGCAGGCCGAGATCGATGCGTTGCGAGTCCGCGAAAAGGCGCACACACATGAGGGTGACGCGATCGCGGCCGCGCGCCGACGATTGCCCATGGTGGAGGTCGACGCCGCCACGACGCTGACCGGCCCGGACGGCGCGATCAGGCTCCTGGACGTCTTCGAGGGTCGCCACCAGCTCCTCGCGTACTTCCACATGTGGCACACCGGCCACTCCGCTGCCGAACAGTGCGAGGGCTGCACGTTCTTCAATGGCCAGGTCCGTGAGTTGTCGAACCTGCATTCCCGCGACGTCACGTACGCGACGCTTTGTCAGGGCCCGTACGACGTGAGCGTGCGGTATCGCGACTTCATGGGTTGGGATGTGCCCTGGTACTCCGCGCGAGACGCGACGGACCGCCTCCTCGGCGACCGCCCCCGGTCCCCGGCTCCCTTGGTCTCGTACCTGCGACAGCGGGACAGGGTGTTCGAGACGTACTGGACCAGCGGCCGCGGCCTGGAGGCGATGGACAACAGCTATGGCCTGCTCGACCTGACCGTCAACGGCCGGCGAGAGGCATGGGAAGACACGCCCGACGCCTGGCCGCAACCGAGGTGGGAGGCCGGCGCCAACCCGTTCCGCACCGGCGAACGTCCCATCGCGCAGTGGGCCCGCATCGCCGCCGGACGCTCCGACGACCTCGGCGCCGCCGGGTACTGAAAAGGAGCGAGACCGATGTCGGTCGATAACAAGTTCACCATCGACGATTCCCCGCGTACCCAGCCGACCGCGCCGCCGCGGATCAGCCGTCGGCAGCGGATGATCCTGTTCGTCCTGCTCGGCGCCGGCTTCATGCTGTCCGTCGACTTCTCGATCCTGAACGTCGCACTGCCGATGGCAGGGGCCGGCGTCGGGCTGGGTATCGACGGGCTGCCGTGGATCACCACCGCCTACGCACTGCCCGCAGCCGGATTCGCGCTGCTGTTCGGCCGACTGGCCGACCTCTTCGGCCGCCGACGGCTGTTCATGTCTGCCATCGCCCTGCTGGCCGGAGCGTCGCTGCTCGGCGGGTTCGCGTCCAGTCCCGAGACGCTTCTGACCGCCCGGGTGTTGCAGGGCTTCGCGACGGCGATGACGATCCCCGCGGCGCTGTCGCTGCTGACGACCACCTTCGCCGAGGGACCGCTGCGCGACCGCGTACTCGGCCTCAACGGCGCGCTGCTGTCCGGTGGATTCACCGTCGGAGCACTGGTTGGAGGAGTCCTGGTCAGTCTGCTGAGCTGGCGGGCCGCGTTCTTCATCAACGTGCCGGTCGCGTTGGCCATCCTGGTGGCCACGCCCGTACTCATCGAAGAGAGCAGGCGGCCCGACCGGGTGGAGCTGGACCTGCCCGGTGCGGTCACCGTGACCGGGGGGCTGCTGGCTGCGATCTACGCGATCGTCGAGCGGAGCGTCCCATCGGCCGTCGTCGGCGTCGTGCTGCTGTCGGCGTTTTGGCTGATCGAGCTCCGAGCGCCGGCGCCGCTGGTCCCGGTGCGGATCCTCAAGCGGCCCACGGTGAAGTGGGGCAACTACGCGGGCCTCGTGATGTTCGCGATGGAGCCGGCAATGATCTTCCTGACGACGCTTTACCTGCAAGAGATCCTGGGTCTGTCGCCGCTGGCCACAGGGCTGGTCTTCGGCGTTCCAGGATTGGTGGCCGTGGCCGCCGGACCGATCGCGGGACGCCTCATCGGCCGGGTCGGCACCCGCGCGCTGCTCGCCACGGGCCTTTCGGTGCAGGGTTTGGCGACCTTGCCATTGGTGTTCCTCGGCACCGACCGGATGGCCCTCGCGATTCTGATCCCCGCGCTGTTCGTCGGGTTCTTCGGGCACGTGTCCGCCATCGTCGCGTTCACCGTGACGGCCACGTCTGGTCTTCCGAACGAAGAGCAGGGGCTCGCCACCGGACTGACGTCCATGACTCAGCAGGTGGGGATTACCTCAGGCATCCCGATCCTCAGCGCGATCGCCGCGACACAGAGCGCGGAGCTGACCGGAATCCATCTCGCGCTGAGTGTCAACGTGGCGCTGACGCTGGTCAGCGTTGCTCTGGTCTGGTTCGGACTGCATCCGGAGCGTCGGGCGGCCAGCGCCGCAAGCGCACGGCGGAGACGAGGCAAGCCCATCCCACGCACACGAGCACAGCTGCGACCGTGTCGCTCGGCCGATGCCAGCCGCCAACGACGGTCGCCACGGCGGTAGCGGCGATCCAGCCGCAGCCGACAAGGGCGACCAGCGGACGCCAGGCCGTCGACGCGACGATCAACGCGGCAAACACCACCGAAGCGACGAGCGTGACATGCCCGCTGGGCAACGCATTGGGCCCGAAGCCGACGTATCCGGGCCGCTCGATCACCCCGTGCTTGAGGATCTGGGTCGTCGCGTTGGCGCCGGCGACCAGCAGCACTCCACGCGCCAACAGACCCCAGCGAAGTCGGACCATGACAATCACGGCTAAAACGGCGCACATCAACAGGCCGACACGCAGCGAGAAAACCCCGAAGTCGTGGCCGCGCTCACCCCACATCGGCCCAGCCGCCGACTGGATGTCGAGGCGCCAGCCTTCGTCCCAGCGCTGTCCCTGCAGCGACTGGACGAACACCCGCTGGAGCACCCAGACCGCCACCGCAGACGCGCCGGCGAGCACTATCAGCCCAGGTCGCAGGCTCCACGACGTCCGACGGCGCCATGCGGGCGGGGTCGGCGACTGCCGAAGCAGCGGTGGTGAAGACACGCGAAGACACACTCCGGGGTGGGCGGACCAAGTCCTTCGAGCATGCCCTATGGGGCTGTACAACGCCAAGCAGGCCGTAGGTCCCGACGCGGCTCACCCGCAGCGTCTCGCGTCGTGAGGCGGCAACGCCCAGATTGCAGGGACGTTGCGGTCCGGTCGGGTGGAACCGAACCGAACGGTGCATAGTCGTACGGTCATGCGATCGAAGATCCTCGTGATCTCCGCCGCCGTCCTTGCGGCCACGGCGTGCGGCACAAACGAGGCCGACCAGCCGCAGTCCTCATCCGACGACTCCAGCTCGAGTCACGACTCGAGCCATCACTCGGACCAGCAGATAGCCGGTGAGCCCGTCGATGCCGAGCTGCTCCTCCTGGCCGACAGCGCGGCCGCAGCCGTCGCACCCCCCACCCTGCTGGAGGGGCCCACCTCGGTGCAGGCCTATCCCGGATGGTTCTCCGCCGATCCCGATCTGTACAGCGAGGTCAGCGACGCCTTCGGCGGCCTGTCCGACTATCCGCAGGCCTCCCGGCCCCTCCTGGCGTTCACCAGCGAGCCCAGCTGCGACTCGCCCGACCAGGCCAAGCTCATGGCCGACGGCACCAAGGTCTACGCAGCGTTCGAGGGACAATCGCACGACGAATGTCTGGCTCCCCACACCCAGATCGCCATCTTCGAGGTCAACCGCGCGAAGCTGCCGAAAGACTTCACCCTGGTCGGCGTCGACACGAGCGACGCCGGATCGACCGACGGTCCCGGTGAGCTGCTCGCCTTCGACGAACTGAAGGGCACGCCGAGGTTCGAGCCGCCGCCGGCACAGGAGGTCACCGAGCCGGATGCGCTTGCCGACTTCGTCGAGGCGATCCCGTCGGCGCCCGCCGACCTGGAGCACGCGACCGACGACCTCGGCGCCGACCAGCGGGCCTTCGGCTTCGTGATCACCGGCTGCGCCGCGACTTCGGCCGAGCTCGTCGTGACGCCGTCTCAAGTCAGCGCCGCGCCGGTCGGCGGCGAGAACGTTCGGTGCATCGCACCGATGCATTACGCGGCCGTCTTCGCCGCCGATGCCGACACGCTGCCGGAGCATTTCAGGATCCGATAATTCGGGCGCCGCGGCGGCAACGTCCTGCATGCTGAGGGCTGAACCCTTCGCATAGCAAGACGTTGTGTGCGGCCGTGCCGTGCCCGCAAGGAGACTCAGCTGGATCTTCCGCTGTCGGCCACGCTGATGGTGCTGACCGCCGCCGTTGCCCATGCCACCTGGAACGCGATCGCCCACGACATCTCGGACAAGGTCGTGGCGTTCGTCCTGCTCGGCCTGGGCGGCATGATCGGCGCGTTGTGCGTACTCGTGCTCGCCTCGCTGCCACGCGCCGAGGCGTGGCCGTACCTCCTCGCATCGGTCGTGATGCATGTCGTCTACACCATGCTGCTCATGACGTCCTACCGCCTCGGCGACTTCAGTCAGGTGTATCCGTTGGCCCGCGGCACGTCGCCCCTGATCGTCACCGCGTTGGCGGCGGTGTTCATCGGTGAGGTGCCGAGCCTGGTCGTGTTGATCGGGGTAGTCGTGATCTCGGCCGGCCTCGCCAGCCTGATGCTCGCCGGTGGTGTTCCCAGTCGGAAAAGCCTGCCGGCGGTCTGCGCGGCGCTCGCGACCGGACTCTCGATCGCGACATACAGCACGATCGACGGCGCCGGCGTCCGCGCGTCCGGCACAGCCGCCGGCTACACCGGGTGGCTGATCCTCCTCGAAAGCGGCGTGCTCGTGGCGTACGCGCTCGTCCGCCGCGGCCCCGCGCTGGCCAGTCAGGTGCGGCCGCACCTGTGGATCGGGATCTTCGGCGGCGTGCTGAGCGTCGGGGCCTACGGGCTCGTGCTGTGGGCCCAGACCCGCGGCGCGCTGGCCCCGATCGCGGCGCTGCGCGAGTCGAGCATCATCGTCGGCGCCCTCATCGGCACGGTGTTTTTCCACGAGCGGTTCGGTAGGCCCCGGGTGATCGCGACGGCCGTCGTGTTCGTCGGCATCGTGCTCGTCGTGGCCTGAGTCCGCGCAAACCGTCGGCAATGATCCGACGCGGCGCGCTACCGTCAGGTCATGGAGCTTCCCCCGCCATTCGTCGAGCCGACCACGCGCCACATCAGGGTCCGCCTCGGGGGCCAGCTCGTCGCCGCCAGCGGCCGTGCTCAGCTCCTCGTGCAATACGGCCCCGGCGGCCTGCCGACCTACTACCTGCCACGCGACGACATCGCCGACGGCGCCTTGGTCGACGAGTTCACCGACGACAAGGGGCGACGCCGGTGGTCGGTCCAGGCTGGTCGGTCGCGAGCCGAGGCAGCCGCTTGGGTCCACGAGGATCCCACCGGGCCGATGGCGGCCCTGGCCGACCATGTGACGTTCTCCTGGCGACAGCTGGAGTGGTACGAGGAGAACGAGCGAGTCGTGACGCATGCGCGCGACCCGCACAAACGCGTTGACACCCTCCACAGCTCGCGGCACGTCCAGGTTTATGTCGAGGGCTCGCTGCTGGCCGACAGCGTCCGCCCCCTACTCCTGTTCGAGACCTGGCTGCCGACGCGCTACTACCTGCCCTACGAGGACTTCCGCACCGAGCTCCTGGAGGCCAGCGAGTACGTGTCCACCTGCCCCTACAAGGGCGAGGCGCGGTATTGGTCGGTTCGAGTCGGCGACGTGGTCGCGCCGGACCTGGTGTGGAGCTACCCGAGTCCGATCCCCGAAAATCCCAAGATCAAGCACCTCATGTCGTTCTACAACGAGCGCGTCGACCTCGTCGTGGACGGGCACCCGCAAGAGCGGCCGGTCACGCCATGGTCGGCTGGCGGCCCCACGGTAGACGCGACGGACCATCAGGGCTGACGGCGCGGGCCGCGCTCAGCTACGGGCCAGGCTGTCCAGCAGATCTTGACGGGACACCACGCCGATCGGCTTGCCGTCCTCCTGGACGAGCAGCGCGTCGGCCGATTGGAGCGCCGCGACTGCTGCCGACACCGACTCCCCGGAGCCGATCGTGGGCAGCGACGGCGACATGTGCTCCTCGACCCGATCGGCCAGGCGGGCCTTGCCCGAATACAGCGCGTCGAGCAGGTCGCGCTCGACGACCGCGCCGGCCACTTCGGCCGCCATCACGGGTGGCTCGGCTCGGACCACAGGCATCTGCGACACTCCGTACTCGCGCAGGATGGCCACCGCCTCGGCGATCGTCTCGTTGGGATGGGTGTGGACGAGGGCCGGGAGACCGCCGCTCTTGCCGCGTAGCACCTCGCCGACGGTGCCCTCCGACGTTGACGGCAAGAAACCGAAGTGGGCCAGCCAGTCGTCGTTGAACACCTTGGTGAGGTAGCCGCGGCCGCCGTCGGGCAACAGCACGACGATCACAGCGTCGGGGTCGCCCACCTCGGCCGCCAGCCGGATCGCGGCCGCGACCGCCATGCCCGCCGACCCGCCGACCAGCAGCCCCTCTTCTCGGGCCAGCCGCCGCGTCATGTCGAAGGAGTCCTTGTCGGACACCGCGATGATCTGGTCGGCGACGTCGCGGTCGTAGGTCTCCGGCCAGAAGTCCTCGCCGACGCCCTCAACGAGGTACGGCCGGCCGGTGCCGCCGGAGTAGACCGAGCCATCGGGATCGGCGCCTACGATCCGTACTCGGCCGTCGCTCACCTCCTTGAGGTAGCGGCCAACACCCGAGATCGTGCCGCCAGTGCCCACACCGGCGACGAAATGGGTGATGCGACCGTCGGTCTGTCGCCAGATCTCCGGTCCGGTCGTCTCATAGTGCGAGCGCGGATTCTCGGGATTGGAGTACTGGTCGGGCTTCCATGCTCCGTCGATCTCGCGGACGAGCCGGTCGGACACGTTGTAGTAGGAGTCGGGATGCTCCGGCGGAACCGCCGTCGGGCAGACCACGACCTCGGCGCCGAAGGCCTTGAGGACGTTGCGCTTGTCCTCGCTGACCTTGTCCGGGCACACGAAGACACAGCGGTAGCCTTTCGCCTGCGCCACGATCGCGAGGCCGACGCCGGTGTTGCCGCTGGTCGGCTCGACGATCGTCCCGCCCGGCGGCAGCGAGCCGTCACGCTCGGCGGCGTCGATCATCCGGACCGCGATCCGGTCCTTCACACTGCCGCCGGGGTTGAAGTACTCGACCTTGGCGAGCACCAACCCGGGCGCGTCGTCGACGACCTTCGAGAGGCGTACGAGCGGCGTGTTTCCGAACAGATCGATCAGCGAATTCGCGTACTCCACGTGTCACAGCCTAGGACTGCCCCGCGTTTGCGGGACGGCGGTCGGCTCCGGAGCGTGCCCGACCGCAGCCATCCCGCAAGCCGTCGACAGTTCATCTGGCCGACGCATAGGAATCGGCCGAAGTCAACCCCTTGCTTGACCGGACCGGATCAGGCACGCTCGACGTACGAGTTCGTCGGGAGGCAACGATGGCCCTACACCACTCCGAAGAGACCCACCAGCTTCTGGTCGCTCGAGTTCCTCAAGCGACCGGCAAAGAACTTCCGGAGTGGTTCCGCGATCTCGAGGCCGGACCGGCCTTCGGACGCTTCGAAGATCGCGTCAACTGGCTGCGCGACGAATACGGCATCGCGCACGGCCACGCCACCGCCATCGTGCACGAGCACGCGCTGGTGCGCTCGCGCCGCGCGTTCGCCTGAGCGACGCGGACCCGCCGGACCCTCTGATCGGCGCGCCCCGACCCGGTCGCGTCGGCACACCCAGCCGCGCCCTGCACATAACTGCGCCGAGGTGGCGCGTCTTGACCACGCGGACAAGACGCGCAACCTCGGCGCGAGTCTGGGAGTGCCTTATTCGCCCTGGATGATGGCGAGGATCCGCAGCAGGTTGGTGTAGATCCAGATCAACGACACCGACAGCGCGAAGGCCGCCCGCCACGACTCCCGCTCGGGGGCGCCGACCCGGATCGCCTGCTCGACGAAGTCGAAGTCGAGGATCAGCATCAAGACGCCGAGCACGAGGCCGCCGATCGAAGCGAGCAGGCCGAGCGTGCCGAAGCCGTTGAAGCCGAAGTCGAGGTCGAACAAGGAGAGCACGGAGTCGAGGATCGCCACGCCGATGAAGCCGAACATGGCGGCGATGACGCCGCGGCGGAACTTGCTGGTGACCTTGATGTTGAAGATCTTGTAGGCCGCGAGGGTGCCGCCGAACGCGGCGATCGTGCCCAAGATGGCGCCGGAGACGACCCCGTCGTACCACGCCTCGAACATCTTCGAGATGCCGCCGAGTGCCACACCCTCGGCCGCGGCGAACAAAAGCACGAGGGCCGGCGAGATCACCCGCTTGAACGAGTTGACCATCGACAGGCCGAAAGCGATCAGGGCGGCGACGCCGGCCAGCGCGGCCAGCTGACCGAGGTTTTCGTCGGCCGAGAGATCACCGGACAGCACCCACGTCACCATGGCGGCGACGACGATGACACCTAGCGTGATAGCCGTCTTTTGGACGACCGAGTCGATCGTGATCCGCTCTTCGACGGTCGGCGGCGCACCGGTGCCGGAGCCGGTCGACCAGGTCGAGGGGTCGGTATAGCCCGAAGGGCTCCCATAGGTGGAGCGACCGTTGAACGCGTCGCTGTTCCTGAAGACAGGGTTGTTGCTCTGCATCATTCCTCCGTGCCCGCTCAATGCGAGCTAATCGTGGTGCGATTCAGCGTACCGGCACGACGGGTCCGACCGCAGCCGCGGAGTGTCGGGTTGGGGACTAGTTGGCCGTTTCGTCATCCTTCGTGGCTCCGCTGACGCAGCGCATCGGCCGCTTGGACGGTCAGGCGAGCTGCGCGGCGTACAGCGGCAGGGTGATGTTGCGGCCCGACACGATGGCCACGGCGGCGCCGGTTATCTCGGCCTTGCCGGCCAGGATCGCGGCCAGCCCAGCCGCTCCGGCCCCCTCGGCGACGACGCCTCGACGCGACGCGAGCCAGCGCATGCCTTCGCGGATCTCCCGGTCGGTCACCGTGACGAGCTCGTCGACGTGCCGGCCGATCAGGTCGACGGTGATAGAGCCGCGCTCGACGTTGCCGCTCAGGCCATCGGCGATCGTGTCGTCGATGTCGACCTCGACCCACTGGCCGGCGCGGACCGATGCCGACACGGCCGTGGACGCCGCCGACTCGACACCGACCAGGCGTACGTCCGGACGCGTCGACGCCCAGAGGCCGACACCGGACGCGAGGCCGCCCCCTCCGATCGGGCAGAAGACCGTCATCGCGCCGTCGACCTGCTCGTCGAGCTCCAGACCGATGGTGCCCTGGCCCGCGATCACGTCGGGATCGTTGTAGGGCGAGACGTACCGCGCGCCGCGACCGGCCAGCTCGATCGCATGCGCCTCGGCGTCCTCGATCATCGTGCCCACGCGCACCGGCTCGGTGCCTAGCCGACGCAGCGCCTCGACCTTCGCCGGCGATGCCTTGGTCGACACGACAACGGAGACGTCGCGACCAAGCTCGCGAGCGGCGTACGCCATGCCGAGCCCGTGGTTGCCGGCCGACGCCGCCACCACCGGTGCGCCGGCCTCGACGCCCGACAACGCGTACAGCGCACCGCGTACCTTGAAGGCTCCGGTCGGCTGCATCGACTCGAGCTTCAGCAGCGGCTCTTCCGGGTCGATGCCGCGATCGAGCGGGGTCGGCGGCAGGTGCTCTCGTACGATCCGCGCGGCCCGCTCGACATCGGCGGGGTCCGGCGTTCGTACTTGTCGAATCGGAACCGTCACGGCGGCAGGATAGCCAGCCGGCCACCAGAATCTGGCGGCGCCGGTGCGTGCCCCCGGTGGGACTCGAACCCACACTGGAACGGGTTTAAGCCGTTTGCCTCTGCCGGTTGGGCTACGGGGGCGGTCGGGATGACCCTAACCGGAAAACCGTCAGGCGTCCGCGAGCGAGCGGGCGCGGGCGAGTACGGCGTCGAGCATGTCTTCGGTGAGCCGGCCGGTGAACGTATTTTGCTGACTCGGGTGGAAGCTCGCCAACAGGGTGACGCTGCGACCGTCGGCGGTCTCGATCGCCGCCTCGACGCCATGGGTGAATCGCGGCCGTGGCGACGGCACCCGACCGCCCAGTGCCCGCATCCCGCGCAGGAAGGCGTCGAAACCGTACGATCCGAGCGCCACGACTGCCCGTACCGTCGGCAACACCAGCGCCAGCTCCGCTCGCAGCCACGGCGCACAACTGTCCCGCTCGGCCGTCGTCGGTCGGTTGTCCGGCGGCGCACATCGAACGGCGGCGACGATCCGCGTGGCGGTCAGCCGCTGCCCGTCGCCGGCGTGCTCGCTGCCGTCGGTGGCGGCAAGGCCGACGCGATTCATCGCGCCGTAGAGCCAGAGGCCGGAACGGTCGCCGGTGAACATCCGCCCGGTCCGATTGCCGCCGTGCGCCGCCGGAGCGAGGCCGACGATGAGGACGCGTGGGCGGTCCGAACCCCAGCCGGGCACCGGGCGACCCCAATAGGGTTCGCCGGCGAACGAACGGCGCTTGTCGTGGGCAACCGTCTCGCGCCACTCGACCAGCCGTGGACAGGCTCGGCAGACCGAGATTTGGGCGGTGAGGTCGGCGAGGGACGCTGCATCGGCTGGATGGGCGCCGGCGGCGAGGGCGCCGGGGGGATGGGCGCCGGCTGCCAGGGCGTCGGCAGCGACGGCGTCGGCGGCCTGCCGCTCGACGTCGGCGGGGTCGCGCGCGACCGGGGTCGCCGGCGTCGCCACGTCATCGGGCCACCCGGACCCCGGCTCGACCGGGCTCGCGAACCGACCGCCGAGGAGCGGATGCGGCAGGGGTTCGCTCACCGCTGGACCCCAACGCCGGACTCGCCCCTCATGCCTCGGCCGCCGACCACGCCAACCCGTCGAGGATGTCGTGCTCACTCACCACGAGCCGGTCCAGACGGAGCGTCGGGGCAAGCCGGCGCAGCAGCCGCTCGAGGATCACCGCGCCGCCCCCGATCACATCGGCCCGCCCGGTCGGCATGAAGGGCAGGGCGCGGCGCTCCTCGATCGATGCGGAGACTAGAGCCGTACAGGTGTCGACGACGTCGCCGATCGGCAGTCGGGCCTGATGGATCCGACTCGGGTCGTCTCCCGAGCGCCGAAGCACTTGGGCGGCGATCGTCGTGATCGAGCCGGCCACACCGATCACGGCCCCGACGGTCGACAGGGTCGGGCCGGCTCGATCGAGGCTGTCGAGGGCCGCATCGACATCGGCGGCGGCCGCCGCGACCTGGTTCAGCGTCGGCGAGTCGCCGGTCAGATGGCGCTCGGTGAGGCGGACCGATCCGATGTCGAGGGACGTCGCCGACTCGACTCGGTCGCCGACGCCGGTGATCAGCTCGGTCGAGCCGCCTCCGATGTCCACGACGAGTTGTGGCGCCGGCAGCGAGTTGTCCGGGTCGCCGGCGGCATTGGCGCTGGGGACCCCTGCGCCAACCCCAGCCAGGCCGCGCATCGCGCCGAGCCACGACAGCCGGGCCTCCTCGGACCCTTCGAGCACCTCCGGCCGGGTGCCGAGGCGGTCGGTCATCGCGGCGAGGAAGTCTTCGGCGTTGGTCGCGTCGCGCACCGCCGACGTCGCCCCGCAGCGGATCCGTTCGACGCCGTGCGATCGGCAGCTGGCCGCGTAGTCATCGGCGGCCGCGAGGGTCCGTTCGATGGCGTCCGGCGCCAGTTGCCCGGTGCGGTCGACGCCTTGGCCCAACCGCACATAGCGCAGCTCGCGCTCGACGTCGACCTGGCCACCGGTCGCCGGGTCGAGGTCGGCGATCAGCAACCGGATCGTGTTGGTGCCGCAATCGACCGCCGCGACTCGCACCGGATCTGCCGCTACACGCACGGGCCGGCCTCCCACCAGGCGCCAAGCCGATCGAGTGCCTCGTCGCCGGGGCGGTTCGCGTCACGCCCCTCAGCCAGCGCCTGACCCACCAGCGCATGCAGGCACTTGACCCGGGTCGGCATGCCACCGGCCGATATGCCCACGATCTCGGGCACCTCGCCAAGCTCGGCCCGCCGGCGCAAGTACGCCTCGTGCGATGCCCGGTACGACACTGCCAACTCCGTGTCGTCGGCCAGACGCTCGGTCATCTCCGCCATCAGCCCCGACGCCTCCAGGGTGCCGATGGCGCTGTTGAGTCGGGGACACGTCACGTAGTACATCGTCGGAAACGGCGTCCCGTCGGGCAATCGAGGCTGCGTACGCACGACGTCGGGACGACCGCAGGGGCATCGGTGCGCGACCGAGTGCACGCCGCGTGGAGGCCGGCCAAGCTGGTCCTCGACCGCGGCCAGGTCCTCGTCGGTCGGCTGCTCGGCTGCGTTCATTGTTGGCTCGCTACGCTCGCTCATCGACCCCGCGACTTGTGCTGCTTGATGACCGTGTCGTCGGGCCGAGTCGGCTCGGGTGCCTCCGACTCGTCGGGCGGGTCCTGACCGGCGTACTCGATGCTCCCCCACACCCGGTCGTACCAGTCCGGCTGGTCCGGCGTGGCTTCGTCGCCCTGCGGTGCGTCGAGGCGTGGCGTGTCGCCCACCGTCTCGCCGTTTTCGTCGATGACGCGATAGCCGATCTCGCCGGGCAGCACCCAGCCGAAGCGCTCGCGGGCCATCCTGAGCAGGTACGCGTCGTCGTGCCAGCGCTGTTTGGTCTGCTCCAGCTCGTCGACGCGCGCCTGTGCCTCGGCGATCTGCGCCTCGGTCGCGGCGATCTCCTGCCGCTGGTCGAGCCAGGCCCGCAGGCTGGACGCATATGAGATCACGAGCACGAGCAGGACGAGTGCGAGCACCGCCGCTCGCCCGGTGGCGCGAGTACGGCCGGACTCGTCGCGCGAGGTCGTGGACTCGGGGACGTTGCGTACTCGAGGGCGCCGGCGTCCGGGCCCTCGGCGAGGAGTACGCGGCGGTGACGCCATCGGTCGGCCTAGGCCCCGTCGGTCCAGCGCGGAAAGGCCGCCCGGCCGGCGTAACGGGCCGCGTCGTCGAGCAGCTCCTCGATCCGCAGCAGCTGGTTGTATTTCGCCACCCGCTCCGAACGGGCCGGCGCCCCGGTCTTGATCTGGCCGCAATTGGTCGCCACCGCGAGATCGGCGATGGTCGTGTCCTCGGTCTCGCCGGAGCGGTGGCTCATCACGCAGCTCATCCGGCTGCGATGCGCCAGGTCGACCGCGTCGAGTGTCTCGGTCAGGGTGCCGATCTGGTTGACCTTGACCAGCAAGGCGTTGGCGGCTTCGTCGGCGATGCCGCGTTCGAGGCGCTCGACGTTGGTGACGAAGAGGTCGTCGCCGACGAGCTGGACCCGCTCACCCAGCTTGGCGGTGATGTCACGCCAGCCGTCCCAGTCCTCTTCGCCGAGAGGGTCCTCGATCGACACGATGGGGTAGGCGTCGACGAGCTCGCCGTAGTAGGCCGTCATCTCCTCGGCCGACCTGCTCGCGCCCTCGAAGGAGTACGTGTCGGCAGCAGCGTCGTGAAACTCGGTCGCCGCGACGTCGAGAGCAAACCCGATGTCGTCACCGAGCGTGAGGCCGGTCTTGTCGACGGCTTCGGCGATCAGGTCGAGCGCCTCCCGGTTGGAGCTGAGGTTGGGGGCGAAGCCGCCCTCGTCGCCGAGCCCGGTCGCCAGGCCGCGGTCCTTCAACACCGCCTTGAGCGCGTGATAGACCTCGGCCCCCTGCTGCAGCGCCCCGCGAAACGTCGCGGCCCCGATCGGGGCGACCATGAACTCCTGGATGTCGACGTCGGTGTCGGCGTGCGCGCCGCCGTTGAGGATGTTCATCAACGGCACGGGCAGCAGGTGCGCGTTGGCGCCGCCGACGTACCGGTAAAGCGGCAGCTTGACCGACTCCGCGGCGGCCCGGGCGACCGCCAGTGAAACGCCGAGCAGGGCGTTGGCGCCGAGTCGAGCCTTGTTGGGAGTGCCGTCGAGGTCGCGTAGCACCTGGTCGACGAGGCGTTGCTCCTCGGCGTCGTAGCCGACCAGCTCGGGTCCGATGCCGTCCATGACCGACCGCACCGCGCGCTCGACGCCCTTGCCGCCGTAGCGGTCGTCGCCGTCTCGGAGCTCGACCGCCTCGAACTGACCGGTCGACGCGCCGGACGGGACGGCCGCCCGCCCGATCGAGCCGTCGTCGAGCGCGACCTCGACCTCAACCGTGGGGTTGCCTCGCGAGTCGAGAATCTCTCGTGCGCCCACGGCATCGATGCTCGCCACCGTGCGCCTCCCTGCCTTCAAGCCTGTGGTGGATGTCTGATCCGTACCGCGCCGACCAGCCTATGTGGGCGATCGTTCGGCGGCCTGGACCGCCTCGCCGTACCGCTCCAGTGTGACCCGCAACGCCTGCTCGGCGTCGACGCCCTCCGCGCGGGCGGCGCGGACCACGTCGAGAAGCCTGCCACCGATCCGATCGGCGGGGTTGGCGTCCTGCGGTACGGACACGCCGTCGAGCCCGGCTCGTTCGACGCGCGACAGCAGCTTGTCGGCGCGGGCCAGGGCCGGCAGCGCGATCGGAATGCCCTCGAGAGCGGACTCGCGTCCCTTTTCGGCGGCTTTGATCGACTCCCAGTTGGCGTTGACCTCGTCCGCGTCGGCGACCTCGACGCTGGCGAAGACGTGCGGATGCCGCCGGATCAGCTTCTCGACGATCCCCGCCGCCACGTCATCGACGTCCCACGGCGCGTCAGCATCCTCCGCCGCGATCCGAGCGTGAAACATCACCTGCAACAACAGGTCACCGAGCTCCTCACGAAGATGATCGCGATCACCGCCGTCGATGGCTTCGAGCGTTTCGTACGCCTCCTCGAGCAGATACCGCGCGAGGCTCTCATGAGTCTGCTCCCGGTCCCACGGACACGAACGCCGCAACCGGTCCATCACCTCGACCAGGTCGAGCAACCGAGCCCCCGGCAGGTCGTACGACCCATGCACGACCTCGACCTCCACACCCCGATCGCCCGACACGATCGACGCCGCGACCTCGCGCGCCCACGACACCTCCCCATGCGGCGCCAACCACACGACCTCCCCCGCACCGTCGAGCACCGGCCCCGCCATCTCCACAACATCAACCCCACCACCACCCACAGCAGTCGCCAACGGATCGGCAAGATCCGGCGCCCCCACCCGATCAGCACCGACGATCAGCCGCCACGCCTGCGCACTAAGCAGCCCGACCGCAACCCGCGGACTCGTCACAACCACACACACCCGACCCACGCCACGAGCGTACGACCCCTCATGACCCAAGGAGCACCCGCACAACCCGAGCCGGTCTGCGGATCCGATCAGCCGCAGGTCTGCGCCTCCGGCAGCGACTCCACGACGTCCTTACTCTTGGAGGCGTCCTCACGCATGGTCGCCTGACTCGACTGGGCGACCGATATCGATCCCGAGCGCGGGAGGTCCTGCGCCAGTAGGTCCTCGCCGTCGATGCCGAGCCGCGGGTCGACGTCGATGTCGTACTGGTCGATCGTGTCGAACACGTACTTCTGGCCCGCCTGGGCCGGGTTGCCGGCCTGCGACTCGGTCGGCAGCGACTGGCCGATGCTGGTCTGCCAGGCCGTGACCTCCTGGCTGAGCTCGAGCAGCTGCATGAAGTCGTCGACCTGGTCTTCGTCCATCTGGTCGGTGAGGTCGGTGTAGTCGTCGGGCCGGACCGCGATGTCGTCTGGCGCCGGCTCGGCCGCACCGGTGTCGCCGGCGGCCTGCTGCGTGAGGTACGACTGGATCAGCAGGCCCGTGACGTACTGCCGGCCTTCGATGCCTTCGGACGTCTGGCGCGGTTGGCCGCTGGTCTCGGCCGCGATCTGGGTCGCCTCGCACATGGCGGACGTGAGGTCGTCGAGCTCGTCCATCGACACGCGGTAGTCGCCGTCGTCGATGACGATCGCGGCGCCGGGATGCATGTTGCCGCAGGCCGTGAGCACGGCGGCCGCGACGCCGGCGATGGTCGCCGCGATGAGACGTCTGCGCATGGGAGCAACCCTACCGAGCGGCTTTCATGCGACGGCGGCCGGAGCCCGATCCAACGCCGTGTCGATCACCGCGCGACACCACGACAGAAGCGCCTCGTCGCGCAGCGGCTGGCCGCCGACGCGGGCGGTCCGCGGCCGCGGGATCAGCACGGTGTGTACGGCCGGCTTGACGACGCTGTCGGGATAGAGCCGCTGCAGCCGCAGTTGGCCCGACTCGGGAAGGTCGACCGGCCCGAAGCGTACGAAGTTGCCGGCGACTGTGATGTCAGTGAGCCCCGCTTGCCTGGCCCGCGCCCGCAGCCGGGCCACTTCAAGCAGGCTGACGACGGCTTCGGGCGGCTCGCCGTAGCGGTCGACCAGCTCGGCTTGGACCTCGTCGACCTCGGTTTCCGAGCGCACCGCGGCCAGCCGCTTGTACATCTCCAGCCGTAGCCGCTCGCTCGGCACATAGCCGTGCGGTAGGTGAGCGTCGATCGGCAGCTCGAGCTTGGCCTCGAGCTCCTCGACCTCGCCCTCGCCGCGAAACTCCGCGACCGCCTCGCCGACCAGTCGGACGTAGAGGTCGAACCCGACGTCGGCGATGTGACCCGACTGCTCGCCGCCCAGCAGGTTGCCGGCGCCGCGGATCTCGAGGTCTTTCATCGCGACCGCCATGCCGCCGCCGAGCTCGGAGTGCTGCGAGATGGTCGCCAACCGATCGTGCGCCGTCTCGGTCAGCGGCGCCTCGGCGGGATAGAGGAAGTAGGAGTACGCCCGCTCGCTCCCCCGACCGACTCGGCCACGGAGCTGGTGCAGCTGCGACAGGCCGAGCAGATCGGCTCGTTCGATGATCAGCGTGTTGGCGTTGGCGATGTCGAGCCCGGACTCGACGATCGTGGTGCAGACGAGTACGTCGTACTTCTTCTCCCAGAAGTCGACCATCACCTGCTCGAGCTGGTGCTCGCCCATCTGCCCGTGCGCATAGGTGATACGGGCCTCGGGCACCAGTCGTCGCAGCCGTTCGACGACCCGACCGATGCTCTGCACCCGGTTGTGGATGTAGAACACCTGGCCCTCGCGCAGCAGCTCGCGCCGTACCGCGGCCACCACCTGCCGGTCCTCGTAGACCCCGACGTAGGTGAGCACCGGGTGCCGCTCCTCGGGCGGGG
>DASQKI010000044.1:0-31735 GCA_035630615.1 Nocardioidaceae bacterium
ACGGAGCTCGTCGGCACGAACCCGGCACCGCACGAGGAGCTGGTGGGGCTCAGCACCCCTCAGGAGCGAGCGGTCGCCCGCCTCGCCGGCTACCGCGAAGGAATGACAGTCCATCCGACGACGAAAGACGAGCCGCTCTTCTACGAGGACTTCGTCCTGAAAGAGCCGATCATCATCGACCCCGCGTTCGCGAACGGGCACGGTCAGATGATCCACACGACCCATGACCTGATCGCGGCTGCGGCGTTCGAGCGCGAGGGAATTGCGCTGACCGGCTTCCAGTGGCGGCAGTCGCTGAACAACCCGGCACTCTCGCCCCGTGCGCAGGCGTTGCAGAAGCAGCTCTGGGCAGAAATCTTCGACTCGCTGGAAGTCGCACCGAACGCGCGCGGAGACAACGTCGGCACGCTCAACCGGCCGGAGACGCTGAACCCGATCCTCGACCAGATCCTCGGCGGCCTGAACAAGCCCTAGGCGAGTGACGGCTTGGTGAGCAAGCCGGCCAAGGTCGAGTAGGTTGGTGGCCGTTGGGTGGCGGCAGCCCCTGTGGGGCTTGCCTGCCGGGCCGCTAGAGGAGGTGGACTGGCACCCCGGCCACCGACCCCACCCGACGCCTCGTCTGGTCGCCAGTGGGGTTGGGGACCTGCGGGACCACGTTGGGACCCGGTGTCCCCAAGACACCGGCGAAAGGTGCGAAACGTGGGGGAGGGGCGACCGATTTGAGCCTCTGCTGTTGCTGTTCTCGCAGGTGGTGCGTGGCGCATAGTTCTGGGGGTCAAGGGGTCGCCGGTTCGAATCCGGCCAGCCCGACGGCATTGGTTCGGTCTCTTGAGTTGTCGTCGTCGTCGCAGGTCAAAGGCGGGTTAGGGGCGCCTGGTCGGCTGTGACGTGGCTGTCCGGTTTGGTGGGGGCATGGGGTCAAGTGTGTCCCCAAACGCACTTGACTGAGCCACGCGGGAGTCAAGTTTCGTTTCGACGATCGTTGTCCCTTCGGATGGTCGTTATGGCGGTGGCTCAAGCCTCAGCAGGACGACGCCGCAGTCGGTTGGAATGTGACATCAGGGGTGGTTCACGCCGCGAACGCTCGCCTAGTGCGCGATTCGAGGATCTGGACGGTCCGGCCGAGTGCGTGAACCGGGCGATCTCGGGCTCGAGGAGGCAGTAGTGATGTCGCGGACTCCGGCTCCAGCGCAGAAGGCGTCGCCTTGCGGTGCGGGTTCAGCGTGGGACGGTTCTGATTCAAGCATGAGTGCCGCGACCAGCGCACCCAGCACGGTGATGGCGGCGAGAGCGTAGAAGGCGACTTCGAATCCGTGTGTGAGTGCGGCGCCGCTGAAGGCGTTGATCCCGGCGTGGGAGTCGACGTAGCGGTTGGTGAACGTGGTGGCGATCGTGGTGGCAATGGCGACGCCGATCGCGCCACCGATTTGCTGGCTCGTGTTGATCAAGCCTGAGGCGATGCCGGCGTCGGTGTGGCGCACTCCGGTGAGGGCACCGATGGCCATCGTTACGAAGGCGAAGGCCAGCCCGAGCCCGCTGATGATGAAGGCAGGGAACAGGTCGGGGAAGTAGTGGCCATGCACCGGCAGCTGTGCGAAGAGCACAAGGGCGACGGCCGAGAGTGCGAGTCCGGAAGGCAGCACCTTCCTGCCGCCGATCTTCGTCACGAGTGCTTGCGTGACGGCGGAGAAGGCGATGGTCGTCAGTGTCAGAGCGATGTAGGCGACGCCGGTTTTCAGCGCTGAGTAGTGCAGGACCTGCTGCATGTAGAGGGTGAGCAGGAAGAACTGCGCGAAGATGGCTCCACCCGCGATCAGCCCGCTCAGGTTCGATGCCGCGAGCGTGCGCAGCCGCAGGATGCGCAACGGCAGCAGGGGCGCCTTGGACCGCAGCTCGATCAGGAAGAACGAGGCGATTAGGAGTCCGGAAGCGGCGAGGAGGCCGATGGTGGTGGGGAATACCCCATCCCTGCTCCGTGGCACGGGTCAGTGAGTAGACGAGCACCATCAGCCCGGCGGTGATCGCCGCGGCGCCGGCGATGTCGAAGCTGCGATTGTCCAGGTCGGCGCGGCTCGGCGTCTGACTGGGGAGTCGTTGGAGGAGATGAGCCACCTGACCGGCGTCTGACCCACGTCAGAGGTGATAAGGCGATCGTGCGTCGGTACTGTGCGATGACATGGGTCGCCGCATCGCTGTTGTTACCGGCGCGAACCAAGGCCTGGGATTCGCTCTCGTCGAAGGTCTGGCGCAACGCCTCACGCCCGACGACGTCGTCTATCTCACCGGCCGCGATGCCGACCGTGTGCGGAAGGCCGCGTCACAGATCGCGGCGCCTGTGGCTGAGGTCTACCCGCATGTGTTGGACATCCGCGACGCCGCGGCCGTCGATGCGTTTGCTGATCAGATGATTGATAGCTACGGCGCGGTCGACATTGTGTTCTCGAACGCGGCCGCGCGGCTGACGCCGAACACATCGTGGGCCGAACTCGTGACTCCATTCGTGGACACTAATAACCTTGGCACCACGAGGGTCCTGCGCTCGTTTTCGCGGATCCTGCGACCGGGAGGCCGCTTGCTCGTTGTCGCTAGTGACTTCGGCACGCTGCGCAGCCTCCCAGATGAGCTGCACGGTCGTTTCGACACCGACTCGATGTCGCTTGATGACGTCGACTCCACTATGACCGCTTGGCGTGACGCCGTGCTCAACGGAACTGCAAACGACGAAGGATGGCCAGACTGGATCAACGTACCGTCCAAGGTCGGCCAAGTGGCGGCTGTGCGGGTGGTCGCCCGCGAGCGTCGCCAGACGGATCTGGCAAACGGCACGTTGATTGCTGCGGTCTGCCCCGGTCTGGTAGATACGGCGGCCTCCCGCCCCTGGTTCGACAACATGGACGATGCCCAGACTCCGGCGGATGCCTCGATCGAGCTGCTACGCCTTGCTCTCGAGCCAGTGCGCGACGCGATCTACGGCGAACTCGTACAGTTCGGGAGGATTGTCCCATGGAAATGATCACGAGCGACCGCCACGAGAATCCCCATTTCGGTGAGGGTCGTCAGGATCCTTCTGTCTGGTTCGACTCGGCGGGGAGTGCTTTCACGCATGACGGGTCAAGGGGCGGATAGCCGCATCCCAGTGCCCTGCTTTGTCGAAGCGAAGCCGTTCAGGGTCGCGACGTGGACAAGGGGTCGCCTCGAACACGGCGCGCAATCGAGCGTTGACGACTCGAGCCGCTGTTCGACCAGGGAATCGACGGCCTACCGGTATGAGTTGCCGGCACGGTCATGCCGAGCCGCCGAGAGTCGTCCTCGAGAGCGGTGATCGCTGTCTTGACGGGCATTGGGCTCATCGAATGGGACCGTCATGCCACCTCGGCTGCGGACGCGGGCGGTCCGGCGTGGGCCGGTGGACCCCGTCGGCTGGGTAAGCATCGTTCGCATGCCGCCGGCGCGATGGCCGAGGCCACTGCTGGTCCGACGAGGGGCTCGTACGTCGAGACCGACGGCAATCCGATCCCGAAGGCCGGGCGCTCGATCGGGACAGTTCGGCCGGCGGTCGACCAGGCTCGGATGACGCGCTCGGACAGGATGATCAGCCCACCGGCGACGGCGGCGTCCAGCCAGTAGTGGTTGCCGGTGCCGACGATGACGAGCAGCGTGATCACCGGATGTGCGATCCACAGCCAGCGCAAAGGCGAGCGGCTGACTCGGATGATCCCGACCGCGACCAGAACGGCCCAGCCGAAGTGCAGGCTCGGCATCGCGGCGAACTGGTTCGCCACGCTGTCGTGCTGCGGTGACGAGGCGTAGACGTTCGGGCCGTACATCGCCGCGGTGTCCACGAAGCCCAGGCCGTGAAGCATCCGCGCCGGCGCGAGTGGGAACGCGGCGTGGATGAGGAGGGCGAAGCCGGTGAGCATCGCCATCGACGTACGGATCCGGGCGTACTGGGCTCGCGACCGGATGAACATCCAGATCAGGATCCCTGCGGTCAGCGGGAAGTGGACCGAGAAGTAGTAGATGTTCGAGAACCGTGCCAGCCACTGGCTCGACAGCAGCAGGTGCTGCACGGCGATCTCGTTGGGCAGGTGCAGGGTCTGCTCCCAGCCGACCATTTCGTCGGCGTTGTGGAACGCGGTGGCGCTGGAGTGGCTGATGATCATCCGGCCGTAGCGGTAAGCCACGATGAGCAGCCCGACCAGCAGCAGCTCCAGTGTGATCGCACGCAGCAACGACACCCGCGGCGTGCGTGATGTCGTCTCCACGATCGTGTCCTCTCGGTGCGTGGTTCGTGCGATGGCTCAAGCCTGGTAGTACAGGGGCGGCGGGCGACATGGGGATACGCCCCGAAAGACGCTGGTGCTAGCCCGGTGGCTCGGCTGTGGGCCATCGCTCGCGATCGCCAGTCCGGGACTCCAGCCGCCGCAGGGTGATCAGACAGAGCCCCAGGTCCCGGATCTTGGTCAGCAGCCCGTGCAGCTCCGACTGATCGGTGAGCCAGCCGGAGATGACGGTCTGCCGGTCGTCGCTGTCGACCTCGAGGTCGTCGAACCACGCCGGGTTGAGGATGCCGTCGATGCTGATCTCATAGCGGGCGGGGGATCCGGCGTCGCTCATGTTGGCTTGCTCGCTTTGCGGCTAGCCGGCCAATCGGATCGGAGCCCAAACCACGTGAGCCTGAGTGCTGTCATTGCATCCTCCGGTCGTTGGCATCTCTGTGCCCGTGTGACGGTACGAACGGTTGCGGGACGAGGCGTCACCCGAAGGTGCACCTTCGGGGTGGAAGATTTGACGCACCTGCCGCGCACGAACGTGGCACTGGGATGCGGGGACGGCATCCGCGGTCGGCGGAGTCGTCTAGGCTCCAAATGGCGGGCATCGCGGGATGCCTGGAGCGGCAGGTCACTCATGGCGACGAGACCCGCAGCGGCCTCATTCGAAGCCGCCGCGTCCGAGCCTGACGTTCTGCTGTCGACCAAGCTTTATCTGCCCCATACGCTGCCGGGCTTCGTGGCACGGCTTCGGCTGCTGGACATGCTCGACCGGGCGGTGGAGCGGGGGCTCGTCATGGTGTGCGCTCCGGCTGGATTCGGCAAGACCATGTTGCTGGCCGATTGGCTCCGGCGCGATGGACGGCCGGTGGCGTGGCTTTCCCTCGACGTTGGCGATAGTGACCCAGCGCGGTTCTGGCGCCACGTTGTCGCCGCGCTGGACCGGGCGCGCCCCGGAGTCGCCGAGCGAGTTATGGAGTTGCTTGGGCCGCCCGCTCCACCATCCTTCGATGGCCTGGTGACGGCGTTGATCAACGAGCTGGCTGGGCAGCCCTCGGATGGCGACCTGCTGCTGGTCCTCGACGACTACCACCTGATCGAGTCCGAGCCAGTACATACGGCCCTGATGTTCCTGCTCGACCATCGGCCGGCGGGCTTGCATCTGGTGTTGGTCAGCCGGGCCGACCCACCACTGGCGCTGGCGCGGCTGCGGGCGCGCGGACAGTTGACTGAGCTGCGCGCTGCCGATCTGCGTTTCACGTCCGAGGAGGCTGCGGCGCTGTTGGTCGAGGCGACCGGGCTCGACCTGCCCGAAACCGCCGTGACGGCATTGGAGGCCCGCACGGAGGGGTGGGCGGCGGGACTGCGGTTGGCCGCCCTGTCGCTGCGCGGCCAGACCGATGTTGCCGGCTTCGTGACAACGTTCAGCGGCAACCACCGCTACGTACTGGACTACCTAACCGAGGAGGTGCTGGAACTCCAGCCGGACCAGCTGCGCGGATTCCTCCTGGAGACTTCGGTGCTGGAGCGGCTGTCCGGCACGCTGTGCGATGCCGTCACCGGCCGAACCGATGGCCAGGCGATGTTGGAGGCGGTCGAGGCGGCCGGGCTGTTCCTGATGCCGCTGGACGAGATGCGCCGCTGGTGGCGATATCACCACTTGTTCGCCGACCTGCTCCGCGCCCGCCTCCAACAGGAGCGGCCGGAGCGGGTCCCGGAGCTCCATCGAAACGCGGCCAGCTGGTATGAGGAGCACGGTCTGGCCGACGACGCCGTACGCCACGCGCTGTCCGCGGACGAGATGAGCTGGGCGGCTCGGCTGATCGAGCAGCACTTCGACGAACTGTTCTATCTGCGGGGTGAGGGCGCGACCGTGCAGCGCTGGCTTTCGGCGCTCCCCGCTGAGCTGATTCGATCCCGGCCGCGGCTGCTGGTGGCGCAGGCGGCGATGGCCGACGCCTCCGGCCGGGTTGAGGACGTCGACGGGTTGCTGGCCGCCGCGGAGGATGCCCTTGCGGAGGCTGCCGATGAGTCGTTCGAGCCGTCGTCCGGCGAGGCCGCCAGCCTGCTGGTGAACGTCCCCGCGACTATCGCGATCTTCCGTGCCTATCTCGCCGAGCTCCGCGGCGATGCCGCGGCTACGCATGCGTTAGCTTCGTGGGCCCGGGCCGAGATCGGCGAGGGCGAATCGATGCTGAAGTTCATCGCCCAGGGGCATCTGGCAGTCGCCGAGTGGCTGCGCGGCCAGCTCACCGAGGCCGAGCAAGCCCTCTCATCGAGCATCGACCAATGGCGGGCGGCCGGACACCGCAACCTGATCGGCTGGGGCAGCCACCACCTCGGCCAGGTCCAGCGCGCAATGGGCCGCCTGGACGCGGCGAGCCAGACCTACCAGCAGACGCTGGAGGTCACGACGACAGCCGACCGGCCGACGCTGCCGGCCGCTGGCATCGCGTACGCCGGCCTGGCCGAGGTCGCCTACCAGCGCAACGAGCTCGACACTGCCCTCTCTCTGGTCACCGAGGGCATCGACCTGTGCCGGCAGTTCACCTTCACCCCTCCACTGGCCACCGCCCTGGCGACACTGGCGTGGATCCGGCAGGCCGAGGGTGATGCTGGTGCCGCCCTGGACGCGATGGCCGAGGCCGAGCAGGCCGCACCAGGACCCGCGGTGGCCGATCTGCTCAACCCGGTCCCGGCACAACAGGCCCGACTGCTGCTGGCCCAGGGTGACGTCGCGGCGGCGGACCGCTGGACGCACGTGCGCGGTCTCGACGCCAGTGACGAGCCCACCTACCCTGGCGAGCTTGCCTATCTTGTACTGGCGCGGGTACTTCTCGCACAGGACAGGCCAGACCGTGCGCTTCCGTTGCTGGAACGGATGCTCACCGTGGCGAGCGCTCAACGCCGGTCCGCGAGCGTCATCGAGCTGCGCGCGCTGCGGGCCCTGGCCTTGGCTGCTCAGGGCGACGACACCGGGGCGGTGGACGCGCTGGCCGAGGCGCTCACCCTGGGCGGGCCCGAAGGCTACGTCCGGGTCTTCGTCGACGAGGGCGCGCCGATGCGGGCCCTGCTTGACCAGCTGGTCGCGGCCCAGCGGAATGACCACGCCGCCGCACGCGCCATCCCGCTCGACTACCTGGCACGGCTGTTGCGGGCGTTCGACCTGCAATCTGCGGAGCCTGCCTCCGGGCGAGCCCGCGCGGCGATCCCGGGGCTGATCGAGTCACTGACCGCTCGCGAGGTGGAGGTCCTCGGCCTGATGGCCGCCGGCTGGCCAAACCGGCGCATCGCCGACGAGCTCGTCGTCACCCTGGACACCGTGAAGAAACACGTCAGTCACATCCTCGACAAGCTCGGCGCGGCCAACCGCACCGAGGCCGTCACCCGCGGCCGGCAGCTCGGGCTCATCTCCTAACCCGGTCGATCCTCACGGCACCTTCGTGCCTGGCGCAGCTGCGAAAGATTCCACCTCCCGCGCACCTTCGGGTGACGTCTGCGGCAGGTAGCCGCTCCTAGCGTCGTCGGCATGACTGCAACGACCGTTGAACCTTCCTTTCTCGCGACCCGCCGAGGCAAGCTCACCCTGGCTCTGCTGACCGCGGTCGCCTTCCTCGACTTCATCGATGCGTCGATCGTCAACATCGCGCTGGTCGACATCCGCGACGACCTCGACTTCTCGGTGCAGAACCTGCAGTGGGTGCTCAGCGGCTACCTGCTCACCTACGGCGGCTTCATGCTCCTGGGCGGGCGGGCCGCCGATCTGCTAGGCCGCCGTCGCGTTCTCGTTGCCGGGACGACACTGTTCGCGATCTCGTCACTTGTCGGCGGGTTCGCCGGCAGCGCCGAGGTCCTGGTCGGTGCCCGCCTCGCGCAGGGACTCGGCGCCGCGCTGATGCTGCCGGCCGCGCTCTCGTTCTTGACTACCCTGTTCCGGGAGGGCAAGGACCGCAACACGGCGCTCGGGGTGTGGGGTGGCGTGGCCGGCCTCGCCTCGGCCGCCGGGGTGTTCCTCGGTGGGGTGCTGACCGAGGGACTCGGCTGGCGTTGGGTGCTATTCGTCAACCCGCCAATCGCCGTGCTCCTCCTGGGCGCGATCTTCTGGCTGCTCCCCGGTGAACGACGCCGGGCGCCGCTCGTCAACTTCGACATCGTCGGTACGATTCTCGCTACCGGCGGCATGCTGCTGCTCGTGTACGCGCTGGTGCAGGCACCCGACCAGGGCTGGGGCTCGGGCCGGACGATCGGCGAGCTCGCCGGGGCCTTTGCGCTGTTGGTTGCGTTCGTCGTCAACGAGCAGCGCAGCAAGAACCCCCTCGTCCCGCTGTCGATCTTCCGCATTCGCGGGCTGGGCGCCGCCGACGTCACCATGCTGATCGGCGCGGCGGGCGTGATCTCGATGTTCTTCTTCCTGACCCTGTACATGCAGAACGTGCTGGGCTACTCGCCGCTCGAGACCGGCGCCGCCTATCTGCCGTTCACCGCGGGCGTGGCCGTCGCGGCCGGCGTCTCGTCGCAGCTGATGACCAAGATCGGTGCCCGGCCCCTGATCGTCGGCGGCGCAGTGATCAGCGCCGGTGGCCTGTTTTACTTGTCCAGGATCCCGGTCGACGGCTCGTACGTCGCCGACCTGCTCCCCGGTCTGATGATCGTGTCGATCGGCCTCGGCGCGGTGTTCGTGGCGGTCACCACCGCAGCGAACGCCGGTGTCTCCGCGGACAAGGCCGGACTCGCCGCCGCGCTTCTCAACGCGTCCCAGCAGGTCGGCGGCGCGCTCGGGCTCGCGATCTTCTCGGCAGTCGCGACCGCGCACACCACCCACCTGCTCGACCAGGGCACACCGGTGCCCGACGCGCTGACCTCGGGCTTCCACCGGGCATTGCTGGCCGAAGGCTTCTTCCTATTGGCCACCGCGGTCATCGCGCTGCGCACCAGCAACACCCGCGGCGAGACAGCGGAACCCAACCCGGAGCCACAGGCTTCGCCCGAGCCCGTGGCGGCGCCCGCATGACCTCGACATCGACGACAACCCAACCGCTAGAAGTTCGCTAGGGAGACACGATGACCAACACCGATGCCAGGCAGGAATCAAGCCCACTGGACGGACACGTCGACTTCACCATGATGTACATCGCGCACGACGCGTTTACCCGAGACCTGCAGCGCATGGCGTCCGCCTGCGAACGCGGTTACGCCTTCACGCCCGGCACACGGTCCGGCTGGGCGATGTTCACCAAGCAGCTTCACATCCATCACACCGCCGAGGACACGTCGTTGTGGCCGAAGCTGCGAGCCGCGGTGTCCGCACCGGAGGAAGTCGCCATCCTCGACGCGATGGAAGCCGAGCACGCTCAACTCGACCCACAGCTCGAACGGATCGATGAGCTCCTTGCAACACAGGACGAGGAGGGACTGGTCGACAGCGTCCATGAGCTGGCCGAAGACCTGGCCGCCCACATGCAGCACGAGGAGAACGACGCGCTGCCGTTGATCGAGTCCTACCTCGGACCCGACGGCTGGGCCGCATTCGGGCAGGACATCCGGAAGACGCAGGGCATCCGTGGCGGTGCGACGTACTTCCCCTGGGTTCTCGACGCGGCGCCCGACCGCACCAAGACCAAGGTCCTCCGACTGCTCCCCTCGCCGGTCAGGCTCCTCTACCGACACGTGTGGGAACCGAAATATCGCCGCAACGCAGCGTGGGACCAAGGCGTACGAGCATGAGGCAGATCGAGCTGTCCGCCGGAACCATCGAGTACGAAGACACCGGCGGCGACGGCCCCGCGATCGTGTTGCTGCACGGGCTGCTGATGGACGCATCGCTCTGGGACGGCCCAATCGCTGATCTGTCCGTCGACCACCGCTGCCTGGCACCGACGCTCCCGCTTGGCGCGCACCGTCACGCGATGCCCGACGACGCCGATCTCTCACTGCCGGCGATCGCGCGGCTCGTCAACGAGTTTCTCGACCGACTCGATCTCCACGACGTCACCCTCATCGGTAACGACACCGGCGGGGCCCTGGTTCAGCTGCTCATGGGCAGCGGTGCCGAACGGGTGGGCCGCGTGGTCCTCGCCTCGTGCGACGCGTTCGACAACTTCCCACCCGGTCTGACCGGCCGGACACTCGTACGCACGGGCAAGCTCTCACCCCGAATGTTCGGGCTGTTCATGCATCAGATGCGGCTTCGCGTGGTCCGGCGGCTCCCGATGGCGTTCGGGTGGCTGACCCGGCGAGGAGACGCAGTCACCGCCCGATGGATGCGGCCGATCCTGAAGCAGCCTGCGATCCGTCGCGATGCCGTCCGTGTTCTGCGCGCGATCGCGGCCGAACCACGGCTCCTGCTGGATGCCGGCGCCAACCTTTCGAGCTTCGACCGTCCCGCTCTCGTGGTCTGGGCGACCGAGGACCGCGTGATGCCACCCGAGCACGGCCGGCTGCTCGCCGACCTCCTGCCGCAAGGACGACTGGTCGAAGTGGACGACAGCTACACCCTCATCCCGCTCGACCAGCCGGCGCGGTTCGCCCAGGCCGTCCGGGAATTCACCCCCGCATCCGACCGTGCCTAGCCGTACGGCCCGGATCCGATCCGATCTCGACCAAGGAGTAACCATGTCCCACCCCAGTACCGCACTGGTCCTGCAGCCGGAAGAGGCCGAGCACGTGTCGCTACCGCACGGCGGCGGCTTCGAACTGCTGGCCGACGCCAGCCAGACCGAGGGCGCTCTAGGCGCCAACCGCCTCGCGCTGGGCGAGGGTGCCGACGGTGCTCACCCTCACTACCACGCACTGTCGTCGGAGCTGTTCTACGTGATCGACGGCGCGCTGGACTTCCTCATCGGCGACGCCGTAACGACCGTAAGCGCCGGCGGTCTGGTGATCGTACCGCCCAAGATGGTGCACGCCTTCGGCGCCGTTCCCGAATCCACGGCTGACCTGATTGCGATCTTGACGCCCGGCGTCGAACGGTTCGACTACTTCCGGGCGCTGGGACGCATCCAGCATGGTCTGGAGTCATTCGACACGCTCTTGCCCGAGCAGGAGCGCTACGACGTGCATTTCCTGGACGCCACCGACTGGCAGACCATCCGTACCCACTGAACCCTCTCTGAAAGAGGACCCATGACTTCACCTCCTGTTATGAATCGATCGCGTCCCGCCGAAACCGCACCCGCGGATCCCGACGAGACCATGACGATGCGAGTCACTCGACTCGTTGGCCTGGTGTTTAGCGGCCTTTTCGCGGGCTTCCTCGTCGCGGTGCTCGTCTTGGAGAATTCCCTGCGCTCCTTCAACGGCCCCGACTACACCCAGATCCGCCAAGCCGAGCTCGACAACCTGGACCGTCTCGCCGCCGCAACCTTGATCCCGGCGACGATCGCCACAATGATCCTGGTGATCTCCTACTTCCGGGCCCGCTCCCGGACCCGCTGGCTCGCGCTGGCCGCCCTCGCCCTGATGGCCGCGATCTTCGTAGTGACCCTGACCGTCAACCTCCCGATCAACAGCGACCAGCTCGACTGGTCCGCCCACGCGCCACCCGCGGACTGGGCGGACGTCCGAGACCGCTGGCAGATCGCCCACGCCGTCCGGACCGTGGCCGCCGTCGTCGCCTTCGGCCTGCTAGCCATCGCGGCGTCGGCTCGACCGAGAGTCCCCGACGCTCTGGCGGCGCCAGGTCGGCACTAGCGATCTGGCAGGACATTATGCAGCCCTGGTCGTCGGGAGCCTGGGGGTAGGCGAAGGCGCCTTCAGGGGCGGTGTGAAGCGTTGTCACCCGCGGAGGAACTCGTTCACGTCCGAGGCGAACTCCTTGTGATGCTGGAACAGGAAGCCGTGGGCCGCGTCCGGATAGATCTTGACCGTGGCGTTCGGGAGTAGGCCGGCGAGGAGGTAGGAGTGGCGCGGCGGGATCATGGGGTCGCTATCTCCGTTGGCGACGAACACCGGCTGGGTGATCGCGCCGACGCGTTCGAGCCGGGCGTGCTGAGGGATGTTCCAGGCCACGCCCGCGTCGTACTGGGCCAGTCTCGTCGCCAACGGCGTGGGCTCGTCTTGTCCTTCGGTCCGCTGACCGAAGATGCGCTGGGCAGCGGCTTGTCCGGCCTCGAGGCCGGCGATGCTGCCTGTGAAGAAGACATGGAGGTACTCCTGGCGGGGACCGGCGGGACCACATTGGGACCCGGTGTCCCCACTACACCGGCGAAAGGTGTGAAACATTGGGGAGGGGAGACCGTTTTCAGCTCCTGCTGTCGCTGTTTTCGCAGGTGGCGCGTAGCGCATAGTTCTGGGGGTCAAGGGGTCGCCGGTTCGAATCCGGCCAGCCCGACCAGCACAGAGTCGGTTTCGTGCGATGTGATCGTCGCAGGTCAGAAGCGTTGTCGGGGTGCCTTGTTGGCTGTGACGCGATCGTCCGATCTGGTGGGGACACGGGTGAAGTGTGTCCCCAAACGCACTTGACTGAACCACACGGGGAGTCAAGTTTGCAACGCCTAGCTTGAGGCGCCTGCGCCCGTGCCGCTGCCAGTCGAGGTGGCGCTTGCTGTGGAGGAGGAGCAAGCGAAGTTTGAGCGCTGTCTCGCGGGGCTCGCAAGGTAGCCTGCCAGATTCACGGCCCGGCACCACGTTCGCCGGAGCTTTCGATTTGATGGGGATCCACAACTGCGGGACCACCGCGCTGCGGTCGAGACGTTCAGTCGCACGCCGTATCGCGAGCCCAGCGTGAACCGTACGAGAAGACACCGGTCTGGCAGGACACCATTGGGCTCAGGGAGCGTGCCCGGCTGAGTGTTCCCGGGTATTTCAGACCCCCTGCGCGAGGCGGTAGTAGGCCTGATTCCAGCGGATTTCATGGGCGAACCGACGGCTGGTGGTCTGCTCGTCGATCAGGGCGAGCTCGGTACCAGTCATCTCCGCGAGATCGCCAAGGTGATCGGCGGTCAGCGCCGTGGAGAGGACGGTGTGGTGCGGCCCGCCGGCGGTCAGCCATGACTCTGCGGATGTCGCAAGGTCGGGCCGTGGCCGCCACACTGCCCGTGCAACGGGCAGGCGGGGAAGCGGCGCCGGCGGGTCCACTACCTCGATCTCGTTCGCGACGAACCGGAACCGGTCGCCGATGTCGGCCAGACCGACGACCACGCCCTCGCCGGGGGACGCGTCGAAGACCAGCCGGACTGGGTCCTCTCGTCCGCCAATACCCAGCGGGTGGACCTCCATGCGCGGGGTGGCGGCGGCGATGGTGGGGCAGACCTCGAGCATGTGGGCACCCAGGATGAGCTCTTGTCCCGGCTCGAGGTGGTAGGTGTAGTCCTCCATGAAAGAGGTGCCACCCGGGAGTCCCTCCGCCGCCGCCTTGAGGGTGCGCAGCAGCAGCGAGGTCTTCCAATCGCCCTCGCCGCCGAAACCGTAGCCGTCGGCCATCAGCCGCTGGACGGCCAGGCCGGGGAGTTGGCGAAGACCGCCGAGGTCTTCGAAGTTGGTCGTGAAGGCGGTGAATCCGCCTGCGGTGAGGAACTGGCCTAGGCCGGCCTCGATTCTGGCGTGGTAGCGCAGGCTGTCATGCCCTTCTCCGGCAGGGAGGAGTTCCGGGGCGACGTCGTACAAGTCTAGGTACTCGGTGACTAGCTCGTCCACGTCGGTCTTCTCGACTGCGTCGACGACCGCGACGAGGTCGTTGACCCCGTAGGTGTTTACCGAGGCGCCAAACCGGAGCTCGGCCTCGACCTTGTCGCCCTCGGTGACGGCGACGTCGCGCATGTTGTCGCCGAAGCGGGCCAGTCGGGTGGTGGCCATGGCGGCGCGGCCGATGGCGGCGTGCGCCCACGTCGCAATACGTCTGACCACGTCGGGGTTGGTGACGTGGCCGGCGACGGTCTTGCGGCGGATGCCGAGACGGGCGCCGATGTGGGCGAACTCCCGGTCGCCGTGGGCGGCCTGGTTGAGGTTCATAAAGTCCATGTCGATGGTCGCCCACGGCAGTTCGCGGTTGGCTTGCGTGTGCAAATGCAGCATCGGCTTGCGGAGCTGGCCGAGACCAGTGATCCACATCTTGGCCGGACTAAACGTGTGCATCCAGGTGATCACACCAACGCAGGTGTCGTCGGCGTTGGCGTCGAGGAAGACGCGGCGGATGCCGGAGGCGTCGGTGAGGACAGGTTTGCTGACGATGCGGGTCGGGAGGTTCGGGTCGTTGTCGAGGATGTCGACGATGGCCTGGGCCTGGTCGGCGACCTGGCGAAGGGAGTCTTCGCCGTAAAGCTCCTGGCTGCCGGTGAGGAACCATACATGCGACTCAGACATTGGTGGCTCCTGTGGTGACGGGACCGATCCCAGACTGGCCGTAGACGTTCTGATAGCGGTCGAAGAGCTGGTCGACAGCGTCTGAGGGGATGGCTTCGGGCTGGCCCAGCTGGGTCGCGATGTGAACGGTGCGGGCAACGTCCTCGAGCATGACGGCGGCCTTGACCGCCTCGCGGGCGTCCTTGCCGATGGTGAACGGGCCGTGGTTCTTCATCAGCACGCCGCGGGATCGGCTGGTCCGCAGGGTGTCCACGATGCCGCGGCCGATGGAGTCGTCGCCGATAGTGGCGAACGGCCCCACGGGGATCTGACCGCCGAACTCGTCGGCGACCATGGTCAGTACGCACGGGATCGGTTCTCCCCGGGCGGCCCAGGCGCAGGCATAGGTGGAGTGGGTGTGGACGACCCCGCCAACTTCCGGCATGTGCCGATAGACGTAGGCGTGAGCGGCGGTGTCGGAGGAGGGCTGCAGCTGGCCCTCGAGCAGGGCGCCGTGTAGGTCGGTCACGACGATGCTGTCGCCGTCGAGCTCGTCGTAGGAGACACCAGAGGGCTTGATCGCCATGAGGTCGTGACCAGGGACCCGTGCGGAGACGTTGCCGGCGGTCCACACGACGAGCCCGTAGCGGGTGAGCTCGGAGTGGAGAGCAGCCACCTCGCTGCGGAGTTGATCTACGGAGTGACGGATCTCGGCGTTGATGGTCATGTCAGGCGTTGTCCTTGGTCTTCCGCGAGCGGGTGACGTGCGCGGATCGGCGGCGGGCCTTCATGCGGTGCATGACCTCGTTGCCGCCGCGTCCGAAATAGTCGTGAAGGGCCAGGTACTCGGCGTAGAGCTCGTCGTAGTCGGCGGCACTGGCCGCGTCCGCGGCATACACGGCTTGCTGCTTGCTACCCATGGCGGCGGAGGCGGCGTGGATGTCCGGATAGGCGCCAGCGGCGACGGCGGCGTGCATGGCAGAGCCGAGCGCGGGACCCTGGCTAGAACCAATGAACGACAGCGGCAGGCCGGTGACGTCGGAGTAGATCTGCATGAGCAGCTCGTTCTTCATCAGCCCACCGGCGACGATCAGCTCGTTGACCTCGACGCCGGCGTCGGTGAAGGCCTCGATGATGCGTCGGGTTCCGAAGGCGGTAGCCTCGAGCAGGGCTCGGTAGATGTCTTCAGGCCGCGTGGCGAGCGTCTGGCCGAGGACCAGGCCGGAGAGTTCGTGGTCGACGAGCACCGAGCGGTTCCCGTTGTGCCAGTCAAGGGCGATGAGCCCGTGCTCACCAACGGTCTGATCGGCCGCCATCTTGGTGAGGAGCTCGTGGACGTCGATGCCGCGGTCGGTGGCCTCCTGCTCGTAGGCAGCGGGAACGCAGTTGGCCACGAACCAGGCGAAGATGTCGCCGACACCGCTCTGCCCAGCCTCATACCCCCACATGCCGCGGGTGATGCCGCCGTCGACCACGCCACACATGCCGTCGACCTCGCGAAGCACGTCGGCGTTCATCACGTGGCAGGTTGAAGTGCCCATGATGGCCACCATCTGGCCGGCGTCGACGGCACGGGCGGCGGGCGCAGTGACGTGAGCGTCGACGTTGCCGACCGCGACCGCGATGCCTTCGGGGAGGCCAGTCAGTGCAGCACCGTGAGCGGACAGCCCGCCTGCACGGTCGGCGAGGTCCGCGATCGGCTGGTCGAGCTTGTCCTTGACGAATCCCGCGAAGGCCGGGTTGAGCACCGCCAGGAAGTCCGAGGTGGGATAGGTCCTGTCCTGGTAGATGCCCTTGTAGCCGGCAGTACAGGCATTGCGGACATAGGTGCCGCACAACTCCCAGACGATCCAGTCCGCGGCCTCCACCCACCGCGCCATCGCCGTGTAAACCTCGGGTGCCTCCTCGAGGACCTGAAGACCCTTGGCGAATTCCCACTCCGAGGAGATCAGGCCGCCGTACCGCGGGAGCCAGTGCTCGCCTCGCTGGCGGGCGAGCTCGTTGATTCGGTCAGCCTGTGGCTGGGCCGCGTGGTGCTTCCACAGTTTTGCGTAGGCGTGCGGGTTCTCGCGGTACTCGTCTAGCTCGCACAGCGGTATTCCCTCGGACGTGGTCGGGAGCATCGTGCACGCGGTGAAGTCGGTTGCGATGCCGATCACGGCGGACGGCTCGACGCCGCTGCGACGCAACGCCGCCGGCACCGCCTGGCGTAGGACATCCCGGTAGTCCTCAGGGACCTGCAGGGCCCACTCGGGCGGCAACGGCACAGTGGAGTTCGGAAGGGACTGCTCCAAGACCCCATGCGGATACGTGACGATGGCGGTGCCGAGTTCGACGCCGTCTGAGACCCGGACCACCACAGCGCGTCCCGACAGCGTCCCGAAGTCGACGCCGACGACAACGCTGTCTGCCATGACGTGGCCCGCCACAACGCCTCCCAATGTGAGCGCTAACACTACGAGTGTGAGCGCTAACACACGAGCCGTCAACGGGACTAAACCGCGGAGCGGCGTGGATCAGCTTGGCGGCGCAGTGGAGGAGCGGATGACCAAGCTGGTTTGGACAAGCTCGACACGCGGCTCGGCTTCGCCGGCGAGCGAGCGTTGTATCAGTTGCATGACCCGCGTCGCTAGCTCGTCGAAGGGCTGTCGCACAGTCGTCAGCGGAGGCGTGAAGTATTGTGCCTCGGGGAGATCGTCGAACCCGACCACGCTGGTGTCTTCCGGCACTCGCCGACCAGCCTCGGCCAAAGCACGCATGATCCCGAGCGCCATCTGATCGTTGGCTGCGAACACGGCAGTGGTGTCCGCATGGGCGAGGGACTTGCCGATCAGGTAACCACTGCGAGCGCTCCAGTCGCCTCCCCAGTGGATCGCGGGGATCTCGCGGCCGGACGCCTCTAGCTCGAGGCGCCACCCTTCGGCACGAGCCCCGGATTCGAGCCACTCTGCCGGCCCGGCCACGTGAACCACCGTCTCGTGCCCGAGGTTCAGCAGGTGGCGGGTGGCGACTCGTGCGCCCTGGAGGTTGTCGACGCCAGCCGAGAGCGGCGTCATGGTGAGGTCCCCTTCGACCACGATCACGGGGATCGCTAGATCGAGCGCGTGGGCGACGTGCAGGATTGGACGGTGCGGCACGAGCAGCACGAGCGCCTCAATGGCCTGCTCCAGCAACTGCTCGACGGCTGCCGTGAATCGGACCTCGGTGACATCGACGACATTGACCGACGACAGCCGATAGCCTTCCTGGGCTGCGGCGGTCTCGAGTCCGACCAAGATGCTCGCGGGTCCGAACTGGGGAAGTGCCGAGGCAACCACGCCGAGCAAGCCTGACCGGGCGGACGCGAGTCGTCGAGCTGCGTCGTTGCGGCGGTATCCGAGCTCGGTGATGGCGGCGAGGACGCGATCCCGGGTCTCTGACCTGATGCTGGGAAAGTCGTTGAGAACCCGAGACACGGTCTGGTGGGAGACGCCGGCACGCGCGGCGACGTCGGCCATGGTGGGAGGCCGGCCGGCGTGGTGCGTGCGACTCATGGTCACATGGTAGGGACGGGCACCACGGCGAGACTGCCACAGCCTGCCCGCACGGTCTGACATACCCCTCCTATCCGTGAAATGGGCAGGGCTGGCCGCGTGGGGTTACCTTCTCTTGGTGCTTGCCATTCCGCCTGATACATCCGCCGACCGTCTGGAGCAGGTTCTCGACGACGCAGCGGCTGCCTCTGGACCCCTCGATGAGTAGAGTCCCCGGGAGCGCGGCGGTGTGCTGGTCGCTTTAGCCGACGCACTCGATGCGTCCGCCGCTGACCTGTTGCCGGTCGCCGCTATGGAAACCCACCTACCCGATGCGCGGCTCGAAGGCGAACTGTCGCGGACGACCTACCAGCTGCGCCTGTTTGCCGAGGTGCTGGCTGAGGGTTACCTCGGCGCGACTATCGACACGTCCGATCCTCATATGACACCGATGCCGCAACCGGATCTGCGACGGATGCTGGTACCGATCGGACCCGTGCTGGTGTTTGCGGCGAGCAATTTCCCGTTCGCTTTCTCAGTGGCTGGTGGGGACACCGCCTCGGCGCTGGCGGCCGGTTGCCCCGTCGTACTCAAGGCGCATCCGGGTCATCCACGCCTGTCGGCTCTGACCGGCGAAGTGGTTGCCGAGGCGCTGACGGCAGCGGGCGCACCCAGAGGCACGTTCGCGGTCATAACCGGTCTTGACAACGGCCGGACCGCGCTGCTCGATGCCCGGATCCGGGCCGCCGCGTTCACCGGTTCACTGAGCGCAGGCCGGTCACTGTTCGACCTGGCCATGTCCCGCGAGACGCCGATCCCGTTCTACGGCGAGCTCGGCAGCCCTAATCCGGTCTTCGTCACGCCGAGCGCTTCGGAGCGTCGGGCCGCTGAAATCGCCGACGGCTACCTGAACTCGTTCACGCTGGGGGTCGGTCAATTCTGTACTAAACCGGGGTTGCTGTTCCTTCCCAGCGGCAGCTCGGTGCTTGAGCGGTTGGCCGAGATGGTCCGCGCCGCCCCGAACGGCGAGATGCTCAACGATCGGCTTCGCCATGCGTATCTGCGCGCCCTATCCGACTTATCCGCTGTCCCCGGTGTTCGGACCGTTGTCCACGCCGACAGTGGCGGGGAAGGTGCGGTTGGGGCGACGCTGCTCGCTGCGACCGTTCCCGGGCTACTCGCCGATCCGCACGCGATGCTGTCCGAGTGCTTTGGCCCGGCCTCGATCGTGGTCGAATACGAGAACGTGGAACAGATCCTGGCCGCAGCCGACGCGTTCGCCGGCAGCCTGACCGCGACCATTCATGGCGAGCCGGACGAGAGCGGGCTGGTGGAGGAGCTGCTTGCCAGGATGCGCGACCGGGCGGGTCGGATCATTTGGAACGGCTGGCCGACCGGCGTCGCGGTGACCTGGGCGATGCACCACGGCGGACCGTACCCGGCGACGACGGCATCACTGCACACGTCGGTTGGCGCCACCGCACTCCAGCGTTTTCTGCGGCCAGTGGCCTATCAGGCCCTCCCACAAGAGCTGCTCCCGAGGGCGCTGCGAGACCGTAACGACCTGCGCATCCCGCGCCGTGTGAACGGCCACATCACGACCGCGGATGTGCCTGCGGAAACCTAGGGCGCACCCTTGGCGCGGAGATGGGACACTCGGGCACTCGGATCATTCGCCGACTCGTCGAGCCAGCCGAACGACTTGGCTCCCACCGCCACGGTGTTGGCCAATACTCCAACCTCTTCGATGCTCACCCGAACCGCGTCGCCTGCACTCAGGCTGAATGTCATGTCCGGGACGAGTCCAGTGCCGGTCAGCAGCACTGCTCCCTCGGGAAAGGTGGTGGCCCGGAAGAGGTGGTCGACCAGCTCCGAGAAGGTTCGGTGCATCAGGCTGGTCCTCGTCATGCCAGACCAGGACCGCGTTCCCTCGCGAACGACCTCGACCGAAATTCCCAGGTCCGTCGCGTCCTCGACCTCCCATTCTGGACGGATCCCGGGGCCGAGAGCGCAGGCGCCGGCGTAGATCTTGGCCTGGGCTAGATAGAGGGGGTTGAATCCTTCAATGGAACGCGACGACACGTCATTAGCCACGGTGTATCCCACGACCTCGCCGCCCTTGTTCAGGACCAGTCCGAGCTCGGGCTCTGGGACGTTCAGTTCGGAGTCCGACCTGATCCCGATCGGTTCATCGTCGCCCACGACCCTCCAGGCCACCGACTTGAAGAAGATCTCGGGACGGTCCGCCTCGTAGACCCGGTCATACACATCGCCGATTGCGCTCTCCTCGACGCGGGCCTCACGGGAGATGTGATACGTCACACCGGCTGCCCACACCTCCGTCAGCCCGTCGACCGGTGGAAGCAGCACGAAGCCCGGCGGCTCGGGACGAGTGTGTGCAGTCGCCGCTCGGATGTCGCCACGCGACGTTGTGAGAAGCTCGGCGATGCTTCGCGCGCGCAGTCGCCTCAGGCTTCCATTCTCTCGGAGTACGCCGACCTTCGGGCCGAGGCTCGGGTCCGACGGAAGGTACCTCACGATGTGCACGGCAAGGCGCTCCTCCGGACAGACCGATTCCGACACTCGTCCCGGAATTGGGAGTTCGTCTGGTACATACGGCTCACGAAAGCTCCTCGCTCCTCTCATCGAAGAACGGCACGCCGCCTCGTTCATGCCAGTGCTCTCGGGCAACGTCTTCGTGCAGGGTCAACCCGAATCCCGGAGCATCGACGATCACTACCTCGCCGTCTTGGACCACCGGTCCGGCTGCATAGGTGACGAGACTCTCGAAGTAATCGACGTCCAGGGCGTGGAACTCCAGAACCGAGAAGTTGGACACCGACGCGCAGAGGTGTGCGGCGGCCACCGTGCCGATCGGGCCTGAGACGTTGTGGGGGGCGAAGGGCAGGTAATGCAGTTCGGCCAGTTCGGCGACTCGTCGGCCTTCGATGAGTCCGCCGAACTTGGCAATGTCGGGCATCACACAGTCGACCGCGCCGCTCGACAACAGGTCGAGGAACGCATAGCGGGTGTAGAGGTTCTCACCCGCGCAGATTGGCGTGCGAGTCTTGCTGCGCACGTGCGCCAGGGCAGCGATGTTCTCCGGCGGCACCGGCTCCTCGAGCCATAGCAGGTCGAACTGCTCCAGTGCCTGCGCCGCCCGCACCGCGCTCGGGACATCGAATCGCGCGTGCATGTCCGTGGCGAGGTCCACCTCGGTGCCGACAGTCTCACGCAGCGTGTCCACCAGCTCGACCATGCGCTCGATCTGCGCATTGGAGAGGACCCGGTTCCACTCGTCGCGCGTCAGCCCTCCGTACACGTCGTCGAGGTCGAACTTGAGTGCGGTGAAACCCCGTCCGACGGCATGCTCGACAACGGATTTGAGCCGTTCACGTCGACCGGGAGTCCGGACATCGGAAACGTCCGAGGTGTCGGGATGGTGACCGGCGGCGTCGACGGTGCCGGCGTTGCAGTCGGCGTAAAGCCGGACCCGCTCTCTGAACGCGCCGCCAAACAACTGGACCACCGGCGCCTGGTGGAGCTTGCCGGCCAGGTCCCACAGCGCCATCTCGATGCCGGAGATCGCCGTGATGACCGTACCCGCCTGTCCGCCGGTGAAGATGTGCCAGCGTCGCAGCTTCTCCTGGAGCCGGTTGACGTTGCGGGGATCCTCGCCGACCAGGTGCTCCTCGAGAGAGTGCACGATGGCGTTGACGGCGGCGATCGGTCCGGACGGATAGCACTCCCCGATCCCGTACTCGTCGCCTGCCCAGACTCGCAAAATCAGACTGGGGCCGACGATCCGTACGGGCGCGGTTTCAATGTGGGTGATCTTCGGGGTCACGAGACGGCCTCCGGGAGTTATCGAAGTGGTTGTGACAGGACGGACGGCTGGTAGGTGTCGAGGCACGGCCCCGAGTCAGCGGATGCCGTAGAGGTGTTCGAGGGCGAGTTGGTCGAGATGTTCGTAGGCCATGCCGTGGGAAGCGAGCGTCTCGACATCGGACCGTTCGTCGCGGACGTCGCGCCAGCCCTCGGCGTCGGCCAGCGTCGGCCGGACCAGCTCGTCGACCCGCGCATCGCGCAGCGCCGCCTGCACGTCAGGGTCAGCCCGGAACGCCCGCACCTTGGCGCGCAGGATCAGCCAGTTGCGCATGCAGGCCGCCGCCGAGGCCCAAACGCCGGTGTCGTCCTCGGTACGCGGTGGTTTGAAGTCGAAGTGGATCGGGCCGTCGTAGTTGCTGCCGTCGATGAGGTCGACCACCCAGAACGCGCCTCGGGCGTTGCCGGCCCCGAACCGCAGGTCCTGGTCGAAGCGGGGACCGTGCTGGCCGTTGAGGTCGATGTGGAACAGCTTGCCGGCCCACAGCGCCTGCGCGATTCCGTGGACGTAGTTGAGCCCGGCCATCTCCTCGTGGCCGATCTCCGGGTTGACCCCGTACAGCTGCGGATGCTCCAGCCGCTCGATGAACGCCAGCGCGTGCCCCACCGTCGGCAGCAGGATGTCGCCGCGCGGCTCGTTCGGCTTCGGCTCGATCGCGAACCGAAGGTCGTAGCCCCGGTCGAGCACGTACGACCCGAGCAGGTCGAAGGCCTCGGCGTAGCGATCCAGGGCGATCCGTACGTCCTTGGCGGCACCGGACTCGGCGCCCTCCCGGCCACCCCAGCACACATACGTGCGGGCGCCGAGCTCGGCGGCGAGATCGAGGTTGTCCATCACCTTGCGCAGCGCGAACCGTCGCACCTCTCGGTCGTTGGCGGTGAACGCGCCGTCCTTGAACACCGGGTGCGAGAACAGGTTCGTGGTCGCGGTCGTGACGACGAGCCCGGTCTCGTCGAGCGCGTTCCGAAACGCGGCGATCCGCTCATCCCGCTCGGCGGGACTGGCCCCAAACGGAAAGACGTCGTTGTCGTGGAAGTTCACCCCGTACACACCGATCTCGGCCAACTTGCGGACGGCACGCTCGGCCGGCATCGGCGGACGGGTCGCCGGACCGAACACGTCGACCGCCTGCCAACCAACCGTCCAGATCCCGAAGGCGAATCTGTCCTCGGTACGCGGGCTATACAGGTCAGTCATCACGGACTCCGATCCGGTCTCTAGCGCAAAATTGCAACGTTGCAGAAATACTGCCGCATTCTGTTGACAACGCGCCAGAGGTCTCGGCAGCATTGCTCGCGGACGGATTTGCGACGTTGCAAAAGCGCACTGTAACCAGCGGTGACGTTGCGGGCCGCCCGAGACTCCACAGCCGAGGGATGGTACTCCGCGGTCGCTTCTGCTGTGCCTCCGCGTTGCGCCGACTGCAGAGGGACGAAAGAAGGAGAGGGATTCGATGGAAGGTTCATCTCATCGGGGTCGAGGACAGCGTCCAAATCTGGTCCGACGCGTGGTGGGCTCGCTCGCTGTCGCCTTGATCGTCGCCGCGGCCTTAGTCGCGACGCGACCAGCAACAGCCGTGCCGTCAGCAGCGGCGGAGGCGCCGTGGCTCACCGTGTCCAACGACCGCTTCGCGACATTCAGCATCCCGACGGCCGACATCCAGAGCACTATGGGCGACGTGTCGCAGGTCGTCGCGGAAGGCAACTTCGGCAAGTCCGCCAACTGGGCAGAGCTCGGGCTCACCCGCCGGGGCGACGCTTGGACGGCCGTGATCGGCCCCCTCGAGCCGGGGCTGTACTACTACCAGATCACAGGAGACGACACGAAGGTCGTGAAGGACCCGACGAACCCCACGAGCGTCCAGTCCGAGCCGGAGTGGAGCACCTTCTTCGTCCCGGGTGACTCGGCACGCCTACTGGCCGACGTACCCGAGGGTCAGGGGGGCACGGTCGAGGAATTGACGTACCATAGCGACGTCGCGGGCGAGGACCGGTCCGCCATGGTGTGGACGCCGCCGGGATATAACCCCGATCGCGCCAAGCCGTATCCGGTGTTCTACCTCCAGCACGGCGGCGGTCAGAGCTATCGCGACTGGGTCGAGGTCGGACGCGCCAAGCAGATCCTCGACAACCTTTCCCTCGGCGGCGACATCGTGCCGATGGTGGTCGTCATGGGCAACGGCAACGTCTCCGACTTCCAGACAGAGCTGCTCCAGAACATCATGCCGGCAGCCCGCAGCCACTACAACATCGCCCGCGCCCCAGGGCAGCAGGCGCTCGCCGGATTGTCGCTGGGCGGATTGCAGGCGCTAAGCACTCTGGTCGCCCACCCGGGCGAGTTCGCGTACGTCGGTTCGTTCGCGGGCTTCCTCCCCGGTGACATCAGCCGCGCGCAAGCCAGGGCGATCAACCAGGGCACGGAGGCGCTGCGCATCTACACCGGGAACGTCACCGATCTCGCGTACAACGCCAACTACGACCTGCTTCAGAAGTTCAACAAGGCCGGAGTCGAGTACGAGTTCGACGGAGTAAACCCGGATAACGGTCACAACTGGAACGCGTGGCAGGAGAATCTGATCGACTTCGCGCCGCGACTCTTCCACAAGGTGTCTGACCATGGCCCGAGCCCCGGTCACCTGCCGCTGAACAGCAGGTTCAGCCCGCCGCCCGCCGGCACGACCCCGACGCCGTGGCTCAGTAAGGACGCCAACGGAGACACGTTCGTCACCTTCGAGACCACCACAGAGTTCCAGAACGCACAGCACGTCACCGTGTGGGGCAACTGGGCGCCGGGCGGAAGCTGGACGCGTGTCGAGCTCTCTCGCTCAGGTAACCGGTGGCGGGGAACCGTGGGCCCACTCAAGCCCGGGTTCTACTACTACCGGTTCATCGTGGATCGGGTCTCCACGAAGGACACGTCGAACCCGACTCACGTCACCTCCGAGCCGACATGGAGCACGTTCTTCGTCGCAGGCCAGTCGGCACGCCTGCTCGCCGACGTACCCGAGGGTCAGGGTGGCACGGTCGAGGAGATGACGTACCACAGCAATGTGGCCGGCGCGGACCGCACGTCGTACGTGTGGACGCCGCCAGGCTACGACCCCGATCGCGCCGAGCCGTACCCCGTCTTCTACCTGCAGCATGGCGCTGGCCAGAGCTACACCGACTGGGTCGAGATGGGTCGCGCCAAGCAGATTCTCGACAACCTCTCCCTCGACGGGGACCTCGAGCCGATGGTGGTCGTGATGAGCAACGGCAACGTGTCCGACTTCACCAAGGAACTGCTCGAGAACATCGCTCCGGCGGCGGAGGCGATGTACAACATCTCCGACGATCCGTCGCGGCGGGCTCTCGCCGGTCTCTCGATGGGCGGCGGCCAGACGTACTCCGTGCTCAAATCGCATCCGGGTGCGTTCGCGTACATCGGGACGTTCTCGGCCGGCTTCGGCAGCACGACAGGCGTCGACGTCGAGGCGATCAACAACGGCACCGAGTTGCTGCGGGTGTACACCGGTGACCCGACCGACTTCGCATACAACGGCGTCATCAGCTCGCTCGCGACGATGGATCGGCTCGGCATCGAGTACGAGTTCGACGGCCCCACGCCAGGCCCGCACGGCTGGGACACGTGGCAGAAGAATCTGATCGACTTCGCGCCCCGTCTGTTCCAGTAGCCCCTATCACCGACGAGCGGCGCGGCCGGCCCCACGAGCGGGCCGGCCGCGCCGGCGTCAGGCCGTCGTCACGCCGTCAGCCGACGCGTGGTCGCCGACGTGGCTACTGAACCCGGTGGACTCGCGGGCGACGATCGTGAACTCAGGCTTGATCAGTCTCGGCGACTGACGGGCATCGGCCGTCTCGTTGATCCGCTCGATGAGGAGGTTGACCGCGGTCTCGGCGATCTCCTGCCGTCCCGGATCGACACTGGACAGGGAGGGGACCGAGAACTGGGATTCATCGAGGTTGTCGAAGCCGATCACGGCGACATCGTCAGGCACCTGCCGGCCCGCCTCGCCGAGGACACGCAAGGCACCGAGGGCGAGCGTGTCGTTCAGCGCGAATACGCTGTCGAACGCGATGCCTGCGTCAAGGAGTTCACGCATGGCTTCGGCTCCGTTTTCGCGATGCCATGGTGCCGCGACCCGTATGAGATCAGGATCGGCAGCCATCCCGGCCGCCTCCAGAGCGGCTCGGTAGCCCCGTAACCGCAGATCCGCCGCACGTACGGCCTCGCGCCGGTCGGGGTGCGCACCGATCAGCGCGATCCTTCGCCGGCCGATGTCGAGCAGGTGCTCGACGGCGGCCTTAGCGGAACTCACGTTGTGCATCGTCACATGGTCGGTGGGACCGCCGAAGATGCGTTCGCCGAGGAGTACGAGGGGAAACGGGACGTCGAGCAGGTCCCGGTCCTCCTGTCCCAGCCGCTCCGGGCTGAACACGATGCCGTCGGTCAAGCGAATCGGCCGGCCACCGGATAGAACCTCGATCTCGCGGTCGCGGTTACCGCTGGTCTGCTCGACGACGACACCGAGGTTGTGGGTCTCGGCGGCCCGGATGATCGCGTCGGCGAGCTCTGCGAAGTAGTTCTGCGCGAGCTCGGGTACCGCGAGCCCGACAACGCCCGTCCGCCCGACCCGCAACCCGCGCGCGGAGAGATTGGGGCGATAACCGAGCTCGTCAATCGCCGACAGCACCCGCGTTCGCGTGGTGGGACGAACATGCGGATAGTCGTTGACCACGTTCGACACGGTCCGGACGGAGACACCAGCCAGACGCGCCACGTCGCGCAGGGTCGGAGTCACGCGCGTCTCCACTCGGTCGGTCGACTCGGGCTGGCGCCGCCTGGACATACCGCGAGGATAACCATGCCGGCGTCCTCGTCAGTCTCCCCCCGCGCCACCGCAATCCGCCGGTCAGCGACGGGGCGACCCTGCGTCCGGGTAACCCTTGACACGCGTCGGGCGGGTTGCCATAGTCAGCGACTAACTAATCTTTGCAACGTTGCAAAGCCGGGAATCCCGGAGGGAAACCGAGGCCAATGAAGAGGAAGCCATTCCTAGGCGCAGTATCAGTGTTCGCGATGGCGAGCGCACTTGTCGCGTGCTCGTCGGGGGATGACGCAAGCAGCGGCGGCGGCGGCGGTGGCGCGAGCGGCTGCACGAACTCCATTCCGAAGGAAGACCTGCCGGTCGTGTCGATGTGGGCCTGGTACCCCAACATGGACAAGGCCATCGACAACTTCAACGAGCAGAACGACGAGGTCCAGGTCTGCTGGACGAACGTCGGCGAAGGCGGCGACGAGTACGACAAGTTCCAGACGGCAATCTCGTCGGGCACCGGCGCCCCTGACGTGATCATGCTCGAGGCCGACCGGATCTCCACGTACCAGATCCAAGACGCGCTCGTCGACATCAGTGACTATGGCTACGACGAGGTCGCGGACAACTACGGTGAGGGCGCGTGGAAGGACGTCTCGATCGGTGACGCGATCTACGGCGTGCCGGTCGACGGCGGCCCGATGGGGATGATCTACCGCACGGACATCTTCGAGCAGTACGACATCACGCCACCGACGACGTGGGCCGAGTACGAGCAGGCGGCCCAGAAGGTCAAGGACGCCGGTGGTCCGCTCTTCGGCGACCTCGGGGCGAACGTGCCGGCGCTCATCATGGCGCTGCAGATCCAGAAGGGCGCGACCCCGTTCGAGTACGACCCGACCCAGCCCGAGACGATCGGCATCAACCTGAACGACCAGGCCTCGAAGGACGTGCTCGACTACTGGGCTGGGCTCGTCGACCAGGGGCTCGTCGGGACCCAGGACCACTTCACGCCGGAATACATCTCCGGCGTCATCAAGGGCGACTACGCGACGTACATCTCGGCGGCGTGGACACCCGGATATCTCACCGGCTCCGGTGTCGGCGAAGGCAAGGACGCGGGCAAATTCGCGGTCGCGCCACTCCCACAGTGGGACCCCAGCAGTCCGGTGCAGGTGAACTGGGGAGGATCCGCATTCTCGGTCACGAGCCAGGCCGACGACCCCGAGCTGGCGGCGAAGGTGGCGTACGGCGTCTACGCCGACGAGGAGACCCTCACCGACGGCTGGACGAACCAGATCATCTTCCCACTCAACCTCAACGCGCTCCACGACCCCGAGTTCGTCAATCTGCACTCGGAGTTCTTCGGCGGCCAGCAGGCCAACAAGGAGGTCTATGTCCCCGCGGCGAACGCCTACGAGGGCTTCACGTACAGCCCGTTCCAGGAGTACTACTACGACGCCATGACCAAGCAGCTCGCCGCGATCAACGAGGGTTCGATCTCCGGTTCGGAGGCGGCCGACCGGCTGCAAGACGATGTCGTGGGCTACGCCGAGGAGCAGGGATTCACCGTCCAATGACATCGAGGGAGGGCCGGCCTGCCAGCGGCGGGGCGGCCCGCCCGCGTCCCCACACAATCCCGGAGCTCGGATGACCCTCCAGATGGCGGAGCGCACGCAGCGCACCCGACCGAAGACCCGCAAGGCGGGCAAGGTGTCGAGGCGTGAGCAGGCGACGGGGTGGCTCTTCCTGGCGCCGTTCGCGCTCACCTTCCTGGCGTTCCTCGTCGCACCGCTCTTGTACGCGTTGTACCTCAGCCTGTTCCAGAAGCAGCTGATCGGCGGCACGAGCTTCGTCTTCCTCGACAACTACTCCAAGGCGTTCACCGACCCGACCTTCCTCGATGGGGCGTGGTTCGTCGTTCGCTTCTCCGCCGTCAGCATCCCGATCCAGATGCTCGTCGCACTCGGGATGGCGCTGATCCTCGACACCGTCACGTCGGCGTTCTCGCGCTTCTCGCGGCTGATGATCTTTCTCCCCTATGCGATCCCCACGGTCATCGGCGCCCTCATGTGGGGCTTCCTCTACAGCAAGAGCTTCGGGCCTCTCAATGACGTCTTCGGCGCGAGTGCGCCCGACTTCCTCAGTAGTCAGCTGATCTTCTACGGCCTGCTCAACATCGTCACCTGGCAGTGGACCGGCTACTACATGATCATCCTGTTCGCGGCGCTCCAGGGCATCGATCCGACCTTGTACGAGGCCGCCCGCATCGACGGCGCGAGCGCGTGGCAGATCGCGCTGCGGATCAAGATCCCGCTGATCACGCCCGCGCTGCTCCTGATCCTCGTCTTCGCGCTGATCGGCACGCTGCAGTTCTTCAACGAACCCGAGATCCTGCGCGAACTCGCCGCTGGGGCGATCAGCCCGGACTACACGCCCAACATGTACGCGTACCACCAGGCCCTTGGCCTCGCGAACTTCAACTATGGTGCCGCGATCTCGTTCGCGCTCGGCGGAGTCGTGTTCGTCTGCGTCTACGTCTTCATGTTCCTCACCCGCAAGCGGGGGAGCTTCTTCTGATGACCGGTCGCACCGTCTCGGCCTCTCGTCGCCGTCGCAGCCAGCCCCACCTGCCGCTGCAGATCCTCCTCGGATTCCTGGTCCTCTATTACCTCGTGCCGTTCTGGTGGGTCGTCGTGAACAGCTCGAAGGACGCCCCCGGACTGTTCGGCGGTGGCAACGCGCTGTGGTTCGCCGACAACATCGACTTCATCGGAAATCTCCAAGAGCTGTTCACCTACAACGACGGCATCTATCTGAGGTGGATGTTCAACTCCGCGCTCTACGCTGTCGCGGGCGGAGTGGGCGCCACCACGCTGGCGGTGCTGGCGGGCTACGGCTTCGCCAAGTTCCGCTTCGCCGGCAGGCGCTTCGGCTTCGCCGTCCTGCTCGGAGCGGTGATGGTCCCCCAGACCGCGCTGGTGATCCCCACCTTCGTCCTGTTCTCGGAGCTTGGCCTGACGAACACGATCTGGGCGGTGATCCTTCCGACGCTCCTCAACCCGTTCGGTGTCTACCTGATGCACGTCTACGCGCGCGACGCCGTTCCCGACGAGCTCCTGGACGCGGGGCGAGTCGACGGTGCGGGCGAGGGGCGGATATTTCTCAACGTCGCGCTTCCGCTGATGCGGCCCGCGGTCGTCACTGTGCTCCTGCTGTCCGTCGTGGCCGCCTGGAACAACTACTTCCTGCCACTCGCGATGCTGTCGGACAACCGACTCTTCCCGGTGACGGTCGGCCTCGACATGTGGCAGGGCACCGCCGGGGGGAACAACGCCGGCACCACGCCGCTCTGGAGCATCATCATTATGGGAGCGCTCGTCTCGGTGATCCCGCTCATCATCGCCTTCCTCCTCTTACAGCGCTATTGGCGCGGAGGCCTGTCCATCGGGAGCGTGAAGTAGCCGATCCCACATCCGCACCTCACCCCGCCGACTCAGAAGAGGACCATGATCCGCGCACACCTGACTATCGACGCGTCCTTCACCGTCGGTCCCATCAACCGCCGCCTCTTCGGCTCGATGGTTGAGCACCTCGGCCGCTGCGTGTACGACGGGATCTACGAACCAGACCACTCCACCGCCGACAAGCTGGGGTACCGCGAGGACGTGATCGCGCTGGTTCGCGAGCTCGGCGTGACGACCATCCGCTACCCCGGCGGCAACTTTGTGTCGGGCTATCGATGGGAGGACGGCGTAGGGCCGCGCGAGGAGCGGCCCCGCCGGCTCAACGTCGCTTGGCATTCGACCGAGACCAACGAGGTCGGACTGGACGAGTTCGCCGCCTGGCTCCGCACGGTCGACAGCGAACTCATGTACACGGTCAATCTCGGCACCCGCGGAGTCCAGGAGGCGCTGGACGTCCTCGAGTACGCGAACACTCGCTCGGGGACGCAGTTGTCGGACCTGCGCATCGCCAACGGCGCACCTGAGCCACACAACATCCGTATGTGGTGCCTGGGGAACGAGATGGACGGGCCGTGGCAGCTTGGCCATGGGACGGCCGAAGAGTACGCCAGCCTCGCGGCCAGGACCGCCCGCGCGATGCGGCAGATCGACCCTGACCTCGAGCTCGTCGTATGCGGTAGCTCGAGCGCGCAGATGCCTACGTTCGGCAGCTGGGAGCACACAGTGCTCGAAGCGACCTACGACGACGTCGACTACATCTCCTGTCACGCCTACTACGAACCGATAGACGGCGACTACGCCAGCTTCCTCGCGTCCGCAGTGAACATGGACCGGTTCATCGAGAAGATCGCCGCGACCGCCGACCACGTCAAGGCCGAACGCGGTAGTGAAAAGACAATGGGAATCTCCTTCGACGAGTGGGGCGTCTGGTACCAGTCGCGCTACAACGACGTCGAGAAGATCACCGACGTCGACACCTGGCCAATCGCCCCCCGGCTGCTGGAAGACACCTACTCGGTGATGGACGCCGTCGTCTTCGGCAATCTGCTGATCTCGTTGATCAGACACGCGGACCGTGTCACATCCGCGAGCCTCGCGCAGCTCGTCAACGTCATCGCTCCGATCGTGACCGAGCCAGCCGGACCGGCGTGGCGACAAACAACCTTCTATCCCTTCGCACTCACCTCACGACTCGCTCGGGGCGAAGCGCTCGAGCTCAATCTGGACTGTCCGACACACTCGACAGCCGAGCACGGCGACGTCCCGCTCATCGACGCCGCCGCAACCCGTGATAGGGACACCGGCGACGCCGCGGTGTTCCTCGTCAACCGAGACGAACGAAGCCCGACGTGTATCGAGATCGACGTCCGAATGCTCGGACAGGTCGCCATCCATTCGGCCCAAACCCTCAGCGACGACGACCCCCACGCCACAAACTCGCTGCACCATCAAGACCGCGTGGGCCTGGCGACCAACCCGACTGCCACTCTGCGCGACGGCACGGC
>DASQKI010000045.1:0-65232 GCA_035630615.1 Nocardioidaceae bacterium
CCGCTCCGGCCTAACTGCGGCACCTATGCGGAGGACGGGGCAGGAGTGGTGACCTTCGCCCCTGGACACCGTTGAGCTAAGGCCGATAGGAAGAAAGAAGAGTCCTCCCCCGGACGCAGCGCCTGGGCCACGGGGGGCGACCTCAGTAGCGATGGCCCCGACGACCACCATCCCCCATGCGCCGGGGCCATTGCGACGCCCACCCTTATCGCTCGAAAACGGCCGCAGACGCCGACAACTGACTGAACGAGGCGCGCGGACACCGACCCAGGTCAGACACCCAACACCAAGCGCACCGGAATCACCGGTCAGCACCCCATCGAGAATCCGCTGGTTAGGGTGGTGGGCGCCATGGCTGCGCAGCTGCTGGTACGAGCGCCGGTCGACGACATCGCGCTGTCGGCGCTGCATGCGCGCGCGTTCGCGATCGCGGCCATCGACCCGGAGCCATGGTCGGAACGACTTGATCGGCACAGCCTGCTCTGGGTGACGGCCGAGGAGTACGGCCGCCTCGTTGGTTTCGTGAACGTCATCGGCGATGGCGGCAAACACGCGGTGCTCCTGGACGCCGTGGTCGATCCGACCCACCAAGGTCATGGCCTCGGACGGCAACTCGTGGAGGCAGCCGCCAAGGCAGCGCGCGAAGCCGGATACGAATGGCTGCACGTCGACTTCGAGAACGACCTGACCGACTTCTACCTTCGGGTCTGTGGCTTCGACCACACCGCCGCCGGGCTCCGCCGACTCGCCTGAGGCTCTCACGCAGCCACCGCCCAACCTGGGCGGGCCAACCCGGCGGCGTCGAGACGGCCCCGGTCGGTCCAGCACGGGTATCGCGGCCCGCGATGGGTACTCCACACGTGTGTCGGACAAGCGGGCATGGCACGCGCCCTCCATCGGGCCGCGGGCTTGATCCGACACATGCCGGGCACCACTGTGGGTGGCCGGTCTCCCGACTGGCCGTGGTGCCCGGCTCCTAAGGTCATCCGCTGGCAAGCCCCGTCCTCTCCGGGCCATTGTTCGGCCCTCACAGCACGGCTCAAGAGCGCTGACGCATCGCTGCGCGATCTCGCTACGCTCGACCCTTGATCCGCACCGCCCCGGCCTTACCGCGGCACCTATGCGGAGGACGGGGCAGGTGTGATGAGCGAGCATCCGGGAGCGTGTGTGCCAGATGTGTGCGACGCTCCACCAACAGCCACTAACAAGCCCGGTGAAACGTCGGAACCCATCGCCTAGCAGGGCGGGGGAGTGGACGCCCAAGCGATCGCGGATCCGACTCGTAATGCGTAGGTCGTCGGTTCGATTCCGACAGGCGGCTCCAACCATCGGCGCAGCTCAGCCCCCAACGACGGCATCGCCAGCCCTCCTCGCACAGGCCTACCCGCGGGCCGTCGAGGAGGCCCCGGCCGGACCAATGGGGACAGCGTCCGGCCGAGGCCTCACCACTCCAACGAGCCCATTCCGGCGGGGTTACCCCAGTTGCGGTGATGATGGAGGCATGGACGAGCGGACCGAGCCCGGCAGGGCTCACCAAGGATTGCGCGGTCATCGGCTGCCTCGATGGATAGTTGTCGCCGCGGTAGTGCTGGCGGTGATCCTGACCGTCATCGTCGTGCTGCAGATCCTCGGTGGCGATGACGGCTTCTCCACGATTGACCAAGCCACCGGAAACTGGGCCTATCTGGCGGCCTTTCTGCTGGTGTTCTGCGATGCCCTGTGCGCGCTGTTTCCCGCTGAGACGACCCTGAATGCCGCGTCGACGCTGGCGGCCGAGGGGGTCCTGAACCTCGGTTTGGTCATGCTCGCCGGGGCGGCAGGAGCCGTGGCCGGCGACTCCACGGTGTACTGGATCGCCCGCCACAGCAGGGACAGGTTCCAGCCCCGAATCGACGCGGCAATGAAAAACGAGAAGGTCTCGGCGGTTATGGGCTTCATCGGCTCGAGCGCGGCGATGCTGCTGGTCTTCGGGCGCTACGTGCCCGGACTGCGACTGGTGGTCAACGCGAGTCTGGGGCTGGCAGCCCATCCGTACCGACACTTCTTGCTGTGGTCAGCGGTCGGCGGAACGCTGTGGTCGATCTATACCTGCGGCCTTGCCTACCTGGTCGGTACGGCCATGGCCAACTTGCCGCTGGCCTCGATGGTCATCTCCGGCCTCATCACCACCGTGGCGATCGGTGTCGTCTTCGTGGTCGCCCGACGACGTCACACAACCGGTCAAACACCCACTGGTACTGGCATCTCGTGATCGCCGCCCGACGCTCCGACATCTGACACCAGTAACGAATCTGGCCCGAAGACCGATGTCTCATTGTGGATGGTGAAGTCGATCGTCATTCGGCCCTTTGCACGATCGACCTCAACTCCACTGACGGCCAGTCGAGGCGTGACAACGTGTCCGCGACTACACGCCCATGACCGAGACCAGCGTCGCCAGCATCGGGCAGCGGCCCTGGGGTTACTGACACCCTGGGGCGCTGCCTCGAACGGGGGACCCCGTCACTCGTGGTCACGCCGGCTCGACCGGCTGAGGGCGAACCAGGCGACGATCGCCGCGATCACCGCCAGTATCGCGAGCGACGTGTAGGCAACCGCGGCGCCTCGGTTGAAAGCGTCGACCGCAGCCGTCGTGAGTGAGCTGTCGGCCGACTTGTCGAGGGTCTTGGCCACCTCGAGAGCACCCTGTAACGACCCCTCGGACTTGTCGACCTGCTCGGAGCTGAGCGGCGGAACCTTCGCGTCCTCGAGGTCGTTGACATAGACGGTCGCCATGATGGATCCGACGATGGCGACCCCGATCGATGCGCCTGCGAAGCGGCTTACGAAGTTGAGCGAGGAGCCGTCCCCTGCGTTGGTCTCGGGCAGGTCGTTCATCACCACCGTCGACGGGGGCGCGATCAGCAACGACACACCGGCGCCCAAAACGCCCGAGGCCGCGATCGTGACCCACAACGGTTCGGTGAGAGCGAGCGCGAAGATGGCGCAGGCGACCGCGGTCACGACCAGACCGAGCGCGATCGTGTTACGCGGACCCAGCCGCTGGAGGATCCGTTGGGCCTGCAGCGAGCACAGTCCGAGGATGACCGCGAACGGCACGAACAGCAGGCCGACCGAAACGATCGACTCGCCCTGCACGTCTTGGAGGTACTGGGGGTTCAGGAAGAGGAACGAGCTGAACAGTAGGTAGGCGATGAGCAGGGTGATCGCACCGGTCGCAACCGGCGGGCGTCCAAGAATCCGCACGTCGAACAGCGGGGCAGCTATCCGCAGCGAGCGTACGACGAAGGTGGCGAGAGCCGCCGCGCCCACGACGATCCCGGCCAGGACGGTCGGTGAGGTCCAGCCCCGACTCGGGCCTTCGATGATGCCGAAGAGCAGGGCGCCTAACCCGACGACGGACAGGATGGCACCCGTGACGTCGAGTGGCGGTTGGCCGCCGGCCGGAACCGGTGCTTTCGACTCGGGGATGGTCCGGGCACCCACCAACACCCCCACGGCGACGATCGGCACATTGACCAAGAACACCGAGCCCCACCAGAAATGGTCGAGCAGGAGCCCGCCAGCGATCGGTCCCACGGCGAGCCCGGTCGCGCCGAACACCACGAACGCCGCGATCGCGCGGCCACGCTCCTCGGGTGGGTACATCTTCGCGATGATCGCCAGGGCGGGTGCGGTCACGCCGGCGGCTCCGAGCCCCATAAGCGCCCGTGATGCGATCAGTGCCCCCACTGACGGACTGAAGGCCGCCGCCAGCGAGGCGATCGCGAACAGCGTGTAGCTGGCGAGGAACACCCGCCGACGCCCGTACCGGTCGGCCAGCGCGCCACCGAGAACGAGCATCCCCGCTAGCACGATGTTGTACGCGTCGATCGTCCACTGCAGCTCGTTGGTCGCGGCATCGAACGCTCGCCCAATGGACGGCAGCGCGACGTTGGCGATCGTCATGTCGACGCCGGCGGTGAGCGCGCACAGACACAAGATCCCGAGCGCTATCGAGCGTCGACGGACAATCGGCTGCTCCGTTACGGGTTCCTGGTGGTGTGCGTGCAGCCGCCCATGATCATGCACGACTACCCAACCTAACGAAGGTGGTCGCTGTTACCGACTTCCGTCGGGCGTGGCGCGGCTCCAGTCGGGTGGCGGGCCGAGCAGCTCGAGCCCGAACCGCCGGTGAATGTCCGCGAGCTCGTCGGTATCAATCGGGCCGGGCTCGGACCTTTCCAGGAGTGCGGCCTCGGCGTCGATCCAGCCCGATTGGTGGCCGGGCGAGATCAGGGTCATGAAGACCGTCGGCACGTCGGTGAGGTTGGCCAGCGAATGCGGGGTTCCGCGCGGGATCAACACGAACGAGCCGGCGATGGCGTCCAGGCGGCGCCCGTCCGCAACGACGGCGAGAGTGCCCGACAAGACGTAGAACGCTTCCTCGGCCGCGCGGTGGACGTGGAGCGGTACGTTCTGGAATTGGGGCGGAGCGGTGTTCAGCCGGACCGCGTATGCGTCGTCGGTCACCGAGCCGTCGGCAAGTACCGCGGTGTCCTCGCCGTTGAGGCGACGCACCTGTCGGCCTCCGCCGGGCGGGACCCAGACCATGGTCGACTTGTGTTCGTCAGGGGCGGCATTCGGTCCGGTCATCAGGGCCTCCTGCTGATGTCGAGGTGTAGGTTGAACGCGCCCATCCTCCGACCATGCGGATGGCCGAACGTGGCGGGAGGTCAACATGGCGGAGCTCAGTCTTGGGGTCGCCTCCCGGTCTCGCAAGGAAAACGAGCGGCGGCTGCCGATCCATCCGCAGCACTTCGAGCGCGTCGATGCAAATCTTCGTCGTCGCATTTACCTCGAGACTGGCTATGGGGAGAGCTTCGGCGTTTCCGACGAGCAGTTGAAGCCGTTGGTCGCGGGGGTACATGACCGCGAAGATCTCGTCGCTGCGTGCGATGTCATGCTGCTGCCCAAGCTTCAGGCGCAAGACCTCGCCGAGTTTCGCGACGGCCAGACCGCGTGGGGTTGGCCGCATTGCGTTCAAGACGAGCAACTGACCCGGACCGCCATCGATAGACACCAGACGCTGATCGCCTTCGAGGCCATGAACCACTGGACATCCGACGGCGGGTTCGGACTCCACGTCTTCCATCAGAACAACGAGATGGCCGGCTATTGCTCGGTCCTTCACGCCCTGGAGCTCGTTGGATTGACAGGGATGTACGGCCAGCGGTTGACCGCGGCAGTGATCGGGTTCGGCGCTACCGCCAGGGGCGCGGTCACGGCCCTCACAACGCATGGCGTCCACGAGGTCTCGGTCCTCACGACGCGCCACGTTCAGGCGGTGAGTGCACCCATCCAGACGGCACGGATCCGGCGGATAGTCCACGATGACGCCGATCCGCATCAGTCGTCGGTGATGATCGATTCCGGTCGCGTGCCGGCGGCAAAGTTCCTAGCCGAGCACGACATCATCGTGAACTGCACCCTCCAAGACCCCAATCGACCGCTGATGTTTCTCGTCGAGCAAGATCTTGCGGCCTTTCGGCCGGGAAGCCTCATCATTGACGTCTCATGCGACGAAGGCATGGGCTTCGACTGGGCCCGACCAACCTCGTTCAAGCAACCGACCTTCGCCGTGGGCGACAACATCTGCTACTACGCCGTCGATCACAGTCCGTCGTACCTGTGGAACTCCGCGACTTGGGTGATCAGCGAGGCCGTCCTTCCGTACCTGCACACGGTGATGGCTGGCCCGGAGGCGTGGGCGGCCAACGAGACCATCCGGCGCGCGATCGAGATCCGCGACGGGGTCATCCAGAATCCGGCGATCCTGGCCTTCCAAGGCCGCGCCCCCGAATACCCGCACCCGCACCCGAGGTCGTAGAGACGCGTCATGTCCCAGACCAAGCGGCCTGGATGATTCGGGACTAATGTCTCTGGCGGTATATCTCGTCCCTTCGGAACGATTCGCCCCGTTAGTACCTGGCACGTACCTGGGGAGACTGATCATGGCCAACAAGCTGACGTTGTGGGGCGTACTCGGTTTCATGCTGGCGGCCAGCGGCGCTGTGGTCGCAGTGACGAGCTGGCCCGAGACGACGACCGAATTCGAGTCCACGCTGAGCGGCGGCCTCGAGCCGTCCGTTAGCGAGACCGGAAGCGAGGCAGCCGCGAATTTCGGACTGGTTCTGCTTGGGGTGGGCTCGACGATGCTGTGGATCGTGCTGATCGCATTCGGGGTGTATTGCGGTCTCCGAATGCTCGAGGAACGCAGCCCGCTCGGCGGCAAGCGCGGGTCGGCCCAGCCACCCGCCAGCGCCGCGACCGAGAGCCCGAAGCAGGAGGCCAAGCAGCGCATCGCCGCCAAGAGTGCCGCTGAGGAGACGTCCTGAGGTGCTAGCCCAGCGGCTTCCCGACTGACTTACTCGCGCTTCATCACCGCGAGCGCTTCGAGTTCGATGTCGGTGTACGGGTCACCGGAGACGTCGATGATCGCTTGCTTGATCGTTCCGCCAGCGAAGGCGTGCGGGCGGTTGCCCGGATAGTCGTCGGTCACTGGCGAGGCTGGGTCTTGACCGATATTCAATCCCTCGCCGACGAGTGAGAAGTTGCCCGGCTGCGTGGTGATCGTGTCCTCGCCGACCTTCGTGTCGCCGATGAACAACGAAAGGGTGCCGGTGGTGGGCATCGCGTCTCCCGATCGAACGAACGATGCGGCCAGGACCACCTGCCCCGTGGGTACGTCTTGGTCTGACTCGACCAGTTGAGTGTTGCTGCCGACGAAGTTGTAGGCGTACTTGAGCTTTCGGTCCTTGAGGTAGAGAGCGTGGCCGCCGAAGCGCGCGCCGTGTGAGAACAACACACCCGATGCGTCGGGAGACTCGACGTCGACCTCGACCAGGATGGAGTAGTCGCGGTTGCGAATGTTTGCGGCGGCTGTCTCTGGGACCTCAGCGGCGTCGGGGTAGTAGATGTAGCGGTCACGGGGCGGCGCGACCTGGGGTCGGGTCGGGTCCGCGAGCACCTCAACGGCCGTCCGGTCGTCGAGTGGAAGCCCGTTGTACATGCCGGCGAGATGGAACCAGTGGTTGATCATCTCGTGCAGCTTGGTCGGGTTCTCGGCCGCGAGGTCGTGCATCTCGGTGGGATCCTCGTCCGTGTGGTAGAGCTCCCAGCGGTCCTTGTCGAAGTTGCTCCAGCCGGCGATGGTCGGGTGGACGCTGACCGCCTTCCATCCCTTGTGCCAAACGGCCCGCGAGCCGAGCATCGAGTAGAACGCAGCCTCCTTCGGGGTCGGCACGTCGTTGCTCTCGAACGTGTCGCGGAAGCTCACGCCTTCGAGTGGGAGTTGCTGGTAGCCCTTGACCGTTGCGGGTAGCTCGACGCCGATCAGGTCGTACACCGTCGGCACGACGTCGGTCGCGTGCATGTACTGGCCGCGCAGCTCGCCCTTGACGCTCATCCCCTCGGGCCACGAGATGATCAACGGGTCGGCCGAGCCGCCCTCGAAGTTGTAGCGCTTCCACATCTTGAACGGTGTGTTGAACGCCCACGCCCAGCCGTTCGGGTAGTGGTTGTACGTCGCCGGCGAGCCGAGATCGTCGAGGTGGCGCAGGTTCTCCTCGATCGTGTCCGGGATGCCGTTGAAGAACTTGTTCTCGTTGACCGAGCCGTTGGGACCGCCTTCGGCGCTCGCACCGTTGTCGGAGACGAAGACGATGATCGTGTTGTCGAGCTGCCCGGATAGTTCGAGGAAGTCGAGCAACCGTCCGATCTCGTGGTCGGTGTGCGAGAGGAATCCCGCGTACACCTCGGCCATCCGGCAAAACAGCCGCTTCTCGTCGTCGGACAGCGAGTCCCAGGGTCGTACGACGTCCAGCGGTGGCCAGTCCTTGCCCTCGACACTCGTCTCGGTCTCGTACGGGTTGAGCGGCGAGAGCTCGGCGTTGTCAGGAAAGATGCCGAGCTGCTTCTGGCGCGCGAACACCTGCTCGCGGTAGGCCTCGTAGCCCATGTCGAACTTGCCTTCGTACTTCTCGATCCACTCCTTCGGCGCATGGTGCGGAGCGTGCGTGGCGCCGGGGCTGAAGTACATGAAGAACGGCTTGTCCGGCGTGATCATCTTCGCGTCCTTGACGAACTCGATCGCCCTGTCCGTCAGGTCCGTCGTCAGGTGGTAGCCGTCCTCGGGCAGCGTGGGCTGTTCGACCGGATGGTTGTCGTAGATCAGGTCGGGATACCACTGGTTCGTCTCGCCGCCGAGGAAGCCGTAGAAGCGCTCGAAACCGCGCCCGATCGGCCAGTTGCGTTTCGTCGAGGCCATGTTCATCTCGTCGGCCGGGCAGAGGTGCCACTTGCCGAGCATGTACGTGTTCCAGCCGCGCTCGCCGAGCACCTCGGGGACGGTCGCGCACTCGAACGGGATGTGCCCGTTCCCGTTCGGGAAGCCGGTCGTCGCCTCGGCGATACAGGCCATGCCGTTCGTCGTGTGGTTGCGTCCGGTCAGCAGTGACGACCGGGTCGGCGAGCAGAGCGCGGTCGTGTGCCAGTTCGTGTACGTCAGACCGTTGGCGGCAAGTCGCTTGATGTTGGGAGTGTCGATCAGCCCTCCCCACGGCTCCATCGCGGAGAAACCGACGTCGTCCAGGACGATGTAGAGCACGTTCGGCGCCGCTGCGGGAGCGACCGGCTGCATGTACGGCTCCCAGTCCGGAGTCGAATCGCGAATGTCGACGTTGATCGTCCCGTTGAACCTCTTGCCCATCTCTCCGCTCCTCTTTGCGTCCAGGTCGCGACGGCACGGCGATTCGGCTGACGCCGCCTCCGGCGCCACACTCACATGGGCCGCACGGTCGCGACTCACCCACTGCGGGTGAGCCCGCTCGGGTGATTGCTGTGGTGACGTGGGGCGTCGGGTGGGCTCCCCAGGAGGTTGTCTTATGTCTCGAAGCGATGGTTCGTCCCGGTCGCGGCGGATAGCGGCGGTGGCCGGCGTGTCGGCCGCCGTGGTCCTCGCGGCGTCGGTGCCGAGCTACCAGGCCGTGGCAGATGCTGGAGCTCCTTCGGGCTCCGCGTCGGAGTTGTCGCGGCTGGGGCGAGCGATGGACTCGCTGGTCGCGCGTTCGGATGGACCGCCGGGCGTGATAGTCGTCGTCCACCGGGGCAATCACCGATTGGTGCTCACCTCCGGTGTGGCCAACGTGCGGACCGGGCGAGAGATCCGGGTGACCGACCACATGCGGATCGCAAGCGTGGCCAAGGCGTTCAGCGGCGCGGTCGCGCTAACACTGGTCGACCGCGGGCGGCTGTCGTTGCGCGACACGATCGGCGAGCGGCTGCCATATCTGCCCGACGCGTGGGGAGACGTGACGCTGGGGCAGCTCTTACAGCACACCAGTGGAGTGCCGGACTTCACTTCCGACGAGGGGTTCTTGAAGCGGATCATCGCGAAGCCACTGGTGCCGATGCCGCCGCGCAAGCTGTTGTCCTATGTCAAGGACGACGACCTCGTGTTCGATCCGGGATCGCGCTATGAGTACTCGAACTCCGACAACGTCGCCGTCGGACTGATGGTGCAGGCAGTGACCGGCCGGTCGTACGCCCGGGCGCTGCACCGGTTCGTCTCGAAGCCGTTGCGCCTGGTGCGGACCAGCCTGCCTCGCGGCGCCCAGATGCCGCGGCCGTACATGCACGGCTACCACGTAGCGGCCGGTCAGCCACCCGTGGAGCAGAGCGAGGTCTTCGCGGCCGGGCTCGCGTGGGCCTCCGGCGGCATCGTGTCCACACCGGCGGACCTGGACAGGTTCATCCGTGGCTACGTCGGCTCTCGCCTCTTCGGCCGGGCGTTGCAGGCCAAGCAGTTGCGACTGGTCAAGGGATCCTCCGACCCGCCCGGGCCCGGACGGAACGCGGCCGGTCTGGGCATCTTCCGCTACGAGACGCGGTGCGGAACCGTCTACGGGCACACCGGTAACTTCCCCGGCTACACCCAGTTCGCGGCCGCCACGCTCGACGGGCGCCGGTCCGTCACGGTCTCGATCACCCGGCAGGTTGACTCAGACGTCGACACGGCCGTTTACGCGGCGTTGCGGCGAGTCGAGTCGCTGGCGGTGTGTGCGGCCCTTCCGGGGGACTAGCGCAGCGGTGGCCGCGGTGGCGAGCGCCCGGCCGATCTCGCCGAGGTTGTGACTCGGTCGTCTTGCGGGCCCCCGCGTTCGGCGGCGTACAGTACGTCGCGACCGACCGTGCCGTGCATTGATCGACCCACACCTCGAGAGCTGACATGTTCATCTCCTTCGCCACCCGGCCAGCCGAGCTGGAGCGGGAGAACGAGGACTTCTTCGCAGCGACGTCGACTGTCGCGGTCTTGGTCGACGGGGAGCGGGCACCGACCGGAGCGATGAGCGGCTGCTCCCACGGGGTCGCCTGGTTCGTTCGCGAGCTCGGCGTGAGGTGTCTCGAAGCCGCGGCCAACGAGTCGGTCTCGCTGACCGACGCGCTCCGGACGGCCATCTACCACGTGGCCGGACTGCACGGGCACACCTGTGATCTGTCGCATCCTGTGGTGCCCTCTGCCGGCGTCGCGATGGTGCGTGAGCATCGGGGCCAGCTCGAGCATCTGGTCTTGGCCGACGCGGTGCTGGTGGCCAGGGGAGCATCGGGCACTCGGGCGATCACCGACCACCGAGAGGCGACGTTCGCCGAGCAATACCGTCCGTTGCTCGGCGTCCTCAGCCAGACCGGCAAGACGCACAACGTCGCGGTCAAGACCTATGTCGAGATGTTGCGCGAGCACCGCAACCACAACGGCGGCTTCTGGATCGCGAGCGCTGACCCTGATGCGGCCGATCATGCGATCACCGGAGTGCTCCACCCCACCGAGGCACAGGTCGTCGCCGTCCTCAGCAACGGTGCCAGCCGCCCCGTCGTCAGCTTTGACCTCCTGAGCTGGGACTACGCGATCGAGGAGCTTGCCGCTGGCGGGCCTAAGCGATGGCTAAGCCGGGTACGCCGGGCCGAGGACGAAGACCCGCACGCGACGCGGTGGCCGCGTACAGATGTGCATGCCGCAGCGACCGCCGCGATCACCTTGCCGGACTGGGTCTAGGCGCGACGGCGGCCGGCGGGCACGAACCGGCTCACGCCGCCAGGGACTTCCGGCCCTTGTCGACAGGCCTGAAGTCTGATGCGTTCTACGCGATGGCGGGCGCCAACGGTGACGCCCGAGGACGGAGGGACTCCCGTGACATCCGTACGAAGACTTCTTGGTGGTGCGGCCGCCATCAGCGTGGCGGCCGCGACGTTGGCGTTTGTACCGGCCGTGCAGGCACCCGACGCGCAGGCTGACGAGACGAAATGCGTTCGGACCAACGACTCGGTCCGCAAGCTGCTGGAGTGCGTCACGCTCGAAGGCACCCTCGAGCACGAGGAGGCACTCCAGGCGATCGCCGACGAGAATGACGGAATACGCGACTCGGGCTCGTCCGGATACGACGCGTCCGCCGCGTACGTCGAGGAGCGAATGCGGGCCGCAGGCTACGTCGTCACCAGTCAGACGTTCGACATCGTCCGGTTCAGGGAGCTCGGCCCGTCGGCGCTGCAGCAGGTTGCGCCGGGCACCGTCACCTACGTTCAGGACACCGACTTCAGCGTCACGCCACACTCCGACCCAGGCGACGTCACGGCCGACGTGACGCCGGTCGACCTCGCACTCGGCATCGGCAACGCCTCGACGAGCGGCTGCGAGGCGGCCGACTTCATGGGCTTCCCGGTCGGCAACATCGCCCTGATCCAGCGCGGCACCTGCACGTTTGAGCAGAAGGGCGAAAACGCAGCCGCGGCCGGCGCGGTTGGAGTGCTCTTCTTCAACCAGGGCAATACCGATGGCGACGACCGGCAGGGCGTCCCGGCCGTCACGCTCGGCAACGGCTACACCGGAGGCATCCCCGCCCTCAGCACAACGTACGACCGCGGCGTCGAGTTCGCCGGTATCTCCGGACTCCGGATGCGACTGTTCTCCAACGTGGATCGCGTGCCCGCCACGACGTCCAATGTGATCGCAGAGAGTCGCCACGGCGACCCGCACAACGTCATCATGGCCGGCGCACACCTCGACTCGGTCCCGGAGGGGCCGGGAATCAACGACAACGGCTCCGGGACGAGCTCACTGATCGAGGTCGCCGAGCAGATGGCCAAGCTCAGTCTGTCCAACAAGCTGCGCTTCGCCTGGTGGGGTGCTGAGGAGGGCGGCCTGGTCGGCTCGACGCACTACGTCGACACCCTCTCCGAGAGCCAGCGCGCCGACATCGAGATGTACCTCAACTTCGACATGGTGGCGTCGCCGAACTACGGGCTGTTCGTCTACGACGGCGACGGATCGGCCTTCGGGACAGCCGGCCCGGACGGCTCGGACGAGATCGAGGCACTGTTCGAGCGGTATTACGCCGACCGGGACATCCCGTCGGAGCCCACACCGTTCAACGGGCGGTCGGACTACCTGGAGTTCATCAACAACGACATCCCGGCGGGCGGGCTGTTCACCGGCGCCGAGGTCATGAAGACCGCGGCCCAGGTCGCCAAGTGGGGTGGCCAGGCGAACGTCGCGTTCGACCCGTGCTATCACTCGGCCTGCGACACGATCGACAACGTGAGTCACGACGCGCTGAGGATCAACGCGGACGCGATCGCGTACGTGACCTACCTCTATGCCTCGGGGCGCGAGGTGATCAACGAATAGGCCGGCCGGACACCTGACGCTGGTCGACAGCGACTTACCCGACGTGGCGAGCCGAGGCCGCATCCTGCTGGGCGGGATGATCGGAGGCGCGTTCCTGCCTCTGGTCATCCCGGCAGGCCCCGCTATCGCGGCCGATCCCGGGGCCGAATTGGCGAATCGCTATGCGCCGGTCGCGGTGCTGGTCGACCAGGATGAGCCCTGCGGTCCGGGCGAGCCGTACATCCCGACCGACGTCGACGCAATCCTGGGCCAGGACACGGTGGCGCTGCGTGGGCCGTGGAACAACGACGACCTCGTCATGATCGCGCCGACGGCCGAAGATCTCTCCAACGGGCTGTTCGAGTACCACCTCGACTTCCCCGGCGACGCCCTTGACCCCGGATGCGCCTACGAGCAGTGGGCCGATCGGCTGCTCGCCGGAACCGACCCCACCGTGTACGCCCACATCGTCACCGAGGGCGACCAGTTGGCCTTGCAGTACTGGTTCTTCTACCCGTTCAACGACTACAACAACAAGCACGAGGGCGACTGGGAGTGGATCCAGCTCAACTTCGCGACGACCGATGCGGCCGAGGCGCTGGAGCAGGACCCGGTCCAGGTGGCCTACAGCCAGCACGAGGGGGCTGAGCGCGCCGACTGGGGCGACGACAAGCTCGAGATCGTCGACGACACGCATCCGGTCGTCCACGTGGCGGCGGGTTCGCATGCGAACTACTACGACGAGGGCCTGTTCCTCGGTCGCTCGTCCTCCCAGGGAGTCGGCTGCGATGACACCCGCGGGCCGGCCCATGACGTCCGGCCGGTAGCGCAGCTCATCCCGACCAGCACCGAAGCCGCACGCGACGCCTTTCCGTGGATCGCGTACGAGGGTCGCTGGGGCGAGCGTCACGAGGCGTTTTACAACGGGCCGACCGGGCCGAATGAAAAGGGCATCTGGAAGCGTCCGATCAGCGCCGTCGACGACCGGCTGCGCAGCGAGGCGTATGCGGTCCCGGCCGGGGGTGTGCTCGGCACCGGAGCCACCGGCTTCTTCTGCGGCGCGGTCGAGGCCGGCTCCGACGCGCTGCGGCGACTGGTGACCGAACCCGCACCTGTTCTGATCGTCATGGGCCTGATCATCGGGTTCCTGGCTTACGCCGCGCTCCGCACGACCTGGCGGCCGACGGCGCCGCTGCGGTTGGCCCACCGACGCGCGTGGGGGCAGACCTACGCCGCGTCGGCCCGGATGTACTTGTCGCGTCCGGCGTTGTTCCTCGGCATCGGACTGGTGGCGATCCCGGTGTCGATCCTGGTCGCCGCCCTGCATTCGGGCCTGCTCCGTGCGGGCTCGTTCGCCGGCTTCGACACGAGCGGGGAGAGCGGCGGCTACCGCATCTCGATCGCCGTCCTCGCCGGCACGATCCTCACGTTCCTCGGCATCGCCGTCATCCACGCGGCCACCATTCGCGCGGTCACCGAGATCGACGCCGGTCGCGAGATCAACATCAGGCGCGCCCTGCGGCTCGCGGTCGACCGGCCGCGCCCCCTGATCGGCGCGGTGGCGATCGCGGTCGCGTCCGTCACCGTCTTCAGCCTGTCGGTGTTCCTGGTCCCGATCGCGATCTGGCTGGTTTTGCGGTGGGCGCTGCTCATCCCGGTGGCCGAGTTGGAGCCCGGGACGGCCATTGCGACCCTACGTCGGAGCAACTCTTTGGTCGGTCGCCAACCTTTCAAGATCGCCTGGCTCACCGTCGTCACGGCGTTGATAGCGATCGCGGTCGGCCCGATCGTCGGCACGTTGCTGATCCTCGGGTCCGACGCCCCGTTGGAGATCATCAACATCGTCGCCGGCGTGATCTACGCCTTCCTGATCCCGTTCACGGGACTGACCGCGGCCTACGTGTTCTACGACACCCGGGTCCGGGAGCGGCTGGCCGACGACGCCAGCGACATGAAGGAGCTCCCCGCGGAGGCCTAGGTCGGCTCGCCCGATCCAGGCGAGGACGGCGCGCTGGCTTTGCCCGCCCCAGCCGCGATCGCCACGATGAGTGCGTGCTCTCCCTCGACCGCATCTCCGACGCCGCCGAGATCGTCGACCCGGTGTTTCGCAACACTCCGCAGTTCGTCGACGCAGGGCTGTCCCGCGAGCTCGGTCGGGACCTGGTGCTCAAGATCGAGACGCTCAACCCGATTCGCTCGTTCAAGGGGCGTGGTGCCGACTACTACATGCGCGACCTGTCGCCTGGGCAGCACGTGGTGTGCGCCTCAGCCGGCAACTTCGGCCAGGCGATCGCGTACGCGGGTCGAGCTCGCGACATCGCGGTGCGGTCTTCGCCGCCCGGGGGGCCAATCGCCTCAAGGTCGAGCGGATGCGAGAGCTCGGAGCCGAGGTGGTGCTCGACGGCGATGACTTCGACGTCGCCAAGGCACGGGCCCGCGACCACGCCGCCGAGCGCGACGGCTGCGTCTTCGTCGAAGACGGTCAAGACCCGCGGATCGCCGAGGGTGCGGGCACGATCGCCGTCGAGTTGGCGCCGCTCGATCTCGACGCGGTTATCGTGCCCGTCGGCAATGGCGCCCTGATCAGCGGCATCGGACATTGGATGAAGGCGCACTCGCCGCGCACTCGGGTCGTCGGCGTCTGCGCCGAAGCCGCTCCGTCGATGGCGATCAGCTGGCGTAGCGGCAAACCCACCGCGACCGACACGGCCGCCACTATCGCCGACGGCATCGCGGTCCGGGTACCCGTGCCCGAGGCGGTCGAGTGGATGCGCGACGTCGTCGACGACATCGTGCTCGTCAGCGAAGACCAGATCCGGCAGGCGTTGTGGACGATCCGCGACGCGGTCGGGATGATCGTCGAGCCTGCCGGCGCGGTCGGAGTGGCTGGCGCCCTGGTGCATCGCCTCCCAATCGCGACACAGGCGACAATCCTCACGGGCAGCAACATCTCGTCTGAGCTGATGCGTACTCTCGCCCCGAAGCCTCGATGACGTACGTCCCGGCCCGGGGTGCCGAGTGGCACTAGGTACGACCGAGCCGCGACCGGCACCGTGAGGTATGGCAACACGCTTCTATCGCATGAACAGCCGCCTCGCCGCTGACGCGGTGCAGCAGCGGCTTGAGTCGGAGCCGGGTTTCAACCCGTCCCGGCCTCTCGGATATGCCCACCGCAAGGTCGTTCGGGTCGACTACGCCGACGGTCTCGATCCGGATGCCTTCGTCCGCGAAGCCGACCCGAGCGCCCGACCCGTTCCGAGACCGATCGACCAGATCGACGTCAGCATGCGCTAGGTCGACTGAGCCAGTCTGAGTCGACGCAACCTGGGCACCTCCCAATCCTGACACTCGAGCGGTTGGAGGGACGGCATTGATGACCGAGACGACGACGCATGATCGACAGGGGGTGCCCAACGACCCGTCCAGCCTCTACGCCGACGTCGAGGACGCGCGTACGAGACTGGGCCACACCGTCGACGAGATCGGACACCGGCTCGACGTGCCCGCCCGGCTCAAGGGTGCGGCGCAAGGCGTCGGGCACCGGATCAGCGAAACCAGCCGGCGTCGCCCGGCGATCATCGGTGGCGCTGGCCTCGCGGCCGCGGCGGCCGTCGGCATCGCCGCCCTGGCCTGGCGGCGGTGGGGCGGATGAGCAAGGCGGCCAAGCTCGCCTATCGGCCGGTGAGCTTGGCCGGCAGCGTGGTCGGCGGCCTCGTGGCGGGCGCGGCCTTCAAGCAGGTCTGGCGGCGCGCGCCGATGCTGCCCGACGATGCGCCACAGCCGCTTCAGTCGGAGACTCGGTTCCGTGATGTCTTGGTCGCTGCCGCGATCCAGGGCGCGATCTTCGGCGTCGTGAAGGCCGTCATCGATCGCGGGAGCGCGCGGGCCTTTCAGCGATGGACCGGGGAGTGGCCAGGAGACTGAGCCCGCGCGGTCGTGCTGGCAGCTAGGCGGCAATAGGGTGTCGACATGCCGCGTTGGACGGCCGCGCTGGCCCTCGTCCTCCTCCCGCTCGTCGGTTGCGGTGGATCCGACTCGGACCCCGAGACTGGCGCGAACGCTTCGCCGTCGGAGTCGGTCGGGTTCGACCAAGAGCTGCACGACGAGCTGATGGCGATGTTTCGGCGCGATCAGGCGGGCCGCACCGGCGGCGTCGACAACGAAGGCGACGAGGCGCGCACCGAGCGGCTCAAGGAGATCATCGCCGACTACGGCTGGCCGACCATCGACCTCGTCGGCAAGAAGGGCGCCGACGCCGCCTGGGTGATCGCCCAGCACTCCGACTTCGAACCAGAGTTTCAGGCCGAGGCTTTGAAGCTGATACGAGCCGCCGCCGAGGACGACCAGGCCTCGTGGGGCAACGTCGCGTACCTGGAGGATCGGGTCGCCGTCGCTCAGGGAGCCGAGCAGACCTACGGCACGCAGATCGGCTGCGTCAAAGGCAAGGCCAAGCTCGCGACCCCTCTGGTCGATCCGGACGGTGTCGACGAGCTGCGAGCCGAGGCCGGCCTCGATCCCCTCGACGCCTACCTCGCCGAGCTCGACAAGATCTGCGCCCACGAGACGTGATGCCGCGAGTCAGGACTCGGCGGTGATCATCCGAAACGGCTGCGCGTCCTCGATCTCGTACGCCAGCTCGAGCAGGCTGCGATCGCCGCCGATCGCGGCCGAGAAGTGGACGCCGATCGGCAGGCCGTGCGACGTCCGTCCGAGCGGCAGCGACATCGCCGGCCCGCCGGCGGCGTTGTTCAGCGGTGTGAAGCCCACATAACGCAGCAGACGGTCGAGGTGCTCGTCAAACGGCTGCTCGGGCGAGAGATGCCCCAGCAGCGGCGTCGTGTGACTGAGGACCGGCGACACGATCACGTCGTAGTCGCAAAACGTCTGTTGGTACGCGGCGGTCGTGCGCCGGAGTCGGTAGAGCGCCCGCGGCAGTCGCGCGACGCGGCGTCCGAACATGCGGCGCAGGCCGAGGGACAGGTTGTCCATCCGGGCCTGGTCGAAGTCGCGGCTCAGCGCCCAGCGTCCGGTCGAGGACACCACGAAGGCCAACATGCCCCAATAGAGCACGAAGTCGTCGACGAACTGCTCCGACACCGGCGTCCCCGCCTCGGACACGTCGTGCCCCAGGTCGGCGAGCAGCTTGCCGGTCTGGTCGACGGCGGTGCGGGTCTCGTCGTCGGTCGCATGGCCGGTGGGCGAGTCGAGGACGACGCCGATCCGCAGTCGCGTCCGAGCCGGACCCTCGACGGCGCCGACACCCGGCAGCGTCGGATGCGGTCGATAGCGCTCGGCGGCGGCCAAGAACGCTGCGGTGTCGCGGACGCTTCGGGTCAGGACGCCGTCGGAGACGATCTTCAATGGCAGCGAGCGGCTGGCCTTGGACGACAACACCCGGCCCCTCGTGGGCTTGAGCCCGACCAGTCCGCAGGCGGCCGCCGGGATCCGGATCGAGCCGCCGCCGTCGTTGGCGTGTGCGATCGGGACGACGCCAGCGGCAACGAGCGCCGCGGATCCGCCGGACGACGCGCCGGCCGAGTACGCGGGGTTCCACGGGTTGACCGTGGGGTCGCCGGCGGCGTACTCCGTGCTGGCGTTGAACCCAAACTCCGGGAGCTTGCTCTTGCCGAGTGCGATCACGCCCTGTGCGAGGAATTGGCTCGCGATCGGGTCGTTGTCCGCCGCCGGTCGCGCGGCGAAGGCGCTCGTGCCGTGGTTGGTCGGGAGCCCTCGCATGTCGACGTTGTCCTTGACGAACGTCGGAACGCCTCCGAACGGATCTCCCGTCGCGCCCCGGGCGGCTCGGTCGCGCGCCGCGTCGTAGTCGGCGAACGCGACCGCGTCGATCCGCTCGCGGAACCGTTCGGCCCGAGCGATGGCGGCGTCGACGGCCTCCTCTGGGCTGATCTCACCCCGTCGGATGGCATCGGCGACGCCGGTCGCGTCGCGTTCGCCGAGTGCGTCGTCGGCAAAGACATGGACCCGAGATCCCGGCATGAGGAGCAGGCTACGCGGCGACGGTTTCGCGGCGTGACGAGGTCCCTGGCGACGTGGGTCCTTCGGCACTTGCGGGGGTGGCCGGCCCGGTCGAGCATGGGTGGTCGCGGCCCTGGCATCGGAGGTACGCCATGCCCGAACGCAACGCAGACCTCGTACTCGAAGGCGGCGGAGTCAAGGGGATTGCGCTCGCCGGCGCCTACAGCGTCATCGAGGAGCAGGGCTACACCCTCAAACGGATCGCCGGCACATCGGCAGGGTCCATCGTCGGAGCCCTCCTCGCGGCCGGCACGACGGCCGATGAGCTCAAGGCGCTGATGAGCGACATCAGGTACGACAAATTCGAGGACGAGAGCCTGCTCGGTCGCTTGCCGTTGTTGGGCAAGCCGCTGTCGATCGCCTACCGCCAGGGGATCAACAAGGGCCAGTACGCGCATGACTGGATTCGCGATCAGCTCGCGGCGCATGGCGTAAAGACGTTCGCCGATCTTCGCTACAACGATCCCAAGTTCGTCCTCCCGGAGGCGAAGCGATACAAGCTCGTCGTCATGGTGTCCGACATCAGTCGGGGGCAGCTGCTTTCACTGCCGTGGGGCTATCCCGACTACGGCCAGAAGGCCGACGAGCAGCAGGTGGCCGACGCCGTACGCGCGTCGATGTCGATACCGTTCTTCTTCGAGCCGGTTCGGCTGAAGAACCTTGGCAACGGGCAGGACTCCGTGCTCGTCGACGGCGGGATGTTGTCGAACTTCCCGGTAGGCGTGTTCGACGCCACGCAGGGCGACCGGCGGTGGCCGACGTTCGGCATCAAGCTGTCGGCCAAGCCCGGGGCGGCGGAGAAAGCTTCTCCCGGAGTGCACGGCGCGATCAGCATGACCAAGGCGATGATCAAGACGATGACGGGTTTCTACGACCGAATGTACGTCGACAGGCTCGACGTGCAGAGGCGGACGATCTTCGTCGACACAGGCTCGATCCCTTCGACGAAGTTTGACCTCACCCCCGACGATGCCAAGTGGTTGTACGAGAGCGGCCGGGACGCGGCGACGAGGTTCTTCGACGGTGGCGACGGCCAGCCGAAGTGGGACTGGGAGGCGTACAAGGCCGACTTCCCCGTTGGTACGACGTGATGGTCGGATCTCAAGATCCGTCTGCCCGGCTGCGGACGTCGGCCACGGCGTCGGCGAGCAACCCGATGCCTTCGCCGATGGCACGCTCGTTGAGCGACGAGTAGCCGAACACGAGGCCGGCCCGCCCGGGGCTGATCCGGGACTCGCCGACGCCGGATATCCCTACTCCGCGCCGGGCGGCGGCCGCTACGACGGACTCCTCGTCGAGATCGGGCGGCAGCCAGGCGACCAGGTGAATGCCGGCCGAGATTCCGGTCGGCTCGAAGTCGGGGAGCCGGTCGCACAGCGCCGCGAGCAGGGCGTCGCGGCGACGGCGATAGACCGGCCGCATCCGACGCAGGTGCCGGTCGAACTCGCCGCGATCGAGGAAGTCGGCGAACGCGAGCTGATCGATCGCCGGTGACCCGCGGTCGGCCAGAACCTTGGCCTCGGCGATTGGTTCGACGAGGCGGTCGGGCACCACCAGCCAGCCGATCCGGAGGCCCGGTGCGAGCGTCTTGCTCGTCGAACCGGCGTAGACGACTTGGTCCGGAGCCAATCCCTGCATCGCGCCGATCGGAGCTCGGTCGTAGCGATACTCCGCGTCGTAGTCGTCTTCGATCACGAGCGCACTGCGGCGCTCGGCCCACTCGAGGAGGGCGGCCCGCGCGTCGGCCGACAAGACGCCGCCCAGCGGCCACTGGTGCGACGGCGTGAGGACGACGGCGTCGGCGTCGGTCGCGGTCAGCGCATCGACGTCGATCCCGTCGTCGCCGACCGGGACACCGACAACATCCATTCCCGCCGCCCGGGCAACCGGGACCGCGTCGTCGCCCGACGACGGATCCTCGACCGCGAGCCGCTTCGCGCCGGCCGCGGCCAGGGTCTGGATGATCAGCCCGACGCCCTGGCCGTAGCCGTTGCAGATCTGGATCCGTTCGGCGCTGGCGGCGGTGCCGCGGACCCGATTGAGATAGCCGGCGATGGCCTCGTGCAGCTCGGGCATGCCACGACCGGTCAGATAGCCGAAGCGGTCGCACGGCGCCTCGGTGATCACCCGCCGGATCGATCGCAGCCACGCCGTACGGGGAAAGTTGGACACGTCGGCCCGGCCGTACCCGAAGCTGATCCGCGGCGGCACCACCTCGTCGCGTTTGCGGGGTGGCGGCTTGGGGGCCGCCTCGGACCGCCGCCGGCCCGCGATCGCGGTGGGCGTGGCCGCGACCTCGGTGTATCCGCCGGTCTGGCTGTTGAGGTAGCCCTCGGCCACGAGTTGTTGGTAGGCCTCGACGACAACACCGCGCGAGACACCCAGATCGGCGGCGAGCAAACGGGTCGGCGGCAGCGCCGTGCCCTGGCGCAGCCGGCCGGCCCGGATCGCGTCCCGGATCGAAGCCTCGATCTGGCCATGCAGCGAGGTCGACAGGTCGCGCCGGACCGTGATCAGCAGCTCGCCGCCGGAAGAATTGGTCCTCGTTTTCCTCATCAGACTGGACCTTATCGCGAAGACCAATCGCGGTCAGGATCTTCGCATGACCGCAAACGCAGACCACGCCGACCGGCTCGACGGCCAGCTGCTGTCGCCCGGTGACCCCGGATACGACGGCGCCCGTGCCGTCTGGAACGCCATGGTCGATCGGCGCCCCCGCCTGATCGCTCGCTGCGCCACCGTCGCGGACGTCGTCGCCGCTGTCCGTCTCGCCCGCGAGCGCGACCTCGAGATCGGCGTCCGCTGCGGCGGCCACAGCGTGCTCGGCCTATCCGTGCCCGACGGCGGGCTCATGATCGACCTGACCCCGATGGGCGACGTCCGGGTCGACCCGGCGCAGCGACGGGCCTGGGTCCAGGGCGGCGCCTTGCTCGGCGCCCTGGACGTCGCGGCGCAGGCACACGGCCTCGCCACCACGGCCGGCAACGTCTCGCACACCGGCGTCGGCGGGCTGACCCTCGGCGGCGGCATGGGCTGGCTGGCGCGACAGTACGGCCTGAGCTGCGACAACGTCGAGTCGTTCGAGCTCGTCACCGCCGACGGGGAGGTCGTCCGAGCCAGTCGGACCGAGCGGCCCGACCTGTTCTGGGGGCTGCGTGGCGGTGGTGGCAACTTCGGCATCGTGACCGAGTTCGAGTTCCGGCTGCATCCGGTCGGCACCCACGCGCTGTCGGCGGCGTACACCTTCCCGATCGACCAGGCGGCGGCCGTGCTGCGGACCTGGCGCGACCTGAGCGTCGACGCACCGCGTGAGGCGACCTTCAACGCGTCGATCGCTCCGGACGGCACAACGACGGTCGGTTTCGTCTGGGTCGGCGACACCGAGCGCGGTCGGCAGCAACTGCCGGAGATGGAGGCGCTGGGCCGACCCATAGCGCAGGAGGTTTACGAGCCGTCGTACGTCGAGCTGCAGACCCGAGAGGACAACACCGAAGGCCACGCGTACCGCCGCTACTGGAAGGGCCATTACCTTCCGGAGCTGGCCGACGGGGCGATCGACGCGCTGGTCCAACGTGATCCGTCCGACCCGATGCTGCCGGGCGTCAGCCTGCAGGCCTACGGCGGCGCGATCGCGGATGTGCCGGACGACGACAGCGCCTTCAGCCATCGGGCCACGAGCTTCGAGTACGTCGCGGCATCCCGCTGGACCGACCCGGCCGAGGACGCCGATCGGATGGCGACCTCTCGGCGGTTGTCGAGCGGGCTGGAGCCGTACGCCACCGGCCTGTACGTCAACGCGATGAGCGACGAGGGTGCGGGTGGCGTGCGTCGCGCGTACTCCGCCGAGAAACGCGCCCGGCTCACCGCGCTCAAGGACGCCTACGACCCGACCAACGCCTTCCATCTCAACCCCAATATCACCCCTTCGGTCTGATAGGAGATCGTCATGCGCAAGATCATCAACTCGACCTACATCTCGCTCGACGGCGTCATCGAGGAGCCGCATCTGTGGCAGTCGCTGCCGTCGGACCGCGGTGATACCGGCAACCAGGTCCAGGTCGACCTCCTGTACGCCTGCGATGCGGTGCTGATGGGCCGGCGGACGTACGACGTCTTCTCGCCCGTGTGGCAGTCGCGCTCCGGCGACCCGTACAGCGACCGGATCAACACCATGGAGAAGTACGTCGTGTCGTCGACGCTCAAGGATCCGGACTGGGCGAACACGAAGGTGATCGACGGCGATGTCGTCAAGGAGATCGGTCGGCTCAAGGAGCAACCGGGGCAGGACATCGTGCAGTACGGCTTCGGCGACGTGTCGTTCGCGTTGCTCGAGGCCGGGTTGCTCGACGAGCTGCGGCTGTGGGTGCATCCGCAGTTCGTCGGCCGTGGCGGCCTCGGCGAGCTGCTGTTTCGCGAGACCACGCCGACCGTCCTGCGGCTGCTCGACACGACGACGCTGGGCAACGGCATCGTGATCCTGTCGTACGCCCTCGACTGAGCTGAGCAGGTATTGGCGGGAGAATCGCCTGTGGAGCGTCGCTCGAGGCGATTCTTCCGCCAATACTCGTCCGGGGCGGGCCGTCGCGGGTCACGCGGTCGCGTTGCGGACGGTGGCGGACACGATCGAATGCTGGTTACCCTGGCCGGCATGGAGCGCTTCGACCCTCTCGACGACTCGGCGGCCAGCCTCGCCGAGGCGCTGAGCGAGTCCGGAGACGACGAGGAGCGGATTCGTCGGATTCATTACGTGATCGACGAGGCCTACCCGCCGGACCCGGCCGTCGGGCAGCTCCAGGAGCCTGAGGAGGCCCGACTCGCTGTCTGGTCGATCGTGCAGAACCTCGACGCGGTGACCTTCGACCGCTACTGGGTGACCATCGCGCACGCCGCTCGGCTCGAGTCTCTCTATGCGCTCGACGTCTCAGCCACGCGCTGGGTCTGGGCCGACTCCGCCGAGCTGATCGTCGACCAGGCCGACTATCTGAGCACGGAGCCGGCCGACCGCACCGGTGCCGGACCCGGGTCGTCGTTCTTGTCCGACGAATACACCGATGCCCTGCGCGATGCGTGGTCGCAGCGTCGTGGGGCTGACGTCCAGGCGCTCGTGGCCGCCGACCGAGCCGCCCGGCACGCACCGTCCGACTGGCGACGCTCCGGCCGCAGCGCCTCGGCCTAGCCGCCGCGACCCGCCGTCATGATGACCGCATGACGCCACCGCCTGCGCTCGTCGCCCCGATGCTGGCGACCGCGGGCTCGGTGCCGGAGGGTTCGGAGTGGGCGTACGAGTGGAAGTGGGACGGATTTCGCGCCGTCGTGGCGGTGGGTTCGGATGACGTACGCGTCGCCTCCCGCCGCGGTCGGAACATGTCGTCCACCTATCCGGAGCTACGCGGCCTGTCCGAGCTGACCGACCTGCCGCTGCTCCTCGACGGTGAGTTGGTCGCACTCGGCTCGGACGGCCGGCCCAGCTTCGAGCGGATGCAGCAGCGAATGCACGAGCTGGCACCGGGCCCGCGCCTGGTCGGTGAGTTTCCCGTCCTGCTGTTCGCGTTCGACGTGCTCCAGGTCGGTGACGAGTCGCTGCTGCGACGGCCGTACGTCGAGCGTCGGGCCGCCCTGGACGAGCTGGGGCTCGCCGACGGTCCGGTGCGGACCTCGCCCTACTACACCGGACTCGCGGGCTCCGACATGCTGGCGACCGCCGAGGAGCACGAGCTCGAGGGCGTCGTCTCCAAGCGGCTGGACTCGGTGTACGTGCCGGGCCGCCGGGTCGACACCTGGATCAAGACGCCGCTCTGGCGCCGTCAGGAGGTCGTTATCGGTGGCTGGTCGATCGGCGAGGGCAACCGGGCCCGGTCCTTCGGGTCACTGCTGATCGGGGTATACGACGAGGCCGGCCGGCTCGGCTATGCCGGGCGGGTCGGCAGCGGCTTCAACGACGCGGCGCTGCGCCGGCTGCGAAGCCAGCTCGACCCGATCGAGCGGCCCACGAGCCCGTTCGACCAGGAGGTGCCGCGGGAGTACGCCCGGCACGCTCACTGGGTCGCGCCGGAACTCGTCGGCGAGGCGGAGTTTCGGCGCTGGACCTCCGACGGCCGGCTCTGGCACCCGGTGTGGCGCGGCCTGCGACCCGACCGTGACCCGGCGGAGATCGTCGTGCCCAACCGGGAACGGGTGGCCGGAGCGGGGCCGGACTCGGGGTCTGTCGAGGGCGAATCCGGATAGCGTCAGCCCGACGGACGGTCGACGAGTGCCGCCAGCGACTTCGGCGCCAGCAGGCAGTAGCTCTCGATGAGTAGTTCGGCGACCTCGTCCCAGTCGGTGTCGCCGTCGAGCAGCATGCCGACGACGTCGTCGCCCCAGTCGAGTCGGTAAAACGGCCGACCCGCGTTGATCAGCACCTCGTATTCGGGGCTCGGCGACCGAAACGTCATCACACTCAGCGGTCCGTCGGCATCCGGCGAAAGAGCGTAGGCCGCCTCGTGCCCGGGTTGGTCTCGGCGGACCGGGCGGAGGTGCGCGATCGTCCGCTTCCGGATCCGCCAGCGAACCCCGACCCAGGCCTCCTCTTCGTAGGCCTCCGGTAGGACGCGACAGGCGGCCCGGAGCCGCTCGACGATCTCCAGTGGAACGTCAGGTTGCTGAGGCATCGCCTCTCCATCAGCCGAAACGATGGCAACGAGGTTAGCGACGTCGGCCGACAATACAAAGAATGAGTTGTACAAACATCTAGTTGTGTGTAACCTCGGCGCATGACCGTAGTGCAAGACGAGCTGAGCTCGGTGTTTTCGGCGCTGGCCGACCCCACCCGGCGAGCGATCCTCGAGCGCCTGGCCGACGGAGACGCGACGGTCAACGAGCTGACCGAGCCGTTCGCCCTGACTCAGCAGGCGATCTCGAAGCATGTGCAGGTGCTCGAGCGGGCCGACCTCATCTCCCGAACCCGGGTCGGATCTTCCCGGCCCTGCGTCCTCGAGGCCGAGCGGCTCGACGCGGCGGCCGGTTGGATCGAGCGGCACCGTGAGCTCTGGGCCGATCGACACGACCGCCTCGAGCAGCACCTCGAGACGCTGCGGCGACGCGACCCGAAGGGGACCCGATGACCGAGACCGGCGAGCTGACCTATCGACGGGTGCACACGGCGTCGCGCGAGCTGCTGTTCGAGTGCATGACGACGCCGGACCACCTCACGCACTTCTGGGGCCCGGCCGGCACGACGACGCCGATCGACGGCATCGTCGTCGACCTGCGACCGGGTGGGGCGTTCGAGACCACGATGGTCGGCGCCGACGGCACGGCCTACACGATGCGCGCGACCTACGTCGAGATCCGGCGGCCCGAGCGGCTGGTCTGGATCGAGTCCGACGTCGAGGGCGGCATGCGTACGACCATCACCTTCGTCGACGTGGGCGACGGCCGTACGGAGGTCGTCACCCATCAGACCAACGTGCCGGAGGCCTACCTCAGTGCCGAGGCGCGGGCCGGATTCGCCACGAGTCTCGACCGCTTCGACGTCTACATCGCCGGCCTCACGGCCGACAACGAACACTAGGGAGCTTCACCATGTCCATCGTCAAGTCGCCCGACGGCACCTCGATCGCCTACGAGAGCACCGGCAGCGGCCCTGCCTTGGTGCTCGTCGACGGTGCCATGTGTCATCGCGCCGGAGGGCCGATGCGGCCGCTCGCCGAGGCGTTACGCGACCGCTTCACGGTCTACACCTACGATCGGCGCGGCCGCGGTGAGAGCGGAGACACGCCGCCGTACGCGGTCGCCCGTGAGGTTGAGGACCTCCAGGCGGTCATCGCGGCGGCCGGTGGTGACGCGGGCGTCTATGCCGTGTCGTCCGGCGGCGGGCTCGCGCTGGCGACGGCGGTCGCCGGGCCTGGCGTCGCGCGGCTGGCGATGTACGAGCCGCCGTACATGGCCGAGATCGGCGATGACGGTCCGGTCGAGGCGTACACGAGGGAACTGGCCGAGCTGCTCGCCGCCGGTCGTCGCGGCGATGCCGTGGCGCTGTTCATGAAGCGCGTCGGCATGCCGGAGCCGATGATCGACGGCATGCGAGCGCAGCCGAGCTGGTCGGCCTTCGAGGCGATCGCGCCGACTCTCGCTTATGACGACGCCGTGCTCAGCGGGGGCCGGGTGCCACGTGACGTGGCCGCGACCGTCTCAGCCCGGGTGGTCGTGCTCAATGGGGGCGCGAGTCCGCCGCCGTTGCAGCAAGCGGCGAAGGCGACCGCGGCCGCGCTGCCGACCGCCGAGCTTCGGACACTCGACGGCCAGACCCACGACGCCGCGCCGGATGCGGTGGCACCGGTGCTCGCCGAGTTCTTCGCCGGCTAGCCCAGTCACGCGGGACGCCCGGCACGGCCGAGTACGGATCGTGCCGGTCGATTTGCATCGGCGCGATCGGATTCGGCGGCTAGCCGCAACTACCCCGCCAGCTCGGCCGCGACAACCGCCGTCCGCGCGCAGCCGCAGCCGCCGTCGACGTCGTCGCAGTCGAGCACGAGGCGGTGGCCGATGGGGTCGAGCTCGTCGCAATGCGGCTCGGTGCACTCCACGGCGCCGTCGGCGTGGACCACGAGCGTGCCGTCGCAACGCAGGAGGCCGTCGTCCACGGGACTCGTTCTCATACTCGCGTTGGTAGCACGCCGGCCCGACAGAACGCCGCATCGACCCGCCGTTTCGGCGTTTAGGCGCGACGCGGCAGTGACTAGGCGCTCTTGCGTTTGCTCGTCTTCGATGCGGTCGACTTCTTCGACGCGGCCTTCTTGGTGGTCTTCTTCGCCGTCTTCTTGGCCGCCGCCTTCTTTGCCGCGGTCTTCTTGGACGTCGTCTTCTTGGTGGTCTTCTTCTCGTCGCCGCCCTTGCGCGCGTTGATGCTCGCGTCGAGTGCCGACATCAGGTCGATCACCTCGGCCGGCTCGCTCGGCGCCTCGGGCGGGGCCTCCACCTCGCCGCCGGTGAGCTTCGCCTCGATGACCGACTCCAACGCCTCGCGGTAGCTGTCGCCGTAGTCATCCGGCTCGAACTCCGGCTCGGCCATCGAGTCGATCAGCGACCCGGCCATCTCCAGCTCCTGGGACTTCAGCGTCGGCGGTTCTTCGTCGAGGAAGGCGAAGTCGGGCACGCGCACCTCGTCGGGCCACAGCAGCGTCGTCAGGACGACGACCTCCTCGCGGACCCGGAGGAGCGCCAGACTCTCCCGCTGCCGCAGGGCTACCTTGGCGATGGCGACCTGGCCGGACTTCTGCATCGCGTCGCGCAGCAGCACGTACGGTCGGACCGCGGGTTTTTGCGGCTCGATGTAGTAGGTCCGGTCGTACTGGATCGGGTCGATCGCCTCCAGCGGGACGAACTCGAGCACCTCGATGCCCTGGACGCTCGGCAGTGGCAGCTCGGCCATGTCCTCCTCGGTGAGCACCACCATCTGCCCGTCGCCGGCCTCGTAGCCCTTGGCGATGTCGGAGTACGGCACCTCCTCGCCGTCGATCGAGCAGACCCGCTTGTACTTGATCCGCCCGCCGTCGGCCGCGTGCACCTGGCGCAGCTGGACGTTTTTGTTCTCCGTGGCGGCGTAGAGCTGGATCGGGATCGACACGAGGCCGAACGAGATCGAGCCCTTCCACATCGACCGCATGGCCAGTCACCTCCGTCGTCCGATCGGCCGGGACAGTCGTCTGGCGGCCGCATTCCGTGTAACGGTACCCAGACTCGCAGGCCAGGCGCATTCGTCGCGGGTCTGACAGGCTGATGTCATGCCCGACGAGCAGGTTTCGGTGTCAGTCGGCGGCCAGGTGTTGCGGCTGACAAACCTGAGCAAGATCCTCTATCCCGAGGCGGATTTCGCCAAGGGCGAGGTGATCGACTACTACGTCGGCGTCGCGGAGGCGCTGCTCCCGCGGCTTGCCGGCCGTCCCGTGACCTTCCGGCGCTATCCGAACGGCGCCGACACCGACGGCTTCTACGAAAAGGACGTGTCGCGGCACGCGCCCGAATGGGTACGAACAGCAGCACTTCCTACGCCGGGCAGCTCGACAAACCGCGACATCGCCCACTTCGTACTCATCGAGGACCTGCCGACGCTGGTCTGGGCGGCCAACCTCGCCGCGCTCGAGCTGCACATCCCGCAGTGGCGCATCGACGAGTCCGACGAGGCGTTGCCGCCAGACCTACTCGTCTTCGACCTCGATCCGGGGCCGCCGGCGACGATCGTCGAGTGCTGTCGGGTCGCCGAGCTCGTACGCGAGGAGTTGGCCGATGACGGGCTCGAAGCGTGGCCCAAGACGAGCGGGTCCAAAGGGCTGCAGCTGTACGTGCCGGTGACGCCGTCCGATCCCGGTCAGACGTCGGAGTACGCGAAGGCGCTGGCCGGTCGGTTGGCCCGGGCGCATCGCGACTCCGTCGTCGCGACGATGGAGAAGCGGGCTCGGCCCGGCAAGGTGTTCATCGACTGGAGTCAGAACAACCCGGCCAAGACGACGGTCGCCGCCTACTCGCTGCGGGCCCGGCCGCAGCCGACGGCCTCGGCGCCGGTGACGTGGGAGGAGGTCGAGGCCTGCGAGTCGGTGCCGGACCTGACGTTTACGGCGCCCGACGTACGCGAGCGCCTCGACTCCGACGGCGATCTGCTCGCCGACCTCGACACGGCCGACCACCCCGCCCTCCCTTGACCCCCGGACGGGTCGGGCGGCGGTTGGGCGGCGGATTCTCAACGAGCTCACAAGTTCGTCCAAAGATGCTCAGGCCCCGACGCGATGGAGCGGCGGCCGTTGATACTGGGACGGTGCCGACCGACCACGAGCCCGCCAACGTCTTGATCGTCGAGGACGAGCCGAGCCTCGTCGACATCCTCGCGATCACTCTGCGATTTCACGGGTTCACGGCCCACACCGCGACAACCGCGGCGCAGGCGATCGACCAGGCACGAGAGCACCGGCCCGATCTCGTACTGCTCGACGTGATGCTCCCGGACGGCAACGGGTGGCAGGTCTGCCGTGACCTTCGGGCCGAGCACGACGACATCTCGGTGATCTTCTTGACCGCCCGCGACTCGGCTCGCGATGTCGTCGGCGGGCTCACCATCGGCGGCGACGACTACATCACCAAGCCGTTCAACGTCGACGAGGTGATCGCTCGCGTACGCGCGGTGCTGCGGCGATCGGCTCCGACGGTCCCGGAGCCGTCGGTGCTGGCGTTCGCCGATGTCGAGTTGGACGAGACGGCATACACGGTCCGACGCGCGGGCCGGCCGATCGACCTCACACCGACGGAGTTCAGCCTGCTGCGCTACCTCTTGGTCAACGCCGATCGGATCGTCACCAAGGACCAGATCCTGCACCACGTGTGGGAGTACGACTTCACGCCCGAGTCGACGGTCGTCGAGACCTACATCAGCTACCTGCGACGCAAGCTCGACAAGCACGGCCCGCCGCTGATCGTCACGCGGCGCGGTGTCGGCTACGGGCTGCGGGCGCCCGGATGAGCCGTCGCATCCCGTCGCTGCGGGCGAGGCTGACGCTGATCAACGTCGCCCTGCTGGCAGTGGCTCTCGTCGTCACGGCGTGCGCCAGCGTCTGGGGGTTGCGGACCTATCTGGTCGATCGCATCGACGACGACCTGCACGCGATGCAGACGGCGCTGGCTAACTCCGACCTGACGGCGGAGACGCTCCAAGACCTGACCGGACGCGGTGGCGTGCTGCACAAGTTCGAAACCGCCGAGGCTTCGGGGAACTCGTACGAGATCTTGGGTGCGCTGATCGATCCGGACGGCCAGATCGTGCCGGTCTTCGGGTCCGGCTCGGTCGTTCAACAGCAGGCACTGGCCGAGTCGGTCGACGATCCGGAGGAGGTTGCGGCCTCGGGCGACATCGTCACGGTCGACCTCGACGGCGAGCCGTTTAGGCTGGCGGCGGTGCGATTGAGTGACGGGAGCATCGTGCTGGGCGCCGGCTCGCTGGACACGGCGCACGCGACGGTCAAGCGCCTCATCAAGATCGAGCTTTTCATCGGCTTGATCCTGCTGGTCGTATTGGCGTCGATCTCACTCGCGACGGCACGTCGTCGGCTGCGGCCGTTGGAGGACATGGTCGAGACCGCGTCGGCGATCGCTGAGGGCGACATGTCGCGCCGCGTGGCCGATCGAGGTCCCACGAGCGCCGAGGTCGAGCAATTGCGTACGGCGCTGAACTCGATGCTGCAGCAGATCGAGATCGCGTTCCAGACCCGCGAGCGGCTGACCGCCCAGCTGCGTAACTTCGCCGCCGACGCATCGCACGAGCTGCGTACGCCGCTGGCGTCGATCCAGGGCTATCTCCAGCTGTACGACAAGGGCATGCTGACCGACGAGGAGGTGGACCGTGCCCGCGAACGCATCCGGGCCGAGACCGACCGGATGGCGAGGCTGGTCGACCAACTGCTCGCGTTGGCCCGTCTCGACCAGCAGCCCGAGCTCGGGCTGGCGCCGGTTGACCTCGCCGGGCTGGTCCGCGATGCGGCGAGCGACCTGGGTGCCGTCGAGCCGGATCGGCCGGTCCGGATTGAGGTCCCCGACGACCCGGTCGTGGTCCGCGGCGACGACGCGCAGCTGCGTCAGGTCGTCGGCAACCTGCTGTCCAACGTCCGCGTCCACACGCCGACCGACGCCGCGGTGACGGTGACCGTGACGCCGCAGGGCCAGTTGCGGATCGCCGACGAGGGGCCGGGCATGGGGTCGGAGGAGGCGGCCCGGATGTTCGACCGCTTCTTCCGTGCCAGCCCGGATCGGTCCGACGGCAGCGGCCTCGGCCTTTCGATCGTCCAGGCCGTCATCGAGGCACACGGCGGCACCGTCGGGGTCGACACGGCGCCGGGTGAGGGGACGGCCGTGACGGTCGCGCTTCCGGTCGTCGGCGACTGAGCTCGGGTTGGCGCGGGGGTCCCCTACGCCAAACCTATTGGCACTGGGGACCCCTGCGCCAAAACCGAATTGGCGCGACCTTCCCCACTCGGCGCACCGCCATGCGACTCTGGCGCGAGACCGGCGCGGTGTTGTACCAATGGTCCATGACGACCCTGTCCGGGCGGGAGACCGCGAAGCAGCGCCAGGTGCGTGAGCGACTCGAGGCGTTGATCGCGGCGATGGTGCCAGGCGAGCCGCTGCCGGCCGAGCGAGATCTCGCCCGCGAGCTCGGCGTCGCTCGGATGACGCTGCGCCGGGCGATCGACGCCATGGTCTCGGAGTCGCGGCTCGTGCGCCGTCACGGGTCGGGCACTTTCGTCGCCGCCTCGAAGGTCACGCAGCGCCTGTCGGCGACGTCGTTCTCGGCCGACATGCGAGCCCGCGGGCTGCGACCGGGCGGCCACACGGTGTTTTCGCGAGAGTCGCCGGCCGGCGTCGTCCTCTCGGCCGTCTTGGGCATCCCACCCAACTCCCCGGTGCTCCACGTCCGCCGACTCCGGATGGCCGACGACATCCCGATGGCGTTGGAGGATCTGCACGTCCCCTGCGACCTCGTCCCCGGCCTCAAGGGGGAGGATCTCGAAGACAAATCCTTCTACGAGGTCCTGACCCAGCGCTTCGGTCACGCCATCGTCTCCGGCACGCAGACGGTCGAGCCGTGCCTGACCGAGCCGGACGTCGCCGAGCTGCTCGAGGTCGACCCCGGCGCTCCTGCGTTTTGCTTCGAACGGACCTCCCGCATCGAGGGCGCACGGGTCGTCGAGTTCGTCCGCTCGGTCTATCGCGGCGACCGCTATCGGATCGTCGTCGACATCTTTCCGGCCTGAGTCCGCGGCATCAGTAAGGAAACTTTTCTATTTCGGCCGCCGATTTGCTTGACGCCGGGTCAAAATCGGGCGAACAATCAGCCGCAGGTCTAGACCTCTGGTCTCAAAGCAACCGCGGCCGGCTCGGCGGTCGGAGAAAGGGAACGTCATGCGACTGCGGCATCTGGGCATCGGTCTGGCCGCTCTGGCCATGATCGCGTCCGCCTGTGGGGACGACGGCGGGGGCGAACAGCAGAGCCTCTCGAGTGAGGCCGAGGAGTCGATCACCCCCGGTCAATACGAAGGCGAAACGCTCGACGTCTGGATCATGGAGGGCACCAACCCGGACGCCACGCCGTTCTTCGACAAGGTCAGGACGGCCTTCAAGGAGCAGACCGGCGCTGATCTCAACGTGCAGTTCGTCGAGTGGGCCAACGCCTACGACAAGTTCACCACGGGCATTGCGGGCGGGGAGCTGCCCGACGTGGCAGAGGTCGGCACGACCTGGACGCCGGGATTCGCCGACGCCGGCGGTCTCGTCGACCTCACCGACCGGATCGAGGAAGCTGGCCTGACCGACGACGTTGTGCCAGCGCTGCTGGAGACCGGCGAGCTCGACGGCGCCGTCTACGGCATGCCGTGGTACTCCGGAGTCCGTTCGATCGTCTACCGGACCGACATCTTCGCCAAGGCGGGCATCAAGCCGCCGCAGAGTTGGGACGACCTCGCGGCCGCCTGCGGCAAGCTCAAGTCGGCCGAGCCGGACATGGTCCCGTTCCCGATCGCCGGCGGCAGCGAATACGGCGTCGACCCCTTCATCTGGGGCGCCGGCGGCGAGATCGCGACCGGGTCAGGCGGCCAGTGGAAGGCGACTCTTGACTCCGACGAGGCCCGTGAAGGCATCTCGTACTACACCGGGCTCGCGACCGACGGCGGCTGCTCGACGCCGCAGGCCAGCACGTGGGACGAGACCGACCTGTCCGAGGCGTTCTCGGCCGGTGACGCCGCGATGATCATCGCCGGAAGCTGGACGCCGAAGGCACTCATCGAGGCCAACCCGGATCTCGCCGGCAAGATCGGGGTCTTCCCGATCCCCGGACCCGACGGCGGTCTCAGCCCGTCGTTCCTCGGCGGCTCGCATCTGGGCATCTTCAACACGACGGCCAAGAACAAGCTGGAGCTGGCCTGGTACTTCGTTCAGATGATGACGACTGGCGAGTTCGCCAAGACGTGGGCCAAACAGACCGGCTTCTTCCCGTCGCAGTCGGCGCAGCTCGAGGAGATGGAGGCGGCCGACGACCCGCTGGTGTCGCCCTTCGTCACACAGGTCCTCGAGGCCGGTGCGACGGTGCCGGTCACGCCGGCGTACTCGAAAATCCAGGGCAACGCGACGATCACGGCGATGCTCAACTCCATCCTGACCGGCAAGGCCAGCGTGGAGGAGGCCACCGAAACCGCGAACCAAGAGATGAATGACGTCTTCGCAAGCGGCTGACGTCAAGTCGCGCGCACCGGAGTCCCAGGCACGGCCGGCTGGGACTCCGGCGCGCCGGCGCGGTAGGGGCGGCCCACCGGATCGTCAGTCGTGGCGAGCCTGGCTGTTGCTCGCCCCCGGGTTGGCGACTCTCGGCATCCTCCTGGTCTATCCGCTGTTTCGAGTCGCGCAGCTGTCGTTCCAGGACTTCGGCCTGCGCGAGCTCAACCTCGGCGGCGCGGCGTGGGTCGGCGTCGACAACTATCGAGAGCTCCTCGAAGACGAGCGGCTCTGGGAGATCGTGCTGCCCAACACGGTCGGCTTCGCGGTCGCCAATGTCCTACTGACCGTCGTCTTCGGCACCCTCGTCGCCCTCCTGCTGTTCCGGCTCGGGCCCTGGATGCGCGGCTTCGTCACCACCGCGATCATGGCGGCGTGGGCCGTCCCGGCCGTGACCGGCACGTACGCCTGGGTCTTCATCTTCGACGCCCGACGCGGCCCGGCCATGCGGTTGATGGACTCGCTCGGACTGGCCGACCCCGACACGACCAACTGGTTCGACGATCGGCTCGCCTTTTTTGCCATCGCGACGATCAACGTCGTCCATCACGGCTTCCCGTTCGTCGCCGTCACGGTGCTGGCCGGGCTCATGACGGTGCCGAAGGACATCATCGAAGCGGCCACGATCGACGGAGCCGGGGCGTGGCAGCGGTTCTGGAGCATCGTGTTCCCAACGCTGCGACCGGTCTTCGCCGTCGTGACGATCCTGTCGACGATCTGGGACTTCAAGGTGTTCACCCAGATCTATCTGATGCCGGGCGGCGACGGACTCAACCGTGACGTCCTCAACCTCGGCACCTGGTCCTACATCACGTCGTTCGGCCAGCAGGAGTACGGGCGGGGGGCGGCGCTCGCGGTGATGCTGACCCTGGTGCTCCTCCTGATCACCTTCGTTTACCTGCGGGTGCTCTTCCGAGAGGAGGAGCTGTGAACGGGCGTACTCTCATGGGCCGCGTGCTGACGGGGGCGGCCGTGGTCGGAGTCCTCTTCTTCACGTTGTTCCCCGTCTATCTGATGGTCTCGATGGCGGTTGATGCCCGGGCCAACGACGGCAAGCGCAAGCTGTTGCCAACCGACTTCACACTCAAGCACTTCTCGTTCGTCCTCGACGAAGGCAACTTCACGACGTACCTGCGCAACTCGGTGTTGGTCGCGGTGGCGACGGTCGTCGTGAGCGGCCTCTTGGCCCTGCTCGCCGCGGTGGCGATCGCGCGGTTCAAGTTCCGCTTCCGCACCTCGGTGCTGATCCTGGTCCTCGTCGTACAGATGGTGCCGATGGAGGCGCTGGTCATCCCGCTGTTCGTCCAGGCCAAGGACCTGCAGTTGCTCGATAAGCTGGTCGGCTTGGTCGTCGTCTACGTGGCGTTTTCGCTGCCGTTCGCGATCTGGATCCTGCGTGGATTCGTGGCCACGATCCCGAAGGAGATCGAGGAGGCCGCCTACGTCGACGGTGCGTCTTGGGGTCGGATGTTTTGGACGATCCTGATGCCGCTGGTGGCCCCAGGTCTCGTGGCGACCAGCATCTTCTCGTTCATCGTGGCGTGGAACGAGTTCATCTTCGCCCTGACGTTCATGACCGACGAATCCCGCTATACCGCCGCAGTTGGGCTGCGCGAATTCTTCACCGCGTACGGCAACGACTGGGGCGCGATCATGGCGGGGTCGACGCTGATCACGGTGCCGGTCATGATCTTCTTCGTCATCGTGCAGCGCCGGTTGAGTTCTGGCTTGGTCGCCGGAGCGGTGAAGGGATGACCGTGGATCCGTCCGTGCAGCGCCTGATCGACGGGGTGCTGGTCCCGGGCTTCGTCGGGACCAGCCCCCCGGACTGGCTGCATCGTTGCCTCGAAGACGGGCTCGCGGGCGTCTGCTGGTTTCGCCACAACGTGCCCGACATCGAGACGGCGCGGTCGCTGGCCGACGAGCTGCACGGAGTACGTGGCGACGCGCTGGTGCTTTGCGACGAGGAAGGCGGCAGCGTCACGCGCCTCGAGGCCGCGACCGGATCGTCGTGGCCCGGCAACGCTGCCCTAGGCGTGGTCGACGATGCGGCCGCGACCGAGGCGGCCGGCGTCGGCGTGGGTGCGATGGCCAGCCGGGCCGGCATCGACGTGGTCCTAGCCCCGACGGTCGACGTCAACTCCGAGCCGGACAACCCGGTGATCGGCGTCCGGTCGTTCGGCGCCGATCCGGCCCTCGTCGCGCGTCACAGCGCCGCCTTCGTACGCGGCCTGCAGTCGACCGGGGTCGCGGCCTGCGCCAAGCACTTCCCTGGGCACGGCGCGACTCGCGTCGACTCCCACGTCGGGCTCCCGACCGTCGATGCCGACCTCGACACCGTCCGTCGCCGCGACCTGACACCGTTCGGCGCCGCGGTCGAGGCCGGCGTCCGATGCGTCCTCACCGCTCATGTCGTCTATCCGGCGCTCGACTCCGAGCCCGCGACGATGAGCGCACCGTGGATGTCACTGCTGCGGGACGAGGTCGGATTCGATGGTGTGGTGGTCAGCGACGCCCTCGACATGCGAGCCATCTCGCGCCGGGTCGGACGCGGACCAGGGGCGGTGGCCGCCCTGCGGGCCGGTGTCGACCTGATCTGCATTGGCAACCCGAGCTTCCCCGAACGGTACGATTCCGTCGCCGTGCTCGACGAGGTCCGCCGGGCCGTCGCCCGCGCCGTCGCGGACGGCTGGCTGCCGGTCGAGCGGTTGCAGGCCGCCGTCGATCGGATCGCGGCGCTGGCCGACTGGACCTCGCGCCGAGATCGCGCGTCTTCGCCGCCCATGCCGCTGCCAACGGTGACCGGCTCGTCGAGCGGCGGGCAAGACGCGCAATCTCGGCGCGACGTCGAGCTGGGCCGAGAGCTGGCCCACCGGGCTATCCGAACCGACCGGGTCGAGCGCCTGAGCGAACCGCCGGTCGTCGTGGTCGAGCACCGGACCGATCTCGCGGCCGGCATGCACAGCAACTGGGTCGTGGCCGCCCTGACCGCGAGGGATCCGGGCGCCGCGGCATACGAGGCCGATGCGCCGGTCGACCTCGACGAGGCCCGCAAGGCGTGGACGGCCGACGGCGGACGTCCGGTCGTCCTGGTCACCGACGGAGTCGCTGGCGACGCCCTGGCGCAGGCGATCCGGGCCGAGCGGCCGGATGCGGTCGTGGTCCACACGGGGCCGGCCGGCGCCGCCGACTCGATCGGTCCACCGCTGCTGCGGTCCTACGGGGCCGGCCGGGTCAACGCCGATGCCGTCGCCGACGTCCTGATGGGCCCCGACCGTGATCGCTGACGGCGCCTCGAGCACTGGCCGCGGGGCGATCGGCGAGGGTGCGTTGATCGCCGGTGCCGACGTCGGCAAGACCCGCTGTCGGGTGGCGATCGCCGACTCTGATGGCAGCCGCCTCCACACCGTCGAGGGGCCCGGAGCCGAGGGCCTCGCGCAGCCCGGTGGCGTCGACGACGCGACGGCCGTGGTGACCGGTCTGATCGACAAGGCGGTCTCGTCGGGCTCGACTGAGGGCCGTCGCGTGGCCGCGCTGGCCGTCGGTGCCGCCGGGGCGGCGACCGCGAGGGTCGACGCACAGGATGCGCTGGCGTTGCGGCTGCATCAGCGCACCGGCATCGAACAGATCGCGGTGACGTCCGACTCGGTGGTGGCCCACGCGGGCGCGCTGGCTGGTGCGTCGGGCGTCGTGCTCGCCGTGGGCACGGGCGCGGTGACGCTCGGGATCGGAGACGACGGACGCGACTGCCGCGTCGACGGCTGGGGCCAGTGGCTCGGCGACGAGGGCAGTGGAGCGTGGATCGGCCGCGAGGCCTTGCGGACCGTGGTGCGGGCACTCGACGGCCGGGGGCCGGATACGACGCTGATGACTGCGGCGCAAGAGCAGTTCGGCACGCTCGGCGCCTTGCCGGCGGCGCTCGCGATCACCCCGGAGCTGCCACGGACGAGTGCCGCGTTCGTGCCGGCCGTCGTAGCGTGCGCAGCCGAGGGCGATGCGGTCGCCGCCGACGTACTCGATCGAGCGGTCGCCGCCTGGGTCGAGTCGACCGGGGTCGCCGCCCGGGCGGTGGCGGCGACGACCGTGGCCTGTGTCGGCGGCCTGTCCTCGGTCGAGCGGCTGCGCGAGTCGTGGCATCGCGCACTGCCGTCGGAGTTGGCGGTGGTCGCCGCGCAGGGAGATGCGGTCGACGGCGCGTTGTTGCTCGCGGGTCGATCGGACCTGCCACACGAGCGTCAGGTACGCCGTCACGAGTGGGGGACGTCGTGAGCCCGTTCGGCTTTGCGCACCTACCCGTCATCAGGCGGCCGGCCCGTGACCTAAGTGTGCGCAAAGCCGAACGCAGTCGCCGCCCCCGACCGCACCGGACCGAGGAGCCCCGATGACCCGCGACCCCGTCGCCGATGTGGATCGGCTCGCGACCGAGCAGGTACGCGCCGACCTGACCGACCTCGACCAGCGCTCGCCGGACGCGATCGTCGAGGTGCTGCTTGCCGCCGAGGCCGAGGTGCCCGCCGTGCTCCGAGGCGCTCGGCCGGCGCTCGCCGAGGCAGTGTCGCGGGTCGAGCGTGCCCTCGGCGCTGGCGGGCGGCTCGTCTACATCGGCGCCGGCACGCCCGGGCGACTGGCTGCCCTTGACGCCGCGGAGTGCCCGCCGACGTTCGGGGTCGAGCCGGACCGCGTCATGGCGATCATCGCCGGAGGAGACGAGGCAGCCGGCCGGGCGGTCGAGGGAGCCGAGGACGATGGCGCCGCGGCTGCTCGCGATCTCGCCGCGGCCCTAGTCGGGTCGGACGACGTCGTCGTGGGCATCAGCGCCTCGGGCCGGACGCCGTACGTGCTCGACGGCCTCGCGGCAGCCCGCGCAGCCGGCGCCGACACGATCGCGATCGTCAACAACGTCGGTACGCCGGCCCGACTCCATGCCGATGTGGTGGTCGAGCTCCCGACCGGGTCGGAGGTCGTCGCCGGTTCGACTCGGCTCAGCGCCGGCACCGCGCAGAAGGTGGCGCTCAATACGATCTCGACCGCCGCGATGGTCCGGCTGGGCAAGACGTACGGGCCCTGGATGGTCGACGTCGTCGCGTCCAACGAGAAGCTGCGGCGCCGGGCGCAACGCTTGATCCGCGAGATCGCTGGCGTCGACGACGATGCGGCGCTGGCCGCCCTCGACGCCGCCGGCTGGCACACCAAGACCGCCCTCGTGTCGGTCCTTGCGGGCGTCGACGCCGCTGCGGCACGGGCCCGCCTCGACGCGACAGACGGTCGGGTACGCGAGGCGATCGCGCCGACGGCGGACGGCGAGCCGTGATCGTCGTCGCGGTGGCGTCGGGGACATCGGTCGATGCCGTCGACGTGGCCGCGGCCGATATCGCGTGGACCGGGCCGTCGACGGCGACGCTGCACGCACGCGGCCTTCGGTCGGTCGCTTGGCCGACCGACCTGCGCGCCCGCGTACTCGCGCTGCTGCCGCCCGGGTCCGCGACCGCCGAGGAGTGGTGCCGGCTCGACAACGAGGTTGGGCGCTTCCTGGCGGCGACAGCGGCGACGGCGGTCGAGTCACTCGTCGACAATCGCGCCGACCTGATCGTCTCGCCAGGTCAGACGCTGCACCATGACGTCGTCGACGGCCACTGTCTCGGGACGCTGCAGCTCGGACAACCGGCCTGGATCGCCGAGGCGAACGGCCTGCCCGTCGTGTCCGACCTCCGCGCGAGCGACGTCGCGGCCGGCGGCCACGGCGCCCCGCTCGTCCCCCTCTTCGACGCAGCCTGGCTGGCCGCCTCCACTGGCGGTAGCCATATGACGGGCGGATCGCCGGTCGACCCGTCATTTGGCTACCCCGAGGGGAGGGGAAGGGCCGCGCTCAACCTCGGTGGGATCGCCAACGTCACGGTGGTGGCGGGGGAGGGCGAGCCGGTCGTGGGCTTCGACACCGGCCCGGCCAACTGCCTACTCGACCTGGCGGCCGGCCGCGTCACCGAGGGACGGCGGGCCCGCGACGACGACGGTCGCCTGGCGGCGAACGGTCGAGTACGCCGGGACCTGCTCGACCGGCTGCTGAAGCACCCGTACTTCCGGCTCGGCCCGCCGAAATCGACCGGCCGCGAGACGTTTTCGGCCCAACTCCTCGATGCGGCGTTGGTCGACGTCGACCCGGTCGACGGCCCGGACCTGCTCGCGACGCTGACCGAGCTGACCGCGCGCACCGTGGCGGCCGCGCTCGATCCATACGCCGTCGCCGAGGTCGTCGTGTCCGGTGGAGGCGCACACAATCCGACTCTGATGGCCGCGCTGCGGTCGGCCCTTCCCGACGTCTCGGTCATCACCAGCGATGAGCACGGCGTGCCGATCGACGCGAAGGAAGCGGTGATGTGGGCGTTGCTCGGCTTCCTGACCTGGCACGGCGTTCCGGGCGTCGCCCCCGGTGTCGACGGGGCCACGACGGGCGCGATCGCTCCGCGACCACTCGGCCGGATCGCCCTGCCGTCGAGTGCGCCGCGTCCGCCGCAGCCACGGCAAGACCCCTTGCGTCGACTGTCCGTCCTCCCGATTGGAGCCGCTGTATGACAACCAAACGACTCGGCGTCGCACGCGCCCTCGTAGACGGCCGATTCGTACCCGGTGACGTCGCCGTCGACGGTGCGCAGGTCGTGGAGATCGGGCTCCCGCCGGCCGCCGGTGACCGGATCGCCGCGCCCGGGTTGGTCGACGCCCAGGTCAACGGGTTCGCCGGCGTCGACCTGATGACGGCCGACGACGACGGAGTGCGCCAGATCAGCCGTGACGTGACCCGCCACGGCGTCACGGCCTGGCTGCCGACGCTCATCACCGCGCCCGCGGCCGACACCGATCGCGCCCTCGACGTGCTCACCAAGGCGCTGGCGGCCGATCCCGATCCCGGCAGCGCGCGAGCCCTGGGCGTGCACATCGAGGGCCCGTATCTGTCCCCTGACGGCCTCGGCACCCACCCCGCCGAGCATCGTCGCGACCCCGACCACGAGGAAATGCGAAGCTGGCGGCGACGCGGTCCGGTCGTTGCCGTGACCCTAGCGCCCGAGCTGCCGGGGGCGCTCGAGATGATCCGGGAGTTGGCGGCCGATGGAGTACGGGTGTTCGTCGGGCACTCCGGGGCGACCGCCGAGCAGACCCATGCCGGGTTCGACGCCGGGGCGATCGGCGTGACCCACCTGTTCAACGCCAACAGCCCGTTTCATCACCGTCGACCGGGGCTGCCGGGGGCGGCGCTGGCCCGGCCCGGCATCGTGCTCGGACTGATCGTCGACGGTTATCACCTGGCCGACGACACGGTCCGCGTCGTCTGGGCCGCCGCGCCGGGCCGGGCGATGCTGGTGACCGACGCGACCGCGGCGGCGGGTCGGCCGGATGGCACGTACGAGCTGGCCGGCGTCCGACTCGATGTGCGCGACGGCGCCGTACGCAACGCCCGTGGCAGCCTGGCCGGCAGCGCCCTCACCCTCGACGCGGCCATCCGCAACGCGTGCAATCTCGGCATCGACCCGGCAGCTGCGTTGACGGCGGCGACTGGCGTGCCGGCTCGAGCGCTCGGTCGCGACGACGTGGGAAGCCTGCGGGTCGGCGGCACCGCCGATGTCGTCGTGTTATCGGATGATTTGCATGTTTACGATACGTTTGTGGCCGGCCGCCCGGTCGATCCTGGCTCGTAAACCATCCGACTCACGGACAAGGGGACCGCTCCCCCAAGGTTCCTCTCATACCTGGCATCCTTAGCGGGATGACCGAGCTGCCGCGCTACATCGGGCGGCACGCATCCCCAGAGGCTGCGGCGCCGCAGTCGGGTGAAGCGACTCCCGAGGAAGACCCGTCGATCGGCGACCCTTCGATGCCGCGGTTGGACTTCGATCAGAGAGGTCCGGACGAGGAGACGACCGTACTCGAGCATCCGGACGTGATCTACCGGCCGGCGCCCCGACCGTCGATGCCGCCGCGTTCCGATCGCTGGAGTGGCCCACCACGCGACGAGACTCCACCACCGGGTCCTGAGCCGCCGGGGCCCGACTGGTTCGGCCAGCCGGGGACGGCCCGGTTGCCGGGGTCGCCGGGTCGTCCGATCCGGCCGGACTCGTGGACCCCGCGGCCGGACCGGTCGTCGACTCCGCTGGCCGACTCGGTCGCGAGCACGCCACCCCAGCCGCCTCCATCCCAACCGCCTCCATCCCAACCGCCTCCATCCCAGCCGCCTCCACCCCAGCCGCCTCCATCTCAGTCGGCTCCACCCCAGCCGCCCCCGGTCCAGCCAGCGCCGCCGCGTCGACCCGAGTCTGGTCCGACCCACGAAAGCGCCGAGGGTGCGCCGGGCACGGAGCCGTGGTGGACCGCGCCGGCACCTGACCTTCCGGCTGGGCCCATACCCGGGTCGGAGCCGATGGTCGAGGAAGCCGCCGCTCCGGAGCCGGTGCCGGAGGTGTCCGACGAGGGCGAACCGGAGCCGATGGTCGAGGACGCCGCCGCTCCCGAGCCGGTGCCGGAGGTGCCCGCCGAAGGCGAGCCGGAGCCGGACGCCGCGTCCGAGACGATCGACGTCGACTCAGGAGACGCCGCCCTGACGCCGGACGCTGACGATGAGGAGACCGACGCCGAAGCCGAACCCACGGTGGAGACCGCCGAAGAAAACGCCATGGACGCTGGGGCCGCGCCGGAGCTCGAGGCGGCGCCAGACCTCGGGGCCGCGCCGGAGCTCGAACCCCGACCCGAACCAGAGCTCGACGTCGCGCCCGAGCCCGAGCCCGAATCCGAGTCCGAGCCCGAGGCGGACATCGATCTCGCACCCAACCCCGAGCCGGAGCCGACGACCTCTGCCGGGCCGCCGAGCTCACCCGCACCATTCAATGCCTGGAGGGACGAGCCGATGCTGACTCACGCGCCCGGTCCGATCCGCCGATCGCCCATCCGAACTGAGATCGACTCACACGGCCTCGCTCGCCTGGCCCTGCTCGACGCCGTCGACGACACCTGGCCAGGCGGCACCCCGGACCTGTCGGCCTGGCTCGCCGCCAACCTCGAACTGCTCGAGGACCCGCTCGGGTTCTCGCTCGTGCCGCGGCACCCGGTGCCGCTGGCTCCGGAGCGACAGCTGTCCGATAGCTACGAGATGGAGCAGTCGCCGCTCGATTTCCCGGGCAACGTCGTGACCGCCGACGGGAGCGGAGCGACCGTGATGGTGCGGGCTCAGGTCGGGGTCGCCGATCCCGAGGGACTGGGTGCGTTGCTGGCGGCCGCGGCGGCGTCCGAGGCGCAGACGGCGGTGTGGGTCTGTCCCCGGATCGACGAGGGCTTCCGGCAGGCCTTGCGATGGGTCGGCGGCGACCCGTCGGCCAACGTTCGGCTCTATGGCCTCGAGATGTACCTCGTGCGGATCAACGACTCGTCGACCGCGCCGCTGTTCGATGCGGTCGTCGCGCCGGGCGCACCCTAGGCCGCCCGAGCGGTCGTGTGATGAGAAGAGCATGAATCCGCGGCCCAACCGGAGTACTGTTGCTTGTGAAAGGAAGCACAAGCGTCGTAAGGCGATGAGGCAATGAACGGCTTCGACCCCACTCCGGCCGGTGCGACCCGGCCGCACGTCGTCGTCATCGGTGGCGGATTCGGAGGGCTCGAGACGGTCCGAGCACTTCGGCGAGCACCGGTCGACATCACACTGGTCGACCGCCACGCCTACAACACATTCCAGCCGCTGCTTTATCAAGTGGCGACCGCGGGGCTCAATCCCGGCGACATCACGTACTTCCTGCGCTCCGTCTCTGCCCGGCAGTCCAACGTACGGTTCCGCAAGGGCGAGGTCGTCGGCGTCGACCCGGACGCACAGACCGTCGCGCTCGAGACCGGCGAGACCCTGACGTACGACTACCTCGTCGTCGCCTCGGGCGTGACGACCAACTGGTTCGGCATCCCGGGCGCCGAGGAGCACGCGCTGGCGCTCTACACCCGGCGGCAGTCGCTCGCGGTCCGTGACCGAATCTTCGCGTTCCTCGAACATGCGGCGGCCAACGGCTCCGATCGCGACCTTCGGATCGTCGTGGTCGGCGGCGGCGCGACCGGTGTCGAGATGGCCGGCGCGTTGGCCGAGATGCGCAACCAGGGTCTCGGCAAGGTCTATCCCGAGCTCGACCCCAAGCACATCCACGTCGCGCTGATCGAGATGGCCGACCGGCTGTTGCTGCCGTTCCACCCGAAGCTGTCGCGCTACGCCGCCAAGCAGCTGACCAAGCGCGGCACCGACCTGCGGCTGTCGACCGCGGTCGCGGAGGTCCGCCCCGACGCGGTCGTCGTCAAGGACGGCGAAGTGATCCCGGCCGAGGTCGTCATCTGGGCGACCGGGATCAAGGTGCCCGACGCGGTGTCCTCGTGGGGTCTGCCGCTGGGCAAGGGCGGGCGGATCGTCGTCGACGAGGACCTGCGGGTCCAGGGACACGACAACGTCTTCGCGATCGGAGACATCGCCCTGACGCCCGAGCCGCTCGCCCAGCTCGCGCAGCCGGCACTGCAGGGCGGCAAGCACGTCGGCCGTGAGATCCGGGCTGCGGTCCGGGGCGACACCGAGCGAGCCCATCGACCGTTCCACTACCGCGACAAGGGCATCCTGGCGACGATCGGACGCAGCGCCGCGGTCGCCGAGATCTCGCACGTGCCCAAGCTCAAGGGCTTCGTGGCCTGGATGATCTGGCTGTTCGTCCACATCATCGGTCTGCTGGGCAACCGCAACCGGATCACGACGTTGGTCAACCTGTCGGTGCGCTACTTGGCGTGGCCGCGTACCTTCAACGTCATCGTCGGGGAGGTTCCCACCCCGGACTGGAGCGACACCCGGCCGCGATAGCGTGGCCGCCCGTGACTGCTGTCATCGAGGTCTCGGACCTCCATAAGACGTACGGCAGCGTACGGGCGGTCGACGGGGTGTCGTTCTCGGTCGAGCCGGGTGAGTTCTTCGGCTCGCCTTCGCCGTCGCCATCGGGCTCGTCGCGACCCGCTTCTTCCAGTGGGAGGCCGACTAGCTGACGTGAGATTTGCCATCGTGGTCGCCATCGCCGCCACAGTGCAAATCTCACGTGCCGTCGGCGGGGTCCGCTTTGTCGTCGGTGCGATCGGTGAAGGCCTCGCTGAGCTTGCTCAGCGCACTCGTCACCTCGCTCGGCACGACCCAGAACGTGTTGCCGGGGCTCTGAGCAAGCTCGGGCAACACCTGCAGATACTGGTACGTGAAGAAGTTAGCGTCCGGCTTGTTGCGCTGGATCGCTTCGAAGACCGTGTCGATCGCCTTCGCCTGTCCCTTGGCCCGCAGGATCGCCGCCCGCCGATCGCCTTGCGCCGTGAGGATCCGTGCCTGTCGGGTGCCCTCTGCGGTGAGGATCGCGGCCCGCTTCTCCCGGTCGGCCCGCATCTGCTTCTCCATCGACTCCTTGACCGACGGCGGCGGGTCGATCGACTTCAGCTCGACGCGGTTGACCCGGATCCCCCACTTGCCGGACGCCTCGTCGAGCACGCCGCGCAAGGTCGAGTTGATGTGCTCGCGGGAGGTCAGCGTCTTCTCGAGGTCGATGCTGCCGATGACGTTGCGGAGGGTCGTCACGGTGAGCTGCTCGATGGCCTGGACGTAGTCAGCGATTTCGTACGCCGCGTCGCGAGCGTTGGTGACCTGGACGTAGAGAACCGTGTCGATGTGGACGACGAGGTTGTCCTCGGTGATGACCGCCCGTGGCTCGAACGAGATCACCTGCTCTCGCATGTCGATCTGCTTGCGTACGCGGTCGATGAACGGGATCACCACGTTGAGACCCGGCTCCAGAGTGCGCTGGTAACGGCCGAGCCGTTCGACGTTGGCAGCCCTCGCCTGCGGCACGATGCGGACCGTCCGTATCACCAGGACGATCGCGATCAGCGCCAGCACTCCTCCGACGATCAGCGCAACGATCATGCCTACTCCCTCGGGTGGACGAGTGCGGTGGCGCCGTCGATCTCGAACACGTCGACGGTGGCGCCTTCAGGAATCGTCGAGTCAGGGACGTAGGGGCGGGCCGACCACTCCTCGCCGCCGATCCGTACTCGACCGGACTGCTTGGTCACCTCGGTGAGCGCGATGGCCTCGCGGCCCACGAGTGCAGCGACGCCGGAGCGCATGATTGGCGGCCGGGCCATGTGCCGTCGGGCGATCGGACGTACGACGCCGATCATGAGACCGGCAGTGATGGCGAAAACGACGAACTGGAGGGTAATCCCCACGCCGACGGCCGCCGCGCCCGTGGCGGCCAGCGCCGCGACGGCGAGCAACCCAAGATCGAGCGTTGCCGTGAGCAGTTCGGCGGAGCCGAGTCCCAGGGCGACGATCAACCAAACGATCCACGGCTGCATAAGTCTCACCCGTCAGCCAGTGTACGTCTCGCGCGCGGGTCATCCGGGCGTCCGGAGCTCAGCCGCGCAGATGGGAGGGAAGCCGCAGACAGCCGTCGTCGAGTCCGAAGTCATCGACGATCGCGCGCCATCCGTCGCGGCACTCCTCGGCCTTTCCTTGCTCGCCGGTTGCCTGGTGGGCCCACTGCAGTCGCGCGAGCGCCCGAGCGACCTCCACGGGTTGCCCGAGCTCACGCCGGATCTGGAGAACCCGGTCAAACAGCTCTCGCGCCTGCTCCGGCTCGCTCTGGATCGCGGCGAGATGTCCCATCGACTGGAGCGTTTCGGCCTCGTTGTCGCGGTCGTTGTGCGCGAGGTTGAACCGCAGGGTCCGGTCCAGTCGTCGCGTCGCCGAGCGCCATTGTCCGTGATCGGTGTCGATATCGGCGAGAGCGCGATCGAGCAGCGCCACCGTGTGCTCGTCGCCGAGCTCGTGAGCGACCGTTTTCGCTTCGGTCAGGTAGGTCTCGGCTTCGGACACGTCGCCGCAAGACACCTGCGACGAGCTCGGCATCACCCCCAAACGCACCCGGCCCTACCGGCCCCAGACCAACGGCAAGATCGAAAGATCCCACCGCACCATGGCCGAACAGTGGGCGTTCAAGAAGTTCTACAACTCAGAATCCGCCCGGCGAGCGGCTCTCCCGGCCTGGATCCACCTCTACAATCACCACCGGAGCCACGCCGCGATCGGAAAGTCCCCGCCCATCAGCCGGTTGGACGACCTGGCTGGGCATCACAGCTAGCTCAGCCTTCGTGCGGATTGGCCTTCACGGTCTGCTGTAACACTCGTGGGATGCAGATCTTGGTGACCGGGGCGTCGGGCTTCATCGGTCGCCGACTCTGTCCGGCGCTGGTTGAGCAGGGCCACGATGTCCGAGCGATGACTCGTCGACCCGAGGACTACGACGGCGCGGGCGTACCGGTCTATGGCGACGTCCAGACTCCCGAGACGCTTGGCGCAGCCCTCGAGAGCTGTGACGCCGCCTACTACCTGGTCCACTCGCTGGCCAGCGCGGACTTCGAGCGACTCGACGCCGAGGCGGCCCGTAGCTTCGCGGCCGCGGCGGCCGCCGGTCGGATCGACCGCATCGTCTATCTCGGCGGGCTCGGCCGGACCGACGACGACCTCTCGCCGCACCTACGAAGTCGCCGCGAGGTGGAGCGGCTCCTCAGCGAGTCCGCAGTCGCCGTGACGACGCTCCGCGCCGGAATCGTGGTCGGCCACGGCGGGATCTCGTGGGAGCTGACCAGACAGCTCGTCGCGCGGCTGCCGGCGATGGTGACACCTCGGTGGGTCAACACTCGCACCCAGCCGATCGCGGTGTCCGACGTCGTCAGCTACCTCATCGGCGTGCTCGATCGACCCGAGGCGGCCAACCGAACCCTCGAGATCGGCGGCCCGGACGTCTTGCGCTACGCCTCGATGATGCGGCGCCTGGCCGAGATCGAGGGACGGCGTCGGCTGCTCGTACCGGTGCCGTTGATGACGCCGCGGCTGTCGTCGTACTGGCTGTCCCTCGTGACCGACGTCGACACCCAGGCCGGCCGGTCGCTGATCGAGTCGATGCGCAACGAGGTAGTCGTGACCGACGACGCGATCCGCCGCCTCGTTCCGCTGGAGCCGCTCGGCTACGACGCGGCGGTGCGAGTGGCCCTCGCGGAGCGGGCTGCCGCGATCCAGGGCCGGCCGTGAGGCCGCATCCGACGCGATCGCCACGGCGCGGCCGGCTCGCCGGAGTCGGCCTGGTGGGCACGGGGCTACTCCGTGCCGCGATGACCTCACGGCCGGGCTCGAGACGTTTCGTGCTCCTCGCCAATGCGACGGCGCTGGCCTGGGCTGCCGGTTCGCTGGAGGCGCCGGCCCACCGGCATCCGGCGCGGCGAGCATCCCCAGTCGATTTGCGGACGGCCGCCGAAGCCGTCGCGGCCGGTACGGCCACCTTCGCCGTCGTCTACACGGCGGCCCGCGTCAGTCGTCGAATCCCCATCCTGGCCGCAGCCGCGACCCGGGCCGCCCGACACAGTGTGGAGGGCTCCGGTGCGGTCGTCGCCACCACGATCGTCAACGGCGTTGCGGAGGAGCTGTATTTCCGCGACGCGCTCTTTCGAGCCGTCCAGGATCGGCATGCCGTCGCAACCACGTCCGCGTCGTACGTGCTGGTCACCGCGGCGACCGGCAATTTGGCGCTGACCCTGGCGAGTGCCGCCGTCGGGCCGGTGCTCGGCTGGCAGCGTCGCCGAGCCGACACGGTTATCGCGCCGGTCATCGCGCATCTCACCTGGTCGGCGCTGAGTCTCTGGCTGATCCCGCCGCTGTTCGCGGACGAGCCGATCGTGATCAGCGACGGCGTACGGTGATCGGCGCACCGCCGGCGGGGACGGAGGTGATGTTGCGCGTACGCGGCTTCTCGACGCCGCTCGACTCGACCCGCCAGCGGCTCAGCACTTCGCGCAGCACGGCGACGCCCTCCATGAGGGAGAAGCCGGCTCCGATGCAACGCCGAACGCCGCCGCCGAAGGGAATCCAGGCGTTGGCCGGGACGTGGTCGTCGAGGAAGCGGTCCGGACGGAACCGGTCCGGCTCCGGAAACGACTCGGCGTTGGCGTGGGCCAGGATGATCGACGGGGCTACGATCGCGCCGGCCGGGAGATCCCAGCCGGCGATCCGTTGCGGAGCCATGAGGGCCCGATTGACGATCGGGATGATCGGGTGCAGTCGCATGGCCTCCTTGACGATCGCCTCCAGGTAGCTGTCGTCGCCCGCGTCTACGGCATCGTGCGCCCGCCGCTGCAGCGCCGGATCGCGGCCGATCTCGTGGAGCGACCACGACAGCGCGCTCGCCGTCGTCTCGTGGCCGGCCAGCAGCAGCGTCACGAGCTGGTCGCGAAGCTCCGGGTCGGTGAGCGGAGGCGTATCGCCGGCCTCGTCGCCGACGTGCAGCAGTCGCGACAGCACGTCGTCGCGGTCGCCGAGGTCACTCGCCTTGCGACGCTCGGCGATCTCGGAGTAGAGCAACCGATCGAGCTCGATCATGTTGTCGGTGAACGCGCGCCATGGACGGATCCGTTGGATCTGCGGATAGATCCAGCCGAGCAGCATCCACGGCCGGATGTCGACGGTGCGGTTGACCCGCGGCCGGAGCCGGGCCAGCCGCGCCTCGTCGGTGACACCGAACACGACGCGCAGGATGATCTCGAGCGTCACGGCGTTCATGCGGTCGAGGGAGCGCGCCGTCTGGCCGTCGGACCACGACTCGACCTCGGCGCCCGCGATCTCGCGTACGAGGCCTTGGTAGCCGCGTAGGGCCGCTCCGTTGAACGCCGGCATCAGCAGCTTGCGGGCCCGCGCGTGCTCGTCGCCGTCGGTCAGTAGGAGCGAGTGCTCGCCCATGACGGGTCCGAGAATCCCGTTGCCCAGGCCGGCGTAGAACTCGTGTGGGTCGCCGCCGAACACCGCCTTGATGTCCTCCGGCCGACGCAGCAGCACCAAGGTCCGGCTCGCCGGAGCCATTCGGACCGTGAACGCGTCGCCGTAGCGCCGATGCAGCCAGGGGATGAAGCGATGGCGATAGCGGAAGAACAGAAACGTCTGGATCGGGTACGGCAGCCGCGAACCCGGTGGCACCTGGTCGCGTCGGACCTGCGGCACCACGCCTCGCCCCTGGGGCCGCATCTTGGTGAGCCGCTCCTCGACGCCGCGCCGCGGATCCGTCACAGGACTGTCGCGCAGTGTCATGTGGTTGCCGGCTCCTTCGCTCGTGCGGACTCGCCCACCTGGGCGTCGTGACCCCATCGGTACGCGTCGGCGTCGACACGCAGCGTCTCCCACCAGTACATGAACGTGAAGCCCGGCCAGATGGTTCGGTTGACGCCGTGTGAGTCGAGATACCAGCTCGTACAGCCGCCAGTGGTCCAGATGCCGTTGCTCAGCTTGTCTTGGATCCACTTCTGGAAAGTGTCTTGGGCCGGCTTCGACACGTCGGCGACGCGTACTCCGCGGCGGTCCATCTCGTCGAGCAGGCGCACGACGTACTTCGCCTGCTGCTCGATCATGAAGACGACCGAGTTGTGGCCGAGGCCGGTGTTGGGGCCGAGCAGAAAGAACAGGTTCGGGAAGCCGGCGACGTTGATGCCCAGGTAGGTCTGGATGCCGTGGTCCTCGAACTCCTTCGCGAGATCGCGCCCGTGGTGGCCGGTCACGTTGAGGTACTGGAAGCTGTCGGTCACGTGGAACCCGGTGCCGAAGATGACGGCGTCGACCTCGTGCTCGACCCCGTCGGCGTCGACCACGCCGCGTTCGGTGAACCGCTCGACGCCGCCGGTCACGAGGTGCACGTTGTCGCGCTCGTACGTCGGGAAGTAGTCGCTGGCCAACAGGACTCGCTTGCATCCCATCCGATAGTCGGGAGTGAGCTTCTCGCGCAGCTCGGGGTCGGCGATCTTGCGCTTCATGTACTTCTGCACGAACTTCTCGCCGATCTTCTGCACGCCGGGATGCCCGTTGAAGCCGACCGCCCGAGACTCGAGGAACCAATACCACGCGTAGCGGTAGGCCCGCTGGACGGCGGGAACGCGCTCGAAGATGTCTCGCAGCTTCGGCGAGATCGGGTGGTCGGGCCGCGGCATCACCCACGGGGCGGTGCGCTGGAAGACGCGAAGCTCGCCGACCTTCGGCGCGATCTGGGGAACGACCTGGATCGCGCTCGCCCCGGTGCCGATCATCGCGACCCGCTTGCCGGTCAGGTCGACGCTGTGATCCCACTGCGCGGTGTGGAACACCGAGCCACTGAACTCGTCGCGGCCGGGCAGGTCGGGGATGTTGGGGATGTGCAGCGCCCCGATGCCCGAGACCAGGACGCGTGCGGTAAACGTGTCGCCGTTTGCCGCCGTCGCGTGCCATACACCCTCGTCGGCGTCCCATCGGGCCGAGCTGAGCTCCAGGCCGAAACGGATCTTGTCGCGCAGGCCGTACTTGTCGGTGACCTCTTCGAGGTAGTCCCAGATCTCCCGGCCGCCGGAGTACGCGCGGGTCCACTTGGAGTTTTGCTCGTAGGAGAACGAGTACATGAGCGACGGGATGTCGCAGGCGATGCCGGGATACGTGTTGTCTCGCCAGGTGCCGCCGATCGCCTCGGCCTTCTCGACGATGACGAAGTCGTCGCGGCCGCTGCGCTGCAGCTGGATGGCCATGCCGAGTCCGGAGAAGCCGGTCCCGATGATGAGCACGTCTGTGGTGGTATGCGCCGTCATGAGGCTAGTTCTCCTTCGCGGCTGCCTGTCCGGGCCCCTCGTTTCAGATACTAACGGTATCTAGAATGATCCGGGAAGATGTAAGACGACGAGAGGTGACCCACACCGCTGCGTCGTTCGAAGGCACGGCGTCGTCGGAGGGAGGGAGCGAATGGTCAGCGAGATGTTGACCCGAGCCGAGCGGCAGGCCCGTACTCGTGAGGCGTTGATCGCCACCGCGAAGGACCTGTTCCTTGAGGACGGCTATGCCGCGACCTCGCTCGATCGGGTCGCCGAGGCCGCCGGCTTCTCGAAGGGCGCGGTCTACTCCAACTTCCGGCACAAGGACGAGCTGTGCCTCGCCGTCCTCGACGACATCCACACCCGGCAACTGGCGCAGGTCGTCGCGGCCTTCGAGGTCGACGGAAGTCTCGACGAGCGCCTGGCCGCCTTCGAGGCCTGGGCAGAGGACAACGTCGGTGAGCTGCGCTGGACGGCGCTCGAGGTGGAGTTTGCGACCCGGGCCCGGCACTCGGAATTTGTCGCCCACGCGCTGGGGGAGCGCAACCAGGCGGTGCGGGACGCCATCGCGGGACTGGTCGCCGACTCCGCCGACCGGTTCGGGCTCGAGCTGGCGATGAGTGCCGACGACGTGGCGACCGCGCTGCTGAGCCTCGGCATCGGGCTCGGCGTCGCCCGATCCAACAATCCGTCGCTGTCTGTCCACGTCATGTCGCGCACGATCCGGCTGATGCTCGGCGGCCGTTGAGGCGTGCCGTCCGAGAGTTTGGAGCGCTCGGTCTTCATGGCGCCGGCATCCCCCGATATGGTCCTGCCATGCATCCACGGGCGGGCGAACCCGCAGCACCCGACGACCTGGTCGACGTGCAGCGTCTGCTCGATGCCTACGTCGACGTCAAGCCGGATCCGGACGATCCCGCTCAGCAGGTCGTCTTCGGCACCTCTGGCCACCGCGGCAGCAGCTTCGACGGATCGTTCAACGACGCCCACCTCGCGGCGATCAGCCAGGCGATCTGCGACTACCGCAGCTCGCAGGAGATCACCGGCCCGCTGCTGATCGGCCGTGACACCCACGCGCTGTCGGAGCCCGCGTGGCAGACCGTCGTCGAAGTGCTCGTGGCCAACGACGTCGCGGCGTTCGTCGACGAGCGCGGCGGCTATACACCGACGCCGGCGGTCTCGCACGGCATCCTGCGGCTCAACCGCCAAGGCGTGAAGGGCGGCTGCGACGGCATCGTCGTCACCCCCTCGCACAACCCGCCGACCGACGGAGGCATCAAGTACAACCCGCCGAACGGCGGCCCGGCCGACACCGACGCCACGTCCCGGATCGCCGAGCGGGCCAACTCACTCCTGGCCAACGGACTGCGCGGCGTCCGGCGCATCCCGTTCGAGCGGGCGCAGGGGCAGGTGGGGTGGTACGACTTCCTCGGCAACTACGTCAGCGAGCTGCAGACCGTGATCGACATGGAGGCGATCCAGGCCGCCGGCCTGCACATCGGGGCCGACCCCATGGGTGGGGCGAGCATCGAGTACTGGGCGACCATCGCGCCGACTTACGGCCTCGATCTCGATGTGGTCAACCCCGAGGTCGATCCGCAGTGGGCGTTCATGACGCTCGACCACGACGGCAAGATCCGCATGGACTGCTCGTCGGCCTACGCGATGACGTCGCTCGTCGATCAACGCGGCTCCTACGACATCGCCACCGGCAACGACGCCGACGCCGACCGACACGGCATCGTGACGCCCGACGGCGGTCTGATGAACCCGAACCACTTCCTCGCCGTTGCGATCGACTACCTCATCAGGCGACGGGACTGGCCGATCTCGGTCTCGATCGGCAAGACGCTGGTGTCGTCGAGCATGATCGACCGGGTCGCCCGAGGCCTGAAGCGCCGGCTGATGGAGGTGCCGGTCGGCTTCAAGTGGTTCGTCCAGGGTCTGCTCGACGGAGGCATCGGAATTGGCGGCGAGGAGAGCGCCGGCGCCTCGTTCCTCCGGCGCGACGGGCGGTGTTGGACCACCGACAAGGACGGCATCATCATGGCCCTGCTCGCGGCCGAGATCCGGGCAACGACGGGCCGCAGCCCGAGCGAGCTCTACGCGGAGCTTGTCGAGGAGCACGGCGAGCCCGCGTACGCTCGCGTCGACGAGCCGGCCGATCGGGAGCAGAAGGCACGCCTGGCGATGTTGCGTCCGGACGCCGTTACGGCACAGGACCTCGCCGGCGACAGGATCACGCGCCGGCTCACGACAGCACCGGGCAACGGGGCCCCGATCGGTGGGCTGAAGGTCACGACCGAGCACGCGTGGTTCGCCGCCCGGCCGTCGGGAACCGAGGACATCTACAAGATCTACGCCGAGTCGTTCCGGGGCGCGCAGCATCTGGCCCACGTGCAGGCCGAGGCCCGCGACGTCGTCAACGCCGCCCTCGGCGCCTGACCCGATCCGCCACTCGGACAGCGACCATCCGCCACTTGGACGGTTCCGATCCAACACGTGGACAGTTGGGGGTCGAATCGGGATAGATCGCGGCGCCTCGCGGAGTTGCTGAAGTTCTTCGACTGAAGGATGTTCCCTCGGAGGCTGATGAGCACTACGTTCGCTCGCCGGAGGCGACAGCAACTGCCCGCGCTCGGGTCGGGCCCGCGTGTGAGCCACTAGGGAGGGCTCGCATTCGACGATTGGGAGCAGCGTGCCCGAGCACGAATCGACTCGACGAATTCAGCGTTGGCGCATGACCGTGGCGGCCGGGGGTGCCAGCGTCTTGTGTCTCACCTTGCTTCCCGGCGCCGCTGCGGACCCGGACGATCCGAGTCGCGAGGACGTACGCAAGGCGCGAGAGCGGGTGACGGTGACGGCCGATCGGGTCGACGCCATCAAGGCGCAGCTCGCGAACGCCGACCAATGGCTCGAGACGCTGTCGGTCGAGGCGGGCAAGGCGGTCGAGGCGTACAACGGCGCCCGCTACCAGCTCCGTCAGGCGCGGGTCGCGACCCGCAAGGCGACCCGTCGAGCTGACGCGACCAACGCGCACGTGCGCCGGTATTCGGATGCGCTGTCCGACGCCGTGGTCACCAACTACGAAAACAGCGGGTCGCTGACGAGCCTCAGCATCGTGCTGCGAGATCCGGACCCGAAGGCGCTCATGGAGCGTCTCTACGCGTACGAGACCGTCACTGGTGCTATTCAGGTCGACCTCGACGGCTACGAGGCCGCATCGATCGTCGCGGACCGTGCGCAGGATCGCGCGGAGGCGGCGCTGAAGGAGCAGGACGAGGCCACCGAGGCGGCCCAGGACGCGAAGGAGTCTGCCGAGGCCGCCATGGCGAAGGCCGAGGCCGCCGTGGCGGAGATCGCCGACGAAAAGAGGGCTCTGGTCCGCAAGCTCGCCCGGGCGCAAGGCGTCTCGGTCAAGCTGGCGCAGCAGCGGCAGCAGGCGCTCGCCGAGCAGGCGGCCGAGGAGGCCGCGGAGCAGGCCGAGCAGCAGGCCGAGCAGCAGGATCCCGCGCCGCAGGACAACGACCCAGCCCCAGGCGGCGATCCGGCGCCGTCGGGCGGTGTCGAGGCCGCGGTCGACTTCGCCAAGGCGCAGTTGGGCGAGCCGTACGTCTATGGTGCGGCCGGGCCGGACTCCTGGGACTGCTCCGGGCTGACGATGGAAGCCTGGGCGGCGGGCGGCGAGTCCTTGTCGCACTGGAGCGTGGCGCAATACAACGAGACCACGCCGATCTCGTTCTCGGATCTGCGCCGCGGCGATCTGCTGTTCTGGGGCGACAGCGACGACCCGGACTCGATCTACCACGTGGCGATGTACCTCGGGAACGGCCAGATGATCCATGCGCCGCAGCCCGGCGAAAACGTCGAGATCGTCTCGCTCTACTACTGGATCCTTCCGAACCTCTACGGCCGGGTCTGACGCCTAGCGCCGTCCTCACCGACGCTTCGGCAGCTAAATCACGCCGTTGTGATTCGCAAGTCGACACGCCGTGTTACTGAAGTTTTTTCTGTGAAAGGTGTTCCTTCTGGGGCAGTTGAGCATTACGGTCACCCATGCAGGCGGTATCCGCTCCATCTCGGGACCGGACCGGAAAACGCGTACGAGCCTTCGAGGAAGGGGCTTGTACCCCGACGGATGGGATGGCCGTGGGCGAACAGCGATCGACGGGGCCAAGCCGTCGCTGGCGCTTGGGCCTGGCGTCCGGGTGCGCCGCCGCGATGTGTCTGGCGACGCTGCCGGGCGCCAGCGCCGACGGCGATGACGAGACGTTCCCGAGTCGGGAGCGGGTCCGCCAGGCACAGGAGCGGGTCGAGTCGACGACCGACCGGGTCGCGGCGATCAAGGCCCAGCTCGCGGCGGCCGACCAGCGACTCGAAGCGCTGAGCATCGCCGCCGGGAAGGCGGCCGAGGCCTACAACGGTGCGCTCTACAAGCTCGAGCAGGCCCGGACCGCTGCGCGTCGGGCCCAGCGGCACGCGGATGCGGCGAACGCGCGCGTCGATCGGATCGAGGACCAGCTGTCGTCGGCCATCGTCACGACGTACGAGAACGGCGGGGCGCTCACCAGCTTCGGCGTCCTGATCCAAGACCCCGACCCGGACGCGTTGATGGAGCGGCTCGACGCGTACCAAGGCGTGACCGGAGCGATGCAGTCGTCGCTCGACGGCTACGAGTCGGCCAAGGTCGTCGCCAAGGTGCTGCAGGATCGGGCCGACTCCGCGCTCGACGCCCAGGCGGACGCCACCGCCGAGGCAGAGGAGGCCAAGCAGGCTGCCGAGGCAGCCGTGGCCGAGGCCCAGGCGGCGCTGTCGTCGATCGCCGCGGAGAAAGAGTCCCTGATCCAGGAGCTGGCCCAGGCGCAGCACATCTCGGTGGAGCTCGCCACGCAGCGGCAGCGAGCGCTGGCCGAGCAGGCTGCGGAGGAGGCGGCCGAGCAAGCGGCCGAGGAGGCCGCGCAGCAGGCCCAGGAAGAGCAGGAAGACCAGGAGCAAGCGGATCAGGACGACCAGGATCCGGCCGACAACGGCGACAACGGGGGCGATGGCGGGAACGGCGACAACGGCGGGAACGGCGGGAACGTCGACAACGGGGGCAATGGCGGGAACGGCGACAACGGCGACAACGGGGGCAATGGCGACAACGGCGGGAACGACGACCCGCCGCCGCCCGACAACGATCCGCCGCCCGCCGATCCGAACCCGGACCCACCGCATGGCGCCCGCACCGCGATCGCGTACGCCAAGGCGCAGTTGGGCGAGCCATACGTCTACGGCGCGGCCGGACCGGACTCCTGGGACTGCTCAGGACTCACCATGCAGTCGTGGAGCGCGGCCGGCGAATACTTGTCGCATTGGAGCGTCGCGCAGTACTACGAGACGACGCCGATCTCGTTCGGTGATCTACGGCGCGGCGACCTGCTGTTCTGGGGCGAGAGCGACGACCCGGACTCGATCTATCACGTCGCGATGTATCTCGGCCACGGCATGATGATCCAGGCTCCGCGGCCCGGCCGCAGCGTCGAGATTGTCTCGCTCTACTACTGGATCCTGCCGAACTTCTACACCCGCGTCTGACGTCGTGACTGGGGAAGGCTGCGCCAATGGTGTTTTGGCGCAGGGGTCCCCAGTGCCAATAGGTTTGGTGCAGGGGACCCCCGCGCCAGGTCCCGGACGGTCAGTCGTGCTTGGCGAAGCGACGCCGACTGGCCTCGATCTCGGCCTCGGCGTCGGCCCGCCCGACCCAGGTGGCGCCCTCGACCGACTTGCCGGGCTCGAGGTCCTTGTAGACCTCGAAGAAGTGCTGGATCTCGAGCCGGTCGAACTCCGGCATGTGATGGATGTCGCGAAGGTGCTCTTGCCGCGGATCGGTCGCCGGCACGCACAGCACCTTGTCGTCGCCGCCGGCCTCGTCCTTCATCCGAAACATGCCGATCGCGCGGCAGGTGATGAGACAGCCCGGAAACGTCGGCTCCGCAAGCAGGACCAGTGCGTCGAGCGGGTCGCCGTCTTGGCCCAGCGTGTTTTCGACGAAGCCGTAGTCGGCCGGATATTGCGTCGCCGTGAAGAGAGTACGGTCCAGCCGGATTCGCCCGGTCTCGTGATCGAGCTCGTACTTGTTGCGGTTGCCCTTCGGTATCTCCACGGTCACTTCGAACTGCACGCTGGTCGCCTCCGTCACGGCCTCGTCGATCCTCCAGCCCGGTGTCGCGCGACACTAGTGTCTCCCATCGGAAGACGACGGAAGGCAGCGCGACGACCATGAGCCGACGGAAGGTCAGCCTCGTGGTCGCGGGTGCCCTCGTGGCCGTCGTCGCGGCGTCCGGGATCGCCTGGTGGGGCGGGTTGTTCGACGAGCTGCTCGGCGACGATGACCCGCAGACGGCGCTCGATGTTCCGCCGCCGGAGGGGCTCGAGCTGCCGGACGCCCTCGATCCGCGTCCGGTGCTGCCGGCGGCGAAGGGGCCGGCCGTCTCGACCGCTCTGCTGCGCGATCGGGTCGAGCCGCTGCTCGGCGACACCGATCTCGGACGGCACGTCGGCTTCGCCGCATACGACCTGACCCACGACCGGACGCTGTGGACGTACGGCGGCCACAACTCGTTCATCCCGGCCTCGACGCTCAAGTTGTTCACGACGACGGCTGCACTCGAGGTGATGGGCGGCGACCACGTCTTCACGACGTCGAGCGTCCTCGCGGCCGAGCACCAGGGTGGCGGGGCGCCCGAGGTCGTTCTGGTCGGCGGCGGCGACCCATTGCTCGCGAGCCGGCTGCCGCGCGGCGATGTGCCCGATCCAGCGCCCGCGACGCTGGCCGACCTGGCCGCCGAGACGGCACGGCTGCTGGCGTTTCGGGGCATCTCGCGGGTTTCTGTCGGATACGACGTGAGCCGGTACGACGGACCCGCCGACAGCCCCGATTGGGAGTCGTCGTACGTGCCGGACGAGGTGCCGCCGATCAGCCCCCTGTGGGCCGACGAGGGCGCCGATCCGGATGACCCGTACGACTTTTCCCTCGACCCGGCCGGCCTGGCCGCCGAGACCTTCGCGACCGAGCTGGAGAAGCGAGGCGTCAAGGTCGTCGGCGCCATGTCCGAGGCGTCGGGCGACGGCGGCCAGTCACTCGCGGCCGTCGACAGTGCCCCGCTGCGCGACATCGTCGGTCACATCCTTGACCTCAGCGACAACGCCGGCGCCGAGATCTTGCTGCGTGAGGTTGCCATCGCCACCGGTCATCCGGCGTCGTTCGCCGGCGGTGCCGAGGCGGTACGACAGGTCCTCGCCGGCCTCGGCGTGCCGATGCAGGGCGTCAAGACGTACGACGGAAGCGGGCTGTCTCGCTCCAACCGGGTGACCCTCGACGCGATGCTGACGGTGCTGCGACTGGCGAGCGACGACGAGCATCCCGAGCTGCGCGACGCGGTCTCGCAGCTGTCGGTGGCAGGGTTCACCGGCACGCTCGCCTTCCGGTTCGTCGACGGCGACGCCGCGGCTGGGCTCGGCTGGGTGCGGGCCAAGACCGGAACGCTGTCCAACGTGCACGGCCTGGCCGGGACGACCGTCGATCGGGACGGCGTCGCGATCGCGTTCGTCGCGCTGGTCGACCAGGTGCCGCTGCAAGACACCCTCGACGCGCGATCGATCCTCGACGACATCGCTGCCGCGGTGTCCCGCTGCGGCTGCGCCGCCTGACCAACCCCCAAGGTGGGTTGCGTACGGTGGTCGTCATGAGCGAGCCGGCGATGATCGATTGGGATTTCGCCGTGCAGACCGCGCGTCGACTGATCCGCCCCGGGCCGTACCTGTCGGGCGACGAGATGCATGCGGTCGTCGACAGCCTCCGCACCAGCTCGGCGACCGCCGAGGAGCACGTACGCGAACTCACGCTGCTCGATGCGTCGACGGGCAGCTCGCCGGTCCTGGTCGTCGACCGAGCCGGCTGGGTCGCCGCCAACGCCGACGGCTTCTCCCGCGTCGTCCAGCCTCTCGTCGAGAAGGTCGAGGCGCAGCGCAACTCGATCGCCGGCATGGTGGGCGCGTTCGGATCGCGGGTCACCGGCGCCGAGGCGGGGGCGCTGCTCGCGTTCTTGTCGCACAAGGTGCTCGGCCAGTTCGACCCCTTCGGTGGCGACGCCGCCCGTCGTGGCGACAGCCCCGGCCGCCTGCTCCTCGTCGCCCCCAACATCGTCGCCGCCGAGCAGGAGATGGAGGTCGACGCCGACGACTTCCGACTGTGGGTGTGCCTCCACGAGGAGGCGCATCGGGTCCAGTTCACCGCCGTGCCGTGGCTGCGCGACCATCTGCTGGCGGAGATCGGAGCATTCGTCGCGGCGACCGACGTCGATCCGGAGCGGCTGCGCGGCATGATGACCGAGAGCGTCCAGCGGCTCACCGAGCTGGTCCGAGGCGACTCCGGCACTTCGGTGCTCGACCTGTTCACCAGCGCCGAGCAGCGCACCATCATCGATCGGGTCACAGCGGTGATGTCGTTGTTGGAAGGACATGCCGACGTCGTGATGGACGGCGTCGGTACGTCGGTCGTGCCCTCGGTCGGGAAGATCCGCTCCCGGTTCGACCGGCGCCGCAAGGGCCGTGGGCCGTCGGACCGACTGCTGCGGCGGCTGCTCGGCCTGGAGGCGAAGATGCGCCAGTACGCCGACGGCGCCGCGTTCGTCAACGGCGTCGTCGACCGCGTCGGCATGACCGGCTTCAACGCCGTGTGGACCGGCCCGGAGCAGCTGCCGACGGCCGCAGAGATCGGCGACCCGGCGGCCTGGGTCACGCGCGTCCACGGGTGATGTCATGCGTACGGAGGACGCCCGCCGGCCCCGCCTGACTCCGGTCGTGGCCGATGCCCGCCGAGCCGTACGCGAGGCCCTCGCCGACCTCTCACCGGATTCGCTGGCCCTTGTCGCGCTGTCCGGCGGCGCCGACTCGCTCGCACTCCTCGCGGCCGCAGTCTTCGAGGCGCCCCGGGCGTCGCTGCGATGCGGCGCGATCGTCGTCGACCATGGCCTGCAGGCCGACTCGGAGTCGGTCGCGGCGACGGCGGCTCGACAGGCCCGCGGTCTCGGCGCCGATCCAGTCGAGGTCCGGCGGGTCGATGTCGACGGCCCGGGCGGGCCCGAGGCGGCGGCGCGGGAGGCCCGACGTACATCGCTGCGCACGGCGGCCGACTCCCACGGGGCGGCCGCCGTACTCCTGGGGCACACCCGTGACGACCAGGCCGAGACGGTGCTGCTCGGACTCGCGAGGGGGTCGGGATCCCGATCGCTGTCGGGCATGGCGGCCCGAGACGGCTTGTGGCGGCGGCCGCTGCTCGGCATGCGCCGCGAGCAGACCGAGGCGGTGTGCCGCGACGTCGGACTCGAGTGGTGGTCCGACCCGCACAATGCCGATGCGGCGCTGACCCGGGTGCGGGTGCGGACGCGGGTGCTCCCGACGCTCGAGACCGAACTCGGGCCGGGGATCGTCGATGCCTTGGCCCGAACCGCCGATCTCGCTCGGGCCGACGCCGATCTGCTCGATGCTCAGGCGGCCGATCTCCACGCGGCGGTGGCCGATGCCGACGGCGGGCTCGACGCCGGTGTACTCGCGTCGGCGCCGGATGCCCTGCGAAGCCGCGTACTCCGCAAGGCGGCGATCGGCGCCGGATCCCCTGGCACGGACCTGACTGCCGGGCACGTCGACGCCCTCGATCGCTTGGTCACCGACTGGCATGGGCAGCGCGGCGTCGACCTGCCCGGCGGTGTCGTGGCCCGAAGGATCGAGGGACGGGTCCGACTGGCACGGTCGGGTGTGGCAGGCTGATCCGGTGGACGCTTCGTACCTCGCCGAGGATCTTCAGAAGGTGCTGCTGACCGAGGACCAGCTCGATGCGCGGATCGGCGAGATCGCCGACGACATCGCCCGCGACTACGAGGGCACCGACCTCCTCTTGGTCGGCATCCTCCGAGGCGCCGTCATGGTGATGGCCGACCTGGCTCGAGCCCTCAACCGGCACGTCGAGATGGACTGGATGGCGATCTCGTCCTATGGGTCGGGCACCACGTCGTCGGGCGTGGTCCGCATCCTCAAGGACCTCGACACCGACTTGCTCGACCGCCATGTGCTGATCGTCGAGGACATCGTCGACACCGGGCTCACCTTGTCGTGGCTGCTGGCCAACCTCGAGTCGCGAGGCGCGGCCTCGGTCGAGGCGTGCGCGCTGTTGCGGAAGCCGGATACGCTCAAACGCAGCGTCCGGGTGAAATATGTCGGATTCGATATCCCCAACGAGTTCGTGGTCGGCTACGGACTCGACTACGCTGAGAAATACCGCAATCTCCGCGATATCGCGACTCTGGCGCCACACGTCTACGCTTGAAGGGCGGGAGCCAGTCCGATCGGGCTCGCGGGGAGGGCGGTCTCACCGAGGTGCGCGACCATGGGGAACACAGCCAGGCGTGTCATTCGTTGAGTACGTGTAGCGTCTGACGACGCAAGAGGCAGGGGCCAGTCGCTGACGGGCACGCCCCCGGAATGGGCAGGAGGAACGGGGTCCCACCCCGAGCATGGACGTGAGAAGAATCTTAAGAGGGCCCTGGCTCTGGATCGTGCTGGGTGTCTTTGCCGTGCTCGGGATCCTCCAATACGTCTCCTCGAGCTCCGGCTACGAGGAGATCGACACCTCCGAGATGGTGCAACATCTCGACGACGGGTCGATCGACGAGGTGACGTTCGTCGAAGGCGATCAAGAGATCCGGGCCACGCTCGACGACGGATCGCAGGTCCGCTCCAAGTGGCTCGGCGACTATGGCGTTCAACTCATCGGCACCGCCGAAACCCAGGAGAAGGCCGGTGAGATCAAGTCCTTCAACGTCGAGGTGCCCAAGCCCAGCGTCCTCGGCAGCCTGCTGATCAACCTGCTGCCTTTCGTGCTGATCTTCTTGCTCATCCTCTTCTTGATCAACCACGTCCAAGGCGGCGGCGGGCGCGTGATGCAGTTCGCCAAGTCGAAGGCGAAGCTGATCTCCAAGGACATGCCGAAGACGACGTTCAACGACGTCGCCGGCGTCGACGAGGCAGTCGAGGAACTCCAAGAGATCAAGGAGTTTCTCGCCGAGCCGGCGAAGTTTCACGCGGTCGGCGCCAAGATCCCCAAGGGCGTCCTGCTCTACGGTCAGCCCGGCACCGGCAAGACACTGCTGGCACGCGCGGTCGCCGGTGAGGCCGCGGTGCCGTTCTACTCGATCTCGGGCTCTGACTTCGTCGAGATGTTCGTCGGCGTCGGCGCCAGCCGAGTGCGTGACCTGTTCGAGCAGGCTAAGGAAAACGCGCCCGCGATCGTCTTCATCGACGAGATCGACGCGGTCGGTCGACACCGTGGCGCCGGCATGGGTGGCGGCCACGACGAGCGCGAGCAGACCCTCAACCAGCTGCTCGTCGAGATGGACGGGTTCACCTCGACCAACGACCTCGTCGTGATCGCCGCCTCCAACCTGCTCGAGAAGCTCGACTCGGCGCTGCTGCGCCCGGGCCGCTTCGACCGCCAGGTGTTCGTCTCGCCGCCCGACGTCAAGGGCCGGCACCGGATCCTCGAGGTCCACACGCGCAACAAGCCGCTCAAGGACGACGTCGACCTCGGCCTGGTCGCCCAGCAGACCAGCGGGCTGACCCCACCGCATCCAGTTCGTCGATGAACACGATCGCCGGCGCGCTCTTGCGCGCGTCCTTGAACAGGCGCCGGATGCGGGCGGCGCCCAGGCCGGCGAACATCTCGACGAAGGACGACGCGGACTGCGCGTAGAAGCGGGCGTTGGACTCGCTGGCCACCGCCTTCGCCAGCAGCGTCTTGCCGGTGCCCGGCGGGCCGTGGAGCAGGATCCCCTTCGGGACCTTTGCGCCCAGCGCCTTGAAGCGCTTGGGATCGCGCAGGAACTCCACCACCTCGCGCAGCTCGTCCTTGGCCTCCTCGGCGCCGGCCACATCCCCCCAGTGGACCGCGTCCGAGGATTGCGGCTTGATCTCCTCGGGCTTGAGCTTGAGGCTCGGCATCACCCGCAGCATCACCCCGAGCAGCAGCACGATCAGGCCCATGAAGATGATCGGCAGCCATATGACCGCCCAGTCCTCGAAGCCGGAGAGGAATGCGAACAGGCTCACGTCGACGACATCCATGTCCCTACAAGCGTAAGGGAACCTTGGCGATTCCCGCCACTACGACATCGGTCCAGGGGCCTCCACGCGCAGGATCTCGGCCATCGCCGCCTCGCCCACCTCGAGCTGCTCTGCCGTCGGCTCCCGCGTGCCCACCACGCGCTGGATCTCGAAGCCCGGCCGACGCAGGAGCTTCGACATCGCCGTGCCCTGGTGGCGCTCCGACCAGGCGAAGACCTCCACCGCCACGGCGGCGCTGCCCAGCGCCACGCCGGCCTCGGCCAGGGGGCCGCGCAGGCCCGCCCTCCGCGCCGCCACGTTCCCGACGGCCGCGGCGCCCAGCATGGGCGCGACGAGGTTCGAGCCACAGCGGTCGTGCTCCTTCTCGGCGTCGGCCGCCTGGCCGTCCGTCTCGTAGGCGGCGATCGACTTGTGCTCCACGCCGTGGTAGGCGGCCAGGTCGCCGTTGCGCAGGGCGAGGATCGCCGGGGTCATGCTCACCAGGCCGACGGCCATCTCGCGCGCGAGGGTGCGCGCGCCCGTGGAGCGGATCGCCTGGCCCGCCAGCGCCGCGCCCGCCATCGCCCCCATGGTGCGCACGTCCTGCATGGGCAGCCGCGCCGACGGCAGGGCACGCTTGACCAGCGGGATCACCGCCATCGCCTCCGCCAGTTTTGTGACGCCGCGCACGCCGGGGATGCCCTCGGTGGCGTTCCCGCCGAGTGAGGGCTTGCGGCCGGAGGCCACCTGGATCTCGCCCTGCTTGTCCCGCACGGCCGCGGCCCAGTGCGTGGGGCCGTGCACCAGCAGGCCGTTGCGCAGCGCCATCCCGCCCAGGCGGAGCTTGTCTTCCTCTTCGCTCACAGGGTTTCCTCGATCAGATCAGAGTAGAAGCGCGCCGCCAGGCCGAGGTCCTCGACCGGCACGCGCTCGTTCGCTCCGTGGATGAGCGGCGCCGCCTCGAACAGGCTCATCGCCTTCTGGGGGAAGAAGCCGTAGGCCACGCAGTCCGGGAACGCCGCCCGCCACCAGCGCGAGTCGCTGAAGCCGGGCAGCACCACCGGCGTGACCCCGGCGCCCGGGTCCTCGCGCTCCACGAATGACCGGATCGAATCCATCAGCGGCGTGTCGATGGGCGAGCGATTGCCAACCACGGTCTCCCCGAACTCGACTCCGAAGTCCTGGCCCACCGCCTCATGGATGCGCTGCAGGGCGTGCTCCTCGCCGAGGCCGGGCGGTACGCGGCAGTCGACCTTCAGGTGGGCGCGCGAGGGAATCACGTTGATCTTCTCCGAGGCGCCGGCCATCGTGGGCGCCATCGTCACGCCGAGCATCGGCTCGAGCAGGATCGCGATGAGGGGATTGCTCTCCTCCACCTCCGCGAGGGCGGC
>DASQKI010000046.1:0-147865 GCA_035630615.1 Nocardioidaceae bacterium
AGGAGGCGTCTCCGCAGGCCCGCTGCTGCTAACCCGCAGCCCGGAGGCTACTTGCTCTTGCGGGCCCGCGACGCGGTCTTGGCGCGCTCGTTGGCGTCGAGCACGAGCTTGCGGATGCGCACCGTCTCGGGCGTCACCTCGACGCACTCGTCCTCGCGGCAGAACTCCAGGCACTGCTCGAGGGACAGCCGGCGCGGCGGCACGAGCTTCTCGAAGTTGTCGGAGGTGGCGGACCGGATGTTGGTCTGCTGCTTCTCCTTGGTGATGTTGACGTCCATGTCGTCGGCGCGGGAGTTCTCGCCGATGATCATGCCCTCGTAGACCTCGGTCGCGGGCTCGACGAACATCGTGCCGCGCTCCTGCAGGTTCGTCATTGCGTACGCCGTGACGGCGCCCGTCCGGTCTGCGACGAGGGATCCCTGCTAGCGGGACTTGATCTCCCCGGCCCACGGCTCGTAGCCCTCCGAGATGTGGTGGGCGATACCGGTGCCGCGGGTGTCGGTGAGGAACTCGGTGCGGAAGCCGATCAGGCCGCGCGCCGGCACCAGGAACTCCATCCGCACCCAGCCGGTGCCGTGGTTGGTCATCTGCTCCATCCGGCCCTTGCGGACCGCGAGAAGCTGCGTGATCGTGCCGAGATACTCCTCGGGCGCGTCGATGGTCAGCCGCTCCATCGGCTCGTGCACCTTGCCGTCGATCTCGCGGGTGACCACCTGCGGCTTGCCGACGGTGAGCTCGAAGCCCTCCCGCCGCATCTGCTCGACCAGGATGGCCAGCGCCAGCTCGCCGCGGCCCTGCACCTCCCAGGCGTCCGGCCGCTCGGTCGGCAGGATCTTGAGCGAGACGTTGCCGACCAGCTCGGCGTCCAGCCGGTCCTTGACCAGCCGGGCCGTGACCTTGTGGCCCTTGACCTGGCCCACCAGGGGCGAGGTGTTGGTGCCGATGGTCATCGAGATGGCCGGCTCGTCGACGTGGATCAGCGGGAGCGGCAAGGGGTGCTCGGGGTCGGCCAGCGTCTCGCCGATGGTGATCTCGGGGATGCCGGCCACGGCGACGATGTCGCCCGGCCCGGCCTGCTCGCCGGGCTTGCGCTCGAGCCCCTCAGTGACGAGGAGCTCGGTCACGCGGACGTTCTTGACCTCGCCGGTACGTCGGATCCAGGCGACGTTCTGGCCCTTGCGGAGCGTGCCCGCGTGCACCCGCAGCAGTGCCAGCCGGCCGAGGAACGGCGACGCGTCGAGGTTGGTGACGTGGGCCTGGAGCGGCGCGCCGTCGACGTACGTCGGCGCCGGGATGGTGTCGAGGATGGTCCGGAACAGCGGCTCGAGGTCGGCGCCCTCCGGCATCGTGCCGTCGGCCGGCTTCTCGAGGCTGGCGATGCCGGCCTTGCCGCTGGCGTAGACGACCGGGAAGTCGAGCGCGTCCTGGCTGTGACTGTCGTCGAGCAGGTCCATGAAGAGCTCGTAGGTCTCGTCTACGACCTCCGCGATCCGGGCGTCGGCGCGGTCGACCTTGTTGACCACGAGCACCACGGGCATGTCGGCGTTCAGCGCCTTGCCCAGCACGAACCGGGTCTGCGGCAATGGACCCTCGCTGGCGTCGACCAGGAGCACGATGCCGTCGACCATCGACAGCCCCCGCTCCACCTCTCCGCCGAAGTCGGCGTGGCCGGGGGTGTCGATGATGTTGATCGTCATGCCCTCCGGCGCGGAGGCGCCGGTGTAGTGCACCGCGGTGTTCTTGGCGAGGATCGTGATCCCCTTCTCGCGCTCGAGGTCACCGGTGTCCATGATCCGCTCGCCGACGATCTCGGCCTGGTGCACGGCGAACGCGCCGGCCTGTCGCAGCATCGCGTCGACGAGAGTGGTCTTCCCGTGGTCGACGTGCGCAACAATCGCGACGTTGCGCAGGTTGGCGGATTTCAGTTCGGGCACAAGGGTCAACATTACGGTTCGGGAGCCTCCGGACCCGCATCGGCGGACCGACCTTGCCAGGCACCGAGGTCGGCGCGCGCGGCTACCGTGGCGGCATGCCCCAGATCGCGACGAACACTCGGGTCGAGCGCGAGGAGCTGCTCGACTTCGTCCGCACCCGCCACCACCTGATCCTCGTGACCACCCGTGCAGACGGGCGGCCGCAGCTCTCGCCGGTCACCGGCGGGGTCGACGCCGAGGGTCGGATCGTCGTCTCGACGTACCCCGACCGCGCCAAGGCCACCAACCTGCGACGCGACCCGCGCGCCAGCGTGCTCGTCCTCTCCGACGAGTGGAACGACGCGTGGGTGCAGGTCGACGGCGCCGCCGAGGTCCTCGACATGCCCGGCCAGGAAGCGGAGGACGGCCTGGTGGAGTACTTCCGCTGCATCTCCGGCGAGCACCCGGACTGGGACGAATACCGCGACGCCATGGCCCGACAGGACAAATCGCTGATCCGCGTCCACATCGAACGCTGGGGCCCGATCGCCACCGGCGGATTTCCACCCCGCTAGAGCGGGAGTCAAAGGTCCCACGACGCCAGTGCTTGCGGCACTTCTGAAACGTTGACCGTCACCAGGATCGTGGAGCTAGCACGAACCGACTGAGGACAACCAGATGGCGAGAAACGCGTGTGTCGTCGTCGGGGTGGATGACCTTCCAGTCGGGCTGCGGGCGCTCCGGACGGCGGTCACCCAGGCCCGACTTCTGCAAAGGGACCTGCTGGCCGTGCGAGCCTTCTCAGCTCCGCCCGACCGGGAGCAGATTCGTACGACCGCGACCGCCGGGTGGCTGACGTATGCGCCGCCGACTGACCAGTCGCAGACCATCCAGCGCTTCGTCGCCGCACGCGAACAAGATGCACTCAGAACGGTCGAAAGGGCCTTCGTCCAGGCAATGGGCGACGTTCCTGACGACGTCTCTGTCAGCCCGACCGCCCTACTCGGATCCCCCGGTCAAGTGCTGGTCCAAGCCGCGTTCCAGGACGAGGATCTCCTGGTCGTGGGAGCGCAGCCGCGTCGGCGACTGCGAGGGTTTCGGCGTTCGATCGGCCGCTACTGCCTCGACCACGCCAAATGCCCAGTCCTCCTGGTTCCGCCGAACGACCTGGCCCGCAAGGTCGACCGGATGCATCGGCCATGGCGCTGGCGAGACCTGGACAAGCTCTTTGCCGATGGCGGCTCAACCCGTCAACGACCGACAGACGGCGGAGGTGGCGGGATTTGAACCCGCGAGAGGGGACAAACCCTCAACCCGCTTAGCAGGCGGGCGCCATAAACCGGACTAGGCGACACCTCCACGCCGCGCGAGGCGGCGAGGCCACAGGCTACCGGGCCGCCTCATCGGGCAGCAAAGCAGATGCCGCTCCTAGGTCAGGCGGCGTTGGCCGTGGGCGCGGTTGAGCCGGTCGTCCAGGTCGGCGATCCACTCCTCACGCGGAGTCGCGATGGCGCGCGTCGGGATCTGGGTCGAGGCACCATTACGCAGCTGGATGACGACGTAGACCCGACCGTCGCGCTGGTCCTGGCGTACTCGCTCCACGTCGGTCCAAACGGCCCGGCGAGCGCCGGTGGCGCCGGAGTGGCGGCTCACCCGATAACCGCTGGCGTCGAGCCGGAGCACCGTCGGCTGGCGGACGATCTGGACGATCGAGCGGGTCATGCCGACGAGAAGCACGACACCGAGCGCGACCAGGAGCCAGAACGCGGCGGCCACGATCGCGTTGTCGTCGCGCCAGCGGTCGACGACCACGAGGGCCAGCACGTCGACGCCCGCGACGAGGGTGAGGCCGCCGAAGGCGAATACCGCGACCGCCCGTACGCCTCGATGACGGCTGACGGCATCGGACACGGGCGTACTCCTTCGACGGGGTCAGCGGGCATCAGGCGCCGCGACTGGCGAGCAGAGGGGGCGGGATTCGAACCCGCGGCTGACATCTCTGCCAGCGACCGCTTTCAAGGCGGTTCCGATCGGCCACTCCGGCACCCCTCCTGGGACGGGTCGGTGACCCGTCGTCGGCCATTGTCCCATCGGGTGTCGGGCCGGCCGCACGGTCATCGGAGTACGGCGAGGATGTCACCCTCCTGAACGACGTCACCCTCCTGTACGCGGAGCTCGGCGACCGTGCCGCCGTCCTCGGTGAGTACCGGGATCTCCATCTTCATCGACTCCAGGATGAGGACGGTGTCGCCGGCGGCCAGGGCATCGCCCTCCTCGGCCACGACGCGCCACACGTTGGCCACCATCTCCGCGACGATCTCGCCGGCCATGACACTCCCTCGCATGCTCGAGGCTTGGCGCAGGGGACCCCAGCGCCAAACCTATTGGCGTAGGGGACCCCTGCGCCAGAAACTCCGGCGCCGACGCTAGCGCAGCGGCTCGGTCCGACCGGGCTCAGGACGGCGTTGCTCCTCCACGTCATCGCCGCGGCGGACCCGCTGTCCACCGCCGCCGGTGAACAGGATGTCGACGCGGCGCACCAGCAGTCCGAACAGGAGGCCGAGGACCGCCGAGTAGAGCAGCGACCAGCCGGCGTACTCCGGTTGCACCGTCGGCGCGGCCAGGCTGGTCGCGACCGTCGCCGTACCGAGGGCTGCGAAGGCGCACATCCACCAGCCCTGACGGCGCCGGGCGCGGGTGCTCACGCCCCAGATCAGAACCGGGAAGCCGACCAGCACCTCGACCGGGCGCGGCACTCCGCCGAGCCGATCGTTCATCCAGGCGACGGTGTCGTCGATCTGATTGACCAGCGCCTCTGACCCGTACTCGCGCAGGAACCTGCTGTAGACGAGCAATCCGGCGATCAACACGGCGCCGCCGACGATCATGATGAACCCGCGTCGACCCAACCCGTGCAGGCCGGCGCCGAGCTGCCAGACCAGTCCGATCGCGACGAGGAGGCTGACGCCGAGCACGACGAGGTTGAAGCGGTCGGACGCGACGGGCGCATTCAGGCCGGCGACGGCGAGGGCGGCGCTGATCGACACGAGCAGGGCGACGATGTATTCGCGCAACACCTGCCCGAAGGTCTCGGCCGGCCGGGTGGCCATGACGGCGAGGACGGCGCCCAGGATCGCGACGAGGACGGCCGCCGATGAAAACAGGGTGCGGTCTTGGGCGACCAGTACCGCCGCCGCAAAGCCCGCCGTGAGCACGGCCCATAGCCAGACCCGACCGCCACAGCGACGGGTGAGGGCCATAGCGAACAGCACGATGAGCGCCGCCCCACCGGTCTCGGCCAGCCACTCGGGTGGATCGATGACCCCGACGACCGACGTGGCGGCCGCGGCCGAGGCAGCGAGCCAAGCCGCAAACCACAGCGCCACCGCCGTGCTCCGCATGGCAGCGGGGATGAACCCCCGACGCGGCTGAACCGGGATGAATCCGGTCGTTGTCGTCGAAGTGGTCGGCCGCCGGGCGGCCCGTCGACCGCCACCGTTTTGTACCGCGGCACCCGGTGCCGCGATATCGATTCGGCCGACGCCATTGGACGGAGCCGAGTAGCCCCGCGTTGTCGGCACGCCGGGGTTCGCCCATGCCCGGCCAGGGGCGTGGCTCGCGGACGCGTGATGTTTCGAAATCGCTCGGTCTCTCGGTCTTGTCAGCGGGTCATGACTCACGGTTGCGAGGGGTCGCACGGCCCAGCGCGATCCCAGCCACCGAGTATTCCACGCGATCACGCCGCGTGCGCAGTCGAGCACACCCCTGTTTACAAGGTGGCGCCGGGCACGGAGCCGATCCGGCGGTTGGCGAGCGACGGGTTGCGCTTGCGCGCGGCGCTGATCCGGTCGGCCGACAGGTCCGCGACGACATCGGCGTCGGACTCACCGGCACCCGCAACAACGATGCCCATCGGGTCGACCACCATGCTGCGCCCGGCGTACGCCCGACCGCATTGCGCGGCGCCGAGGGCGTACACCGTATTTTCGATCGCCCGAGCCCGCAGCAGCGTCTCCCAGTGGTCCTCCTTGAGCTGCCCGCTCACCCACGCGGTCGGGACGGCGAAGACGTCGGCGCCGCGGTCGACGAGCAGCCGCGCAAACTCGGGAAACCGCAGGTCATAGCAGGTCAGCAGTCCGATCCGGAAGCCGTCGACGTCGACGGTCACGGTTTCGATCGGACCCGCCGACAGCCGATCGGACTCGACGTATCCGAACGAGTCGTAGAGGTGCACCTTGCGGTATGCGGTCCGGATCGCACCGTCGGGACCGATCACGATCGTGGTGTTATATGGCCGTCCGCCCGATTCGTGTCGCTCGAAGATGTGCCCGATCACGGTCGCGCCTAGGTGGCGGGCCTGGTCGGTGAGCATCTCGACGTACGGGCCGTCGAGCGGCTCGGCAGCGGCCGAGAGGTCGTGGTCGGGCGGGCCGAAATCGTGCATCGACCCCTCCGGGAGCACGACGAGGTCGAGCCCGGCGCCGTCGAGACCGTCGAGTCGCTTGCGTACGGCGTCGCGGTTGCGTTCCGAGTCAGTGCTCGCCTCCAACTGGATCAGGGCGACACGCATGGGGATCCTCCTCGTCCGGCGGACGCTCGACGCCAGTCTTCCACTCGGGCCAAAAGCCGCCGCTTGATCGGCGCCGGGGCGGCCGAGGCGCGGATTCCGTGGGCCGCGATAGCCGCGAGCTCGTCGTCCGACAATCCGATCGCCTCGCGGCCGATGACGTACTGACCGGCGAGGCCGACGCCGAACAGCAGCGGGTCGTCGCTGGCCAACGCGACCGGAACGCCCGCCTCGAGCAAACTCCGGATCGGCACGTCGGCCAGGTCGTGCACGCCGAGCGGCGGATACGACGTGGGGCAGATCTCCAAGGCGACCTGCCGCTCGGCGAGTAGGGCCAGGGTCGCCGGATCAGTCGCGGCGGCGGTGCCGTGGCCGATCCGATCGGCGCCGAGCAGTTCGAGGCAGTCGCGAACATGGGCCGCCGGCGTATAGAAGCCCGAATGCGGAGTCGCGAGCAGACCGGCGTCGCCGGCGGTCCGAAAGGCCGGCGCGAAGTCGGCCACCCGGCCCCGGCGCTCGTCGTTGGACAGCCCGAAACCCACCACGCCGTCGTCGGCGTAGCGCGCGGCGAGTCGGGCCAGCCGTTCGGCATGCTCCGGCGACCGGGCCCAGCTCGACGCGACCACGACGCCGGTCGGGATCGGCGCATCGCCCGCCGCCGCGAGTACGGCCCCGAGCGCCTCGGTCAGGCCGCCCAGCGCCGGCTCGTACGACGTCGGATCGACCTGGATCTCGAGCCAGCCGCACCCGTCGGCCGCGTCGTCGGTCGCCGCCTCGACGACCACCCGTCGGATGTCGTCGGCGGTACGGATCACCGCCCGCGCCGCGTCGTAGTGGGCCTGGAACGCCGCCCACTCCCGTACCCCACGGCCGTCGTGATCGGGCACCGGCACGCCCTGCCGCTCGGCGAGCTCCCGCAGCGTCGACGGCCGCATCGACCCGGTCAGGTGCAGGTGCAGATGCGCCTTCGGCAGGGTCGCGAGGTCACGGGCCATGCGGCCCAGTCTGGCCGAGCGGCCCGGTCAGTACTCCCAGTCGCCCAGCGACTCCCAACCCAACCGGCTCAGGTCGCTGGTGTCACCGCGGTAGGCCGCCGGCCGGGTGCAGTTGATGCCGTCGGGGATCGACCCGGTGAGGTAGTTGAGCGCCGCCTCGAACGAGTCGCAGCGCCGGTTGTCCTCCTCACCCGCCGGATAGCCGATCGCGGCGTTGACCGCGCCCATGTCGAGGGCGTCGGCCATCGGGTTGATGTCGCGGGCGACGGTCCAGTACCACCGGGCGATCGGCGCACTCCAGTCGAGGGACAGTGCGAGATCCGGGTCGCCGAGCAGATCGATGCCGAATTCGACGATCGCCGGATCGCCGACCCGCCCGGGAACCACCCCCTGCAGATCGGCGAGCGTGATGTCGGCGTCGGACGGGACGTTGACGCCTTCGCCGTACGTCTCGAACGTCGCCGATTGGGCCCGGTGACGCCACGGCCACGGTTGCGGCGGCCAGGCCGACGGTAGTGAGGACGGACAGGGCGATCCGTCCGGCGGGCTGCGTGATCATGCTGCCTCCGAGTGAGCGGGTCGGGCGGACCTCACCGGAGCCTTACCCCGACTCGGGTCGTGCTCAAACACGCGATCGGGCCAGACTGGGGCCATGGCGGACGCCGTGGCAGGCCCGGTCGACTACGACGCGATCGTGGTCGCGGGCGGGCGGTCGAGTCGCCTCGGGGCGGGGGTCGACAAGACGCGGCTCTCAGTCGACGGGCAGTCGCTGCTGGACCGAGTACTGACGGCGGTCGTCGACGCTCGGCAGCGGGTTGTGGTCGGCGAGCCGCGGCCGGTCGTCGTCGACGCCGTGTGGGCCCGCGAGGAGCCGGTCGGAGGCGGGCCCGCGGCCGGGGTCGTCGCGGGCCTGGAGTCGGTCACCGCCCCGATCGTGATGCTGCTCGCGGGCGACCTACCGCACGTCGGGGCGGCGACTGTACATCGGCTGCTCGACGCGATCGGATCGGGCGACGGTGCGATCCTCGTCGACGCCGACGGCCGGCGGCAGCACTTGACCTGCTCCATCGTCGCCGATGCGCTGCGGCGGTCGGCGGCAACCCGGGCGACCTGGCACGATGCCCCCATGTACGAGCTGCTCGCGCCTTTGCGACTGCGGGCAGTTCCCGTACACGGTCACGAGGCCGACGACATCGACACACCCGCCGACTTGTCAGGCACATATGGACCTGGGGCTCCACATGTGCCTGACAACTCGCGAGAGGAGAAGGGTTCATGACGCTGCAGGAGTGGGTCGCCGCGGTGCAGTCGGAGCTGGGCACCGAGTTGGACCTCGATCTCGACCAGGTGCTGAACCTGGCCCGAGACGCCGCCCACGAGATCGCGCGGCCGGCGGCGCCGCTGACGACGTTCCTCGTCGGGTACGCCGCGGCCCGGCGTGACGGCAGCCCGGACGATGTCACCGCCGTCACCGACGCGGTACGCCGGTTGATCGACGCCAACGCGAGTACGACAGGCTGACCCCATGCGTGTTGTCGAATCCCATGGCGCCGGCGACCCCGACGTACTCGCGATCGGTGAGCGACCCGACCCCGAGCCCGGTCCCGACGAGGTCGTGATCGACGTGACGGCGGCCGGAGTCAACTTTCCCGATCTGGCACAGCGACGAGGGCTCTATCCGCCGCCGCCTGGCGCCTCCGATGTCCTCGGTCTCGAGTGCTCCGGTGTGGTGTCCGTCGTCGGCGCCGACGTCGCGCGGTGGGAGACCGGTGACGAGGTCTGTGCCCTGCTGGCAGGGGGCGGTTACGCCGAACGCGTCGCGGTGCCGGCCCAGCAGCTGCTGCCGATCCCCTCCGGCGTCGACCTCGAGACCGCGGCCGCCTTGCCGGAGGTGGTGGCGACCGTCTGGTCCAACGTCTTCATGCTGGCCGGCCTGCACGAAGGCGAGACGCTGCTGGTCCACGGCGGAGGGGGCGGCATCGGGACGATGGCCATCCAACTCGGCAAGGCGTTCGGCGCCCGGGTCGCCGTGACGGCCGGGTCGCCGGAGAAGCTGGCCCGCTGCGCCGAGCTCGGTGCCGACATCGGCATCGACTACAAGCAGCAGGACTTCGTCGAGGAACTGCAGGCCGCGACCGACGGCCACGGCGCCGACGTGATTCTCGACAACATCGGCGGCGCCTACCTGCCCCGTAACGTGGAGGCGCTCGCCACCGCCGGTCGGCTCGTCGTGATCGGGGCGCAGGGCGGCGCCACCGGCGAGCTGTCCCTGGGCCGCCTGCAGGACAAGCGCGGTGCCGTGCTCGCCACCAGGTTGCGTCCTCGTCCGCTGGGCGAGAAGGCGGCGATCATCGCGAGCGTCGAGGAGCACGTTTGGCCCCTGATCGAGGACGAGCTGGTACGCCCGGTCGTCCATCAGGTGTTCGCGCTCGACGACGTACGCGAGGCGCACCGCACCATCGAGGCGAGCACCCACGTCGGCAAGGTGCTCCTGCGTACGTCTTAGTGCTGAATAGGGTCGCGACGATCCGGTCGTTAGGCTGGCGGGTATGACCGAACAGCGCCCCGAATCCGAGCAGTCCGGCGAGGGCCACCGGGTGGTGGTCGTCGGGCCCGACGGCATGGCCGTCGAAGGTGCCGGCGCAGCCGAAGGTGGCGACAACGAGCCGTCGATCACCGACCTGGTCGAGCAGCCGGGCAAGGTGATGCGGATCGGCAACATGATCCGTCAGCTCCTCGAAGAGGTGAAGTCGGCGCCGCTCGACGAGGCCAGCCGGGCCCGCCTTCGCGAGATCCACGCCGCATCGATCAAGGAGCTCGAGGACGGCCTGGCACCGGAGCTGATCGAGGAGCTCGAGCGACTCAGCCTGCCGTTCAGCTCCGACACGCCGTCCGACGCCGAGTTGCGGATCGCGCAGGCCCAGCTCGTCGGTTGGCTGGAGGGCCTGTTCCACGGCATCCAGACGGCGATCTACGCCCAGCAGATGGCGGCCCGCGCCCAGCTCGAACAGATGCGGCGGGCGCTCCCGAGCGGGATGCCGGGCATGGCCGCCGGCCCGGGCGAACATCCGGAGCGGGACGGGCCGGCCAACGAATCCGACCAGGCCCATGGCGGAGGAATGTATCTGTGAGTACGCTCGCCGAGGCGACTAGGTCGCACAAGCGAGTGTGACCTAGGGTCCGGATGAGTCGCGGCTTGTTCGGACCGCCCGTGTCCTGGTCAGCGCGGGTGAGCTGACCGACACCAGCTCGGGGAGTTCATGCGTTTCGCGATCCAACCGACGCCGGTCGCACCGCCGCCCGGCGATTCCGTCGAGCCCGAATGCGCGACCAACCCCGACCTGTTCCTGCACCCGCTGCTCGACGCGCCGCCGGCCCGGTCGAAGGTCACCAAGGCCGTTTGGACCGAATATCGAGACCTCCTGCGGCAGGCCCGAGACGCCTGTGCCTCGTGCCCGTTGTTCGTCGAATGCCTGTACGCGGCGGTTGCCCGGGTCGACGTCGCGGGATTCGTCGGCTGTACGACACCGCGCGAGCGCAAGCAGATTCGGTCCGAGCTCGGCGTCTCCGTCGTACCGGAAGACCTCGATGCCGCCGCCGGGGTGCGGGGCGACCGGCGTCCGATCGATCACGAGGCCGTGTTGGCGATGCGCGCCGCGCACCCCGACGAGTCGCTGGAGGAGCTCGCCTCGCGGCTCGAGTGCTCCCTTTCGACGGTGAAACGCCATCTGCGTCGGGCCAGGCGCGAGGCGGCCGGCGAGGTCGAGGCGGATCGGCCGACGCCTAAGGATCCGGAGCTGCCGACAGTCGACGATGTCCTCGACACCTTCGACGCCGTGGTCGAGACCGACCGCGACTGATTGCGCGCCGGGCGGCTGCATCGGCGCCCCGGCGTACTCCCGTGTGACCGCACCCACATCCGGCCTTTGTACGCCATAGCCGTTTGCCTCGATTCCATCGCGTGATGAATACTCGTTCTCAACAGCTGATGAAATCGCGCCGAGGAGAGACACATGCGCACCGATCACGACTTCGCCGCCGGCTCGGAGCCCGCCGTACCGGCCAGCTCCAACCCGCATCGCTGGGCGGCCCTGACCTTCATCGCCCTTGCGCAGCTGATGATCACGCTCGACATCACGATCGTGAACATCGCGCTGCCGTCGTTGCAGGCCGACCTCGGCTTCTCCGACGGCGACCGCCAGTGGGTGATCACCGGATACACGCTGGCCTTCGGCAGCCTGTTGCTGCTCGGCGGCCGGATCGCCGACTACACCGGCCGGAAGCAGACGTTCCTGATCGCGCTGCTCGGGTTCGCCGCCGCGTCGGCGTTGGGCGGCGCCGCGACCAGCCTCGAACTGCTCGTCGGCGCCCGCGTACTCCAGGGTGCGTTCGGCGCCCTGCTCGCACCGGCCGCGCTGTCGCTGCTGGCGGTCACGTTCACCGAGCCCGGTGAGCGCAACAAGGCCTTCGGCATCTACGGCGCGATCGCTGCCGGCGGTGGCGGGATCGGCCTGCTGACCGGTGGCGTGCTCACCGACTACCTCGACTGGCGCTGGTGCTTTTACGTCAACATCCCGATCGCCTTGATCACCGCGATCGGCGCGTACACCACTCTGACCGAGTCCCGCACGCCGAGCCGCCCCCGATTCGACCTGCCCGGGCTCGTCGTCGTGACCGCCGGGCTGGTCGCGATCGTCTACGGCTGCTCGCAGGCCGAGACCGACAGCTGGGACTCGGCAACCGTCATCAGCCTCCTGGTCACCGGCGTGATCCTGCTGGCGGCGTTCCTCGCCATCGAGGCCCGGGTCGCCCAACCGCTGCTGCCCCTGCGGGTGCTGCTCGACCGCGGCCGCGGCGGTGCCGTGCTCGCGATCAGCATCATCGTGATCGGCATGTTCGGCGCGTTCTTGCTGATGACCTACTACCTGCAGACCGTCAAGGGCTACTCGCCGATCAAGACCGGCGTCGCGTTCCTCCCGCTGGTCGCTGGCGTCATGATCTCCGGACGCGGCATCGCTACCCACCTGCTCCCCAAGGTGCCGCCGCGTGCCCTCATCGCTCCCGGCATGCTGTTGGCCGCCGCCGCACTGGCGTGGTTCGCCGCCATCGACGTCAACACCGAGTACGCCGAGGGCGTGATGGTCTCGATGATCGTCCTCGGACTCGGCGTCGGCCTGGTCATGCCGGTCGCGATGAACTACGCGACCCAAGGCGTCACGGCGTCCGACTCCGGCGTCGCGTCGGCCACCGCCAACACCGGCATGCAGGTGGGCGGATCGATCGGCACCGCGCTGCTCAACACCATCGCGACCAGTGCCACCGCCGCATACCTCGCGTCGCACGCACCAAGTCCGACGCTGCCGGCGACCGCGATGGTCGAGGGGTTCACCGAGGCGAGCGCTTGGGCCGCCGGCATCATCGCGGTCGGCTCGATCGCGGTGGCCGCGGTGATGAACACGCCCCGACCCAGCCACCGGACGGCGGACGGCCACGCCGAGCTGCACGCCGTCGGCTGACGTCCACAACGATGGCGACGATCTCGAGCCCACCGCGCACCCGAGACACGCGGGTGTGGCCGACGGTGCTGCTCGAGCTCGTCGTCGTCGCCGGGCTGTTCGCCGCCTACCGCTCCGCCCGCCTCCTGGCCGGCCACTCCCGTGCCACGGCGGTCGACAACGCGCACGCGCTGCTGACCTGGGAGCGCGCGCTGCGGTTGCCGGGTGAGCTCGACGTCCAACACCTGATGTTGACCAGTGAGACGATCACGCGGCTCGCCAACGTCTATTACGCAACCGTCCACTTCCCGCTCACGGTCGCGTTCTTGGTCTGGCTGTTCATCCGCAACCGCGACCACTACTACCGGATCCGCACGTCGCTCGCACTACTCACCGGACTCGCCCTCTCGATCCACGCCGCGTTTCCGCTCGCCCCGGCGCGGATGCTGAGCGGTCGCGGCTTCGTCGACACCGCGGCGATGTACGGTCCGGCCGTCTACAGCTCGCCCGCGACCGACCACCTGACCAACCAGTTCGCTGCGATGCCGAGCCTGCATTTCGGCTGGGCCGTCCTCGTGGCACACGGCATCATCCGCGCCAGCCGGTCCCGCTACCGGCTGCTCTGGATCGCCCACCCGGTCGTCACGCTGCTCGTCATCGTCGGCACCGCCAATCACTACTGGGCCGACGCAGCCATCGCCGGCGGGCTGCTCCTCCTCACGGAGTACGCGGTCGCCGCCTGGTGGCGTGCTGGCCGATGGCTCGAGGACTCGAATGCCCCGTACCCGGTGGGGTGGTCGTTGGGCGAACAGGGCGTCGGACTCTTGGCGAGTTTGGCCAAATTCCGCAGCGGAATCGAGTACGAACTCGCCGATGGTCGCGTCCGGGCTCGGGGACCCCCGCTGTCAACCGTCTTACGCGCTGATTGTTGACGAGCCTACGCGACCTCGTTAGCTTCTTAGCTTTGTCGACCGTCGCGGACGCCATCAATGGTGAGAGCGTTCCTGGCTGCCTAGCCCCAGCAGCGTGATTGGAGACAGTGGATGACCGCATTCGACCCGTCCAGACGCCGATTGCTCCGAGGCGTGGGTGCCGCCGGCATCGGCGTGCCACTGGCCGGCTGGCTGAGCGCGTGTAGCAAGACCGACCCGGACACCGGCCAAGAGGTCGTCGAAGACACCAGCGACCTTCCGGGCGTGCTCGGCCGCGGCGAGAGCCAGGGATACCTGACCGTCGCGATCTTCAACGAGCCGCCGTACACGAAGCTCGAGCCCGACGGCACCGTCACGGGTGCCGAACCCGACGTGCTGCGCGCGGTGCTGTCGAAGTTCAACATCGACGACATCCAGGGCGAGCGCGTGGAGTACGAGTCGATGATCCCGGCACTGCAGGCCGGTCGGGTCGACGTGATCGCCGCCGGGCTGTTCATGAAGCAGTCGCGCTGCGCCGAGGTGCTCTACACGGAGCCGGTGATTGTCTCGACCGAGTCGTTCGCGGTGCCGCCGGGCAACCCCAACGGCATCGCCTCGGTCCAGGATGTGCTCGACAACCCGGACCTGCGCATCGCCGTGCTGCCGGGCGGATTCGAGCAGGGCATCCTGGTCGAGGCCGGAGTGCCCGAGGATCAGCAAGTGATCGTCCGCGACAACGTCACCGGCGTCGAGTCGCTCGGCGCCGACCGGGCCGACGCGTTCTTCCTGCCGACCCTGTCGCTCGAAGGTCTCGCCGAGGACAACGACGACTTCGAGATCACCGGCATCGTCGAGGACGCGCCGAAGACGGGCTCCGGTGCGGCGTTCGAGAAGAGCGAGACCGAAGCGGTCGCGATGTACAACAAGGAGCTCGCGAAGTTCAAGAACTCACAGGAGTTCGTCGACATCATGAACGAGTGGGGATTCGACCCTGCGGCCGTCGAGGGCGTCACGTCCGAAGAGCTGTGCGCTAACGAGGGCTGAGCGGATCGCCGTCAGACCATGTCTGAGGTACTCGAATACAAGGGCCTGTTCTGGGACGGGTTAGAGCAGACGATCCTGCTCACGATCCTCGGCATCGGGTTGGCGCTCGTCATCGCGTTCAGCGTCGGCCTGATGGGGATCTCCCGCCACCGGGTGCTGCGCTCGCCGGCGTACGTCTTCGTCGAGTTCTTCCGCGGCACGTCGATCATCGTGCAGCTGTTCTGGGCCTACTACGCGCTGCCGTTCATGGGCATCAAGCTCGACTCGTTCGCGGCGGCGGTGCTCGTCCTCGGCCTCAATGAGGGGGCGTACGCAGCCGAGATCGTGCGCTCGGCGATCAAGTCGCTGCCTAGGGGACAGACCGAGGGGGCGATCGCGCTGGGGATGCGGCCGACGCTCCGACTCCGGCGGATCCTGATCCCCCAGGCGGTCCCGGCGATGCTGCCGTCGTTCGGCAACGTCTTCGTCGATTTGCTCAAGGCGACGCCGCTGGTGTCGTTCATCGCGGTGCAGGACCTGACGTTCAACGCGCTGGGTGTACGCACTGAGACCCAGGAGACGACGGTCATCTTCGTCGGGCTGCTGGTCGCCTACTTTGTCTTGGGCTTGGTGCTCGCGCTGATCACCTGGCTGCTGGAGAAGCGGTTCGCACTTGATCGTCGTCCGCACCCGCTGCTCCGACCGTTAGTGAGCGGCGGACCGGGGGTGACGCGATGAGGTGGGACGCCGACTACGCGGCCGACATCTTCCCGAAGCTGCTCGACGGACTCTGGCTCACGATCCAGGTCTCGCTCCTGGGCATGGCGCTGGCCCTGCTGCTCGGGCTCGTCATCGCGGTGGTGCGGTACGCCAAGATCCCGCTCCTGTCGCAGGTGTTGACCGGCTACGTGCTCTTCGTCCGGGGCACGCCGCTGCTCATCCAGGCGTTCACGATCTACTACGTGCTACCCGAGTACGGGATCACGTTGTCGTTGTTCACGTCGGGCGTGCTGATCCTCGGTGTCAACTACAGCGCGTACACCGCCGAGGTCTACCGCGCCGGCATCGAGGCAGTGCCTCGTGGCCAGTGGGAGGCGTCGACGGCGCTCAACCTGCCCGCGTGGCGCACTTGGACCCGGATCGTGCTGCCGCAGGGGATCGCCACGATCATCCCGGTGCTCGGCAACTACCAGATCCAGATGTTCAAGGACAGCGCCATCCTGTACGGCATCGGCATGACGGAACTGCTCGGCACCGCGCGCGAGCTCGGGGTCGCGGGTCGCTCACTCGAACCGCTGACGATCGCCGGCATCCTCTACCTGGTCATCAGCTACCCCGCGGCGATTCTCACGCGGAGATTGGAGCGGCGCTATGCCCCAACCCACTGAGCAGCCGACGCCACGGACGCAGATGATCGAGTTCGACGGCGTCAGCAAGAGCTGGGGCGACAACCACGTTCTCCGCTCGCTGAACCTCGACGTGGCCGCGGGTGAGAAGGTCTCGATCATCGGCCCGTCCGGATCCGGCAAGACCACGATCCTGCGGGTCCTGATGACGCTCGAGACGCCGGACGACGGTCTCGTCACGGTCGGCGGCGAGACGCTCTGGGACGCCCGCCACGGGAAGAAGCCGAAGGAGACCAAACACCTTCGGACCGTACGCGGCAAGGTCGGCATGGTCTTCCAGTCGTTCAACCTGTTTCCGCACCTGACGGTGATCGAGAACATCGTCGACGCGCCCATCCACGTCCTCAAGCTGTCGAAGTCCGAGGCGTACGAACGCGGGCACGACCTCCTCGACATGGTCGGGCTGGCCAGTCACGCCGACCACAAGCCACCCCAGCTCTCGGGCGGCCAGCAGCAACGAGTCGCGATCGCACGGGCGATGGCGATGCGTCCCGAAGTGCTGCTGTTCGACGAACCCACGTCGGCACTCGACCCCGAGCTGATCGGTGACGTGCTGGCGGTCATCCGCGACCTCGCGAGCGACACGTCGATGACGATGCTGCTGGTCACCCACGAGATGCGCTTCGCGGAGGAGATCTCCGATCGCGTGGTGATGTTTGACGCCGGCACCGTCGTCGAACAGGGGCCGCCGGACCTGATCCTGAAGAACCCGAGCCATGACCGCACCCGCAGCTTCCTCCACGCCGTCCTCGACCACTGACCACGACGACGCGGACGGCCACTACTGCCGGGAAATGACAGGTCAGCGAGGCGCGGATCTGCCATTTGCCGGCAACAGTCGGACGGGTCCGGGCCGGTCGGCACGAACCCTGCGTTACCGAAGCCCCGCCACGGGTACCGGGGTTCATGTCTCGTTCCGATTCCTGCGGCAGGTGATGCGTTGCGCAAGTTCGGTGTCGAGGAAGAGCTACTGCTGATCGATCCCGACACGCTGACACTGCGGCCGGTATCTGAGCGCGCGATCCGGCTCCACGAACCTGACCTCGCGGAGCAGGATCTCCAACATGAACTCTTCCTGCAGCAGATCGAGTCGGCCACGGAGCCCTGTGACGACGTCGACGGACTCGTCAGAGCCCTACGGGCTGCGCGCCGGACGGCGTCGAAAGCCGCGCAGGATGCTGGGGCGGCTGCGGTTGCCGTCGGGACCCCCGTGCTTTGGGACACCGGCGGTGATGTCACGCCGGACGATCGCTACCGCCGAATGCTCGAAACCTACGGCGCAATCGGACGCCAGTCCCTCGTCTGCGGCATGCATGTGCACGTCGAAATCGCGAGTGATGAGGAAGCTGTCGGCGTCATCGACCACATTCGCCCCTGGATCCCGGTGCTGATGGCGATTGCTGTCAACACACCCTTTCACCAGGGCGTAGATACCAGCTATGCCAGCTGGCGCGCGCATGTCTGGGGATCGTGGCCGAGCGCCGGCCCAGTCGAGCCGTTCGGCGAATTCGCCGGCTATCGCGCCGTGATCGACGACATGGTCAGCTCCGGAGCTGCGATGGACGAGGGAATGGTCTACTTCGACGTCCGCCGCTCTCCGTCCTACCCCACTGTCGAGGTCAGGGTCTGCGACGTCTGTACGGACGTAGAGGTCGCCGCCTTGGTCGCTGTGCTATCTCGCGCACTAGTGATGACCACTGCCCATGACTGGAGCAGGGGCCGACCTCTCGCCAACTGGCGTGTCGACCTGCTCCGCGCGGCACGATGGCGCGCCAGCCGCTACGGGCTCACCGAGCGGCTGATCGACCCAGCGAACAGAGATCTTCGACCGGCGCCAGACGCGCTGAGGTCATTGGCCCGATACGTCGCGGACGCCCTCGATGAGACCGGAGATGGGCCGTACGTCACCCAAGGCATCGAACGGCTGGTCGCGAACGGCAGTGGTGCCGACCGACAACGCGCGGTCGCGAACAAGTACGGACGCCTGTCAGCCGTCGTCGAGGACCTCCTTCGCCGCACCGGGCCAATCGCCTAACGGGTCCCGACCGACACGCCTGGCTGGCGCGTGGCGAGGGGACCGGAACCACTAGAACCAGCGGGAGAGTTCGACCACGACGCCGTCATTCTCGACCGTCTCGGTCACGTCGTCGGCAGCGTCCTGCACCTCGACGGGCGCGTTGCCCATCGACACGCCACGACCCGCCCAGCGCAGCATCTCGAGATCGTTGCGACCGTCGCCGATCGCCAACACCCGCGACTGCTCAACCCCCAGTCGGGCCGCGAGCGACTCCAGCCCGGACGCCTTCGTCACCCCACTCGGCGCGAGGTCGAGCCAGGCGGTGTAGCCCACGAAATAGTTGGTGCCGTGCAAGCCGAGCCGCTCGGCCAACTGGATGAACTCCTCCGCCGACTGATCCGGGCTCCGGATGATCACGCGAGTCACCGGCTCGGCCACCAACTCGTCGACGCTCTGCAGAATCATTTCGCCGGTGATCTCGCCATCGGGGAACGGCTTGTTGATCCGATAGCCACGGCCGATCTCTTCGACCGCGACGGCCGCGTCCGGCACGTGCTCGAGCAGCAGCTTGACCGTCTCGCGGGCGTCGAAGGTCACCGTCGAGAGCACCTCGACCGGCGAGTACGAGATCGTCACCGCGCCGTTGCTGGCCACCGCGACGCCGTCGTCGAGCCCGAGCTTGCCGACCGCATCCATCACGCCCGGGACCGACCTGCCCGTCGAGACGACGATCGGCACGCCGGACTGGGCCACGTCGCGGACCGTCGTACGCACAGCGGGTGCCATGTTGTTGTCCCAGTCGACCAACGTCCCGTCGACGTCGAGCGCGATCAGGTCGTAGGGCCCCGTCATGCAGTCGGCTCCAGGACGTCCCGCCCGCCGAGGTACGGCTGCAGGGCGGCCGGAACGCGTACGGAGCCGTCGGCCTGCTGATGGTTTTCGAGGATCGCCACGATCGACCGCGCCGACGCGCACAGCGTGCCGTTGAGGGTCGCGGCCGGCTCGGTGCCGCCACGTTCGCTTCGAATTCGGATGTCGAGGCGGCGGGCCTGGAACTGCGTGCAGTTGGACGTCGAGGTGAGCTCGCGATATTTCCCCTGCGTCGGGATCCACGCCTCGCAGTCAAACTTGCGCACCGCCGACGATCCGAGATCGCCGGTCGCGACGTCGATGACTCGGAACGGCAGCTCCATGTCGGTCAGCCATTCCTTCTCGTACGCCAAAAGCCGCTCGTGTTCTGCGTACGACTCCTCGACGGTCGTGAACGTGAACATCTCCACCTTGTCGAACCAGTGCACCCGGAAGATGCCCTTGGTGTCTTTGCCGTAAGAGCCTGCCTCGCGGCGGTAGCACGGGCTGAACGCCGAGTAGCGCAGCGGCAACGAGCTCGCGTCGAGAATCTCGTCGGAGTGGTAGGCCGCCAGCGCGACCTCCGAGGTGCCGACGAGGTAGAGGTCGTCCTTGGGCAGGTAGTAGACGTCGTCGGCTGCCTGGCCGAGGAAGCCGGTGCCCTCCATCGCCGGCGGCTTCACCAACGCCGGAGGGATCATCGGGGTGAATCCCCAATCAGCAGCCCGGTCGAGTGCGGCATGCATCAAAGCCATCTCGAGCTGTGCTCCGACGCCGGTCAGGTAGTAGAACCGCGCCCCGCTCACCTTGGCGCCGCGCTCGATGTCGATCGCGCCGAGGATCTTGCCCAGCTCGATGTGGTCCTTCGGCTCGAAGCCCTCGGCTTCGAAGTCGCGCGGCGTGCCGACCGTCTCGAGCGTGGTGAAGTCGTCCTCGCCGCCCTCCGGTGCTCGATCGTCGGCCAGGTTGGGCAGCGTCAGAGCCAGCTCGCGAAACGCCTCGTCGGCCTCGTTTTGGGCGGCCTCGGCGGCCTTGACCCGCTCGGCGAGCTCCTTCGTCCGCGCCAGCAGGGCCTGCTTGTCGTCGCCTTGCGCCTGGGCGATCTGCTTGCCCATCGCCTTCTGATCGGCGCGCAATTGCTCGTACTCCGCGATAGACGACCGGCGACGCTCATCGGCCTCGAGTACGCGGTCGACGGCGTCGACGGACTCGCCTCGGCGCTTCTGCGCGTCGCGTACGCGGTCTGGGTCATCGCGGAGAGTACGTAGGTCTATCACCCATTCAGGGTATCGACGCCGGCCAACCGATTTCGGCCCACTGACCCGTCGAGTGGCGCAGTGTCGTCGCCGACACGCCGGCGAACGCGGCGACATTGCGCCAGTCGCGAGTGGGCCAACATCGCGACCTGGGAAGATCGCCGCGTGCATGTCGACCTCCGCCGCGCGCAGCCGCGCAGCCCCGAAGCGCAGGGCTCGTGGATCGGCGTGCCGCTGTTGGTCGTCGCGCTGACCACGTTCCTGGTGGCGTTGGAGTGGTCGCCACTCATGGATTTCGACTCCGCCGTCAGTGACGCCGCCTACGACATCACCTACGGCCGAGAGCACTGGACCAACGTCCTGACCTGGGTCGCCGACTGGATCGGGCCGATGACGCTCCGGATCCTCGTTCTCGCGGCCGCGGTGGCGATGATGTGGCGCCGGCACCTCCGGGTCGCGCTGTGGATGATCCTCGTCACGGTGGCAGAGTGGCTGATCGCACCGGCGTCGAAGGAGATCCTCGACCGACCTCGCCCGTCTCACGACCCGCTGATCGTCGACGAACCCGGCTGGTCGTATCCGTCGGGGCACGCGGCCGCCGGGGGCTACTTCGCGGCCGTCGCCGTGCTCACGACCATGGCGCTGCTGCCCCGGGGATGGCTGCGTCGGAGTCTGTGCGCCCTGTGGATCGTGATCGGCGCCGGCGTCGGTCTGGACCGGATCTTCCTGGACGTGCATTTCGCGACCGACGTCGTCGGCGGCTGGGCACTCGGCGTCTTGCTCGTCATGATCGGGTGGGCGCTGCTGCTGCGGCTGGCCCCGGAGCCGCCGGGTCCGGTGCCGAGCTCCGCGGGGCCGCGGCCGTCGCGTCTCGCGGTGGTGCTCAACCCGACCAAGGTCGCCGATCCGCTGGGCTTTCGAACCCAGGTCGCCGCCGCGGCCGTTGCCCACGGCTGGGACGAGCCGATGTGGTTCGAGACGACGCCGGACGATCCGGGGACGTCGATGGCCGAAGACGCGCTGGCCGCCGGGGCCGAGATGGTGATCGCCGCCGGCGGCGACGGTACGGTCCGGGTCGTCTGCACCGAGCTCGCACGCACCGGCGTCCCGGTCGGAATCGTGCCGCTGGGCACCGGCAACCTGCTGACTCGCAACCTCGGGCTCCCGCTACACATCGGAGATGCCATCCAGGTCGCGATGTCGGGTCAGGACCGTGCCGTCGACATCGTCACGCTGGCCGGCGACGGCATCGAGGACACCAGCTTCACCGTCATGGCGGGGCTCGGTCTCGACGCGGCGATCATGCACGGCGCCGCCGACGAGATGAAGGCCCGGATGGGGTCGTCCGCGTACGTCGTGTCCGCGCTCCGACAGATTCGCTATCCCGCCGTTCGCGTCGAGATCAGCGTCGACGACGCGGAGCCGGTACGCCGTCGTGCCCGAACCGTGGTGATCGGCAACGTCGGCGCGATCACGGGTGGCATCCCGCTCATCCCAGACGCCCGGATCGACGACGGTCTGCTCGACGTCGTGGTGGTCGCGCCGGTACGAACGTGGGGGTGGCTGGCGTTGCTGTGGCGAGTGCTGACCCGACGCCGGCGGACCGACCACCGACTCGACCGGATGCGGGGCCGGAGCGTCGTGATTCGCGCGGAGAAGCCGACCCCGCGGCAGTTGGATGGCGACACGATCCCGGACGGGCAGGAGATCCGGGCCGAGGTGCTCGCCGGGACGCTGCTCGTCCGCGTCCCCCGCTCATCCGCCGCCCGTCCGTGAGTTTCAGCCCGCCCGTCCGTGAGTTCTGCCCCGCCGGTCCGTGACTTCTGCCCCGCCGGTCCGTGACTTCTGCCCGTCGGTCCGTGACCTCTGGCCGGACGATCCGTTACACAAGACGACCCGCGGTTCCCTCAACGCCGTGGGACTCGACACCACGCCACGACGAGACTCCGACAAGGAGCCAGCCTCAAGCTCACGACGATCAGTCGCCCACCCGCAAGGAGACCTCGCATGACAAGCGTGACCACGCGCGCGGCAGTCGCCGTAACCTGCGCCGCGCTGGCATTGCCCACGCTGACGTCAGCGGCATCATCTGCCGCGTCAGAGGCCCGCGTCGACCCGACCGTACAGTCGGCCGGCAAGGGCCCGAGCAGCTGGACCAAGATCTCGAAGGGCGACGTCTCATCGACCAACGAGCCCGGGCTGTACCGCACCGGAGACGGCGTATTGCACGTCGCGTACACACAAGGCAGCCGGATGCGTTGGTCGAATGTGTCGAAGCACGGCCGTCTGGTCGGCCACGGCACGGTCCTGTCCGGCTGGGACAGCTTGTCCTCACAACCGACGCTGATCGCGGCTCGAAACAACCGGATCCGAGTGGTGTTCGGCGGGATCAACGTCTCTGGTCCGGCGCCGTACAACGACAACGGGCTCTTCACCTCGACCACCGGTCGCGCCGGGCGGAGCTGGAGCCTCGCGCGGGGTGCGCTCCTCGCAGCCAGCGTGGCGACCTACGGCATCGGCGCGCTGGCCCTGTCCGGCCGGGCGCCGATCGTCGCGGTCGCGTTCAACGAAAGGATCCTCTGGCGGCAGACCGACGGCAGTGCGACGCCGATCGGGCCGGACAACCGCGTGTCCAACGGGGACTGCTGTGCCTACCACAGCGCGCTCGCCCGCGATGCGATAACCGGCCGGGTCTTTCTCGGCTGGTACAGCGGCGGCGGCGCGAATCGCTCGGGTGTTTTCGTCAAGCGGCTGCGGCCGACCGCGGGTCCGAGGATGAAGGCACCCGACTCCAGCCGGCTCGACACCGACCAGACCGTCGCGCTGACCGGCCGACGCGACACGCCGGGCGTCTACGCCGCGTACTGCACCGGCTATCCGAACTGCCGTCACGTCAAGCTCTGGCGGGTCGGCGCAAACCGCGCCATCACCGTGCCGAGGTCGAAGAACGCCGACACGATCGCGCTCGCCGCCGCACCGTCCGGTGGCCTGTGGGTCACGTGGGAGAACGATGTCACCAACCGTGTGTACGCCACCTTGACCAATCGCAAGGCGACCCGCTTCGGCGCCGTACGCGTGGTGAAGTCGGCCCAACGCGACACGTATCGACTCGCCGCCTACAGCGGTGCGGTCCGCCATCTCGACCTGGTCATCAACACCGGCGCCAACGGCAAGGTGACAATTGCGTTCCGCAGGGGCTTCTGAGCCGGTCGGTACCACGCCACCGCTGCGAAGCCCGGCTACGCCACCGGTCACGTGACCATTCGCGTCCGGAATTGACCGGGGTCGACCCGCGGTCGCCGTGTCGAGTCAGCGCCGGCCGCGGGCGTACCCGATCGCCTCGGTCTCCTCCGGCGACAGTTGCTGATCGCAGGTCCAGGCGGTGATGCCCTTCGCGTACGTACGGGCGTCGCTGCGGCCATGGATCGAGGTCAGCACCATGCCGTTGCCCTCATCGTCAAGCAGCGCCATCGACCACGACAGGTGGCCGCCCATGTCACCGAAGGCGTCGTAGCGGACGACCGCAATGTGCCGCAACGCTTGCGCCGCGTCCTCACGCAGCGCCTCGACCTCGTCGCGGACCGCCCCGATCTCGGGCGGGATCGGGCCACGTCGCCGCCAGCGGGGCGAACGCACTGTATGCAGCGCCCAACCCGCGAGGACGACTGCGACGACAGCCAGTCCGACCGCGATCCATCCGAGCACCCCGTCCACGCCCTGACCCTATGCGCCGCGCAACTGTTTCTCGCGGATCGGCGGGCCAGAACTCGCGGATCGGCGGGCCAACTCGCGGATCGGCGGGCCAGAACTCGCGGACGAGCGGGCCAGAACTCGCGGACGAGCGGGCCAGAACTAGCGGACGAGCGGGCCAGAACTAGCGGATCGGCGGGCGGCCGGGGCGGGGTCAGGGGCGGCGGAGGCGTTGCAGCCAGGCGTGGGCGTCGTCGAAGTCCTTGTCGGACGTGCCGTCGCGTACCGCCGGTGCGAGCCCGTCCATCCGCGCGTAGGAGCCGAGGAACCGTACGTCGGCGCAGATCCGGCGCAACCCCATCAGCGCCTCGCCCACCCGGGCGTCGTCGAGGTGCCCCTCGCAGTCGATCGAGAAGCAGTATCGCCCGAGCGCGGCACCGGTCGGGCGGGACTCGATCCGGGTGAGGTTGACGCCGCGCAGCGCGAACTCGTCGAGCACCTCCATCAGCGCACCCGGATGGTCGTCGCGGATGAACGCCACCAGCGACGTCTTGTCGGCCCCGGTGCGCGGTGGCGGGGCAGCCGGTCGCGACACCATCACGAACCGGGTCTCCGCGTCAGGGTTGTCGCCGATCTCGTGCTCGAGCACCGCGAGCCGATAGTGCTCAGCCGCGATCGGCGCCGAGATCGCCGCGTCGTATACAGGGTCCGACGCCGCCACCATCGCGGCCGCCTGCGCCGTCGACGCCACATGCACGACCTCGGCATCGGGGTGGTGATCGGCGATCCACCGGCGACACTGCGCCGCGGCATGCGGATGCGTCGCGATCGTACGTACGGAGAAGGCGTCCCGACCCGGCCGGGCGAGCAGCGCGAACCGTACCGGGATCGACATCTCCCGCGTGATCATGACTTCGACGCCGTTGGCGAGCTCGTCGAGCGTGACGGTCACCGAGCCCTCGACCGAGTTTTCGATCGGGACGACGGCCGCGTCCGCCTCGCCGGTGCGCACCGCATCGAGAGCCGCCGGGACCGTCACGTACGGCTGCAGGTCGGCACGGCTCGCGGCGGGGACCGTACGCAGCGCGGCCTCGGTGAAGGTCCCCTCGGGACCGAGGTACGCGTAGCGAGCGGGCGGAACTCCAGGCACGAACGCCAGCCTAGGCCAGGCGGTCTTGCGCCCGTGCTGTTGGTCCGGGGACCGTCCATCCAACGATATGGGCGCAAAATCGGTTGCGAGCGCTGCCAGGCTGGGACGGTGGACATCGTCGCCTCGCTTCCCGCGTTCCTGCTCGCGGTCGTCTTGATCTCGGCGTCACCCGGTCCGGCGATGGCGCTGATCACCCGGCGAGCTGCGCTCCGAGGCACGCGGGCGGCGGTGCCGACGATCCTCGGCTTGGAGGCCGGCCTCTACATCTGGGCGCTCGCCGCCGGCGCCGGTCTGGCGGCCCTCGTCGCCGCGTCGGAGTCCGCCTACCTCGTGCTGCGCATCGTCGGCGCGATCGTGCTGATCGGGCTCGGCGTCCGCGCCTGGCGTACGGCGTGGGCCGACCGGGGGGGCGAGGAGCCCGCGGAGTACGCACCGACGACTCGGTCGGGGTGGGTCGCCTTCGGCGAAGGATCGTTGGTGCAGCTGGCGAATCCGAAGGCGGCAGTCTTTATGTTCGCGTTCTATCCGCAGTTTGTGCCGGCCGATCGGCCACTGTTGCAGACGACGGCGCTCCTCGCGCTGCTGCAGGTCGCGGTCGAGATCTGCCTCTATCTGAGCCTTGCCCTCGCCGTCGGCCGGGCCAGCGCATGGTTTCGGCAGCGCCGCGTTCGCCGTCGGATCGAGACAGCGAGTGGCGCCGTGCTGATCGGCCTCGGCATTCGGATGGCCGTCGCCGAGCGTTGAGCAGCCCGCTCTGAAACGGACGAGACGCGCAACCTCGGCGTGAAGAAGTGGACGAGACGCGCAACCTCGGCGTGAACAAGTGGACGAGACGCGCAACCTCGGCGCGAAGAAGTGGATGAGGCGTGCAATCTCGGCGGGGAAGGGTGAGGGATTACAGTCACGAGCATGACCGGTGCAGCGCAGGACCCGGGGTACGAGGACCTCGGCTACGCCCGACTCGACACGGATCGCGCCGACCGTACCGGCGACCCCGAAGTCGTCTATGGCAGCGGCAAGACTCCGACTCAGATCGTCGAGCTTCTCCGGCGTCTCCACGCATCGCACCCCGATCGTGCTGTCCTCGCGACCCGACTCACCGAGGCGGCGATGTCCGCGGTCGCGTCGGACCTGCCGGCCGCGTCGATCGACGACGTCGCCCGCGCCGCCTGGCTCGGTCCGCTGCCGCCGTCTCGCGGCCGGGTCTACATCGTGTCGGCCGGCACCTCCGATGCGCCGGTCGCTCGGGAGGCGGCGATCACCACGCGGGTGTACGGCGCGGAGGCGGTCGAACTGTCCGACGTCGGCGTCGCGGGCGTGCACCGACTGCTCGCGGTCAAGCAGCAACTCGACGACGCCGACTGTCTCATCGTCGTGGCCGGCATGGAGGGGGCGCTGCCGAGTGTGGTCGGCGGCCTGACCGGCGTGCCGTTGGTGGCGGTGCCGACCAGCGTCGGATACGGCGCGTCGTTCGGTGGGATCGCCGCGCTGCTCGCGATGCTCAACTCGTGCGCAGCCGGCGTCACGGTCGTCAACATTGACAACGGCTACGGCGCGGGGGTGTTCGCCGCCCGGGTCGCGAGGCGCTCGGCGCGAGCAGCGGATGGCGCTACCGCATCAGGGTCGCGCCGAGATTGCGCGTCTTCCCCGACCCCTTCGACGAGCCTCGACCGCCCGGAGCCACCGACTGGGAAGACGCGCAATCTCGGCGCTAAGGTCGAGGGCGCATGATCGGATGGCTCGACTGTTCGTCGGGTGCGTCCGGCGACATGCTGCTCGGCGCACTGGTCGACGCCGGGGTGCCGATCGAGACCCTCGACGCTGCCGTCCAGGCGATCGCGCCGGAGCCGATCCGCCTGCACGCTGAGTCGGTCACCCGAGCCGGACTGGCCGCCACTCAGGTCCGAGTCGACGCCGCCGATTCGACGACCCATCGCGGCCTCGGCGACATCCAAGACCTACTGTCGGCCGCGCCGCTGGACGATCCGGTCAGGGATCGCGCCAGGGGCGTGTTCGAGCGGCTGGCCGAAGCCGAGGCGGCTGTCCACGGCACAACGACCGACGCGATCCACTTCCACGAGGTCGGCGCACTCGACGCGATCGCCGACGTCGTCGGGGTCTGCGCGGGCATGGCGCATCTCGGACTCGAGACGCTGACGTGCTCGACCATCGCGGTCGGTGGCGGCAGTGTCGAAGCCGCGCACGGTCGGCTGCCCGTGCCGCCGCCGGCCGTGGCTGCGCTGCTGCGCGAGGCACCCAGCGTCGGCGGGCCGGTCGATCGGGAGTTGTGCACGCCGACCGGCGCCGCCCTCGTCACTACATGGGCCGACGGCTACGGTGCGCAGCCGGCGATGCGGGTGGCGGCGATCGGAGTCGGTGCCGGGGGGCGCGATCTGCCGGGGCATCCGAACGTGGTCCGACTCTTGGTCGGCGAGGCCGTCGTCACCGATGACCGTCACACACAGCTTCTGTTGGAGACCAATGTCGACGACCTCGACCCGAGGCTGTGGCCCGCGGTTCTCGACCGACTGCTCGGCGTCGGCGCGGCCGATGCGTGGCTGACCCCGATCCTGATGAAGAAGGGCCGCCCCGCGCACACGCTGTCGGTGCTCACCGACGCCACGCATCGGTCAGCGATCCTCGACGTCGTCTTCGCCGAGACCACGACGATCGGCCTGCGCGAGCGGTCTGTCGGCAAGGTCGCGCTCGAACGCGAGATTCGTACCATCGAAGTCGACGGCGAGCCCGTCCGGGTCAAGATCGCGCGCCATGATGGTGTGGTCGTCAACGCGCAGCCCGAGTACGACGACGTCGCCGCGGCTGCCGCCGCCCTCGGTCGTCCGGTCAAGACCGTCCTCGCCGACGCGATCGCCACCGTGAGGTTGCCGACGTGATCGACTTCGGACTCGTGGCGCTCGTCTTCGGGCCGATCGTTCTCCTCGAGCTCCCGGACAAGACGTTCGTCGCGACGCTCGTGCTGTCGACCCGCTACCGTCCGCTGGCCGTCTGGATCGGCGTCGGCCTGGCCTTCGGCGTGCAATGCCTCGTCGCGGTGACCGCCGGCCAGGCGATCAGCTACCTGCCCGAATGGGTCGTCCACACCGCCACGCTGGTGATCTTTCTGCTCGGCGCCGTCGTGCTGATCCGATCGGCGCCATCCGCGGCTGCGGAGGAGAAGGAGCAAGAAGCGGAGTTCGCCGAGCAGGTCGCGAACGACGACGGCCGCGGCCCCTCGATGCGCCGGGCGGCGGTCGCGTCGTTCCTCGTCATCTTCGCCGCCGAATGGGGCGACCTCTCGCAGCTGTTCACGGCCAGCTTCGTCAGCCACCACGGCAACCCGCTCAGCGTCTTCATCGGCTCGTGGGCCGCACTTCTCCTCGTCTCGGGGTTGGCCGCGTTGGCCGGCCGCTGGCTGGTCCAGCGGATGCCGCTTGCGCTGCTGCACTACATCGGCGCGGCGGTCTGTCTCGGCTTCGCGGTATGGACCGCGTTCCAGCTGGTCGGCTCACTCTGACGGTGCCAACGCCGCCAGCGTGTGCTCGCCGGCCGGATCGCCGGCCGTCGCCGGATGGATCGCCGCCTCGTCGAGCCCGGCCGCCGCATATTCGTCAAGCCGAACCCGGATCGTCTCGATATCGCCGACCAGGCCGACCACGCCGGCGGCCGCCGGTGGCAGAGCGGCCACGAGCCGATCACGATCGGCCCCCTCGGCGGCCAGCTCGACAGCCGCGCCGAACCCGGCCGCGGTGTACAACTCGGCCTGGTGAGGCACCGTGAGATAGCCGGCGATGCCTCCGAGGATCTGGGCGTACGACGCCTCGTCCGGATCGACGGCGGCCGGCAACCACGCGGCAAGACGGGGCGGGGTGCTCCGACCGATCCGGGCAGCCGCGGCGTCGAGCTTGTCGCGCAGAGTCCGAACCTGCTCGGGTGACACGAGGTCCAGCACCATCCGGTCGGCGTACTCGGCGGCGACCGCGATCGCCCGGTCGCCGATCGCCGCGACCGTGATGGGTCCGCTGGCCGGTGGCAGCCGGCGCCGGAAACCGTGTCGCGGGGGCTCGGCCGGATCGAGCGGCGGTGCATCCGACCCGACCATCGTCCGCAAGGCCCGAGCACTGTCGGCCAAGACCGAGGCGGCTCGTGCCCGCGACCGGCCGTGGATGCCCTCGACCACGCGCACGCTGGACGTGCCGAGCGCGACCCCGACCGGGCGGCCGACGAGAACCTCGGTGTCAGCCGCACCTCGGGCGATCGAGGCCGGGTCGCGCACCGAAACCGGGATCGGCCCGGCGGTGAGCGCGGCCCGCTCGGTCGAGCGCCCTATAGCGGTGGCAAGGGCGAACGCATCCCAGGTCGGTCCTTCACCGATCCACAGGTCGGGATAACCCAGCCGGTCGGCAACGGCCGCGACGTCTAGCACCTCGGTCGGCGGCCGGTCGTCCTCCCGGGCCGCGACGACAACACTCAGCTCCATGCCGTGATGGTTTACCACGTTCACTAGGCTGGCGGACATGCCTGGTGAGCGGCGACCCACCACGCTGCGTCGCGTGGTCGCATGCCTCGCCGTCATCGTCGGTGCCGCACTCGCCGCCGGGCCGGCGACGGCTGCTGTCGGCACGGCTGCTCCCGGCACGGCCGCTCCCGCCACCGCTGCTCTCGGCTCGACCAACTCCGCCGCCGACGAGCTCGACCCCGCACCGGTCGTCGTCATCGGCGTCTCCGACCTCCGCTGGACCGACATCGACCCGAAGGTCACGCCGACGCTATGGCGACTGGTCGCCACCAGTGCGGTGGGCTCGGTGTCGGTTCGGACCGTGCGTCCGGTGACCTGCCCGATCGACGGCTGGCTCTCGTTGTCGGCCGGCAGCGAGGCGACATCGACCGAGGTCGACGACGATCGCGCCGTCCTCAATCCGGGCCAGGTCGGCTCCGGCGAGCTACCGACGTGCGACGACCTGCCCACCGTCGACTCCGAGGCGGACGGCTCCTACGACGTCGAGGGCTGGGACGGCTTCGTCGAGCTCCAGGAAGAAACGAAGGGCGCCTACGGCACGCTCGGTACGCTCGGCGACCTGCTGTCCCAGGCAGACGTGTGCGCAACCGCGATCGGACCGGGCGCGGCGGTGGCTCTGGCCGATGCCGACGGTCGCGGCGACGACTACGTCCCGTTTTGGACCGCCGCGGCGCAGAAGCAGTGCTCGGTCACCCTGATCGACGCCGACAGCATCGACGAGAGCTCGGTGCTACGGCCCGGCTCGCTCGCGGAGTTCGACGACGACGTCGCTCGTTACCTTCGCGCGGCCGAGCCGGGTACGCACGTCATGATCAGCGGCATCGCCGACCCGACCGCGTCGCCGCCGCCGCTCCAGGTCGCGATGGACCACATCGTCGGCGCCCCCCGCCCGGCCTGGCTCAGCTCCAGCTCGACTCGGCATGAGGGCCTCGTCCAGCTGACCGACATCGTGCCGACCGTGCTCGAGCTGTCGGCCACACCGTACGACCAGTTCGACGCCAAGCCGTGGGAGTCCGAGACCGTACGCCGGTTGTCGGTGACCGACACGGTCGAGGACCGTCAAGACTTCGACCAGATCGCCGAGGTCATCCCGGACGAAGGACCCGTGTTCGGCGCCTGGATCGCCGCTGTCCCGGTCTCGATCCTCTTGGCCAGCCTGCTCGCCCTGCTCGCGAAGCGCCGCGGCATCCGCTGGGCCCAGCACCCGTTGTTCAATCGGCTCGGCATCGGCGCCGCGCTGTTCGCCGCGGCGGTGCCGACCGCGCTCTACCTGGTCACCGCCGTCGGATGGTGGCGATGGGAGCACCCGGCGCTCGTGCTCGGCACCGTGACGGTGATCGGCGCGGTCGCGATCGCGGTCGCGTCGGCGCTGTGGCGGATCGAACGGCCGTGGCGGTTCGTTGCGGTGCAGTGCGCGATCACGTATGGCGCGCTGACCTTCGACGGGCTCAACGGCACCAAGCTCCAACTCGGGAGCCTGCTGGCGGCGGGTCAGGTCTACGGCGGCCGCTTCTACGGATTCGGCAACGTCACATTCACCGTGTACGCCACGGCGACCCTGCTGATCGCGGCCGCCGCGGCCCAGTACCTGCTCGATCGCGGCCGTCGCGACCTCGCGATCGGCGCCTGCGTCGTGATCGGAGGGCTGGCCGTGCTCGTCGACGGCTGGCCGACCTTCGGCGCCGACTTCGGCGGCATCCTGGCGCTCGTGCCGGGCGTCGTCCTGCTGGCCTTGTTGACCGCCGGGGTCGCCATGTCCTGGCGGCGGGTCGCGGTCGTCGGCGGCACCGGTCTCGTCGCCGTCACGATCGTCGCGTTCCTCGACTACCTGCGGCCAGCGGACAGCCGCTCCCATATGGGAGCGTTCGTCGCCCGGGTCATCGACGGCGAGGCCGGCAAGGTCATGGAGAACAAGATCGACGCCCTCATCACCAGCCTGACGACGCCGCTCGGCTGGCTCGAGATCCTCGGCTTCGCCGTGGCGGTCGCCATGGTCGTGCACCCCCACGCTCTCCGGGTGCCCGAGTTGGCACGGGTCTTCGACGAGTGGCCGGTGCTGCGCCACGGCCTGCTCTCGCTGTCCGCAACGTTCGCGGTCGGCACGTTGGTCAACGACTCTGGAGCGCTGATCGCCGGCCTCGGCGTCATCACGACCGCGCCACTGATGATCGCGACCTGCGCGTGGTGGGCTATGAGGGCGGATCCCAGCGGCGAACTCGAGCCCGAGCCCACGGCGACCGCCCGCACATGACCGTGAAGGGATCGTCGTGTTGAACGTCCGGAAGGAGCTAAGGGCGTGGCGGGGGACGTTGCTCGGAGCGGCCGCGCTGATCACCGTGCTGACCGTGCTCGCCCGCACCACCGGGTTCGGCCGCAACCTCGTCTTCGCCAGGACGGTCGGCGCCACCTGCCTCAACAGCACCTACCAGACCGTCAACACGGTCCCCAACATCTTGTACGAGGTCGTCGCCGGCGGTGCGCTTGCCAGCCTGGTCGTCCCACTGCTCGCGCGGGCCGTCGCGGCCGGCGATCGCGACCACGTCGACCGGACCGCCTCGGCGCTGATCACCTGGACCCTCGTCGTCCTGACGCCGCTCGCACTCGTCATCGCGCTCGCGGCCGAACCGATCACCCGGTTGATGCTGGGCGACGGGTCGTGCGACGGCGCGGTCGGAGTCGGCGCGTCGATGCTGCGGGTCTTCGCCCCTCAAGTCGTGTTGTATGGCGTGGGCATCGTGCTCACCGGCATCCTGCAGGCGCATCGCAAGTTCGGCGGGCCGGCGCTGGCACCGCTGCTCTCGAGCCTCGTCGTGATCGGGGCTTATCTGACCTACGCGCTGGTCGCCCCTCGCGGCACCGACATCGACACCCTGACGAAGAGCCAGGAGCTGATCCTCTCGGTCGGCACTACGCTCGGCGTCGTCGCGCTCAGCCTGAGCCTGCTAGTGCCGATCTCCCGACTCGGACTGCGGCTGCGGCCGACGTTCGGTTTCCCCGACGGGGTCGCACCGCACGTACGATCGCTGGCCATCGCCGGCATGGCCGCCCTCGCCGCGCAGCAGGCGTCGATCGCGGTGGTCTTGCTGCTCGGCAACCAGGCGTCCGACGTCGCCGTCGCGGTCTATACGCAGGCCCAGGCCATCTATTTCCTGCCCTGGGCGGTGCTCGCCGTGCCGGTGGCGACGACGGTCTTCCCGCGCCTCGCGGAGCGCTGGTCGGCCGGTGATCGAGACAGCTATCGCGCCCAACTCGCGGCCAGTACGCAGATCGTCGTCCTGCTCAGCATGGGTGCGGCCGCCGCGATGGTGGCCGCGGCCCGGCCGCTGGCTCGCGTGATCTTCCAAAACGCGCCGGGCGTCGACAGCGTGGACGCCTTGGCCGAAGCTGTGATCGGATTCGCCGCCGGCCTCGTCGGCTACGGCTTGTTCGCACTGTTGTCGCGGGCTCTCTACGCTGCCCGCACGATGGCCGCTACCGCGATCGCCTGCGTCAGTGGTTGGGCGGCCGTCGTGGTCGCCGACCTGATCCTGTCGGCCGCGATGCCCAAGTCCGACCGCGTGCTCGCACTGGCCCTCGGCAACAGCATCGGCATGACGGTACTCGGAGCGGCGCTCGTCGTCGTCGTGCTTCGGAGAGCCGGTTCGCACGCGGTGTCCGGCGTCGCGAAGGTCGCGGCCGCCGGCGCCGTCGCGGCCGTGCTGGCCGGGTGGCTGGGCTGGCTGTTCGAGCGGCAGATCGACTCCGGCGGGGTCGCGCTCGCCGTGGTGCAAGGCTTCGCGGCCGCCACGGTCGCGATAGTGATTTTTGCCGCGATCGTTGCTTTCTTGGTGCGCGCCGCTGTCTCGCAGAGCTTGTCGACGCTGCGAGGATCGAGGGCCCGGCCATCTGCGACTCTGACGGGCAGTACTGAACGGGATGAGGGTGTATGAAGCTGCATGAGGCGAGCGACCCGGCACTCGACGTGGCCGGGCTCCGGATCGTCCAGGTGATCGCCACCACCACCGGGGGCACTGGCGCTCATGTCCAGGTGCTCACCGAGCACCTCGTCGACGCCGGAGCGCGTGTCATGGTGATCGGTCCGCAGCAGGCCGACGACCAGTTTCAATTCGACGAGATCGGCGCCACGTTTCAGCCGACGCCGATCGGATCGCTTCCGCACCCGCGCGACGCGGTGACGCTGCGCAAGCTGCGGCGACTCACCCGCAGCGCCGACCTGGTGCACGCTCACAGCTTGCGCGCCGGTGCCCTCGCCGGCCTCGCCATCCCCCGCCAGGTGCCGTTCGTCATGACCCGGCACAACCTGATCCTCGCCACCGGGCCCAGTCGCTACGTACACGAGGCTTTGGAGCGCTACACCGCCCGCCGGGTGAACGTGACGATGTGCGTGTCGGCTGACCTCGTCGAGGCGGTTCGGCAGGCCGGCGGTGACGATGTCCGCCGCACGTTTGTGACCGCACCACGGATGAAGGAGCCGCGGCGCGACCGGGAGACGGTGCGCAAAGACCTCGGCGTCGACAAGCAGCCACTGGTCCTCGCGGTCGGCCGCCTGCACGGCCAGAAGGACTTTCCGACGCTGATCGCGGCGGCGCGTCGACTGTCCGACCTCGACCCGCGTCCGGAGTTTGTCATCGCCGGCGACGGACCGGATCGCGATCGGCTCCAGGAGCTGATCCGCGACGCACCGGTCAGACTACTCGGCGAGTCCGACGATGTCCCAGGGCTGTTGCAGGCGGCCGACGTCCTCGCGATGACGAGTGTGTGGGAGGCCGGATCGCTCGCCGTCCAAGAGGGCATGAGGGCCGGCCTTCCGTTCGTCGGCACTCGGGTCGGTGCGATCCCAGACCTCGTCGCCGACGCCGGACTACTTGTTCGTCCACACGACGACCGTGCCCTCGCGAGTCAGATCAAGCGCGTACTCGAGGAACCGGGGCTCGCCAAGGACCTGCGCGATCGGGCGCTGCGACGCGCCGCCGCATTGCCGACCGACGACGACGTCGTGACGCAGGTCGTCGCGGCGTACTCCGGAGCTCGTGAGGCGGTCCGGAGAGCACGTCGATGAACCTACGCAGTCGGTTCTGGGCCGCGATCGGCGTATGCGCGGCGCTGCTCGGCGCTGCCGTCCTGCACCTGTCGACGGGGGAGTCGCGCGAGCCGCTCGGACACTGGCAGCGAGTCGTGGTCATCGGCGTGCCGGGCCTCGACTGGAGCAACGTCGATCCGGAAACGACTCCCCAACTCGACGCCCTCGCCGATCGATCCGCTGTGGGTTCCCTGACAGCTCGGGGGGCGTCGTCGTTCTCGTGTCCGCGCGACGGTTGGGTCACGCTCGGTGCCGGCAACCGCGCTCGGCACAGCGACGCCGAAGGGTCGTGCAGCAACCAGTACGCGGACGGCCTGACGGTCCATCCAGACGTCGTCATCGAAGCCAACGAGAGCCGCAACTTCGGCGCCGAACCCGGTCTGCTGGGTCAGGAGGTCAGCTGCGTCCGCACCTACGGCATCGACGCCCAGCTCGCCGCGATCAACTCGCCCGCCCTTCGACCCGTACTCCACGACCCGGCATCGCCAGCGGAGTGGTCGGAGTCGTGGAGGGGGTGCCCGCTGGCGCTGATCTCGGGCCCCGTCATCCACCACAAGGACGACGCCGACCTCGCCCAGGTGGACCGGCTCGTCGGCGAGGTCGCGCAGGCCTCGGCCGCGGATCCGCGCACCTTGCTCCTGGTGGTCGGGGTGTCCGATCGGCCCAACGGTGACCCGGCGATGCATCTCGCGCTGGCGTACGGCGACGGCATCCCCCCGGGGCTGATGGTGTCGGCCAGCACCGGTCGAGCGCCGTACGTCCAGCTGATCGACGTGGCGCCCACGGCGCTCGCCGCCCTCGATCGGGAGCGGCCTGCGGCGATGGCCGGTCGGCCGATGACGATCGGCCGGCAAGACATCTCAGCGGCGGACGCTCGAGCGGACCTGCTGGACGCCGCCGATGCCGCGGCCGCCCACCGCACCGACACACCACCGCTCGTGCGCTCCTGGGTCGGGCTGACGTCGGCCGCCCTGGTCATCGGCCTGCTCCTGGTGCATCTCCAGCGATGGCGCTTGGCCGTGCGGGTCGGTGGTGTGGTCGTGGCGGCGTTTCCGGCGGCAACACTCTTGGCCAATCTCGTGCCCTGGTGGACGGCCGATCGCTCGCGGCTGGCCTGGATCGGGTGCCTGCTCGTCGCGACGCTCCTCGTCACAGCGATCGCGTTCGCCGGCAGCTGGCGCCGACATCGATTCGGCCCCGCCGTCGCGGTAGCGGTCGTGACGGCGCTCGTGCTCGCCCTCGACGTCATCACCGGCTCGCATCTCCAGCTCAACGGTCTGCTCGGCTACAACCCGATCGTCGCTGGTCGCTTCACCGGTCTCGGAAACATGCCGTTCGCCATCTTCGCGGTCAGCGGCCTGGTCTCGATGGCGGCGGCCATGAACGGACAGCCTGTTCGGTCGGCCCGTTGGCTGGCGGTGGTGATCGGCGGCACGCTGATCGTGATCGACGGTACGCCGGGCCTCGGGTCCGACTTCGGGGGCGTGCTCGCGCTCGTACCGTCGATCGTCCTGCTCACCATGATCGCGACCGACATCAGGCTCTCGCCGGCCCGGGTCGCCGGTGCGTTGGCGGCCGGCGTCGCCGCTGTCACGGTGATCGCGATTGCTGACTATCAACGCGATTCCGACAACCAGACCCACCTCGGGCGCTTCGTGGGCCAACTCCTCGATGGCACCGCGTGGGAGGTCGTCGAACGCAAGCTGGACGCCAGTTGGTACATCCTCCTGCACAGTCCGGTCGCGATTCTGGCGCCGTTCCTGATCCTGACGCTGGCCGGGCTGTTCGCCCCGCGGACGGGTGCCGGGCGGCGCCTGCTGGCGTCGGCCACCCCGGTCGAGTTGGGGGCCGGCGTCAGCACCGCGACGGCCGCGCTGCTGGGGAGCTTGCTCAACGACTCGGGCATCGCGGTCTTCGTCGCCGCCGGCTGTGTGATCGTTCCGCTGCTGCTAGGAGGTACGCTGCCCGCCGAGCCGGTCGACGCGGAGGCCGGACAGACCCTGTCTCGGGAGTCGGTATGACCCAGCAGCACGTCGGAGCCGACAGCGAGGTCGGCCCACTCGAGATCGTGCTCCTGCACCGTCCGGGGCCGGAGCTGAAACGGTTGACCCCTCGCAACAACGATTCGCTGCTGTTCGACGGAATTCCGTGGATCAGCCGGGCCCAGGATGAGCACGACGCCTTCGCCCAAGCGCTGCGCGACCGCGAGGTCGAGGTGCTCTATTTGTCCGACCTGCTGGTCGAGACGCTGGCCGACCCGGTGGCCCGGCAGGTCGCCATCACGCAGGTCTGCGCCAACCTGCATGTCGGCGACACGATCCGGGCGTACCTCAACGAGGCGCTCCACGACCGGACTCCGGACGCCCTCGCCCAGGCGCTGATCGCGGGCATCCGCAACGACGAGCTTCGGGTCGAGCACTCGCTGGTGTCGAGTCTGCTGGCGCACGACGACTTCCTCATCGACCCGCTGCCCAACCTGCTGTTCACCCGTGACTCGTCGGTGTGGATGCGCGACCGCGTCGCCGTGACCAGCCTGGCGATGCCGGCCCGCGAACGAGAGACCCAGCTGACCGAGCTGATCTACGCGCAACACCCTCGCTTTCGCGGCGTCGATCGCATGCATGGTGGCGATCTCGAGCATGTCGAGGGGGGCGACGTGCTGCAGCTCGCCGCCGGCGTCGTGGCGATCGGAGTCGGCGAGCGAACGACTCCCGCCGGCGTCGAGCGGTTTGCCCGCCAGCTGTTCGGCTACGACCTGGCGCACACGGTCCTCGCGGTGCCGATCGCCCAAGAGCGGGCCACGATGCACCTCGACACGGTCGTCACGATGGTCGACACCGACAAAGTGGTCGTCTATCCCAATCTGGCCGACTCGCTCGTCGCGTACACGTTGACCGCGCACCAACCGGACGCCGGTGTCGTGCTCAACGTGGCCGGCCCGGAGCCGTTCTTGCAGGCGGCCGCGCGGGCGATGGGCATCGACGCCCTGCATCGCATCGACACCGGACTCGACCCGGTCACGGCCGAGCGCGAGCAGTGGGACGACGGCAACAACACGCTCGCGATCGCGCCCCGCGTCGCGGTCGCCTACGAGCGCAACGTGGAGACCAACGCCCGACTGGAAGCGGCCGGGATCGAGGTCGTGGCGATCGCGGGTTCGGAGCTCGGCTCGGGTCGCGGCGGGCCGCGTTGCATGTCTTGCCCGATCGCCAGAGGCCCGGTCACGTAATCGTTTCCGGCAAAGTAAAACCCGGCTGTCGCTGACGGGGGAAACAACGACAACCGGGCTGAGCCACACAGTAGTTAAGGCCCCACAGTGGCGCAAGCGCGCTCGCCCGCTCGATGGCTAGCATAATTGCCCTGTTTACGGCGTGTTAGTCGCAAATCGCCCGCATGGCGACGTTGTCAAATCAATGAATCGTCAACTGCCGACTGGTCAGGCCGTTACGGGCGGAGCGCTGATCGGCCGACAGCGGCTTGTCGACCGCCATCGCCTCATCGAGTCGGGCGGACAGTTGCCCGATCGGTTCCTCCAAGGCGTCGGCGCCGGTATCAGTCGCCAGCTCCCAGACCGGCACGATCAATCCGTACGCGCGGAACGATCCGATCAGCCGACTTCCCTCGACGAGCCGATCGGCGTCGGCGACATGGAGGCGCGCCAGCGCGTCGAGCACGGCGTCCTCGTCGTGCCGCAACACCCACCGGACAAACTCGCGGTCGCCGAGCCGGGTCCAGTACGCCGCCTCGACGCTTGCCAGGCGACCCGTCGGCGCGGCGGCGTCGTTGGCCGACTCGAGCGTGGCCGCGATCTCGCCAGTCGAGTCTTCGACGTCGGCGATCCAGAAGTCGAAGCCATCGTGCACGTCGACCTCGAACGCCGCCCCGGTGTCGAGGCTATCTTGTAGCCGCGACCCCGGTCCGGGATCGGTGACCACCTGGATGTCGGTGCCCGGCTCGGCATCGAGGGCCAGTTCGAGCGCGTACGCCAGGTCTCGACTCGGATCGCCGAAGCCGTGCTGTACCTGGAGGCCAAGCCAGATCGTCCCGTCGGGTCGCACCATGGCCGGCATCGCGGCCGGCAGCAGCGTGCACGCGACGACGGCACGCTCGCTCGAGGCGTCCTTCAGCGTCAGGGAGGCGGTCGCCGCCGGCACGAACTCGCGCATCGCGACCCAGTCGCACTCGCTGGGAAGCTCGGCGAACGGCCGGCGGACGTAGGGAGCAACACTGCCGCCGGCGCCGTGGCAGGCCTTGTAGCGCTTGCCCGATCCGCAGGGGCACGGCTGTCGCGGGCCGACCTCGCCTGCCGCCTCGGCTCGCGGGCGGGTGCGGGCACGCTTGGCCATCGGAGACCTCCTCGTCGACTGAAGTCCCGAGCCTACCGATCGGGCCATTGTCGCCGTGGCGCGGCCGCAGGCGGTTGACGTACTCGCTGAAGTGTTGGCGCAAAGCCGCAGGTTCCCGGAAGGTGTTGGCGCAGATTCGCGCCAACACTTCAGCCGGCGTCCAGTCGCCGACGGCGGCCGGGCCGCTCGACGAAGCCGCGGCGCGACGTGGCGGCGGCAACGAGTCCGCTCACGATCCGAATCGTCAAGGTCAGCACCAGCAACGCGCCCGCGGCGATGGCGATCCGGGGCCAGTCGATGCCGGCGCCTTCGGCCCCGGGAAGGGCCACTATCGGATGCGCGGTCGCGGGTACGACGACGTGATGTTCGAGCATCCAGTCGGTCGCGTCGGCCCATCCCGTCGTCACGCTGCCGATGATCAGGGTTGGGATGCCGAACAGTGCGGCCGCGATGACCGCCCAGACGATGTCGCCGGACCTGTCGCGATCAGCCATGGCTTGCCTCCTTGCAACCGTTACATTCCGGCCGTGGCGTCCACCGGAGTCACCCGGGTGACCTTCCACCCCGTGGCGGGAAACACCTCGAGCCGCAGGATGAGGGTGAGCCCCGTTCGGTAGGACGCGGTCGCCGTCACGGCCTGGCTCGCTCGCCTCGGTCCGTCGACCGCGTCGAGCCGCCCCACCGGGATTCGGTACGCGGCGGTGTGCCGATATTGCTCGGCGAGGTAATCGGTGACCCAGCGGCCGACGCGCCGACGCCAGTCCGCGACGCCACGCCCCGGGTCGGCGAAGTCGCGGGCGAAGCCCTCGGCAACCGGTCGCCACGGCCGCGACGTCCATTGCTCCTCGTGATGACCGCCGCCTTGGTGCGGCGGGCCGACGAAGAGATTCGGCTCGATCCGTCGACCTGAGTCGGCCGCCTCGTTGGCGGACGAGCTCGACGGTGGCGGGGTCGGCCACATCCACACGATGCCGACGAGGATCACGACGACGGCGATCGTCGACCATATCCACAGTCCACGCAGACGATTCATTGCAGCTCCCGAAGGTTGACGCCGCGGGCGATCATGAAGGGTTCGGGGTCGACGGATTGGTCGTCGACACGTACCTCGAAGTGCAGGTGGTCGCCGGTCGTGTTGCCGGTGGCGCCGACGGTGCCGATCGGCTGGCCGGCCGCCACGACCTGGCCCTCACTCACCCGGATCGTCGTCTGGTGGGCGTAGTAGACGTCGACGTTGCCGGTAGAGATGACCGTGTAGTTGCCGTAGCCGTCGCCATCCCACCCGACGGTCGTGACCCGACCCGCGTGCGCGGCCGAGATCACCCGGCCGGCCGGCGCCGCCAGGTCGACGCCGGTGTGGCACGACGACCACAGGCTCGAACAGTCGCCGAAGGTCGCGGTGACGGTGTACGACCCGGGTGGCAGCGGCGGCGCCCAGCGACCGCCCAGCGTCGGCTGGCCGGCGGCGTTGCCACTGACCGACACATGGACGTGGTCGCGGTGCAGCGCGGTCGGGTCGGTCTGGCCCGACGGATGCTGATAGCGCCGCCACCCTTCGCCGGCCCGCTCGGTCGACCAGATCTGGGCGTCGAAGATGACGTACGTGACGCCGAGCTGCCCGGCGTGTGCGGCGACCCAGCGCGAGATGGCCCGACCCTCCGCGTTGCCGGCGGCGGACTGCCATCGGTCGATCATGATGTCGACGGCCCGCCCCGACGGGTGGTCGGAGGTCGGGTTGTTGGTGCGTTCGCCGACCCCGAGGTAGTCGTGCCGACCGAACCGCTGGTCGACGCAGCGCAGCACCCGCAAGGCATCGGGCGTCAAGCCCTGCTCGACGTCGAGGCCGGTCGCCGGGCAGTCCATCGCTGCGCCCGGCCCGCAGAGGTTCGATACCGACAGGTTGTCGAGGTCGCCACCGGCACCGGACGCCGCGTCGAAGACACCGCCGAGCTGGCCGGCGTGGGCCAGCAGCTGTCGGGCCAGCGGCACCCAGTCGTCGTAGGCGTCGGGGTACGCCGACACCTGGACCGTCTGGGCGACGTCGCCCGGCTCGAGCATCTGATAGTTGGGAACCTTGTCGAGCATCGCGGCGTAGAACTTCTCGGCCGACGTTTGCGGATCCATCAGATCGGGCATCGTGCCCCACCACGGCCACTGCTGCTGGAAGACGCCGAGCGAGCCATGATCGGTCCCGACCGCGTCGTGCGGCAGGCTCAGCGAGCGCTCGATGCCGAGTTGCTCCGGCGCCAGGTCGCTACCGGTGCCGTCGTTGGCGTACACCTGGTATTTGGATTCCTGATAGCCGGTGATCAACGCCGCGATGATCCCGTTGAGGTCGACGCCGCGATGCTGGCCGACCAGGATGATCGTGCCGGCGATCTGCCGCTGCCGATCGGTCAGGCTCTCCCACGACGATCCGGCACCCTCGGTCGTGCTGACCTGGGTGAGCGATCCGGTGTTGTTGGCGCAAAACGCCGGTCCTTCAGCGGCCGCTCCGCCGGCGACCAGCACCGCCACCATCAGGGGCACCGCGATCAGCGGCGCGATCACGATCAGACAGCTGGCCCCGGCGATCAGGGCCCACCGTCGTCCGGTCACAGCGGCACCCGGGTCGGCTTGTCAGGCTCACGCGTACGACTCCGGGCGCGATGGCCGTCGCGCACGACGACGTCGGGGATCTCCGGCGCCGGCCGAGCCGGCCTACGCACCGGAGGCGCAGCCGGTTCGCGAGGCGCCGTGCTGGGCAGCCCCGAATGCAGCCCGCCCTGCCGGCCGGGACGAGACGCGGTCTCGAGCCGATGCCGGATCGCCCGCTCCCGGGCCAGGCTGACCTCCGAATGTCGCGGCGGTCGGTTGTCAGGTCCCCTACCACCGGATGCCGTGGCGTCGTTGGCGTCCGGTGGCGCGGTCGCCGACGCCTGCACCGTCTGCTCGGCGGCCGACTGCGCCGCACTGGACTCGTCCGGCTTCGATCGGGACCAGTTGGACCCGCTCTTCACCACTCGACCGACGCCCCATACGCCGGCGAATGCGGCCATCCCACCGGCACCGGCCGCCGTCCGGCTGTGCCTGCCTGCCACGACCACCGCCCGTCCGCCGGTCCCGGCCGCCTGCCGGGCCTGGCTGCCGATCCGACGGGCGGTCGCCCAGGTCCTGGCCGGGCCGATTCCGGACCCGATCTTGGTCGGCTTGGAGTTGGGTCGAGCCGCCATCTTCCGCGCCAGCTGCTCGGCGGCCCGTTTGAGCGCCTTGCGCATGCGGAGCCAGACGATGATGCCGCCGATCAGCAGGAGATCGAGGATCGCGAAGCGCTTCATCGGCGGTCCTTCGGTGCTGTTGAACACCGAAGTGACGACCTGCAGGTACGCCATCAGGAAGATGACCGCCGCCAAGACGACGATCAACGCGATGATCACTTCGGAGATCGTGCGCGTGAGGCCTAGGCGCTGGCCGCCGGGAAGGATGCCGGTGATGAGATTCCACAGCGCCTTGATCGCCAGGATCAGGGCGTAGATCGCCGATGCCCACACGGCCAGGCACAACGCGAGCGCGAGGATCGCCAGGAAGATGCCGCCGATGCCGAGCGCCAGCGTGTTGATCACCTGGGTAAACGACGGGTTGTCCGCGGCGTCGCCCAGCGCCGGGTCACAGTTGGCGACGATGGAACGCTGCTCAGGGACCTTGTTGGCTGCCGCCTGAATCGCCACCTTGTCCGCCGGGATGCCGTAGAGCTCGGCGAGCGTCGTACCTTCGGGCAGCTCGACGGGTTTGCCCGTGGCCGAATCGACAAGCTTGTAGGTCGGTCGGCCGTCGACCGTCGACTGCACCCACGTCGCGTGCGACATTCGAAGGCCGGCGTCGTACGCGCTCTCGCAGTCGGTGCCGTCGATCACGGCGTTGTAGTTGACCAGCTGGTGCGGCGCGCGGATGAAGATGTCGGCGAGCTGTTGCGACATGTCCTCCCGGATCTCGTCCGGGTCGGGAGACGATCGATCGTTACGGTCGGCCGATAAGGACCCGCCCACCTCGAGACCGAGATCGCGGGCCTGGACGAGCCAGGAGTCGCTGCCGGTGAGGTAGTGGATCGGCGACGCGAGTACGCCGACCGCGAGCGCGGCGATCGTGGCGGCGGCGAAGAACTCGTACAGGCCGGTGGCGAACCGTCCGGCCATGATGAGCACAGCGGCAATGACGCCGGCGAGCGTCAGGATGACCGGCAACGCGCCAAACCGCGTGATCACGTCGGCCAGCGAGTCGGACACCGCCTCGGCCGGCCGCTCGAACGGCTCCAGCCAGCCGAACGACAGGGTGAAGTCGATCAGCCACATCGCCGAGCCGACCAGCCAGGTATAGATGTGCCAACCGATGTCGGCGAAGACCGACCACACCATCTTCAACGGGCTCGTGATGCCGCCGCGGTCGAGCGACAGGTCGTAGTCCCAGATCGAGATGCCGCGCGAGTCGTGCAGGTCCATCCACGAGAGCGCGGCGGCCGGTCGGGACACGTCCGAGTCGGCGGCGGCCCGCGACATCGACAGCATGACAAGCGTCGGCGTGAGCACCAACAGCACCCACGCCCGCTTCGCCAGTCGATGGATCACGGCTCGGCTCCGACCTGTGCGGTCTCGGCCAGACCGCTTCCGCGCCGCCCGGGTGTCGTGTTGGCCGCGGAGGCTCGGTGCTCCAGCGCCGGCGCCAGGACCTTGATGAACCCGGTCCGACCGTGGACGTCACGCATCAACCCCTCGCCCCGACGGTGCTCGGGGACGACCAGGGTGCTGCGATCCGGCGGTGACGTCTGATGCTGGATGAGCTCGAGCAGGTCCTCGTCGCCCGGGTCGAGGTCTAGGCGGGCGAGACCGCGGGCCGCCATCGTCCGGTCCTGGTGGCGCATCAGGATGCGCGTCGGGATCAGGCCCCACAGGGTCGCCGAGCCGAAGTCCTCCTCGGCGTCGTGCGAGGCGACGCCTAGGGCGCAGCCGTGCTTGCGGTCGTCGCGCAGGAACAGCTTGGCCTCGTGCTCGGCCTCCGGCGACGCCGTCAGGAAGTGCGCCTCGTCGACCAGGAACAGCGCCGGCTCGGTCGGGTCGGCGAAGCACACCTGGCGGGCCATCGCCGCGATCAGCGCATACATCGCGCGGCCGAACTTGGCCTCGATCCGAAGGCCCCGGAACAGGTGCTCGTGGTTCAGCTGGTCACGGGTCGGCAGCTCGAGATCGTGAGTCCGGATGACCAGGGCCCGCCATGAATCCGGGAGCGCCGGCAGCATCGGGTCGAAGATCACCCGGCCGAGGTCCTTGTTGGCATACGTACGCATGCGCCGGGCGAGTTGCCGAGCCAGCTGCTGGTCGTCGGGATCGGTGAACGCGTCACCCGACGTCAGGTGTGCCAACAGGTCACCGGACGACGCGATGCCGTGCACCGTCAGGTACTCGGGGTGCAGGATCTCGCCGAGCAGCGTGCCGGCGTCGTCGTCGGCGGCGACGCCCAGCAGCGTGATGAAGAACGAGTGCGCCACCCGAGACCCGATGTCGGGGCCGAAGAAGCGCAGCGGGCACAGGCTGTATTCGGGTTCGGTGCAGTCCGCCACAACCGACGACGTGATCGACGTCGCCCAGCGAGACCACTCACCCGACGGCGTACGGTCCGGCGTGATGACCCGGCCACCCTGGTCGATCACGCCGGCGGCGATCTTCTTCATCGCGTACGACTTGCCGCCACCCTTTTCGCCGATCAGCGCGAACGAGCCGGACTGGCCACGCGACGATGCGCCGGCGACGTCCAGATGGACCACCCCCGGAACACCGGTCGTGAGGTTGATCGCGAACGCGAGCCCACGCGAGTCGCCGAGGTCGGCCCCGACGAACGGCACGGTGGCCGACCAGGTCGAGGACGTCGACGGGTGAGCGAAGTCGGCGATGATCTTGGTCGCAGGGAAGCCAGGCAGCATCTCCTGCCAGAGCTCGCCTTGATGGCCGATCGGCGCGGCCGTCTTCGCCTCGAAGCTGGCGAGGAACTCGTCGAGCTGGCGACCCTGGTCGAGGCAGGCCTCCGAAGTCGATCCGGCGACGGCGAAAAGGGTGGTCGCCTCGACCTCGACCTCGTTGTGATCACGCGCGAGGATCGTCGTGTACTCGGCCAGCGCGTCCTTGATGTCATCGAGGTCGGTGTGCCGGACGCTGACCTCCTCGGACCGCTGGTAGATCTGGTCGTTCAGGTTGACCAGGGCCTTGCGGTTGCGCTTGGAAGCCTCGTCGGAGGAGCGCACCCGTAGCCGCATCGCCCAGTCGACGTCCAGCCCGCACTTGTCGATCTGACCGACGATCTCGGAGCCCGGAAACACCATGCCCTGCCGGGGCAGCCGCGACAGCACCCGAATCTGCTGGTACGAGTCGACCAGCTCCCCACCAGGGCCGTCGGATGCCAGCTTCACCAGTCGTCGCTGCTCCGGTGACATGGCGAGCTGGCGGAGCGCACCCTGGCGATGGTCAGATTTCGCGCCTTCGTCGACGATGGGGCTGCCCAGCTCACAGCCGGACCGCATCAGGTCGAGCGCGTCTCCGCCGTCGGGCAGGTCGAAGTCGAGCCACAGGCCGCGCTGTTGGGCGTGCAAGAACATCCACGTGGTCTGTGCCGGGCTTACCGGCTGTGGGTCGAAGACGGCCGGGATCGACTTGGCAACCTGGTCGGCCTGGCCTCGCCGGCGTTCGAGCTCGTCGTCGGACACGGCGGCCCGCGGCAGGCCGATGGCGTCCTTGACGTTGTTGAGGGCGGCCCGCAACGGCTCGGCGACCCGCTGCGTGCGGTGGTCGCCTAGCGGCACCCACAGCCACAGGGCGCGCTGGCCGGGCCCGATCTCGCTCAGGCTGTCGAGCGTCGCGGCGCACTCGGCCGCCCAGTCCGGGTAGACGCGGATATCGATGCCGTCGAGCATCCGCTCCACCACGGCATGCGGGTCGAGGCCGGCGCGGGTGCCGAGCCAGAGCGACTCGCCCATCAGGCCGCGCATCAGCGCCTGGTGCAACGTACGGATCTCGCGCTTGTGCTTGACGGGGCGGTGGCCGTACGACAGCCCGGTCATCCGCCAGCCGGCCCACACGGTTCCGTGTCGCGACCAGATCAGGTTGCCCGACAGCGTCGAGATCGCGGATCGCATCAGGTCACCTCCGTCCCGCCAGCAATGCCTGCACATCCGACAGCCCGCCCTGCTGCCCGAAGCTTCTGGAGTCCACGACGAACTGGTGCCGCATCCGGTACTCGCGACGCAGCCGTACCGGGATGCCGTCGACCCGACCCTCGGGCGGCGCACCGAAACACCGCACCCAGCCGGCGCCGACCAGGACCGGATTGCGGGCGTCGTGCGGGATCCAGCGCGCCGCCCAACCGACCAGGATCGGGATACCGAGCAGCAACAGGCCGTTGGTGAACCCGTCGAACTGGCCCCAGAAACCCCGCGTGAGATAGAGGACCGACAGGGTGCCGAACCACGCGACGACCTGGGTCGACGTGTACGGGCCGCCCGGAAGCGGATCGCCGTTCATGCCGGCCTTCCCGATCAGGATCGGGAAGCGACGCGCGTGGGTGTACCACCGGACCACTTCGGTCTGGTCCGGGGCAGGGGTCACCTCGGCGGCCACCGTACTCACGGTCCGTTACAGGTGGGCGATGCCGTGGATCGCCGGCGCGCTGTTGATCTCGGCGCCGACGTTGCCCTGCAGCGCGTCCATGTTGTGCACGCCGGCCAGCACGACCGCGCCCAAGATGATCGCGGCGAGCGTGGCACCCCACGACCCCTTGGTCCGGGCGTACACGAATCCGACCATGCCGGCGACGAACACCCACACGGCCAGCAGGATCAGGATCCGAAACTCCCGCAGCTTGCGCGAGGTCCAGTCGATCAGACCGCCGGATGCCGCCTGCGTCGACGCCGAGTCCGCGACTGAGTGCACGGTTGACGCCGCCAGCTGCACCGACCAGTCGGACATCCCGATCAGGCCAGTCACCAGGCCTGTCGACTGCCCCATCAGGTCAACAATCATTCTTCCTCCTCCGCCGGGGAGCCATCGGCCGACGGCTCGCCTGACACATCCCCCACCCCGACTTCGACGTGGGGGGAAGCTTCGACTTCGGTGACCTCCCACCGACCGTCTCGGCCGGTGAGCACCAGCGCGTACTGGACGGTGAGACCACTGCTCGCGGTGGCCGATGTCAGCCCGCTCACGGTGACGAGCACCGGCAGCTGCTGGCCGTCCGCCGGGACGTGCGCCGGCTCCTCACCGACGTCGACCGAGGCCGCGATCTGGTTGATCCGGATCGCGCCGAACGGAACCGGCACGACCGGCGCGACACGGGTTCCTGGGGTGAGGTAGCGAGTGATGTCACCCTTGCCGGCGAGCAGCGCGGTCATGAATCCGCCCACCGTGCGCCAGGCCGGGTGACCGGTCGACAAGTCGCTCGGGTAGCCCAGGTCTGGGGTCTCAGCCATGGTGGGTGCCGCGGTCGGAGCCGGCAGGGCCAGCGCCACGAGCCGTCCGGTGTCGTAAACCACCGGCACGCGGAAGAAGCGGCGTACGCCCGGCGCCGAGGCCGCCGGGTCCACAGTCGTGACCGCGATCGTCACCGACCAGATCCCGCCCTCGAGCTGCTCCACGCCGGCGACCGTGGGGTCGCTCGCCTGGAGCCCGGTCGACGGAAACTCGGCGCTGTCGGGAATCTCGACCAGGCCAACGAGCAGGTCCTCGGCATTGTCGGCGTTCGCGACCAGCCAGGTGGTGACGAACCGAGCCGCGAACTCCTCGACCGCCGCCTGCTCACCTCGGGTGTCCGCGGTCTGCGTCTCGGTTACCGGCGCCGACCCACTCGACGCGGCCGCCAGGCCGACCACCAGACCGGCCGGGCTCAGCACGAGGGCGCCGACGAGCAGCACGGTCGCCGCCTTGGTCTTCAGGCTCGACCCGTTGGTCCAGTGCCCGAGCGACGACTCGGCCACCTCGGCCGACTTCTTCGACCGGTGCTTGTGGGAGCTCTTCAGCGGCCACTTCATGAGGCGGCCTTTCCGCTGCCTTCGCCACCGTCGAGCACGGCGAGCGTCGGCGGCGCTTCGCTCAGCTGGTCGACCCGGTCCAGCAGCGCGGCGACCCCGTCGGCGGTGACCTGCTCGTAGGCGGCCAGCGCGTCGTCGGCGTCATCGTCGAGGTAGGTCCGCAGTTCGTTGTACGTCGTGGCGTCGATCGGCTGCGCGATCAGCCGGTCCACCAAGTCCAGCACGCGATGCCAGGCATCGGCGACAACCCGTTCAGCATCGGTCGATGCGGCTTCGTGCTGTTCTGGTGACATCGACATCTCCCTCCGCTGCGCGCCGGGGCGGAGCCCGATGCCCTAACCCGCAGCCGTGGAGGGGATTTGTGACAGTCGGCGAGTGCCCGTTTGCGGTGACCGTTTGGGAGCGGTTGGCGCTTACGCGACCGCGGCCGTCGACGCGGCCACCCGGCGGACGATGCGCGAGCAGCGCTGGCGTACGGCGGCCTCGGAGATGTGCAGCTCGTCGGCCAGCTCGGCGTACGGCGCCGGGTCGGCGGCGAGGTGATGTCGGGCGATCAGCCGGGCGTCCTCGAGGCTGATCGCCTCACGGCGTACGGCGGCCGCCAGCGCCTCGGTGGCCTCGACCAGCGGATCCGGCGCGGCTTCGTCGGCGTCGTCGAAGACCTCGCCGAGGGCGACCGGGTCGCAGGGCACCTCGCGGCGGTCGCGGAGCGCCTGGGTCTTGCGGTCGATCCGGTCGAACGCCCGCGCCTCCCGGCGCAGGGTGGTGCCGGTTCGGGTCAGCAGTCGACGCTTGACCCGAGTGCGTTCGCTGAGGGGGTACGTAGCGATCGTCTCCACCAGGGCGGCGATGAGCGCCGACGCGGCATCTCCGGAGTCGTCGAAGGCGCGAGAGAATCGGGGGAGGTAGTCGCGGACGGCTGGGCCCAGCAGGGATTGGAGGACCAGCCGGGCAGCCAGGTCACGGCCCTCGTAACGGCCGTGCACGATCCGGAGCAGAGTGAGCAGGACAGTGTTGGTGGAGTCATCGAAGCGGTAGCACGCTTTCAGGACGTCTTCGGGGGTTTCGCATCCGGCGAGCGCCAGCCAGCGATAGGACCAGCGCTTGATTTGATCGGTGGCATAGGGTGATGACTGAGTGTCACTCCAGTCAGCATTCAGTCGATCGAGTGCGTTTCGCTGATGTCCCGCATTCATGCAGGTCAGCTCAGTCTGTTGTCCCGGACACGCAACCGGACACGCGATCCGGACACGGTACAAAGTCGTCACCGTGTGTCACATTCGGCGAAGTTTACCGTCCGTTACCGGACACGCCGTTCACCCGCGGGTCCGGGCCGGCGGCCGCGCAGTGTTGGCGCAGATCTACGCCAACACCCCGGCCGGAGCGGCGGTTCCACGCCAACACTCGGCGCGATCGCTGCGATCGGAGTCAGCCGGCGGCGGGGACGCTGCCGAAGAGGCCGAGCTCGTCGAACAGCGCCTCGGTCTCGGGCTCCAGCTCGAACTCGAGCTCCTCGGAGAAGGCGTTGCGCTCCTGCGCGATCCGGCGCGCCTCGTCGACGTCGCCGAGCGCCCGCAAGCCCTGGATATGGACCCGCCAAAGCCACTGCTGAACCGGCTCGATCGACCAACCGAGCAGGGCCGCGTCGACGGCGGCTCGCCACTGGCCGTCCTTGAATCGGCGATCGGCCAGCGCGCAGGCGGTGTCGGCGATCAGGTCGTACATCCGCCGCGCCGTGCGCTCGGACCAGCCGTACCACGCCGGCTTGCCACCCTCGTATGGCCGACCCCGCACCAGGCTCAACGCGCGCTCGAGCCGGTCGGTCGGCGCGCTGAACGGGTCGTCGCCGACCAGGTTGTGGAACAGCTCCCACGTCGTGACGACGTCCGGCGACAGGTCGGTGTAGTTGCGGCGCGGGAGGTAGTCCATGCCGTCGGGACCCTTTCCAAGGAGCGTGCGGGCGTAGTTGATGTAGCGGGTCCGGGTGTCGGGGTTGACCCGGGCGCCGGGGAACATCGCCTCGTCGAGCTGCTCGTGCGAGCATCCGCGGTTTCCGGCGAGGTAGCACAGGAACGCGAGTACGCGGGGAAGCCGGTTGTCCGGGATCTCGACCGCCGGGTTCACGACGCGCGGCGAGCCGAGGTTGTCGATGACCGGCGCCGACGTCATGCGCGAAGACGAGGCCTCGAGTAGGTCGTCATCGCGCCGCTCGTCCTCGTCGGTCGAGGGGGCCCGCCAGGTCGCCTCGCCACTGCGCGGCCGCGGCCAGACGTGATCGGAGGCGTGTCGACCGCTGGCGTGCCGTCCGGCCGACTCTGGCGGAAGCGAAGGGGCCGACGGCTCGCCGAGGGTCGGCTCGGCGAGGTCGACCGGCGGACCCTCTGGAGGCTCGTCCGCGGTGCGGAGGAGTTCGAGGATCCGCTCGAAGGTCGCGTCGTCGAGTCGGGCCGGTCGCAGTCGCAGGCCGACCGGCTCCAAGATCCAGTCGCGCTGGTCGTCGCCGTCCGCGTCGGGATGCAGCCGCCAGTCGCCGACGGCGTCGCCGGTCGTGACGGCGGCGACCGCCACTCGTGGGAGGTCCTCGAGGAGGCGGGCGAGTTGGACGCGCTGCTCCGGGGTGAGCTCTGCCGCGAGCAACACGATCTCCGGCACGCACAGCCCAGCCGACTCCGGCTGCTGGTTCACTCGTGCGTCAGTCACATCGCGTACCTCCAGCTCGGACCAGGCCGACGCATCCTCCCTGACGCGTACGGCGAGGTCGCTCAACAGGTCGCCCACCTCGGGCAGGTACTTGACTCGACCGGTCCGCATCACCCCTTCGAGATCGGGGTGCGTGCCGACGATGGTGACGTCGAGGTGGTCCGCCCACTGCGACGTCGCCAGGGCCGTAGTCAACGCGGCCAACATGCGTTCGGTGTCTGACCGCGGACCTTCGAGACTCAACGTCCCGAGGAACTCCAGGTCGACCAGGATCTGTCCGCCCTCCGGGTCGGCGCCGAGCGCGACCAGGGCGGGGTACGGAGCGGGGCCACCGTCGTTGAAGACGGCGAAGCCCTCGGCGTCGCGGGTCAGCATCCAGGCCGTGTCGCCGCGCAACGACTCCCACGGATCCGGCAGCGACGCCGCCTCCGCCAGGTAGAGCTCCACGCCCGTCTCGGTGATCCGGGCAGCCTGGATAACTGGCAGCATCCCACCGTTGCCGCCGTCGCGGCACCAGGCCAGCAGGCCACGCAGCGCGTGATCGACCAGGTCGACGCCCTCCAGGTCGGCGCCGGAGGTCAGCTCCTCTTCGAGCACGATCGCCGCCAAGCCGGGTCCGGGGGTCCGCTGCCCCGGCCGCCGCCCCGACCGCTGCCAGGTGCGACGCAACCGGAGCAGGCCGACGAGGCCAGCGGCCACGACGGCTCCGACTCCGGCGACCGCGAGCACGGGGACGCCGGGCTCATCCTCGGACGAGACCGACGAGACGGGCTCGGAGTCGGAGCTGGCGGATGGCCGGTCGGAATGCGACCGAGTCGCCGGTGCCGACGACTCGCCCTCCGACCGTGGGCCCTCCGACCGTGGGCCTTCAGACCGCGGACCTTCGGAGTGCGGAGCAGTCGACGGATGCTGCTCGGGCGGCTGCGCGCCGTGCTGGCGCGGGTGGTCGGCCTCACCCTGCGCGCGCTCGGGAACCGTGACACGCTCCGGGGTGTGCTCGGGTTCGGCCTGCCGCCGCGGCGCCTGCTGCTCCTCTTGCGGCTGCTGCTCCTGCTGCGTGGGCTCTTGCTCCTGCCCGACCGGATGATCGGCGTGCCGCCCCTCGCGCGGCGCCTCGGCCCGGTGATCTGCGACGCGGGGGACCTCGAGGGTCCAGCCGGCCCAGATCTCGTCGGGATCGGTCAGGCGCTGACCGTCCGGCTGCGGCTTGTTGGCATTGAGCTCGAAGATCTCGTTGTACCGACTGGGGTCGCCCATGAGCCGCTTCGCGATGTCGGAGAGGCTGTCGCCGGCCTGGACGGTGTAGGTCACCGTCGCGACTTCGACCGCCCTCTCCTCGACGTCGCTGGCCAACGGGAGACCTTTGGCGTCCGCCGGCATCAGCAGCTTCCAGCCGGGCATCAGCAGGTTGGCGGACCGGAACGTCCGGCCGTCGGACATGACCCGGCCCTGGTTGAGGTCCTTGATCTCCGGCCAGCGCTCTCCACTGCCGAGATGGTTCTCGGCGATCGTCCACAGGTCCGACTGCTCGGCCGTGACGGTGGCGAGGCGGAGGTCGTCGCCGGTCTGCTTCGCGGCTCGCGGCGCCTCGGTGTCCGCGTCGGCCTGCGGGTCGGCCTTCCGAGGTGTGGTGGTGACCGTATGCGAGGAGGTGACGGCCGATGCCGTCCCGGCAGCAGCGGTCGACGACACGATGGCGAGCGCGATCGCGGCGACGGCCCGACGGGCGACGTCGTGCTGGCTACCGAACACTCCGGGGAGTGAACGGAAGTCGACGCCGCGTACTTCTTCGACGACGGCGACGACGGTGGCGATGACCAACTGCGCCCAGATCACCCACACCGCGACGGCCAGCAGGCCGATCAGGGCGTCGTCGGTGAGTCCGGCGTTGAGAGCCAGGCCCTCGGGGGGCATCGGGTTGCCCACCCACACGATCAAGGCCCAGGGCACCCCGATCAGGATCGCCGCCATCGCGACGAAGGTGACCAGGGCGCGTGCCCACTGTCCAGGCCGTCTCATCACATATCCTCCGGCTCGGTGTTGGCGTTGATCGACTCGGCCGAGGCTGACTCTTCAACCTCGATTTCGTCGACTCCCAACCCACTCAAGACCTTCATGTCGACGGTCGTCGTCGCGGTGACCGTCACCGTGCCACCGTCCACGTCGACGCTTCCGTCAACGCCCGCGGCGCGGAGATAACCCTCACCAGCCGCGATCGCGGCACCGGCGTCGACCGTCACGTTGCCGTCCGAGCGCAGGCTGGCGATGGACAGCTGGTCGGCCGCGAGGCGGGCGGCCTTCTCCGCCGTCCGGTACGCCATCTGCTGCGCCTCCCGTACGTTGCCGCCGTCGTAGATGTAGCCGGCGAGGCCCCACGTGATCGGCACCGCCGCCGCGATCAGCCAGACCGCGAGCACCGCGCCGATCTCGTCGCGCCCGTTTTGTACGCGTCGCCAGCATGCCATCAATCGGGTTCGCATCAGCCGCCCCGGAACTGCTCGATGGGCTCGGTGAACGACGCTTCCTCGGTCCAGCTGCCCGGGGCGCCGGGTACGTCGAGCTCCTGCAGGTCGGCGGTGCACCGCACGGTCGCCTCGACGTAGCCACCCGGCTCGTACGACGACACGTCGATGGAGACGTCCAGGTCGGCGCACGACAGCCCGCGGTCATCGAGGGTCCGCTCGGCCGCGGCTTGACCGGCGGCGGCGGCCGCGGTGACGTCGCGCTCCAAAGAGGCGGCCCGAGCCGCTTCGGCGGCCGCCGAGGTCACCTGGTTGCCAGCCTCCGACACCCGCCACATGAAGACGAGCACCGCGAGCAGCACGGCGAGCATGGGCGCGATGATGACGAGCTCCAACGGGACCGTCCCGCGCTCGTCCCGTCGCCGCATCGTGTCGTCCCTCACTGCGTGTACCGCTCGACTGGGCCCGTCGACGTCGCCGAGACGTTCGGGTCAATGAACGGCAGCCAGCCGACCGCGTCGGCGGAGCCGGTCACCGTCACCGAGGCTTCGACGCCGTCGCGGGTCGCGCTGACCTGAATGCCTTCGAGCGAGTCGCTGTCGACGTCGTCGAGGAAGTCGTACGCCCTGGCCTGACCTGCTTCGGCGGAACCATCGAACCGACGCGCTGCCGCCGCACCTTCCTCTGCCGCGGCCTCGGCGGTGCGCTGCGCGTCGAACTTGATGAAGTACTGCACTCCGGCGACGAGGGCGAGCATCAAGACGGGTATGACGATGATGAAGGCGATCGAGTTCGCCCCCGCCTCATCGCGTACGCGCCGTCGTGTGCTCATGCCGTCGGATGCCATCAGTTGGTACCGAGCTCGCCAATCTTCTCCTGCAGGAAGCCGCCCGCCGCCTGATTCGCGGTGTAGGCCAGCGCCACGACGAAGACCATGATCACCATCCATTCGACCGCGCCCCAGCCATCCTCGCTGCGGCGCGCACAAGCCAGCCGGTTCTGCAACCAGACCCAGACTGATACCAGTCCGTTCATCTCATTCCTCCTCTACGTACCGCATGTCTAAGCAAGCCCTCTTAACTCGCGAACAGATTGACGACCGTGGGGTAGAACAGCCAAACCACGAATCCTGCCGCAACGACCAACTGGTTCCACTCGATCGAGTCCGATCGCTTCTTCGCGTCCTCTCGGGCAGCCGTGATCCTGGACTGTCTCAGCGACTCGGCTCGCGCCATCAACGTCTCTCGTACTCGAGCGCCGTTGTCCGCGACCAGCGTCAGCGCCACCGAGAGGTCGCGCAGCTCGCTGATGTCACACCGACGGCCGAGCTCGCCGAGTGCCGCCCACGGGGTCGTGCCCGCGTCCCGCGCACCGACGACGGTGTCTTCGAGCAGCTCGAAGGTCCAGCCGTTGCCGATCTGCGCCGCCATCGGAAGTGCCTCCGGGTGCCCGCGTCCGCCGGCCATCGCCATCGCGACCAGGTCGAGGTAGGTCGACAGCGATCGGCGGAGCTCTTCACGTCGGGCGTCGGCTTCGCGGTGCAACTGCTCGATCGAGACGAACACCATGCCGATTCCGAGGATGAGGCCGAAGACCAGGGGGGCGGTCGTAGGCGGTGACGCGCCAGCCGACGCCAGCAACGCGAACAGTGCCGCCGGCGCGAGGAAGCCGACAATGCTCTTCAGCACGGTCACGACGAGGAATCCCTCGAGATCCCGGTTGACCATCGCGAGGTCCTGGCGGACCCGGTTCAGCTGAATGCCACGCCGACCGAGTCGGATCGCGAGCATCCGACCGGCCTTGGCCCGCAGACCGTGCTGCGCTCCGCCCATCGGGGTGTGTAGCGCCGAGGTCGCGCGGGACGCTTCCCAGCGCTGGGCAGCGCCGACCAAGTCGACCTTGGCGGGTCGCAGCAGGAAAACGAGGTACGCGAGGCCGAGGCCCATGCCTGCCCCGCACAACACCACCCAATCGGTCATCGGAAACCACCGCCGCCGACCGGATCGGGCGAGGCGAGGAAGCGCGCGGGCCGGACCGGTTCCGACAGCGTCCGCGCCCGGACCGCGGCGAAGATCCACATCGTGACGACGCCGGCCAGCACGACCTGCCCCGCCGGCTGCCCAAAGGGCTCCAGATGGTCGCGGGCCACCAGCAACTGCACGGCGATCCAGACCGCCACGATCCCGAACATGATCCACGTGTGCCGGCGGAGCCGACGGCGCTCGGCCTCGACCTCCTGTCGCATCGCGAGCTCGGCGCGGGTCGAATCGGCGAGCCGGGTGAGTACCGCCGCGAGCTCCGGGCCGCGAGTGCGGACGTTCAGGATCAGCGCCGCCACGACATAGTCGACCCCGGCGTCATCGGCGTCGGCGGCGAAGTCGCGCAGCGCCGCGTCGAGCGGAATCCGCGAGGCCAGCTGGTCCGACAGTCGTTGCAGCGACGGCCGGAGTACCTCGGGCGCCGACTCCGCGGTGATCGGGATGGCCTCCTCGAGCCCGGTCGATGCGCGGGTGATGTCGCGCATCGACTCGGTCCAGATCGCCAGCGCCTCCAACTGGTCGAGGGCCGCCTGCCCGACTCCGGTCGCGCCGGCGATGCGGGGCCACAGGAGCAGGATGACGACGGCCGCGAGGACGGCGATCGGCCATCGGGTCACGAGCGCGACCAACACGATGATCGGGATGCCATAGGTCAGCCGCCGCCGGTCGGCCTCCGACAAGCCGCTCGGTTTCATCTCCGGCAGGGTCAGTCGTCGGCCTCGGGATAGGGCGACCAACGCCACGATGCCGGCCGCGACGCCGGCTCCGAGAAGGGCGACGAGCCCGATCATGTGGCGCCGCCAACCGCTCTTGCGCCGCGAAGAAGTGAGCAGGACGCGCAAGGTCGGCGTGAAAAAGTGGGCAAGACGCGCAAGGTCGGCGCGAAGAAGGCACGGGGGTGAACGCTCATCAGGCGACCCCCTGCCCCCAGCCAGCGGGCTGCCAGCCGGCCGCGATCAGCTCGTCGTGGCAGGTGATCTGGGCCGCGGTGCGGACGCCGCGTTCGCCGAGTCGTGGTGCGGCCCATACGTGCGAGTGGGTCGCCCGCTCGCCGTCGTAGCCCGTGACTTCGAGGATCGACTCGACGACTCGCTGCTGCGACGAGATCTTGCGCATGAAGACGATGAAGTCGAGGGCGCCGGCGACCAGCATCTGGGTCGCCTCCATCGGCAGCCGCTCCTGGGCCTGGATCGCGTACGCGCACAGCCGCGGCGTGACCTCGAGTGCCGAGTTGGCATGGATGGTCGACAGCGATCCGTCGTTGCCCTGCGTCATCGCGTTGAGCATCGTGACGACCTCGTCGCCGAGGACCTCGCCCACAATGACTCGGTCGGGGCTCATCCGCAGCGATCGTCGGACCAGCGTCGAGAGGGACACCCCGCCCTCACCCTCGGCATTGGGCTGCCGCTCCTCGAACGGCACGCAGTTGGGGTGCGCGTCGACGTCTTCGTGGAGCGCAAGCTCGAGGGTGCGTTCGACGGTGATCAGCCGCTCGGTCGACGGAATCTCGCTGGCGATCGCGCGCAGCAGCGTGGTCTTTCCGGCGCCGGTGCCGCCGGCGATCATGATGTTTTTCTTGGCGTGAACGGTGGCCCGCAGGAAGCTCGCCTGCTCGGGGTCGACGGTGCCGAGCTCTTCCTCGTGGGCCAGGTCGAGGATCGGGTGGCGGTGCCGACGGATCGACACCGTCGGCCATGGCGACACGCCCTGGGTCGCCGACAGTCGGGATCCGTCGGGCAGCCGCAGGTCGAGCTCCACGTTGGAGGTGTCGAACGGCCGACTCGACAGACCGGTGTAGCTCGCCAGGTCTTGCAGGATCTGGATCAGCTCTTCGTTGGAGTCGCAGACCGGGTCGACCTGCTCGTCGGTGCCGTCGGCATAGCGGACGAAGACCTTGTCGAAGCCGTTGCAGTGGATGTCTTCGACCTTGTCGTTGTCCAACAGGTGCTGGAAAGGCCCGGCGCCGAACAGCCGGGCGTCGAGAGCCTTGACCACCTCGGCCTGCGCGGCGTCGGTCAGCGCGCTCCCGGTGCCCTCGAACAGGCGATGGGAGTAGGCCTCGACGACATCGCGGATGATCGGCCGGGTGTGCTGCCGATCGGCCTCGCCGGTGAGATCGGGCAGCCGTTGCGCCCGGCGAGACTGTCGCAGCGCCGTACGCCGCTCGCCGACCTCGGCCTGCAGCCGCAGCACCAGCTCTCGATTGAACGACACCTACATCACCACCTGCTGACTGAGGCGGTGCGACGGACCGGGGTCGCCGGTCGGCTGCTGCGGAGCCGGCACCTCACGGCGGGCGCCGAGCGGGATCAGCAGACCGCCGAGGTCCTTGGCCGACCTCAGCAACGGCGTACGCAGGAGCCGACCGGTCGGGTTTTCGCCGCCTTCGAGCCGGGTCACGGCCGCGGCGTCGTGCACGACGTGGCTCACACCGACCGGACGCGTGCCCGCGGCGCTCAGCAGATGCTGCAGGTCGGCCGCGTAGTCGTCGCCGTGCCGGCTCGGTGCCACGACAATCGGCCAGATCATCGCCGGTCGGCCGCGCCGCGCCGAGAGGGCCGGACCAAGCGCCTTGACCCGCTCCCGAAGCCGCAGACCTCCGACCTCGGTCGGCCGGCCGACGATCACCACGACGTCGGCCGCGGCCGCGACCGGCATCGCCGGCGAGCCGGTGTCGAGCCGCCCGACGTCGACGATGACGTCGAGCGCCGAGTGCGACAGAGCCTCGGCCAGCGGATCCCATGAGCCGGCGATCCCCGCTGACTGCTCGGCCATCATCGGACCCGGAATCACCCCCATGTGGTCGGACATGCCGGAGGCGTGTCGGACCACGAGATGGGGATCGTCGACATGCTGGCGGGCCGCTGCGGCCAACGTGAGCACGGTCGGCGTCGGCGGCAGAGCTTCACCCGAAGGCAGCCGCAGTCGGAGTGCGAGGTCGCCACCACCCGGATCGGCTTCGACGACGACCGCCGAGCCGGGCCAGGTGGCCGCGAGCGCGACCGCCGTGGTCGTCGCCCCTGGCGAACCCTTCTCGCCACCGACCGCAACTAGCATCAGCTACCACCCCCGACCGCGGCTGTCTCAACGAGCACGATGCGATCTGCCGACGCATAGAGCGCGACGTTGGCGGAGTCGGCCTCCGGGACGATGAGGGTCACCTGCTCGACGCCGCCTCCGGAGCCGACCACGTCGGTGTCGCTGAGCGAGTAGACCTGACCGGCCGTCAGCTCGGCACCGTTGGGATCCGGGTTGGCGCCTTCCTCTGGCGCGGCCAGCACCAGCACGGAGTCGCCGGGGGCCAGATCCGCCGGCACCTGCGACGGCTCCAAGGCGACGCCGACCAGGGCCTCGCCCTGAGCCGGGATCGGGTCGGCCGTCGATGCGTCCTCGAGCACGATCTGACCCGGCAGCAGGTCGACGGTCGCGGTCCGGCCGACGAGGTCGTCGAGCTGGTCGGCCGCGATCGCGTCGTCAACGCCCGAGACTCGCGTCGTCGTCAGATCCTCGCGGGCGATCGTCTCGCCGCGGGCGACGCCGGCGTTCATGACGACGACTGACGTGGTGTCTCCGGCGCGAGCGAACGCGACCGCCGCACCGAGCGCACAGCCGACGATGAGCAGCAACGCGAGCAGCATCTGTCCGTAGGGCCGGGGCGGACGTCGCTCCGCGGCCGCAGCCTTCTCGGCTCGCCGCGCCCGCGCCCGCTCGTCACGGCGCTGCTGGCGCGAGCTCGGCCGCTGAACGCCATCGCCAGGGGGACCCTGGGCGAACGGCGAGGGCGGCGGTGGCGGCTGCTGTTGGACGGTCATCCATTCACCACCACGCTCTGGCGCTCCTGCACCTCGACGTCCTGATTGCCGGTCGGTCCGGACGCCTCGCCGAGCGAGCCGCCCTCCGACGTGCACTGGCCGACGCAGGTCCACGAGCCTTCGTAGACGATCGTTGCCGTCAGGTGGTACGCGTCGCCGCCGGCTGGATTGTGCGACGAGGTCGTCATGTAGGTGTAGCCGCACGAGGTCTCGGCATCGTCACCGTAGGACTCGTGCCACGCCCGACCGGGCCCGGTGCAGACGAAGGTCGGGTCGATCGTGGTCGCGGAGTACTTCATCTGGTCCCGCTCACCAGAGTCGACCTCCAGCCGTACCGGCCGCGCCTCGACGTGCACCGTGGTCGCGCCGGCGGTGACCGAGAGGGTCAGGGTCTGCCACCGATCCGGCGGCACCCACACCCACGTCTCGAGGTTGGGGTAGGTCGGCAGCGGCGGACCCGGTGCCATCTGGATGTCGGCCGTCGCGAGCGGCATCCGGTCGAACGCGTTCTCGGCCTCGGTCTCGGCATCGACGACCGGCGCCAGTACGCCCGGGTCGCCGGTGTCGAGCGCCGGCGCGAAGCCGCAGTTGCCCTGCAGACCCGCGAGTTCGAGGGTCAGGCTCCCAGCATCGGTACCGGCGCAGGTGTCGCCGCTGCCGCCGGACGACAGCCACGAATCGGTGCTCGTGGAGTCGTCGCTGCCGTCGTCGGTCGACCCGCCACCGGAGTCGGTGTCTTGCGACTCCTCGTCGGCGGACGCCCAGATGCCGCCTGGACCCCAGCCGCCGCCGTCGTCGGCCGTCGCCGGGGCCATGCCAACGGCCAGCGCGGCCACGAAGGCACTCCCGGCCGCCGCCACCTGCCGTCTCAGCATGAGTCGGTCTCCTCTCCATCAGAAACTCGCCAGATACCGCCATCGCCGAGATCGACCGTGAGCTCGAAGACGGCACGCTCCGACGTCACGGGCTGGGCAATCTCGCCCTGGTCGCGCTCGTACGCCCGGATGTCGCGGCGATCGACGCAGGCCAGCAGGTTGACCGTTCCCTCGCTGCCGCTCACCAAGATCCGGGTCGGTCGGGTCCAAACGACCTCGGCCGAACCGTCGAGATAGCCGCCGTCGGCCTCCATGGCCCGCAGCGTCTCCCACTCGTCTTCGAGCTCCTGGCCGGCATAGATCGACTCAAGAGCGCGACGGGCCGCTGGCGTGGCCTCTCCCTCGCGGTAGACCCTCAGGCCGACCCGTAGATTGCGCTGTACCGCCGCGACCGCTTCCTGGTAGGCCGATTTCTCCGAACTGGAGTAACCGCTGAGCTGCTCGCTCGTCACACCCGTCAGCGGAGTCCGCGTCGGGTCCGCCGACGAGAGATCGGCATCCGAGGTATCGTCACCGCCGCAGCCCGTCAACACGGCAGCCGCCGCCACACAGAGGAGAATGGCGGCCGATCGTCTGCCGAACATGACGTGCCTCCGTCCGTGCTGCGGTTTGAGTCCGACCACCTCTCGTAGTCGTCGTTTCACGCGCTGTCACTATCAGGTCTTGGTCGACAGTACGACGCCAAGCTCGATTTGTCGTCCCCCCTCTGTCGACCTGTTACGGATGGGGCGGAACTACACCACAGGTACGTCAGTCACCCCAGCGGTCGTCCACCTGCTGAAACGGGGCAGACCGGCCGACGACTGCGCGAGCCGGCGACGAAGTCCGCACCGACCCTAAACCATGAAAACTCCGATGAAAACCGGCAGTCGGTGTCACACCGATCGCGTCCGGCTGCCCGTTAGCGAGTGATAGCGAGACCTCGGAGGTTTCGTGGTGGCAAGCCCGACCCGACCGGTCGCCGAACCGGTCACCACCCCATATGTCGCCGCGCGGCGACGGACCGGGCGTGCCGTGCCCGCACCTCCGGAAGGCGCCGGGTGGTTCCAGCTCGCGTTCCTCGCCGTCGCGTTGGGGGCGGTCGCCGCCGGAATCGCCAGCGTGGCCGGCCAATCCGAGTGGCCACGGCCGATGCTAGGGCTCGGCGTCAGTATCGCCGCCCTCGCGCTCGGCGCCGGCGTCCGAACCCGTAGCCGTGGCCGCCAGGAGGCCGCCGCCGCCGAGCGGATCGCCCCGCTCGTCGGGCTGGACGGCGCGTCGAGCGACCGGTTGCGGCGGCTGGTTCACGCGAGTTGGCCGGTGGGCGCGCGTCGACAGGATCCGCCGCGGCGCGTCACGGTGAGCCCGCCGCCGTCGTGTTCGCTGACCGACCCGACCCTGCTCGACCAGATCTCGTTCGCCGCCGGCCGGATCTTCCGGATCCAGATGCGGGTCTGCGCCGTCCACCGCCGCCGGCACGAGGTCGTCCTCGCGCCGGCCCGCCTAGAACAAGCCGAGGCGCCGCCCGAGGTGCCGCCACCGACGCCGCGCGAAGTGCGCTGCGCGGAGGTTGTCCTCGGGCAGCGCCTCGGCGCCAACGCCGAGATCGTCGGCACCGCGTTCGACACCGATGGGCGTGGGGCGTCACGACTCGACTCGCTGGAGGTCGCGTTCACGCCGACGACCGACAACACCGAGCCGAGTTTTTGGGCCGCGTTCGAGGCCGCCTTCAACCGCCAGGTGCCGGGCCGCTGGCAGACGATGCCAGACCTCGTCGCCGACCCGGTCACCAAGAAGGCACAGTGCCGGATCCAGCGCCGGCCGACCTTGGCGACCCGGATCCCGTACGACCTCGACCTGCTCGACCAATGCGGGGAGTACGACGTCCCGTACGCCATCGACGAGTACGGCCGTACCGTCGTCTGGTCGCTGAAGTTCTCGCCGCACATGCTCGTCTCCGGCGCGACCCGATCGGGCAAGAGCAGCACGCTGCGGGTCATCGTCCGTGGCTTCGTGGGTCGCGGCTGGGCGGCGCTCGTGTGCGACCCGAAGCGGACCGGGCTGCTCGGCATGCGGGACTGGCCGGGCGTCCAGGCCCTCGCAACGCCCACCAACACCCCCGGCATGGTCGCGATCATCGAGCACGTCCACGCGGCGATGGACCGGCGGTACGCCGCCGTCGAGGCCGGGCTGACCCGAAAGCATCAGCTCGAGCCGCTGCTTCTCGTGCTCGACGAATACCGCGAGTTGCAGGAGGAGATCCGCTTGTGGTGGGCGCGCGACGGCGCCGTGACGGTCGGGATGAAGCGCTCGTCCGAGCCGCCGGCGTTTGACCTGGTCGGCGCGATCGCCCGACTCGGTGGCGAGGTCGGCATCCACCTGGTGATCGGCCTCAAGCGCCCGGATTTCGACATCAAGGTGCTTCCCTCGGAGTTGACGAGCAACTGTCGGAGCCGTTGCTCGCACGGCGCACTGACCCGCGACGAGTCCCAGGCGATGTGGGGTAATGCCGACACCGGTCGGTCGGTGCCGCCGATGATCCAGGGCCGGGCGACCGCCGTGCGGTCCGACGGCACACCGGGAGAGGTCCAGGCGTTGTGGATGCCCGACCCGCTCGGCCTGGACGACAACGAGGTCGAGCTCTACCGCCGCGTCCAGCCGACGACCTCGCCGCACCCGTGGCTGAAGTCGATCGGGATTGGCCTCGCCGAGACCACCAACCCGCCGGATGCGCCTTGGGGTGAGCCGGCCGATCGGCACCGCGGCGAGGCGGCGAAGACCGCATGGGAACCGCTCGATGTCGAGGTGCACGAGTGGGACGCGGGCTACGGCCCCGAGGAGCAGGTTGCCGCGAAGGACGTCGCCGAAGCGGACCTCGTCGAGATCGTCGACGGCTCCAACGTCTGGGTCGTCGTCGACCACATCGCCGCCGACCCGGACGAGGCCGACATGCTTTACATCGACGGCCGGGTCGTCGATACCGGGCATCCCAAGACCATCGTCGCCCACGAAGAGTCGCCGCTCCGACGCCGCCAGCAACTCGGCCTCTAGGTCAGCGTCGCGTGAGTTGCGAGTTGTGGTCGGTGTCTAGCCGGAGACACCGACCACGACTCGGAACTCATGGGAGGGCGTCGACGCGGTCGCGAGTACGGCCGGGATGGTCGGTGATGATGGCGTCGACCTCGAGGGCGAGGCAGCGGTCGACGTCGGCCGGATCGTTGACCGTATAGACGTAGATCTGGTGGCCCCACTCCTTCGTACGCCGGACCCGATCGGGCTGTTCCCGAACCGTCTCGACCGAATATCCGGCGATCCCGCAACCGAGCGGGAGGCCGCCGTCGCGAAACCGCAGCGGCACCCGGTCCATGAGAAACACCGTCTGCAGCCAGGGCGCCAACTCGCGAACACGACGCAGCGACAGCCACGAAAAGCTCATGACCCGGGCGGTCACGTCGTACCGGGACAGGGTCTCCACGAGCCGCCGCTCGACCAGTCCGGCATAGCGGGTCGGATGCTTCGTCTCGATCGCGAGCCACACCGGGCGCTTGGCGTCGGAGACCATGGACAGCAGCGTGTCGAGCGTCAACACGCGGTGGCCGTCCGGGTCTCGGTCCGGCGCCTCGTCGTCGAGGTGGCGCGATGGGTGCTTCCACGATCCGAAGTCGAGCGCGGCCAGGTCGGCCAACTCCAACGTCGACACCGGACCGCGGCCGTTGGAGGTGCGCTCGACCCGACGATCGTGGACGCAGACCAGGTGACCGTCAGCGGTCAGCCGGACATCGCACTCCAGCGCGTCGGCACCCTCGTCGATCGCCCGCCGATAGGCCATCAGGGTGTGCTCGGCTTCGACGCCACTGGCGCCGCGGTGAGCGACCACATGCGGTCGGTAGGGCATGACACCAGATGATCAGCGGCCGTACGGGTTACCGCCCTGGCTGCCGTACTGCGGCGGACCACCCGCGTACGGGCTCGGCGGCGGCTGCTGACCGTACGGACCCTGCTGGCCGCCGTAGGGTCCCTGCGGGAACGGCGCTCGCGCCGCCGGCTTCGTCGACGCCGGCTTGGCCGGCTTGCGGAGACCCAGCAGACCGAGAAGCAGGCCGATCCCCATCACAGCGAACGCCGGTCCGGCCACCAGGTAGCCGGTGACCGCGTCGCCCGCCTCGGTGATGTCGTCGACGCCGTTGACGAGCAGGCAAGCCCAGGTCGCGGCCAAGCCGCCAAGCACAATGAGCACGATGGCCGTGATGCCGAGGCCGTTGCGACCCCGACGGGCGCTGACGATGCTCATGATCAGCAGCAGGAAGGCGATGCCGATCAGAACGCCCGCGACCCACAGGCCGATGGCGTTGAGGTTGTCGCTGCTCTCGGCGTCGTCCTTGGACACCGACGTCGGGTCGTCATCGAGATCGGCGTAGATCCCGCGCCGCAGCGTCAACGCGAACCCGGCGTAGCCCAACGCGGCCAAGGCACCAATCAGCGCCGCGATCATGGCGGCCGCGACGATGCCCGACCGGCGTTGGTCGCTCTCTTTCTTGACCGCCGCGGCGGCGAGCGTCTCGGTCTCCGTGTACGGACCGCGCGCCGGTGCCGCCGGCGGCTGCTGCGGTGGAGGAGCGGGGCGGCCGGGTGGCGGCGCGACAGGGGGACCCGCGGGACCCGGCCCAGCCGGGAACGGCATGGTCGGTGACGGCGATCCGGGATTGGGTGCGCCCGACGGCGGACCGGGCGGAGGCGGGGGTGCCTGGTTTGCAGGCAGGCCGCATCGCGAGCACGCGCGAGCTCCCGGAGCGTTCTCGGAGCCACAACGTGGACACTGCATCTCGGCCCCTCTCGTCAACGGCGACGGGCCCGAGCCTAGGGCATCGTGACAAACCACTCGGCGTCTGCTCAGGTCCCAGAGCGTTGACTGCGCAGATAGGCGCCGAAGTGCGGCACCGTGAACGCGACCGAGCCGCGCTCGCTGGAGAACACCAAACCCTTCTTGATCAGGCCGTCTCGAGCCGGTGACAGGCTCTGCGGCTTGCGCGCCAACGCCTTGGCCACGTCAGCGGTCGCCACGGCGGCGTGGGAGTCGGCGCCGAGGTCGGCCACCGCGCGCATGTACTCCCGCTCGGCCGGCGTCGCCCGCTCGTATCGCGCGCCGAAGAACCCGACCGCAAGCTCGTCCTCGGCCTCCGGCGCCGCCTCGAGCACGTCCATCGGTCGGATCGGACTGTTCGGGGCGGCGTCCCAGACGGCCTTGCCATAGGCCTGCACGAAGTACGGATAGCCGTCGGTCAGCCGGTACATCTCGTCCAGCGCCTTCGACTCATACTCGACCTCCTCGGACGCCGCCGGGACGGTCAGCGCCCGATCGGCGTCGGGTCGCTCGAGCCGATCGACCACCACATAGTGAAAGAGCCGCTCGGCATAGGACTTGCTGGCCGCCAGCGTCACCGGCAGGTGCGGCAGGCCGGCACCGACCAGGATCAGAGGCGCCGCCGCCTGGCTGATCTCGTGACAGGCGCCGCACAACGCGGACAGCTCGACCGGCCCGATGTCTTGCATCTCGTCGACGAACAGCGCGATCCCGACGCCGAGGTCGGCCGCGATCGTCGCGACGTCGCCGAACAACTCGATAAGGTCGAGCTCGAGATCGCCCGAGTCGGCCCGCCCCCTCGCGGCGACCACGTCGGTTGGCGGCTGCCACCGGATGCCTTTGCGGTCGGGGAGTTGAGTACGCAGGGCGAACGCCTTGACGACGGCGGCGAGGTCGTCGACCCGATCGGGATCGCGGTGCCGATGGGCGACTTCGCGGATCGCCGCGTGAACCGCCTGCGCGATCGGCAGCCGAACGCTTTGGTCCGGCCGCGCCTCGATCTTGCCGGTGCCCCATGCCCGGTTGATCGCGCGACTGCGGAGGGCGTTGAGCAGCACCGTCTTGCCGACGCCACGCAACCCGGACAGCACCATCGACCGCTCTGGCCGGCCGAGCGCGATCCGCTCCAGCGTGACGTCGAACCGTTGCAGGGGTCGCTCTCGGCCGGCCAGCTCCGGCGGCCGCTGCCCTGCACCAGGTGCGTAGGGGTTCCGGATCGGGTCCACGATCGGACTCTATGAGTCCGTCTAGCGGATTCCCTAGATTTGGCTCGCGAGTCGCAGATTCAGTTGCGGCCAGCACTGGCGGTAGGCAAACGACGGGTCGCGCCCGTTATGTTCCGTCATTTGGCTACCCTCAGCGGGGGTCGGGTACGCGGCTACTTCAGCAATCGCGACATGCGTCGGTCGGCGAGCGGCTTGCCGCCGGTCTGGCAGGTGGGGCAGTACTGCAACGACGAGTCGGCGAACGACACCTCGCGAACCGTGTCGCCGCACACCGGGCACGCCTGGCCGGTCCGACCGTGCACCCGCAGGCCCGCCTTCTTTTCCTTCTTGAGATCGGCCGCCGCCATCCCCTCGGACCGGTCGATCGCCTCCCGCAGGGTCGTCTCGATCGCGTCGTAGAGCCTGCCCCGGTCGGCGTCGTCAAACGATGCCGCCGACTTGTACGGCGACATCTTGGCCACGTGCAGGATCTCGTCGGAGTAGGCGTTGCCGATGCCGGCGATCACCGACTGGTTGCGCAGCACGCCCTTGATCTGCGACCGCCCGGCCGAAGCGAGGATGCCCTCGAGCACCTCCGGCGTGAACGCGTCGACCAGCGGATCGGGCCCGAGCCGAGCGATGCCAGGCACATCGGCGGGCTCGCGGACGACGTAGACAGCCAGCCGCTTCTGGGTGCCCCCCTCGGTCAGGTCGAAGCCGCTGTCGTCATCGAGCCACACGCGCATGGCCAGTCCGCTCTTGCCGCCGGGACGAGGCGGCTTCGACGGCACCGACTCCTGCCAACGCAGCCAACCGCCGCGCGCCAGGTGCATCACCAGGTGCAGCCCGCCGGCCTCGACGTCGAGGAACTTGCCGTGCCGGCGTACGCCGTCGATCATCGCGCCGGCCAGAGCATCGATCGGCGGGTCGTACGTCTTCAGCGCACTGATCGCCAACGGCAGCAGCCGCGCGAACGCATGGCCGTCCAGGCGTACGCGCAGGTCAGCGGCGAGCGCTTCGACCTCAGGCAACTCCGGCACGGTCCCAGTCTGCCCCGTCAGCCCGACAGCCGACACCGGTGACAACCCACAATCGCCGTGCGACGATGAATGGCATGGCCGAGGTGACGTCGCTGCCGTCGAACGGCGGGGTCTACTTCGACCCTCGCGGTGAGGGCCGAAGCCTCCGCGTGTCGTGGCATCACGCCGACGCGGTCGTCGTCCTCTCGCTCTGGCATGACACCGTCTGCGTCGGGTCGTTCCGGCTCGACGCCGACGACGTGCCGGCTCTCGTCGACGCCCTGGTCAGCGGCCTCGGCGACGGCTACTTCCCCCTCGCGCCCCCGCGCGCAAGCTGAGCCCGACTTCTCAGCGCCAGGGCTCCGGCGGTGGCACGTCGTTGACCAGGGCGGGCAACCGGGACAGGTAGTCGTCCCGACTCATCTCGGTCACCCCCAAGGTCGCCAGATGCGGTGTCCGCCACTGCACGTCGATCAGCCGCCGGCCGGCGTCCTCGTCGCGCAGCAGCTCGACCAGCCCGACCAGCGCCACCTTGGACGCGTCCCGCTGCCGATAAAACATCGACTCACCGGCGAACAACCCGCCGATCGCCACGCCGTACAGCCCGCCGGCCAGCTCACCGCCCGACGTCCAGGTCTCGATCGAGTGCGCCCAACCCACCTCGTAGAGCTCCCGGTACGCGTCGAGGATGGCGTGGTTGATCCAGGCCCCCTGCCGGCGCGGGTCGGCGCAACCCTCAATCACGGCATCGAACGCGGTGTCGATCCGAATCTCGTAGTGCCCCACCGACCGGCGCAGCGACCGGCTGACGCGCAGGTCGTCGAGCCGGAGGACGCCGCGTCGCTGCGGCGACCACCACACCATCGGGGCGACGTCGTCGACCGGCATCGGGAACGCGCCGGCGGAGTACGCGGCGATCAGCGTCGACGGGGCGAGATCGGCCCCGACGGCGACGCAGTCGTCGTCCGGCCAGCGGTCCGGGTTGAACTCCCAGCGACTGGGCAAGAGCGGCTGCGGCATTAGTCCATCATGTCGATAATGTCGGACGGCTGACGAACGTGGTCAGCCACGCCGTCGCCGAGCCGCCCCACTCCGCCCACTCGTCGGAGTCGGCCGAGCGCAACACGCGCCGCCACGACTCGCTGCGATTGAGGCGGGCCAGTTGACGGGCCGGATCGACCGCAGCCCGCAGCGCGGTGGGATCGGCCAGATCGCTCCATACTTCAAGGTACGCATCGATCACCCGGTGGATCCGAGGATCGTCCTCGTCGGCGTCGAGCTGACCCGCGAGCACATTGACCGGAATCAGCAGCGAGCACAGCGGGTCGCCGACGACCGAGTCGCCGAAGTCGAAGAACCGCAGGTGCTCCTCGCCGTCGCGCGGCAGGAATGCGTTGTTGGCGTGGAGGTCGTTGTGGTCCAGCGTCATCGGCAGCCCCAGGGCGACGACCTGCTCGGCCCAGCGAGTGATCGTCGGCAGCGCCGACCGCAGCCCGGCGGCGGCGTCCGCGTCCAGGTGCCGAGGATCGTCGACGGGCAGCGCCGCGTACTCCTCGGTCCGCTCAGCGATGAGCGAGGGCGCCTCCGACGGCGGCGACGCGGGTATGTCCGTGGCGAGCAGCCGGTCCGCGTACGGGGCCACCCGACGCTGCAGATCGGCCCAGTTGGCGGCCAGCCGTACCCACAGGTCGACTCCGTGGCCAGCCGCCTCCTGCAGTGTCGGCCCGGCGTCCGGGCTCAGCATCCAGCCCCGGTCTGGCTCGATCGCGAGCGGCGCAACGACGTGATCGGGCACGAGGTCGGCGAGGAGGTCGACGAGGCGGGCCTCGAAGCTCTGGTCGGGACAGTTTTCCTTGAACCACACCCGCCCGCTGTCGGTCGGCACCGTGAGCTGGGTCGACCAGAACCGGATCCGGGGTTGCTCGATATCGCCGGTGCGGTTGATGCCGCGTTCGCGGAGGATCTGATCGATCCAGGAGGACGCTTCGTCTCGCCATGCGGACGTGGTCCACCGCGCGCTGGTCGAATCGGTCGCGCCTGACACGAGCGCATCCTAGGGATCAGACGCTAGTCTCGGCACCGTGATAGTCGTGTCTGCGGCCTTGAAGGGCGGGGTGGGCAAGACCACGACGTCGGTCTACCTCGCGGCACTCGCGGCTGACGGTCGCGCGCCGACCCTGATCGACGCTGACCCTCAAGCCAGTGCCTCGGAGTGGGTCGAACAGTCGACCGATCCACGCTTCGAGAAGATCAACGTCGTCGAGGCACCCACGGCCCGCCTGCTCACCAAGACACTCAACGAAGTCGGCAAGGACGACATCGCGTTCGTCGACCTGCCGCCGACCCACGAGCAACTGCTCGCCAAGGCGCTCGAGCTCGCAACGGTCGCCGTGATCCCGACTCGAGTCGGCGGCGTCGAGGCGCGCCAGGTCGAAGCCGCACTCGACCTGATTCCCGAGGACCTGCCGGCCGGCGTCGTGATCTGCTCGGCCCGGCCCTACACGGTCGACTACCGCGATGCCATCGTCGAGTGGGCGCAGGAAGAGATCCCCGTCTGGGGCGCCGTCCCGGAGCGAGTCGCGATCGCGTCCGGTCCCGAGCGACCGCTGTCCAACGACGGTCTTGAGGCCTATCGCATGGTCTGGCGCGAGATACAGCGCGCCAACCGGTCGACCTGATGGGCGTAGGTCGCACAGCCGCGAAGGCGTTGATGCCGGTCGCTCGCAAGACCGCGCCCGTGGTTACGTCGTCGTACGTCCGCGAGATCCTCGAGCGTGCCATCGACGGCGGCGGACCGTTCAAGGGTGCGGCCGGAGCCGCCGACGCCCGGCTGGTTCAGGCCCGCGGCGACGTCGAGGACGCCGTGCGCGACCTGATCGACGCCCACGTCCGAATGGCCGGCGTGCAGGGCTTCCTCACCAACATCGGCGGCGCGGTCACCCTGCCGGTGATGATCCCGGCCAACGTGACCGGCCTCGCGCTGCTGCAATGTCACCTCGTGGCCGGCGTGGCGCACCTTCGGGGATACGACCTGGACGATCCGCGGGTACGCAACGCCGTCATGGCCTGCCTGCTCGGAGAGGACGCCGTCCACAACCTGGTCCGTCGCAAGCGCATCCCGTCGACCCCGATGGCGATCGCGACCTCGCCGATGCATGACCCGCAGCTCGACAAGCGGATCGGCACGATGGTGACGGCCGAGCTGTGGACCAAGATCACCGGCCGCCGCGCCGCGCTCATGGTCGGTCGCCGGGTGCCGCTGCTCGGTGGCGGCGTCGGCGCCTTCGCGGACGGGCTCTCGACGTACCAGGTCGGCAGCTACGCCGAACGCGAGCTGCGCGACCGGCGTACTCGACGACCGGCGTGACCGTCGCCGAGTTTCCCAAGACAGCGGCGTGGCAGCACCGAGACGCCCGGACCGGATTCGAGGTCGCCTACTTCGAGTCGCGAGACGGTGAGCAATTCATCGAGGGATGTACGACGGCCGTTGAGGCCGGCGTCTCGTGGATCGTCCGCTACGCGATCGGATTGGACGCCGCGGGACGGACACGTTGGGCGCGGATCTCCCACCGCACCGCGGCCGGAGACGGTGAGGTGCTCGTCGAAGCCGACGGCGCCGGCCACTGGACGGTCGACGGCCGGCCCGCGAGCCACCTCGACGGTTGTCTCGACGTCGACCTCGAGTCGTCCGCGCTGACCAACGCGTTTCCGGTACGCCCCCTGCGGCTGTCCGTCGGCGCCGAGGCCGAGGCTCCAGCGGCATACGTCCGGGCGGTCGACCTGACCGTCGAGCGACTCGAGCAGCGCTACGTTCGCGTGCCGGACTCTGACGGGCGACCGGGCTACGACTACACCGCACCGGCCTTCGACTTCGCGGCGCGACTCGTTTACGAGGCCGACGGACTGGTGCGCGACTACCCGGGCATCGCGATCCGGGTCGCGTAGCGCCGATCAGCGGCGACGGCGAAGCCTGCGATAGCCGCGCAGAGCCCAACCCATCACCCGCCACCGGCCGGCGGCCGCGACGAGACGGTGCTTGAGCCGCTGCCGCCGCGTCGGCGCCTGCTCCGGGCCCGGCCGATCCGACTCGAGCCGGGCGATCTCGCGAAGCAGCACCTCGATCGCGTCGTATGCCACGCGCAGCTGGTCGACGGCCGGCGCGGCGTCCGGGTCGTACCACGGCTCGTCGCCGCCGTTTCGTTGCAACTCCTCGAGATCGCCGACGACGTCGTACCCGGCGGCATCGATGTCGCCGATCCACCGCTCGGTCGTCTCGTCCACCCATTCGACGAGGTTCGGCGGCAGCTGGATGCGCGAAGTCGTGCTGGTCCGGGCCAGCGTCTGGTGCACCAGGACCTCGCGTACGTAGCGGCGATAGACTGGACCCTCGAGCCGATCCGGCGGCAGCAGCTCGTTGATCTTTCGGATCACTGCCGTCTCCGCGCCGCCGAGACTCACGTTGGCCCGCTCGCTGTCCAAAGGGAGCCACGACTCGTCGATCTCGAACAGGTCGAGGAAGCGCCGCATCAGCGTCGATCGCGGCGAGTCCGGGGGCGGGACGGTCAGTACGTGCACCCGATCGGCCGGCAGCGTCCCGCTCCATCGCGCGAGGACGTCGGGCCAGTGCTGGACCGACCAGAACCACTTCGCCATCGCCGTCTTCGGCCGCTCGGCTCGGAGGTCGGCGCAAAACTTCGCGTACGTCAGCTGCCGTCGATGCTTGACGCCCTCCTGCCACTCCGCCGGGATCTGGCGCGCCAGGTCGCGGGCCGAATAGACCAGGTGCACCTCGCCCTCGAGATCCTCGATCGCGGCCTTGGCCTGCTCGGCCGTGGCGCCGGCGAACACCTCGTGCGACAGGATCACCGTGCCGTCAAATCCGTTGGCCCGCTGGACCAGCCAACGCCAGGCACCGCCGGCCTCGGCTTCGAGTCCGCCCCAGGACTTGTCGAGCAGGTCGATCGCGCCGAGGAACTGATGATCGAACCGGTCGGCCGGATAGAGCACGCCCTTGGCCCGCAGACCCTCGCGGTTGACGTACAACAGATCCTGCAGGTGCGACGTGCCGGTCTTGGGCGCACCGACATGGAGGAAGACCTTCTTCATGGTGGGGGCAAGCCTACGGCTCGTGGCCGGGTCACCCGCTCAGTGCCTGGACCACGCGAGACGGGCTGGGTCGACCGAGCCGGTCGGCCATCCATCCGCTGGTCCGGACCAGCGCGTCGAGGTCGACGCCATGGTCGATGCCGAGCCCGTCGAGAAACCACACGAGATCCTCGGTGGCGAGGTTGCCGGTAGCGCTCTCGGCGTACGGACAGCCGCCGAGTCCGCCGGCCGACGCGTCGTACGTGGTCACGCCGTTGCGCAGCGCAGCGAGCACATTGGCCAGCGCCTGGCCGTACGTGTCGTGGAAATGCATCGCGAGCCGATCGACCCCGACGCCGGCCGCGCCGAAGGCGTCGACGAGGGCACCGACGTGGCCCGCCGTGCCGACTCCGATGGTGTCGCCGATCGACAGTTGGGTCGCGCCGAGATCGAGCAACCGCTTGCCCGCGACGACGACCTGGTCCACCGGCACTGCGCCTTCCCACGGATCTCCGAAACACATCGACAGGTAGGCGCGGACGTCGACGCCTGCTGCACGGGCTCGGGCCACGACGGGCTCGAACATCGCGTACTGATCCTCCATGCTGCAGTTGAGGTTGCGCCGGGCGAACGACTCGGTCGCGCTGCCGAAGATCGCGATGCGGGTGACGCCGGCGGCCAGCGCCCGGTCGAGTCCGCGCTCGTTGGGCACGAGCACCGGCAAAGGCGTCGGCCCGGCAAGGTCGAGCCGCTCGACCAGGTCGGCGGCGTCGGCGAGCTGCGGCACCCACTTGGGGTGGACGAAGCTGGTCGCCTCGACGATCGGTAGTCCAGCGGCGATCAGACGGCCGACGAACTCCGCCTTCACCTCCACCGGCACCACCGCCGACTCGTTTTGCAGCCCGTCCCGCGGGCCGACCTCATAGATCGTCACCCGCTCCGGCAGCGTCGGGTCGGGCACCACCATCGGCAGCCCCATCGACTCTCCTTCCGCGTTGTCAGGCACATGTTGAGCCCCAGGTCCATATGTGCCTGACAACTTTTGCGGTTGACCCTGACACAGTGTGAGGTCGTAGACCAGGAGCCGTCATGTTCAGCATCGGAGACTTCGCCAGTCACGGCCGGGTGTCAGTACGCATGTTGCGCCACTACGACGCGATCGGCCTGCTGCCGCCCGCGCGGGTCGACCCGGCCACGGGCTACCGCGCGTACGACGCGAGCCAGCTGTCCCGGCTCAACCGGATCGTCGCCCTCAAGGACCTCGGGTTCATGCTCGAGCAGGTGCGCTCGATCCTCGACGACAAGGTCAGCGCCGACGAGCTGCGCGGCATGCTGCGGCTGCGGGAGGCCGACCTACAGTCGCGACTCGCGGCCGACACGGCGCGGCTGCACCAGGTCGAGGCGAGGCTCCGACTCATCGAAGAGGAGGGCGCAATGCCGACCGACGATGTTCAGATCAAGCGGATCCCTGGAGTACGCGTCGCCGAGCTCACCGCGACGGCCGACGGCTTCGAGCCGGAGGCGATCGGGCCGGTGATCCAGCCGCTGTACGACCAGCTCATGAAGGCACTCGAGCGGGCCCACGTCACGCCGACCGGGCCGGCCGTCGCCTACTACGAGGACGCCTCCGACGGTGATCGGGTCGTCGTACACGCCGCGATACCGGTCAACGCGGTCGCGAGCGACACGTACGACTTCGCGATCGTCGACCTGCCCCCGATCGAGCAGGCCGCTACGATCGTGCACCGCGGACCGATGGACGGCGTCATGTCGACCATCCAGACGCTGGCTCGCTGGATCGACGCCAACGACTATCGCTCGGTCGGCTACAACCGCGAGCTCTACCTCGACTACGGCATGAGCGACGACTCGAGCGGGTGGACGACGGAGCTGCAGGAGCCGGTCGTCGGACCGTGACCCGACTCGGGTTTGCGCACATCTACGTCACCGGCGCCAGCCTTCGTGACGGAGAAGTGCGCAAACCGGGGTCCGACTGCGGGCGCCTGACCTGCCGGCCTGGACGTTTCGCGTGAATTCCGACATTCTGTGTCGGCATGATGGACGCCTACGAAGACGAGGCTTACGTATTCGCGACCCTGGACGAGCTACTCGGGGATGAGGAGGAGCTTCTCGAGAGCGACCGGGCTTAAGGCGGTGCCTCGACGACGAAGAGCGTGTCGCCGAGGCTGACCTGCTGACCCGCCGCCGCGTCGACGACGGCAACCGCCCCGTCATAAGGCGCCTTCAGGGCCAGCTCCATCTTCATCGCTTCCATGACACCGAGGGTGTCTCCGGCACTTACCGACTGACCGGCCTCGACGCGTACGTCGAGCACCGTGCCGGGCATCGGCGCGGTAACCGAACCGTCGGATGTCGTCGCTGCGGCGGCCGGCCCGAACGCATCGGGCCGAGTGAGCACATGCGGCTGCCCCCGATAGCCCACCGTGACGGTGTGCCGGTCGATCTCGACGTACGCCTCGTGGATGACGCCGTCGATCTCGAGGCGGCGGGCCGCCCCCGGTCCGGCGATCGGCCGGACCCGCCAGGTGTGATCCGAGATCGCGACGGTGCCCGCGGCTCGGTCGACGGTTGCCACCAGGTCGTCGAGCTCGATCAGGATCGGCGCGGCCGGGCCGGCCAATCGCCACCCGTCCGCGACGCCGAACGGGTGGGCCGGGTCGGCCGCGGTCTGCCGGTCGGCGAGCCACCACGATCCGATGACGGCGATCTCGTCCGGTGTCTCGGGCGCGAACTCCTCGAGGTGCCGGTCGAGCCATGCGGTGTCGATCGCGGCGTCCCGAAACGCATCGGAGGCGGCGATCTGGCGGAGGAATCCGACGTTGGTGGTCAGTCCCAGGATCGCGGTGTCGTCGAGTGCCTGCAGCAGGGCCTGGCGAGCGGCTCCTCGGGTCGTGCCGTGCACGATGATCTTGCCGACGAGCGGGTCGTAGGCTGTGCCGATCTCCTGCCCCGACTCCAGGGCGGCGTCGACCCGGGCCGTCTCGGGCCAGACGACCGTGGACGCGACGCCGGCCTGCGGCAGGAAGCCGTTATACGGGTCCTCGGCATAGACCCGCACCTCGATGGCGTGGCCGTCGGGGGCCGCCAGGCCGAGATCGGGTGACAGCGGCGCGCCGGCCGCAATCGCGAGCTGAAGCTGGACCAGGTCGACGCCGGTGATCGCCTCGGTGACGGGGTGCTCGACCTGGAGGCGGGTGTTCATCTCGAGGAAGTACGCCTGCTCGTCGACCTCGTCGACCAGGAACTCGACCGTACCCGCGCCGACATAGTCGACCTCCTTCGCGAGCGCGACCGCGGCCGAATGCAGCCCGGCCTGCAGATCAGGCGAGATCGTCGGCGCCGGCGCCTCCTCGATGACCTTCTGGTGCCGTCGCTGGGTCGAGCAGTCGCGCTCGAAAAGGTGCGCGACGTTGCCGTGCAAGTCGGCCACGACCTGGACCTCGATGTGGCGACCCCGCTCGATATAGCTCTCGATGATCAGGGTGTCGTCGCCAAAGGCAGCCACCGCTTCACGGCCCGCGGCGGCGAGGGCGTCGGCAAGGTCAGCGGGGTCGTGCACGATCCGCATGCCCTTGCCGCCGCCTCCGGAGGCCGCCTTCACGAGGACGGGGTAGGCGTCCGGGGAAGTTTCGTCCGCCTCGAACCGTGGCACCACCGGCACGCCGGCACGGCCTGCGATGTCACGGGCCCGATCCTTGCGGCCCATCGCCTCCATCGCCTCGGCCGGCGGGCCGACCCACACCAGCCCCGCATCGACGACCGCGCGAGCAAACTCGTCCCGCTCCGACAAGAACCCGTAGCCCGGATGCACCGCGTCCGCGCCCGAGACCGTCGCCGCGCGAAGCAGCGCCTCGATCGAGAGGTACGACTCGGCCGCCGGCGCCGGTCCCAGCCGCACCGCGGTGTCCGCCTCCCGTACGTGCGGCGCTGCCCGGTCGGCGTCGGAGTAGACCGCGACCGTACGCAGCCCGGCCGCCCGCGCCGCCCGGATCACGCGCACCGCGATCTCGCCCCGGTTGGCGACCAGCAGGGTCGAAAACTCGCGGATCGCCGGGTCTAAACCCTCGGATCGCGGGTCCGAAACTTTCGGATCGGCCATGTCACATCCGCCAGATGCCGTAGGTCGGCTCGGCCACCGGAGCGTTCGCCGCGGCGGCGAGCCCCAGGCCGAGCACCCGACGCGTGTCGGCCGGGTCGATGATGCCGTCGTCCCACAATCGCGCGGTCGAGTAGTAGGGCGAGCCCTGCGTCTCGTACTGCTCCTGGATCGGCTTCTTGAAAGCCTCCTCGTCGTCGGCCGACCACGACTCGCCGCGCGCCTCGAGCCCATCGCGTCGCACTGTCGCGAGGACCGACGCGGCCTGCTCGCCGCCCATCACCGAGATCCGGGCGTTCGGCCACATCCACAGAAAGCGCGGGTCGTACGCCCGGCCGCACATGCCGTAGTTGCCGGCGCCGAACGACCCTCCGATCACGACGGTGAACTTCGACACGACGGAGCACGACACCGCCGTCACGAGTTTGGCCCCGTCCTTGGCGATGCCGCGGTTTTCGTACTCGCGCCCGACCATGAAGCCGGTGATGTTTTGCAAGAACACCAGCGGGATGCCGCGCTGGTTGGCCAGCTCGATGAAGTGCGCCCCCTTCAACGCCGACTCGGAGAACAGGATCCCGTTGTTGGCCAGGATCGCCACCGGATAGCCCCACACCCGCGCGAACCCACACACCAGCGTCTCGCCATACAGCGCCTTGAACTCATGCAACCGCGACCCATCCACAATCCGCCGAACAACCTCCCGCACGTCATAAGGCGTCCGCGAATCGGTCGGCACGATGTCGTAAAGATCGGCCGGATCCTCCACGGGCTCCTCCGGCTCCGACAGCGACTGTCCGAACGGCGGGTCGGAAGTAGCGAGCGGGCTGGGTAGTTCTCCGCCGCTCTGTGGATGGGCCTGGCCGCCGAGCGAGGAACGAGCGAGGCTGGTTTGAGCGGCGGAGAACTGCCCAGCCCGCTCGCCCCCCGGCAGCGTCCCCACGATCGACCGCACAATCGCGAGTGCCTCGGCGTCATCCGCCGCCAGGTGATCGACGACCCCCGACGACCGAGCGTGTACGTCGCCGCCGCCCAACTCCTCGGCCGTCACGACCTCACCCGTCGCCGCCTTCACCAGCGGCGGCCCGCCAAGGAAGATCGTGCCCTGATCGCGGACGATCACCGACTCGTCCGACATCGCCGGCACGTACGCGCCGCCCGCGGTGCACGACCCCATCACGGCCGCGATCTGCGGGATGCCGCGGGCCGACATCGTCGCCTGGTTGTAGAAGATCCGGCCGAAGTGCTCGCGATCGGGGAACACCTCGTCCTGCATCGGCAAGAACGCTCCGCCCGAGTCGACGAGGTAGACACACGGCAGCCGGTTGTCGGTGGCGACCTGCTGGGCACGGACGTGCTTCTTCACCGTGATCGGGTAGTAGGTGCCGCCCTTGACGGTGGCGTCGTTGGCTACCACGACGCACTCGCGGCCGCTGATCCGACCGATTCCGGTGACGATGCCGGCGGCGGGGACGGCGTCGTCGTAAATCCCGTAGGCGGCGAGCGGGCTCAACTCGAGAAACGGCGACCCCGCGTCAAGCAGGCGATCGACCCGATCGCGTACGAGAAGTTTGCCCCGAGCGAGGTGTCGGTCGCGCGCGGCATCCGAGCCGCCCTCGCGGACCCGTTCGAGCCGTTGTCGCAGCTCGTCGACGAGCTCCCTCACCCCAACCTCCTCGCTGACGTCCGGCAATCGGAGCGCTCCAACCCCACTTTGCAGGACGTCCGAATGTTAACGGCCCCCATGGCAATGTTGCTGGAGGCGATGGACCCTGCCCACGGACGGTGACCGATAACCTGACGATCGGGGGACAGGCACTGACCGGCTAAGGGGTGGCGTCATGCGTAAGGGTGTCGTGCTCGCGACGGCCGTCGCCTTGCTGACCGTGATGTTCGCATGGTCGCAATGGGACGGTGGCCCGTCGATCGAGCCGTCGGGCGATGTCGAGTTAGCGCCGCCGATGGACGTCAGCCTGATGCAGGTACGCACGGCCGAGAGCACCCGACGGGTCGCGATCCGGATCACCAACACCGGCCACGAGGCGTTCACGGTCACCGCAGTACGCCTCATCTGGCCGGCGCTGCCCGAGTCCGCCGAGACGCCGAAGGACTCGGTGTTCGGTCCGGGGCGAACCATCGACCTGTCGACGATGTACGGCCAGCCCGACTGCACCGGCTACCCGCAACTGCCTCCGACGCCTCCCGCGGCCGAGATCCAGCTCGCCGACACCGACTCCATCGTCACCCGGCCGCTCGACGCCCATGGCCAGGAGTGGATCGAGCGCCTGTACGCCGACGAGTGCAAGGCGGCCGCGCTGCATGCCGTCGCCGACATCCGGCTGCTCGACCAATGGACGCGGATCGAGGTCGACGGCCGGCCGTTCCTGCGGGGTTGGCTCGAGCTCGATCGGGTAAGCGGAGACCAAACCGTCACGGTCGACTCCATCTTCGGCAGCGTCCTCGTAGGCTTCTGGCCCGCCAACCCCGGCCGTCCGGTCGCGGTGCTCAGCGGAGGCCAGCAAAGCGTACGCATCCCGGTTCTGCTCGGGGCCTACAACCGCTGCGACGACCACGCTCTGGCAGGGGCGACGCAGGTCTTCCTGCTCAGCGTGTTCACCCGCTACGGCACGACACCGGCGCAACGGATCATCGTGTCGCCGAGCGTGCCGGTCCGAAACCGTGCCCTCGACGTCGTCCATGACGCCTGCCTCGGCGCCTGACCCCTCCGTCGAGTGGCGCAACGTCGTCGAGATTCAGCCCGAAAGGTGACGACCGTGCGCCACTCGGCGATCAGATGGCCGCGACCTGAGGCGCCACCTGGGCGGCGATCAGCTCGAGGTGGTCGAGGTCGGCCAGGTCGAGCACCTGGAGGTACGCCCGGCTGGCTCCGGCCTCGGCAAACCGACCGAGCTTGTCGACGACGTCGCTCGGCGTGCCCGCGAGACCACTGGCCCGGACCTCGTCGACCTCGCGGCCGATCGCCTCGGCGCGGCGACCGATCTCCGCCTCGTCGCGCCCGACGCACACCACATGCGCGAACGAATACCGCATCGAGTCCGCGGCCCGACCCGCCTCGGCGCAGGCGGATCGTACTCGGTCAAAGGCCTCCCGCGTTGGCTCCAGATCGTGGAACGGCACGTTGAACTCGTCGGCGTACCGGGCGGCGAGGGCCGGTGTACGCCGCGGTCCGACGCCGCCGACCAGCACCGGCGGCCGGGGTCGCTGCACGGGCTTCGGCAACGCGGGCGAGTCGGTCAGCTCGTAATGTTTCCCGGTGTACGAAAACGTCTCGCCGTCTGGGGTCTCCCACAGCCCGGTCAGGACGGCGAGCTGCTCCTCGAGCCGGTCGAACCGCTCCGCCACGGAGGGGAACGGGATGCCGTAGGCCCGGTGCTCGGCGTCGAACCAGCCGGCGCCGAGACCGAACTCGACCCGGCCCGCGCTCATCTGATCGACCTCGGCGACCGCGATCGCCAGCGGGCCGGGCAGCCGAAACGTCGCCGCCGTCATCAAGGTGCCGAGCCGGACTCGCGACGTGTCGCGGGCGAGACCGGCGAGCGTCACCCAGGCGTCGGTCGGCCCGGGCAGCCCGTCGCCGCCCATCGTCAGGTAGTGATCGGACCGGAAGAACGCGTCGAAGCCGAGGTCCTCGGTCGCCCTGGCCACGCGCAGCAGGTCGTCGTAGCTCGCACCCTGCTGCGGTTCGGTGAAGATCCGCATGTCCATCGGCTTCAGTCGACCTGGGTCGCGATCGGCGTGCCGGACTCGACCGTCCGACCGACCGTGCACAGCCGCTCGTGCGACTTCTCGACCGCGTCGGGAAGGATGGCGCGGGCGACTTCACCCTCCTTGCCCTCGGGAAACGTGATCTTGAACGTCACCTTGATGTCGGTGAGGTGGTTGCCGATCTCGTCGCGCACCTTGTCCGCCTCGACGTCGACCCGGAACGACTCGGGCTCGGCACGCCGCGAGGTCAGAATGTCGACATCGACCGCCGTACACGCCCCGATCGCGCCGAGGAGCAGCTCGGTGGGGGTGAAGTCAGCGTCGTCGCCGGTCCCTACGGTCACCCGGCCGTCGCGGGCGTTGCTGATCGTGAAGCGGCCGTTCGACGTACGCTCGATGGACACGCTGCGGTGGTCGCGAGTGTGGGCCATGTTCGCAACTCTGCCAGACATCGCGCTCAAACCGGGACTACTAGTAGCCGTTGAGCGAGATCGGTACCACTGCGGTACCATGAACCCATGGCGATGAACCTGCGCTTGTCCGACGAGGAAGCAACCAACCTGCGTCGCAAGGCTGAGGAAGAGGGCCGCTCGATGCAGGAGGTTGCGCGGGCGGCGATTGCCGCCTACGTCAGCGACCGGCCGCACCGACTGCAGGCGGCCATCGAGCACGTACGCACCGAGGACGCCGAACTCCTTGACCGACTGAGCAAGTGAGTCCGACGGAGGGCGCCGTCGACTATCTCTCGGTCGACGACTTGCTGGAGATCGCCACGGGCGTCCTCGACGAGGTTTTGGTGCGTGATGCCGGCCTGTTGGCATCAGCTGCCGCGCGGCCCCAGACGTCGGTCTTCGGAGCTGACGCCTATGCGGGCTTTGCCGACAAGGCCGCAGCGCTCATGCACTCGCTTGCCCGCAACCACCCCTTGGTCGACGGCAACAAACGGCTGGCCTGGGCGGCGATGCGCATCTTCTGCCTACTCAACGACTGCGACATCGGCTACGAGATCGACGACGCCGAGCGGTTGGTGCTGGGCGTTGCCGCAGGTGAGACCGATGTCCCCGATATCGCCGATTGGACCGTGGCGCACCTGCGGTGACGGGCGCCACCCGGAGGCACCATCATGTACCGGTGCACGCGCCCGACTCAGTTGCCGCTCTTGACCAACCTCCCTCACCCGACGACCCCGTCCGCCCCACGCTCAGGCCGGTCGACCGTGCTCCGGCCGTGCGCTGGCTGTCTCCGACCGAGCTCGGACGCACCGGCCTCAAGGTGCTGCTCAGCCTGCTGCTCGGCCAGTACGTCGACAAGCGCGAGATGCAGGACGGGCCGACGTTCGACCAGGGCCCTTACTTCGACCACACCGACGCACCGGCCGACGAGCCGTACTGGCTGGATTACGTCGCCGACATCGGGGACGGCTTCGACCCGACGTACTCGGTCGCGAGCCTGATCGCCAGCGACATCGACAACAACGGCGAAGGCGTGCTGCGACGCGGGTCGGTGCTCGTGATGGGTGGTGACGAGGTCTACCCGACCGGCGACGTGCGCGGCTACGAGCAGCGGACGACCGGCGTATACGCGGCGGCGCTGCCAAGCCATCCGGAGCCGCGGCCCGTCGCCTACGCCGTCCCGGGCAACCACGACTGGTACGACGGGCTCACCTCGTTCCACCGGGTCTTCGCCCAGTCGAAGGACATCGGCGGCTGGGCCACGCAGCAGCGCCGTTCGTACTTCGCGCTGCGGCTGCCGCACGGCTGGTGGCTGTTCGGCCTCGACATCTCGCTCAACACCTACATCGACCGGCCGCAGCTCGAGTACTTCCGCGAGGTCGGCGAGCAGATGGCCGACGGCGATCGGCTGATCCTGTGCACCGCCAAGCCGGCGTGGTACCACTTCGACCAAGCCAAGAGCGCCGGCATGGACCAGCTGACTCATTTCCTGAAGTACGCGCTGGCCGGCCGCGACGTGAGCATCCCGCTGATCCTGACCGGCGACAGTCACCATTACGCCCGCTACCTGACCGACGGCCACGACCCGCAGACGCTGATCACCGCGGGCCACGGCGGTGCCTATCTCGGCGCCACGCATGCGCTGCCGGACACGCTGGACGTGCCACAACGCCTCGCCGACCCGACCGCGTCCCGGCACGAGACCCGACCGTACGAGCGGCAAAGTCGATGGCCGAGCGCCTCCCGGTCGCGTCGGCTAGCCGCCAGGGTCTTGTGGCGCTTGCCGACCCGCAATCCGGGCCTGCCGCTGCTGTTCGCGTTGTTCCAGGCCGGCTTCGTGTCGGGCATCGTCCGCGACTCGTGGTCGGTCCTGGTCGGGCTGATCGCACTGGCGGTCGTCGGCAGCGTCGCCTTCGCCCGGCCGGCCCGCGGCGGTACGTGGGCCAAACGGCTGTGGGGCGTGTCGCTCGCCGTCCCCCAGATCGCCCTCTCATGGGGCATCGCCGAGCTGTGCGCGGAGTTCGTCGACGACTGGTCGGAGCCCGCCGTGGTCGCGGCTGTCGGCGGCGTGGCCCTCGTCTCCGGTTACCTCGCGAGCGAGCTGCTGGCGTTGTGGCTGCTCGTGGTCGATCGCTTCGGCGTCAACCTCAACGAGCTGTTCGCCGCCCAGTCGATCGAGGACTACAAGGGCTTCCTGCGGATGCGGATCGACCCGGACGGAAACCTGACCGTCTTTCCGATCGGCATCGAGCGCCGCGTCCGGGCCTGGATGCCTGGCGCCGGCGACGGGCCACGCCTCGTGCCCGGAGCGGGAGAACAGCTACGTCCGACCCTGATCGAGCCCCCGGTCTCGATCTGCTGACGCCCGATCGCGCCATCTCTTCGCGGTGGGTGGGGGTCAGTTGTGGCCGAGGATCGGGTGCGGCCGGTACGGCTCCTCGAGCCGCGCGATCTCGTCGCCGGTGAGACGTACGTCGACCGCCGCGATCGCGTCGTCGACATGGTGCTCCTTCGACGCACCGATGATCGGGGCGGTGACCGCCGGGCGCGACAGCTGCCAGGCCAGCGCGACTTGGGCCATCGGCACGCCGCGCTTGTCGGCGACCTCGGCGACCGCATCGACCACGTCGTAGTCGCTGTCGTCGTACAACCCCCGGGCGAACGCATCGGACTTCGACCGCGCGGTCGGCCCGTCGACGCTCTCGGACCGCGGCCGGGTCAGCCAGCCGCGCGCGAGCGGACTCCACGGGATGACGCCGACACCCTCGTCGAGACAGAGCGGATGCATCTCGCGCTCTTCCTCGCGATAGATCAGGTTGTAGTGGTCCTGCATCGAGACGAACGCCGTCCAGCCGTTGGCTCGGGCGACCTCCTGCATCTTCGCGAACTGCCAGGCGTACATGCTCGACGCGCCGATGTAGCGCGCCTTGCCGGCTCGTACGACGTCGTGCAGTGCCTCCATCGTCTCCTCGACCGGCGTCTCCGAGTCGAACCGATGGATCTGGTAGAGGTCGACGTATTCGGTGTCCAGCCGCCGCAGCGAGTTGTCGATGCTTGCCATGATGTGTTTGCGCGACAGCCCGCGATCGTTAGGACCGTCGCCCATGACGCCGTGGACCTTGGTGGCGAGGACGTAGTCGTCGCGGTTGTCGTACAGCTTGCCGAGCAGCCGCCCGGTGATGTGCTCACTGACCCCACGCGAATAGACGTCGGCGGTGTCGTAGAACGTGACACCGGCCTCGGCCGCCTTGCCCACGATCGGCCGGGCGGCCTTCTCGTCGAGAAACCAGTCCCGCTGGTCCGGATCCCCGTACGTCATCATCCCGAGGCAGATCCGCGACACCTTGAGGCCGGTCGTACCGAGGCGGACGTATTCCATGGGGCGAGCTCCTTCGGGAGTCGAGTTTTGGCGTGAGAGTGCCCTCGCCAGTGTTACCGGAGGCGATTCTCCCGCCAATACTCGGGTCCCGACATGCGAACGCCGCCCCGCCATCGGGTGGCGGGGCGGCGTCGGTGTCTTGACCGTCAGGCGGCCGGGGGCGGCGTCGCCTCCCCACCAGCGGTGGCCTTGCGGCCGGGCAGCTGCTCGCCGGACTCCACGGCACCCATCGCGGCGAACACGGTCGCCACGATGCCCAGCAGAACGAGCAGATAACCCGCCCAACCGGCAGCCATGTCGATGAATTCGCTCACGTCGACTCCGGGAGGGGCATTCACTCCGCCGTCGTAGGTGAAGATGTAGATCAGGCTCAGCAGCGTCGCGAGGCCCAGTACGCCTGTGGTGATCCAGCGAACCGGAAGCGCCTGAAGCTCGGAGACCTCAAGGACTGTCACCACGACACCCGCCACGCCGACGATCAGCAAGAGCGCGGCTAGGACACCCAGGCCGTGCCACAGGTTCACACTCTCCGACGCATTGCCGAGGCCCGCCCCGGCCTTGGCCTCGAACGTTCGAGCGCCCGGAATCAGCGACAAGATCAGAGCTAGTACGGCGGCTGCGCCTGCGATCTGGTCGTTTCTCTTGATACTGCCTATATCCACAGGCATGGTGCGGCCTCCTCGACCGACTCAGGTCGGGCGACCACGATGCCGCCCGGCAGACTTTCGGAGGCCATCCTGGTGGTTCGGGCACCATCCCGACAACCCCGACAAGGCATTGTCAAGGGTTAACTTGGCGGATTTGCGGCGACCCGCCGGATTCGGCGGGCCCCGCGTACGCAACATCCCGCAGAGTGAGCATGGGAGCCCACGGCCTGCGGGACATCGCGCACGGCGGATGGTCAGCCGACCAGCTCCGGTACCTCCTCGACCGCTGGACTCTCGCGGTGGGCCGAGCGACGACCCACGCCTGACGGCCACCAGGCGGCCCGGCCGAGCAGAGCAAGGATCGACGGCAGCATCACGACGCGGACGATGGTCGCGTCGATCAGGATCGCGGCCGCCAGGCCGACACCCATCTGCTTCATCTCCATCATCCCGAGAGTCGCGAAGATCCCGAACACGGCGACCATCACGGCGGCCGCGCTCGTCACGACTCCGGCTGTCTCGGTGACACCAGCCCGCACAGCCTCTCGGGGCGACAGGCCGCGCCGGAGATTTTCGCGGACCCGGCTCAAGACGAACACGTGGTAGTCCATCGACAGGCCCACCAGGATCACGAAAACGAACAACGGGATCCAAGTAATCGCGAAGCCGGGCGCGGTGAATCCGAGCACCGACTCGAACCAGCCGTGCTGGAACACCAGCGCGAGCACACCGAACGCGGCGGCAGCGGAGAAAAGGTTGAGCACCGTCGTCACGAGGGCGATCATCACGCTACGGAAGGTGATCCCCATCATCAGCAGGGTCAGGCCGAGGACGAACACGAGCACCATCGGCAGCTTGTCGCGCTGATTCTGCGCGAAGTCCTGCGACTCGGCGACTCCGCCGCCGACCGCCTGCTCCTGCGCGTCGACCGGATCGAGGTATTGCGGAACCAGATCGTCGCGCAGCCGGTTGAGAGCGTCGACGCTCGCGTCGTTACCTTCCTCCGTCGGCGACACCAGAGTCATCACGGCCGCGGTCTTGTCGTCCGAAACCTGAACGCCTTCGCCGGAATCGGTGACGAAGTCGCCTTCCGACTCGGCCTTCGTCGCCAGCTCGTTCAGCGCCGCCACCGTGTCGGGCATCCGCTCCGGCGTCGTGCGTACGGCGATGTCGTAGGCCGTGCCCTCGGACGGGAAGTGCTCCGTCGTACGCTGCAGCGTCTGAACCGTCGGGATCTCCTTCGGCAGCGTCGTCAGCCCGCCGTCGTCGATCTTCATCCCTAGGGCAGGGGCGGCCAGCGCACCGAGCGCCACGGTCGACACCACCAACGCGGCTCCCGGGTGCCGCATGACGGGCGCCAGGATCCGGCGGCTGACACCACCCGGGCCGATCCGCCGGCTGACCCGCCACAACAGCGGCACACGCGGCCGGTCGACCCAACGACCCAGCTTGGCGAGCAGCGCCGGCAGGACGGTGATCGATCCGAGCACCGCGACGCCGACGACGATGATCGCGCCGGTCGCGATCGAGATGAAGTCGGCCACGCCGGTGACGTACATCCCTGCCATCGCGACGATGACGGCGATGCCGGAGACGACGATCGATCGACCCGACGTCGCGGCGGCGATCTCGACCGCGTCCACGGTGCTGTGCCCGCGACGTCGCTCCTCCCGCTCGCGCTTCAGATAGAACAGCGAGTAGTCGACGCCGACGGCCATACCGAGGAGCAGAACGATGTTCATGACGCTGCCGTTGTCCGGTGCGAAAGACGACACGGCCGCATAGATGCCGAACGTCGCCATGACCGACGTAAGCGCCAGCAGCACGGGGATGGCTGCCGCGATCAGCGCCGCGAACGCCAGCAGCATGATTCCGAACGCGATCGGCAGGCTCAGCTTCTCCGAGGCGGCGAGGTCGTCGCTGACCTGCTCCCAGATCGCCTGGTTGAGCGACGCGTCGCCGCTCTGCTCGACGACCAGGTCGGGGTGCTCGGCCTGCACGTCGTCGGTGACGTCGAGCAGCGCCTGGATGTCGTCCTCGGCCTCGACGTCGTCGGAGGTCGTGAGCCGCAACGGCACCAAGACGGCGGCGCCGTCCTCGGACCAGACGGGCCGTCCGACCTCGCCGACCTCGGGCAGCTGCGACATCTGCTGACGCACGTCGGAGGCGGCCGATTCGGCGGAGTCACGATCCAGCTCGCCATCGGCACTGGTGATCAGGACGTTCTCGGACAAGGGCTCGGTCAGCCCGGAGTCCGAGATGATTTCGTCGGCGACGCCGGACTGCCCGATCCGGGTGTCGTCGTCGTCCAGCTGTTGAACGGGCACGGCACTCGCCGTCCCCACCGCGGCGGCGACGAACACCAGCCACAGCAGCATCGCTCGCCATGGGTGGGTCGCACTCCAGCGCGCCGCCCTTACGGTCACGGATCTCATCGCGGTTCCCCTTCGAGTCGTTGGCTTCCGACTACGAGCCTGGTGTCCACGCGTACGAGAAACATTGGGTGCAAGACCCCAACCGGGGTGGGCCTAGGCCCACTGTCCCGATCGGCGGGTGGGTCAAGAATGGAGCCATGAACACCACGCAAGGCGCGCCGCTGAAACGGCGATTCGAGCTCGCCGGGTACGCCGGGCTGCACGTCCTGATGTTCGGCGCCTGTGTCGGGCTCTTCGTCCTGACCGTCGTCGGCATCCCGCTGATCCTCGTGACCGCCGGAGCGTTCTTGCTGCTGGCAACCGTCCCGCTGACCCGACAGGTCGCGCGGGCGCACCGATGGATCGCCGGCCGCATCCTCGGCGAACCGATCCCGTCGCCCTACCGGCCGCACACCGGATCCGGCATCGTCGTGATGCTGCGCGACTGGCTTCGCGACCCGGCGAGCTGGCGCGACTTGCTGTGGCTGCTGGTGTCCATGACCGCAGGATTTACGCTCTCGCTGCTGGCGTTGATCTTCTTGCTCGGCTTCGCGTGGTATGCGATCTTCCCGTTCCTGTTCTGGGTCACGCCCGAGGGCGTGTTCAACGAGGAGTACGGGATCATCACGCTCGACACCCAGGCCGAGGCCTTCCTCGACTGGATACCCGCTCTGGTCTGTCTGCTGCTGTGGTGGTGGGTGTCGCCCGCACTGCTCAAGGCCCGGGCCTACATCGACCGGTCATTGCTCAAGCCGGCCCGCACTGAAGAACTGGAGGAGCGAGTCGCCACGCTCGAAGAGACCCGCGCGGAGAGCGTCGATCATTCGGCGGCCGAGCTGCGGCGCATCGAGCGCGACCTGCACGACGGCGCCCAGGCCAGGCTGGTGGCGCTCGGGATGAGCCTGGGTCTCGCCGACGAGTTGATGGCCAACGATCCGGAGGAGGCCAAGCGACTGCTCTCCGAGGCACGCAGCACGACGACCGCTGCCCTCGGCGACCTGCGGTCGGTCGTGCGAGGCATCCACCCGCCGGTGCTGGCCGACCGCGGGCTGTCCGGCGCCGTCCAGGCCCTCGCGCTCGACATGGCGATCCCGGTCGTCGTCACGGTGCAGCTCTCCGGTCGACCGCAAGCGACGATCGAGTCCGCGGCGTACTTCGGCGTGGCCGAGAGCCTGGCCAACATCGGCAAGCACAGCGGGGCCCGCCGGGCATGGATCGACCTCGGGTACGAAGCCGGCGAGCTGCGGATCGAGGTCGGCGACGACGGTAGGGGCGGCGCGCGTCTCGAGGGCGGCACCGGTCTCGCCGGCGTGGCTCGGAGGCTGGCGTCGTTCGACGGCGGCCTGTCGATCTCGAGTCCGGAAGGCGGACCGACCGTGGTGTCGATCCGCCTCCCGTGCGAGCTGTCGACGCCGACCCCGACGGAGTAGCTGCTCACCCCTTTCGCGGGGTCAGCAGCCGCCGAAGAACGGCCGTGCGAACTCCGGATACGCCGCCGCTAGCGGCTGACCGGCGGGAACCTCACCGGTATCGCGGCCGACCCGATGCCACGTCGTGGCGACGAGCTCGTAGAAGCGGCGCGTCACGGTCCTGGCCACATTCGGGTCGAGGTCCGAGGCGGTCGACATGACGATCCGGCCGTCGGTCGAGCACCCCGCACCGGTCCGCAGGCCATAGGGGTCGTAGGCATTCGCTGGCCCATCCACCGCCTGGAGCTTGCCGGCGTGGAGGGTGTAGACGGGGTAGAAGTGCATCCACTCGGTCGCCGTCGCCACCTGCTTGACGACGATCTCGTCCCCACTCGAGCCGCCGAGGTCGACGATCTGGGCGAGCGTGGAGCCGCCCGAGTGATAGCCCAGGAGGGACTCGACGGTGAGATTGGCGGAGTACGTGACGTCGCCCGTGTCGACGACGACGAAGGTCCGGCAGTTCGGCCCGGCGTCTGGATCCTCAGCGAGGTGGACGCTGTCCGGCTGGCCATCGCCGTCGATGTCGCCGGATTTGATGCTGACGTTGACATGGTTGCCTCCCCAGATGCTGTCGTGTGTGGGGTGGGACGCCTCGCACTCGCGTCGGTTCCACGCGATCGGCGGGTAGGGTGCACGCGTCACCTGTCGATGCGCACCGAGGGGAGCTGCCGTGCGCGTTGTCCTCGCCGAAGATCTGGCCCTTCTCCGCGACGGTCTGACCCGGATCCTCGAGGCGCACGAGTTCGAGGTCGTCGCCGCGGTCGACAACGCGCCAGGCCTCGCCCGCGAGTTGCAAAAACCGGACATCGATGTGGCGGTCGTCGACGTACGACTGCCGCCGACGTTCACCGACGAGGGCCTGCGCGCCGCGATCAAGGCGCGAGCCGAGCGACCCGGACTACCGGTCCTCGTGCTGTCGCAATATGTCGAGCAGCTGTATGCGCGCGAACTCCTCGGCAGCGGCGACGGAGCCGTCGGCTACCTCCTCAAGGATCGAGTCTCCGACGTCGCGCAGTTCGTCGACGCCGTACGCCGGGTCGCCGACGGCGGCACCGTACTCGACCCCGAAGTCGTCGCGACCCTCTTGGCCAAGCGCGACCAGGACGGACCGATGAACCGTCTCACTGCGCGAGAACGCGAGGTACTGGCCCTGATGGCCGAAGGTCGCTCCAACGCGGCCGTCGCCAGCCGGCTGTTCATCACCGAAAAGGCCGTCAGCAAGCACAGCAACGCCATCTTCACCAAGCTCGATCTGGCGGTCTCGGACGACGACAATCGACGCGTACTCGCCGTTTTGGCCTACCTCGGCGTGTGATCGAGCCGCGCGACGCGTATTTTCTTCCTTCGTGGCTCGCCAATCTCGCAAGGTCTTCCTCCACATCGGTGCAATGAAGACCGGCACCAGCTACCTCCAAGAGGTCCTGCGTCAGCACAAGGCCGCGCTGGCCGACGACGGCATCCTCTTTCCCGGAGCCAACGGCTGGTCCGACCAGGTGATGGCCACCAAGGACGTTCTCGGGCTGCACGTCAGCCCCGAGATCGCGCACCGGGCCGACGGCGCCTGGGACCGGCTGCGCGACGAGATGCTGCAGTTCGAGGGCCGCGCCAGCGTGGTCTCGATGGAGTTCATGAGCTTCGCCCGCCGCGAGTTGGCCGCGAAGGTCGCGAACTCGCTGAGAAACGTCGAGCTGCATGTGATCCTGACCGTCCGGGACGCCTCCCGGGTCATTCCGGCCCAATGGCAGGAGTCGACCCAAAACCGCGACATCGCGTCGTGGCAGGAGTATGCCGCCGCCGTCCTCGCCGGCGCCGATCGCGACAATCCGGCCTGGCGAGCGTTTCAGCGGGCGCTCAACATCCCACGGATCCTGCGTGCCTGGTCGGGCGCGGTCCCGCCAGAGCGCATGCATGTCGTCCTGGTCCCCGCCCCCGGATCGCCGCCGGACCAATTGTGGACGCGGTTCGCATCGGTCGTCGGCATCGACGCCGAGCGGTTTCCGCCGCTGCCGGGTGAGCGCAACGTGTCCCTGGGGTACGCGTCGGCCGACCTGATGCGGCGGGTCAACGCGCACCTCACCGACCTCGAGCAGACGACGTACGGCCGGACCGTGAAGCGGCACCTGTGCAAGCGGATCCTGTCCGCCCGACGCGATGAGCCGAAGATGTCGATGAACCGTCAGCTCGGTGAGTTCTCACTCGATTGGAACCGCAATATGGCCGACGCCATCGCGCGCCAGGGGTGCGAGGTCGTCGGCGAGCTGACCGATCTCGACGTCGCCCCGACGACGGTCGAAATCCTCGAGCCACCCGACCAGCGGCAGGTCCTCGGCGCCGCCGCCGACGCGGTCAACGGCATGCAGGAGCTGATCAAGCAGCGCGCGATCCAGTCGACTCCCGACACCGAAGCGCGCGAGCCGGCGACGTCGTCGTCCTGGGATCCGACACCCGATCCGATCGACGCAGCCGTCGCCGACGTGGTCGAGCTGATCCGCGAGGCCATTGAGCTGCGCCGGCAACGCCAGAAGGTCGGCGGCCGCTGACGGCCCACCTCTGGCCAAGGGTCCCGATTTAGGCGGGTCTGGTCAAAAGCCGACAATGTTTGGCGGATTGCGGCGGAAGAACCCGTCTTATGTGCTATCGCGATCGCGCGTTTCGCGATTGAATGCTCCGTGGGAGGGCGCACAGAGAGCGAGGATTTCGTCACGACCTGAGTTTCACGTGGCCTAGCGCACGCCTCCACGAGCCGTCGGCCCAGTCCTCGCCCAAAGCTCATCCGCTGTTCTCAACCTTCCCTCCCCTTGCCGCAGGATGCGGTGCCAACTACGGCAGCCTCGGCTGTCGGATCGAGAAATCTGGAGAAACCCCCCATGCTGAAGCGAAGCATCGGCGTTGCCGCCATCGCGGCCGCATTCGTCGCGACCGGGTCTGTCGCCACCGGCTCGTTCGCGGCCGAGGTCGACGAGTTCGGATCGTCGGCGACGCAAGCCTCGAAGTCGTCGTCCGACTCGGTGTCGTCCGACGCCAAGGCTCATGTGACCGGCCGACCCATCCAATGCGACGGCGTCATGGAGCTTGGTGATGCGCCGAAGGCGAAGCTCGTCGTTTCCGACGGCGCGTCCTGCACGGTCGTCAACTCGACCATCAAGAGCCTGCGGGCGCTGCCCGGCTCGGTCGACGTCCGCGTCATCGACACCGAAGTCACCAGGAACCTGATGGTGCGCGGCGCCACCGGCACCGTCCACATCGGGCCGAAGGACTGCCGCTACGACCCGATGGTCGGCAACAACGTCATCGTTCGAAACTCCCACAACGTCTTGATCTGCTTCACCTCGGTTGACAACAACATCATGGTCCGCAACAACGACGGCCGGATCACGCTGCGGGACAGCTCGGCCGGCAACAACATCATGGTCAACCGCAACCTCGCGTACGCTCCGAACGCCGGTGACCCGGCCACGCTCAAAGCGTCGAAGATCCGACTGCTGCGGCTCGAGGCCGGCAACCACATCGTCGCCCGCGACAACAACGCGACCCGCGAGGTCGTCGCCCGCGACAACACCCCGGTGGCGACCATCGCCTGACGGCTCCACCGAGTAGTTCGTTCGACGTCGGCGCTCTGCACGGGTAAACCCCGTGGAGGGCGCCGACGCGCATGTCGAGCATCGGGCGGTTGACGTGACCACAAGGGCTCAGCTGGTGCGCGAGGGGGGAGTTGAACCCCCACGCCCTCTCGGGCACACGGACCTGAACCGTGCGCGTCTGCCTATTCCGCCACTCGCGCTTGGCACCGCTGGGATTGGCCGAAACGCTCCGACCGAAGGCACAGCCTAACACCCGGGCGCGACGGGCCGATGGGGACTGATTACCGCATCCCAGGCAGGCTAGGAGTTGACCGATACGATCGCAGGAAGAAAGGAGGGAGATGTCGTGGGAGTGCTGCACCGCTTCGAACAGCGGCTCGAACATATGGTCACCGGGGCGTTCGCCCGAGCCTTCCGCAGCGCCGTGCAGCCGGTTGAGATCGCGGCCGCGCTGCAGCGTGAGATCGACAACTCGGCTCAGGTCCTGTCCCGCGATCGGCTTCTCGCGCCCAACAGCTTCCACGTCGAGCTGTCTGAGCCCGACTTCGAACGGCTGTCGCCCTACGGGGACGCCCTGTCGGCCGAGCTCGCGACGCTGGTCCGCGAGCACGTCAGCGAGCAGCGCTACACCCTGGCCGGCCCCCTGGACATCTCCTTCGGCCAGGGAGACGACCTCACCACCGGGCGATTCCGCGTACGCAGTCGGGCCAATGCCGAGGTGACGCAGATGGCCGGCCAGCCTTCGACTGGCGACGCTCCCGTCCTCCTCGAAGTCAACGGTGAGCGTCATCCGCTGCAACCCCCGGGCATCGTAGTCGGGCGAGGAAGTGACGCCGGTCTACGGATCAACGATCCCGGTGTCTCGCGAAAACATGTGGAGATCCGGGTTGACGTGGGCGGTGGTCAGGTTACGGTGAGCGCCATCGATCTAGGCTCTACGAACGGCACCAGCATGGACGGTCGTAGAGTGCAACAAGCCCTTCTCCACGACGGCTCCACCATTGTCATTGGAAACACCACTATGGTCGTCCGCGACCCGACCGCAATGAACGAAAGATCGGGGTGAGCGCGTGTCAGAACTCACCCTGACGCTGATCAAGTTGGGGTTCTTGGCCGTTCTATGGCTGTTCGTGCTCTCGGCCGTCTCGGTTATCCGCTCCGACATCTTCGGCACCCGGGTCGAGACACCCCGCCCGGCCAAGCAGGCCAAGCCCGCCAAACAACCCAAGCCCAAGAAGCAGCCTCGCGGTGCCCCCAGTACGCTCACGGTCACCGAAGGCCCCAACGCGGGCCAGATCGTGGGACTCGATGGACCACCCATCCTGATCGGCCGGGGTGCCGACGCGACACTGCGGCTCGATGACGACTATGTTTCGACCCGCCATGCGCGGATCGCGACCAACGGGGAGCAGTGGTTCGTCGAGGACCTGGGCTCTACCAACGGCACCTACCTCGGTAGCCAACGCGTCGTCGCTCCCTCTCCCATCGCGGTCGGGACGCCGGTACGCATCGGCAAGACCGTGGTCGAGCTTCGGAAGTAGCAGGCGATGACGATCTCGTTGCGCTATGCCGCCCTGTCCGACATCGGGCGAGTGCGCAAGAAGAACGAAGACTCGGGGTATGCCAGCGCGCGCCTGCTCATCCAGGCCGACGGCATGGGTGGCCCGCCAGCTGGCGACCTCGCGTCCGCCACCACGGTGCAGACGATGCGTCGCCTCGACGAGCCGGTCAGCGGCGACCTGGTCGAGGCGCTCGCCGGCGCGGTCCATCGGGCCAACGACCGACTCAGCGAGATGGTCGAGGCCGACCCCTCGGTCGAGGGCATGGGTTGCACGCTCGACGCGCTGCTCACCGACGGCGAACGGGTCGCGCTGGCCCACATCGGTGACTCCCGGGCGTACTTGCTCCGCGGCGGCGCCCTGACCCAGCTCACCAACGACCACACCTTCGTACAGACGCTGGTCGACGAGGGCCGGATCACGCTCGAGGAAGCCCGCACCCACCCGCATCGGTCGCTGATGATCCGCGCGCTCGACGGCCGCAGCGAGCTGGAGCCGGACATCGCCCTGATCAACGTGCAGCCCGGCGACCGCATCATGCTGTGCAGCGACGGCCTGAGCGGGTTCGTCAACGACGCCGCGATCGCGCGGCTCATCAGCATCGGCACCGTCGACGCCGCGGCGACCGCGCTGGTGCGCACCGCGCTCGATTCGGGCAGCAACGACAACGTCACGTGCATCCTCGCCGAGGTCACCGACGAGGACTTGACCGCCAACGAGCCGCTGATCGTCGGAGCGGCCGCCGAACAGCTTGCTCGTGGCTCCGACACGTCCCGCCACGCGCCGGTCATCGATGAGCCCGACGACAGCAACCGCGATCCGGAGGAGCTGCGCTATGCCCCGCTGGCTCCGCGGCGCTTCCGCTGGCTGCGTCGCGCCCTGATCGCGGTCGTGCTGCTCGCCGTGATCGGACTGACGGTCAAGTGGCTCTACGACTGGACCCAGCGGCAGTACTACGTCGCCGAGCACGACGGGCACGTGGCGATCTTCCGGGGACTCGACGGCAGCATCGGCGGCTTCAACCTGTCGAGCGTCTACGACGAGTCCACTCTCGAGGTCGACGACCTGTCCGAATACCAGCGCAGCCAGGTCGAGGACGGCATCGAGGTCGACGACCTCGCCATGGCCGAGCAGACGGTCACCAACCTGCGAGAGGGGTCGACGCTACCGACCGACCCGAGTGAGTCGCCGACCTCGCCGACGTCACCCAGCTCACCCACGAAGTCGACCTCGAAGTCGCCCACGAAGCCAACGGACAAGAGCCCGAACGACGGTGGGGGCGGACGCCAATGAGCGCGGCGTCCATGACGCCGAGCCTGGTGCCGCGGAAGCGCCGTGGCGCCGAGTTGTTTCTGCTCTTCTTGGCCCTGGTCGTCGGCGTCGGTGCCTACGTCGCGGTCGGTCTCGGCTTCAACGGCGAGGTTCCGTCGGACACCTACACCCTCGGCGGCGGCATGGCCGTCCTCGCGATCGTCGCCCACATCATCGTGCGGCAGTTCGCTCCATACGCCGATCCGGTCCTGTTGCCGCTCATCGTCGCGCTCAACGGCCTGGGCCTGGCGATGATCCACCGCATCGACCTGAGCCTCGAGGCCGCGGGGAGCTCCTTCGGCCCGTACGCCGGGCAGCAGCTGCTGTGGACCCTCATCGGAGTCATCGGCTTCCTGACCGTGCTCGTCGTGGTGCGTGACCACCGGCGGCTGCAGGCGTTCACCTATACCTTCGGCCTCGCGGCTCTCGCGCTGCTGATGCTGCCGCTGGTGCCCGGCCTCGGGACCACCATCAACGGCGCTCGGATCTGGATCCGACTCGGTCCGATGAGCTTCCAGCCGGGCGAGGTGGCCAAGCTCTTCCTGGTCGTGTTCTTCGCCGGCTATCTGGTCGTCAAGCGGGACGCGCTGGCGCTCGCCGGCCGACGGTTCCTCGGGCTCGATCTGCCGCGAGGTCGTGACCTCGGACCGATCCTGGTCGCCTGGCTGGTGAGCCTCGGCGTCCTGGTCTTCCAGCGCGACCTGGGCTCGTCGCTGCTGTTCTTCGGGTTGTTTCTGGTGCTGCTCTACGTCGCGACCGAGCGGCCGGGCTGGCTCGTGGTCGGCGGCCTGCTGTTCGCCGCCGGTGCCTACTTCAGCTACCTCACGTTCGGTCACGTTCAGGAGCGGATCCACGGGTGGACCGACACGTTCGCGATCATCGAGACCGGGTCCCACAAGGGGGAGTACCTCTACTTCCAGCCCGTCCAGGGCCTGTTCGGCATGGGGTACGGAGGGTTGATCGGCCGCGGGCTGGGTCAAGGCGACCCGACGGAGACGCCGTACTCCTGGTCCGACTTCATCACCGCCTCGTTCGGCGAGGAGTTGGGCCTCGCCGGGCTGATGGCGATCCTGATGATCTACGCCCTGCTCGTCGAGCGCGGACTCCGCACCGCCTTGGTCTGCCGCGATACGTTCGGCAAGCTGATAGCGGTCGGACTTGCGGTGTCGTTCGCGCTGCAGGTCTTCGTGGTGGTCGGTGGCGTGACGCGGTTGATCCCGCTCACCGGGCTGACCGCACCGTTCTTGTCGTACGGGGGGTCGTCGCTCGTGGTCAACTGGGCGATCGTCGCGTTGCTGTTGCGGATCAGTGACCAGGCTCGCCGTCCGGCGCCGGAAGTCCGACCCCCAGCCCTAGACGACGCAACCCAGGTGGTGAAGCTGCGATGAACCGACCCATCCGCGTGATGGCCATCGCCTGCCTCGTCCTGTTCGTCGCCTTGATGGCCAACATCAACTACATCCAGTACATCGACGCCGACGACCTCAACACCATGGTCGCCAACAACCGCGTACGCCATGACGAGTTTTCTCGCGAGCGCGGCCCGATCATCGTCGGCGACCGGCAGATCGCGCTGAGCGAGCCGGTCGACGACGAGTTCGAATACCTCCGGGCCTACCGCCAGACCAATCTCTACGCCAACCTCACCGGCTTCTACTCCTACGACCACGCCTCGACCGACCTCGAGAACAGCCAAAACAGCATCCTGTCCGGCAGCGACCCGCGGCTGTTCGTCAACCGGGTCATCGACCTGCTCAGCAGCGAGCAGTCCAAGGGCGGCAGCGTCACGCTGACCATCGACCCCGAGGCGCAGCGCGCGGCCTACGAGGGACTGACGAAGATCAGCAACAACGGCGCGGCGGTCGCGCTCGACCCCGACACCGGAGCTGTCCTCGCGATGGTGAGCGTGCCCGGATGGGACCCCAATCCGCTGGCCAGCCACGACTTCGGCAAGGCGGACGCTGCGTACCAGGACCTGATCAAAGACCCCGCCAACCCGCTGCTCGACCGAAGCCGGGAGCAGATCTACGCGCCCGGATCGACATTCAAGCTCGTCACGGCGGCGGCCGCGCTGCAAAACGGCTACAACCCCGACTCGGAGATCAACGGCAACTTCAGCCTGTCGTTCCCCGGCATCGACTACCAACTGGTCAACGAGTTCGACTGCGGCGGCAGCACGTTGACGATCGCGCTCGCCAACTCCTGCAACGTCGCTTTCGGCGACCTGGCGCTCGATCTCGGCGAGGACAAGATCCGGGCGCAGGCGGAGGCCTTCGGGTTCGGCGACAGCAGCTACCTCGACGGCCTGACCGTCGCGCCGAGTCAGTTCACCCTGCCGGGATCGTCGGGGGAGCTCGACGAGCCGCAGCTGGCGCAGAGTGCGATCGGCCAATACAACGTCGCGGCGACGCCGCTGCAGATGGCGATGGTGGCAGCCGGCATCGCCAACGACGGCGTCGTCATGAATCCGTACATCGTCGACACCGTGCGCTCGCCGGAGTTCGAGATCCTCGAGCGCACCCAGCCTGACGACTACTCCGAGGCGATGAGCTCGGGGTCGGCCGCGCAGCTCAAGGAGATGATGCAGGCGGTCGTGACGCAGGGCACGGCGGCCGGCGTCGGCCTGCCGGAGGGGAGCGCCGCCAAGACCGGCACGGCTCAGCGCGGCGCAGGCCAGAACCCGTACGCCTGGTTCGTCGCCTGCTCACCGGATGACGAGGTCGCGATCGCGGTGATCGTCGAGGACCCGTCCAATGTTGCGCAGGACGACATCACCGGCTCGGGCATCGCCGGTCCGATCGCCGTCGACATCATGAATGCGGTGCGGAACAAGTGAGTCAGCCGCCACTGTCGCGTCGAGATTGCGCGTCTTGTCCGCCCGGCGACGGCGGACAGCGTCCCATTGGCGGCACCCGGCGGGCAAGACGCGCAATCTCGACGCAAAGGGGTGAAGGCGAGGTGCGCGCGTGAGCCCAGAACCGCTAGCCGGCGGCCGCTACACGCTCGACCGGCACCTCGCGACCGGTGGCATGGGCACGGTCTACGTCGCCACCGACAACGCGCTCAGCCGAGCGGTCGCGATCAAGATCCTCAAGCCGGAGTTTGCCAGCGACCGGGCGTTTCGCACCCGGTTCGAGACCGAGGCTCGGCACGCGGCCGGACTCGACCATCCCGGCATCGCCAAGGTCTACGACTTCGGCGAGACGACGACCGACGGCACCCCGCGGCCGTACCTCGTCATGGAGTACGTCGACGGCCAGCCGCTGTCGGCGTTGCTGGCGGCAGGGCGGCCGCTGGAGACCGACCGCGTCGTCGACCTGATCGCGCAGACCGCCGAAGCGCTGCAAGCCGCGCATGACAAGCAGATCGTCCACCGCGACGTCAAGCCGGCCAACCTGCTCATCACGCCGGACGCGCGAGTCAAGGTGACCGACTTCGGCATCGCCAAGGCGGCGTCGGACACGCCGATCACGCAGACCGGCACGATCATCGGGACCGCGCACTACCTGCCCCCGGAGCAGGCCGAAGGCAAACCGGCGACGGCCCGCAGTGACATCTATGCGCTCGGCGTCGTGCTCTACGAATGCCTGTCCGGCACCAGGCCGTTCCTGGCGGACAACCCGGTCGCGATCGCGATCGCGCACGTTCGCCAGGATCCGACGCCGCTGCCGGACACGGTGCCGCCCTGGCTCGCGGCGCTGACGATGCGGATGATGGCGAAGAGCCCGGACGATCGGCCAGCGAGCGCCGGCGGGCTGGCGAAGGAGCTGCGAGCCGGCGGGGCGATTGGCGCGGGAGACCCCCGTACCAGTCTTTTTGGCGCGGGGGCCGCCCTTATGGCTACCGACGACGCAAATCGGACACAGGTTATGCCCGCGGGCGGTGTTTCTCCGCCCGAGCCGACTCCCGAGCCCGACGACGCGCGGCGCCGGCGCATCCGGATCGCCGCCATCGTGATCGGAGCGCTCATCGTGCTCGCTCTGATCATCCTCGGCGCGGTCGCGCTGCTGGGCGGCGACGACGGCGATGGCTCACCCAGTGAGCAGCCGCCGACGTCGGAAGGGAAAGATCATCCGAAGAAGAACGACAACTCGCAGACGCAAGCGCCGACGACGGAGTCCGAGGAACCACCGACCACCGAGCCAAACACCGAGCCCAGCAACGAGCCGAGCACGGAGCCCACGACCGAACCGACCACAAAGCCGACGACCGAACCCACGACCGAGCCGACCACGGAACCGACGACCGAACCCACCACGGAACCCACGACGGCGACTAGCGAGCCCACCAGCGCGACGACAACGACGCAGCGTACGACGAGCTCGACTGCCACACCTGACGAGGAAGACGTAACAGGACCATGACGACGCAGCCCCCTAGCGATGGCACGGGCCCCAGCCGCCTCGGCGAGCGGTACGAGCTCGGCGCGTTGATTGGCCGTGGGGGGATGGCCGATGTCCGCGTGGGTCGCGACCTGCGGTTAGGCCGCACGGTCGCGATCAAGCGCCTCCGGACCGACCTGGCGAGCGACCCGACTTTCCAAGCCCGCTTCCGTCGCGAGGCACAGTCGGCCGCCTCGCTCAACCATCCGGCGATCGTCGCCGTCTACGACACCGCTGAGGAGCCCGACCACGACGGCCAGCTGCTGCCGTACATCGTGATGGAATACGTCGACGGTCGCACCCTGCGCGAGGTGCTCCGCGAGGGTCGCAAGATCCTGCCGGAGCGCGCCCTCGAGATCACCGCCGACGTCCTGTCGGCGCTCGACTACAGCCACCGCGCCGGCATCGTCCACCGTGACATCAAGCCGGCCAACGTGATGCTGACGCCAGCGGGTCAGGTCAAGGTCATGGACTTCGGCATCGCCCGCGCGGTGGCCGACTCGTCGGCGACCATGACGCAGACCGCGGCCGTGCTCGGCACCGCGCAGTACCTCTCTCCGGAGCAGGCTCGAGGCGAGCCGGTTGACGCCCGCAGCGACATCTACTCGACCGGCTGCCTGCTCTACGAGCTGCTCACCGGTCGACCTCCGTTCGTCGGCGACAGCCCCGTGTCGGTGGCCTACCAGCACGTACGCGAGACGCCGGAGCGCCCGTCGCTCTACAACCCGGAGGTCACCGACGACGTCGACGCGATCGTCGCGAAGGCTCTGACGAAGCGGATCGAAAACCGCTACCAGAGCGCGGCTGAGATGCGGTCCGACATCGAGCGCGCCCTCGCCGGCCAGTCGGTCACCGCACCGGCCCTGGCCACCGACCCCAACCCGGACCAGGACGAGACCGCGACGGCCGTCGTGCCCGCGATGGCCGACGACGAGGAGCTTGAGCCCAAGCGGCGCTGGCCGTGGATCGTATTGATCCTGCTGCTCGTCGGCCTGCTGATCGCCGCCTTCATCCTGGCCCCGAAGCTGCTCGGCAGCGACAGCGACGAAGCCAACGTGTCGGTGCCCGACGTCGTCGGTGAGAAGCTGGCCGACGCCCAGAAGGCCATCGAAGACGAGGGTCTGGCCGTCGGCGATGTGACGAAGGAGCCAAGCGAGGACACCGGCAAGGGTCGCATCATCAGCCAGGATCCGGACGGTGGCGATTTCCTCAGCGAGGGCGATGAGGTCGACCTGGCCGTCAGCACCGGCCCGCGCACCGTAATCGTGCCGGACAACCTCGTCGGCGGGAAGCTCAAGGATGCGAAGGACGCACTCGATGCGGTCAATCTCGAGTGGGACGTCGAGCGCGAAGCGAGCGACCGCCCGAAGGGTGAGGTCCTCGAGGCCGACCCGCCGAGTGGCGAGGAGGTCAGCCCGCGTAGTGAGGTCAAGCTGACGGTCTCCGACGGCTATCCCACCGTGCCCAACGTCGTCGGCCTGTCCGAGGACGAGGCGGTCGCCAAGCTCGACGCGAGGGGTTTCACCGCCGACCCGCGAGACATTGAGAGCGACGAGCCGGAGGGAACCGTCGTCGACCAGACGCCGGACCACGGCACCGAGGCCCTGCCGGGCTCGCCGGTCACGATCTACGTCGCGGTTGCGCCGGAGGAGACGACGCCACCGACGGAGCCGGAGCCGACCACGCCTAGCCAGTCGACGCCGACCTCCCCGCCGACTACTACCTTCCCGACCTTCGGCGACCGCCGGTCCGGAGGTCGGCGGCGGCGCTGACTCGCGAAACGGTCGTCGGTCGCTAGTCGATCGGCTCGGCCCAGCGCAGCTCGGGCGTGACGTCGTAGCTGGGGATGTCGAGGTTGTCCGACTCGTCGACACTGAGGCCGAGCCCGTACGCGTCGACGTACTCGTTGTAGATCTGCACCGATCGGGATGCGTCGAGACCGGCCCGCAGGTCCTCGACGTCGCCCACCGCCTCGATCCGGTAGGGCGGGGAATACGGCACGCCCTCGAGCACGACCGTGTTGCCGACGCACTTGATCCCGGTCGTCGAGATCAGCCGCTGGCCTTGGAGGCTGATCGCGATAGCGCCGTTGGCCCACAGCGCGTTGACGAACGCCTGGATGTCTTGTTGATGCACAACCAGCAGGTTGGCATCGACGCTCGGATCCTCCAGCGCCTCCTGCGGCGCGTCGTCGAGTGTGACCACGAGACCCTCCCCGCTGATCGGCAGCATCCCGGCCGCCGGCTCCAAACGGTCGACCTCGGCGCGGGCCTGTTCGACCTGGGCGTCGTCGATCTCAGCCTCGAGTGCTTCCTTTTCGGCCCGCAGGTCGCGCACCTCGGCTCGCAGGTCGGAAACCTCTTCGGCGCGATCGGTGACGAGTGTGCCCAAATCGGTCGTCGTGCTGCGCAGATCGGTGCCGTCGGCGGTGAACGCGCTGGCGGCGAAGAGCATGCCGGCGACGGCCGCGACGGCGGGTACAGCGACCTGCCACGCCGGCGTACGCTTCTTGCCCGGACCCATGCGGGTTACGCTAGCTGACGTACCACCTTTGACAGACCTCACGTTCAGGAGCCCTCGTGCCTGAGTCGCGCTCACGCAAGAAGTCCGACTACACGCCGCCGGAGTCGAAGAAGCCGGCTGCGGCCAAGGTCGGCAACCGGTGGGCAGCGCCAGCGATGCTGTTCTGCTGGCTCGTCGGCCTGGCGTGGGTGTCGGTGTTCTACGTCGCCGGTGACAAGATCCCCGGCATGCAGGACCTCGGCAACTGGAACATCATCATCGGCATGGGCCTGATCGCCGCAGGCTTCATCTTCGCCACCAAGTGGGAATGACCCGCCGAATCACATCGGTGTGATTCTCCACAGGCGTTGTCCACAGTGTGGATAACGCTCGCACCGCCCCACCCATCACTCGAGTAACACGTCCGCGACTGGCCTTCGCGCGCGGATCAGGACAACACGTTGGTCCGCGCGACGATGAGCACGATCAGCGCCAGCCAGACGACCCCGAACGCCACCCCCTGCACGAGGTTGCGATGCTCGCGCGGTGCGTACGCCACGACGCCGCCGAGCACCAAGCCGCAGACCAGGCCGCCGATGTGTCCCTGCCAACTGATGTTGGGCACGGCGAACGTGATGAACAGGTTGATCGCGAGCAGCATGAACAGCGGTGACAGGTCGAGGCCGCGTTTTCGCAGCACGGCGAACGACGCGCCGAAGAGCCCGAAGATCGCACCCGAGGCACCGACCGTCACCTGATGCTCCGGGCTCAACCAATAGACCGTCACCGACGACGCGATCGCTGTGGTCAGGTAGAGCGCGAGAAACCGTACGTAGCCCAGCGCCTGCTCGAGCATCGGGCCGAAGACGGCCAGGGCGTACATGTTGAACAGGATGTGCAGGATCGACGCGTGTAAGAACGCGGCGGTCAGCAGCCGCCAGTATTCACCGTCGGCGACGCCGCCGACATGGCCAACATCGCTGAACGTGGTGCCGACCGGCAGCAGGACGCCCTTGTCCTCGACCTGACTCCAGCCGTCGACGTCGGTCTGCGTGGCCAGGACCGCGATGTAGCCGAGGACGTTGAGCCCGATCAGGATCTTGGTGACAATGCCCGACCGGCTCGGCAGCAGGCCGCCGCCGAGGGTGCGAGGCGCCCGCGTCGTCTTGCGGCCCTCGCGGATGCACTCCGGGCACTGAAATCCGACCGAGGCCGAGTGCATGCAGTCCGGGCAGATCGGCCGGCCGCACCGCTGGCAGCTGATCCAGGTCTCGCGATCGGGATGCCGATAGCAATGCGGGACGGCCGGAGCGTCCGGAGCGTCCGGAGGTTGCGCGGTCATTTAGCGTCGCTCGATGGTCACCGACTCGATGACGACGGGATCGCGCGGACGGTCCTGACCGTCGGTGTCGGTCGTACCGATGGCGTCGACCACCTGGCGGCTGGCGTCGTCGGTGACCTCACCGAAGATGGTGTGCTTGCGGGTCAGCCACTCGGTCGCGGCCACCGTGATGAAGAACTGCGACCCGTTGGTGCCGGGCCCGGCGTTGGCCATCGCGAGGAGGTACGGCCGATCGAAGGCGAGGTCGGGGTGGAACTCGTCCTTGAACTCGTATCCGGGTCCGCCGGTGCCGTTGCCGATCGGGCAGCCGCCCTGCAACATGAAGCCCTCGATGACCCGGTGAAAAGTCAATCCGTCGTAAAACGGCTTGGTCGACGGATCACCGGTCTCGGGGTCGGCCCACTCCTTGGTGCCCTCCGCGAGACCGACGAAGTTTTGGACCGTCGCCGGGGCGTGATTGGGGAACAAGTCGATGATGATGTCGCCTCGGTTGGTCGTCAGCGTTGCGGTCAGCTGCTCGGCCACTGCACGGTCCTCCTCGCCGGTCGGCCCGGCGGTCTCACCGGGCTCGCCTCGATCCTGCCACGGCCCCGAAGCCGACCCCCGCGAGGGTCACGCCGACCGATACGGACAAACTGGGCACCTGCCGGGTTCCTCACGAATCCGACAGTCGATACGGTAGGACCCAGGAGGTAACGATGAGTAAACGGAAGAAGGAAGCCGAGGCTGCGGCCGCTGAGGCCGACTCTGCTGACGAAGCTCCTGCCAAGAAGAAGAAGCACCGCATCCGCAAGCTTGCGATCATCGCGGGCCTCGCCGGAGCGGTGGCCGTTGCGAAGAAGAAGCTCGGTGGCGGGGGAGGATCCGCCGACTCGACTGACGCCGCTAACGACTCAGCGTCGCAGCCTCCGAGTGCATGAGCTGACGGGTGTGAGCGGTGGCCCTGCGCTCGGCGTAGAAGCTCGCGAACGGCACCGTGCCGAGTAGCAGGGTCACCGCAGTAAACCCGAGGCTCCATCGCGCCGCCCGGGCCAACAAGGCGGCGCAGACGAGAAACACCATGTAGAGCCAGCCGTGTGCGACGCCGAGATACGTCGTGATCGACTCGCCGGCGTCATGAGCACCGCTCCCGTCGGCGCTCAAGTACTTCAGCGGCACGCCGATGCACACGAGCACGATCAGCAGCGTCCCCACGACGTACGCCATGATCCGATAGCGCAGCAAGGTGCCAGTCACCCGGTCAGGCTACTACGCGCTGTCGTATCCATCGCCGAGTGGCGCACTGTCGTCGCGTTCGGCGCCCCCGCGCGACGACGGTGCGCCACTCGCGGGGCCTGGGGTCGCGCGGTCTGGGTCGGGCCGGCGGTCGAGATGGTCGACGCAGATCCGCCACCACATGAACACCGCGAACGCGGCGAACACCCACCACTGCAACGCGTACGCGAGATTGCGTAGCCCGCTGGTCCACGACACCTCCGGCCTCGACGCGTCGACGGTGACGAGCCCATCGGACGGCGCCGGTCGCTCCGAGGTCCGGATCAGCATCGCGCCATAGAGGTCATAGGGCAGCTCACCGACCAGACTCGGGATGCGCACGCTGTCGACGACCCGACTCGCTCCGAGCTCCGGATCGGCGCCGGACTCCTCGCCAGGCTCAAGTGACCCCGTGACGCTCACCGGCGCCGAGGGGACCGGCGGCGCCGCCTCGTCGGGCGTCCACCCCCGGACAACGAGGATCGCCGACCCGGTGTCGAGAAGCAGCGGGCTCACGACCCAGTAGCCTTCGCGACCGCCCTCGGCCCGACCCGACACCAAGATCTGCTGGTCGGCCGGCGCGTATTGCCCCTCGGCGAAGACCGGCCGCCCGACGAGTTCGTTGGTCATGCCCTCGTCAGGTCCGAGCTCGTCGGTCAGCGGCACGGCGGCGGCCGACGCGCGTTCGGCACGTTCGCTGTCCTGCCCTGACTCGTACACGTCGAGCTGCCACAGGCCGAGGATCACGCAGACCGCGATCGCGGCCAGCGCGACGGCGTGCACGGCGAGCATGCCCGGCCGGACCAGGACCCGGCGGGCCGACATCTGCGGGGACGCCTCGCTCACCCCTGCATTTTGCCGCCGCCGTGGATGCGCTCGGGTCGCGGGCTCCGGGTTTGGCGCGGGGTGGCCCCGGTACGAACCTATTGGCCCAGGGCTACCCCGGACCAGAACGCCGCCGGCCCCTTGGAGCATCGCGCACCCGGCGGTAGATTGTTGACAATCATGACCGGCTTCTTTCCCGAGTCGGCGATCACCGATCTCACCGAGAGCGATCCCGACGCCCCCGAGTTTGCGCCCGACGAATACGCCGGCCGCACGGACGCGGTCCGCACCGCTCTGTCCGGCTCCGGCTGCTCGGCGGGCCTGCTGACGAGCCCCGAGACCATCTACTACTGCACCGGGCTCAATCACCAAGGGCACTTCGCGTTCACCGCGCTGGTGCTCCCAGTCGACGGCGATCCGGTCCTGGTGGCGCGCGAAATGGAGCGGCCGACCGTCGAGGCCCAGGCGACCGCCTGCCTGTTCTTCGGCTACACCGACTCCGACGACCCGGCGCTTGCCGTCGTCCGGGCCATCGCTTCGGTCGGGGGATCGGCCACCGTCGGCGTCGAACTCGGCAGCATGTCGTTTCCGCCGCGGCTGTGGCATCAAGTCACCGACAGCCTGCCCGACGTGAGTTGGATCGACGTCTCCGAGACGGTTTCGGAGGTACGCGCCGTGAAGTCGCCGGCCGAGCTGGCGCAAGTACGCCGGGCCGCCCGCCTGTCGGACAAGGCCATGCGTACCGGCATCGCTGCCGCCGGCGCGGGAGTGCGACCCAGCACCATCGCCGCCGATGTCTACCGGGCGATGATCGCCGGCGGCAGCGGCTACCCCGGCTTCGCCCCGCTGATCCGGTCGGCTGACCGGGTGCTCTTCGAGCACGTCACGTGGAACCACCGCCCGATGCGAGACGGCGACTCGGTGTTTCTCGAGCTGTCCGCTGTGTGCGCCCGCTACCACGCGCCGCTGACCCGGATGGTGCACGTCGGCCGGGCCCCCGAGGGCACCGACTACTCGGCCGAGCTCGCGGTCGCCGGACTCGAGGCGGTACGGGCGGCGCTGCGACCGGGTGTCGTGGCGTCCGATGTCTATGCGACCTGGCAGCGCGTCATCGACGACGGCCTCGGCCACAAGGACTACCGGCGCCACCACTGCGGCTACACCGTGGGCATCGGCTTCCCGCCGAGCTGGACCGGCGGCGCCTCGGTCGTCGGGCTACGCGTCGACAGCGACCTCGAAATCTCCGCCGGCATGACCTTCCACGTCTTGTCATGGATCCTCGATCAGCAGATCCCGGACTACGCCGTGTCCGACACCGTCCTCGTCACCGAGACCGGCGGCGAGTTGCTCACCCACACCGACCACGGACCCACGATCGTCTGAGTCCGACGATCGCCTGAGAGGAGAGCCCGATGCGCATCACCGGACTACGAGCCACGCCGCTCGCCGTGCCCTTCGTGACCGACGAGGTGTGGGCCTACGGCCGACGCTCCGGCCTGATCAGTGTCCTGGTCGAGATCGAGACCGACGAAGGTCCGATCGGGATCGGCGAGGCCGCCGCATACCCGAGCACCGACATCGTGCTCGCCGTGCTGAAGGCGATCGAGCCGCTCGTCGTCGGCGAGGACCCGTTCCGGATCGAGCGGATCGTGAAGCGGATCAACGTTGTCGGCACCTGGCATCACGTCAAGGCGACCAGCCCGGCCATCGCCGCGGTCGAGATGGCGTGCTGGGACATCGTCGGCAAGGCGTGCGGGCAGCCTCTGGTCAACCTGTTCGGCGGCCGGGTCCGCGACGAGGTCGACTACTTCTACTACCTCGGGCAGCGGGCGCCGGACGAGCTCGTCGAGGCCGCGAAGGAGGGCCGGCAGCGCGGCTACGGCACGTTTTACCTCAAGGTGGGCTCCGACGATCCACGGGTCGACATCGCCCGCGTCGAGGCGATCCGGAAGGGTGCCGGCGACGACGCGCTGATCCGGGTGGACGCCAACGAGGCCTGGTCGTCGGCCGCCGCGATCCGGATCATCCGCGAGATGGAGCAGGTCGGTCTTGAGCTCGTCGAGCAGCCGGTGTCGGGACGCAACCTGCCCGAGATGGCCTACGTCCGCGGCCAGATCGCGACCCCGCTGCTGGCCAACGAGGCGTCGTGGACCCGATGGGATCAGCTGGCCGTGATCCAGCACGGAGCGGCCGACGCGGTGTCGGTCGACAACCAGATGGACGGCGGGCTGACCAACCTCAAGCACGGGGCGGCGATGTGCGAGGTAGCCGGGCTGCCGGTGCTGAAGCATTCGCTCGGCGAGCTCGGCATCGCGACGTACGCCGGGCTGCACGCACTGGCGGCGACGCCCAACGTCACGTACGCGAGTCAGGGGTACGGGTCACTGCTGGCCGACGACATCGTCTTGGACCGATCGCCGCTGCCATACGTCGACGGCCGGCTCGCGGTGCCCGACGCACCTGGCATCGGCGTCGAGCTCGACCCGGATCGCGTCGCGCGGGCCGCCGAGCGCTACGAGCGGGAGGCCGACGCCTACGCCTTCCACGACCCCAATGCGATGGCGGCGACCCCCGTACTCCCCAAGTTCTGACGAAGTTGTCAGGCACATATGGAGTTGGGGGTCGATATGTGCCTGACAACTCTGCTGCTAGGCGGGCGAGAGCAGTCGCGCCATGTAGTACTCGTCGACGACGATTCCGTCGCGAAGCAGCGGCTGTCGGCGGCAGCCCTCGATCTGGAAGCCGCCGCGCAGATAGAGCCCGATGGCTCGCAGGTTGTCGGTCATGACGGTCAGCTCGAGCCGGCGGAGGCCACGGCGCCGGGCCTCCGCGACTCCCTCGCCGAGCAGGGCAGCGCCGATGCCTCGACCGCTCCCCGATGTGTCGACGCCCATGACGATGTAGCCGGTATGTCAGGCCCGGCGGTACGGCAGCACCTCGACCTCGAGCCAACCGACCAGCGCCTCTGAGTCCGCGACGACGAGGTCGAAGCTCCCGGACGCGTCTTGCGACTCCAGGCGCTCGCGCAGCCGATCGGCCGTCTCGTCGCGCTCGCCCGGCTCCAGCAGCATGTAGGTCGACTGCGCGTCGAGTCGGCGTTGGAGGGCGAGCAGCGCTTCGGCGTCGTCGGGGCCAGCCAGTCGGATCGCGTCCACGCCGAGATCATGGCAGCACCGTCGGTGGTCCCTGCCACGATGGCGTCGTGGACGAACCCACGTCGTATGCGCTCGACTGGCTGCTCGGTTCCGACGAGCCGGCGATCCGCATGCTGACCAGGCGCGACGTCCTCGGCGAGGCCACCGACGCCGACACCGATCAGATCCTCACCGGTCCGTTGGTGACCGCCCTCCTTGCCGGGCAGCAGGCCGACGGCGGCTTTGGAGGCAATCCCTACCGCAAGTGGACCGGTGCGCACTGGCGGCTGATCTCGCTGATGGAGCTGGCCGCGCCGCCGTCGGATCCACGGGTGGCCGCCATGGCCGAGCGCGTGGTGACGTGGATCACCCGAGGGCTCCGGCAAAGCGCCGTCGCGGTCGACGACGGTCCGATCCGCTCCCACGGCAGCATCCAGGGCAATGCCCTCGGCGCCTGCTGCCGAGCCGGCCTAGCCGACGACTCTCGGATGGAGCGGATCGCCGAGGCCCTGATCTCCTGGCAGTGGCCGGACGGCGGCTGGAACTGCGACCTGCAAGCCTCCGGCTACCGCTCGTCGTTTCACGAGACGCTCGGGCCGGCGTGGGGGCTGGATGAGTACGCTCGGGCGACCGGGCACGCGGCGGCCCGCGCGGCTGCCGATCGCGCCGCCGACCTGTTCCTGACGCACCGGCTGTTTCGGCGGCTGAAGACCGGCGAGGCCATCAAGCCCCAGTGGCTGCGGCCGCGCTATCCGCCCTACTGGCACTACGACATCCTGCAGGCGCTGCTCGTGCTCGCCCGGATGGGCAAGGCGGCCGACCCGCGGGCCGCTGATGCGCTCGACGAACTCGACCGCCGTCGGCTCCCAGACGGTCGCTGGCGGGCCTACGGTCGGTGGTGGAACCCGGCCGACAGTTCGATCACGCCCGAGGCCGTCGACTGGGGCGGGTCCGGGGAGCCGAGTCCGATGATCACCCTCAACGCACTGCGCGTCCTCCGGGCCGCCGGCCGGCTCGACCACGGATGACGCCGTGACCGAGCCGAGCGGGCGCATCCACTTCGTTCACGAACGGGCTCGAGACTGCGCGGGCGGGCACGTCGTGCCGTCGGTCGTGCCGGCGGTGGCGATGAGGATCTGGCCACGGTCGTTGATGCTGAGCACGGCGGTGTCGCACCTGCGGGGAACGTCGATGCGGGTGTATCGGCCCCGCTCGAGCAGGAAGCTGCGCAGCCGCGGATCGACGTAGCGACCGACGATCCGGCCACGGTCGTTGATCTGGCTCGCCTCGGACTGAAGCCCAAAGCGGGGATGGATCGTCGTGAATCGGCCGTGCTTCCAGGCCCACGCGCGGATGGTCCCGCGGTCGTTGCCGTAGCTGCCGACGAGCTGACCCCGGTCGTTGATGCCGACGACCCGCGTGCCTGTCAAGGTCGGGTCGTCCGTGGCGTCCGGATGGTCGATCGTCGTGAGCCTGCCCTTGGAGAGCAAGAAGCCGTGCTGCACTCCGCGGGCGTCGGCGAAGTTGCCGACGATCTGGCCGCGGTTGTTGATCTCGTAGGGCGCGGTGCTGATCGAGCCACGCACGTCGAAGGTCCTGATCCGACCCTTGTTCCAGATGAAGCCGTGGACGGGAGCTTCGCCGGTCGCGGGGTCGACCGGGGCGTCCGGCTCGACGTAGCCGCCCACGACCTGGCCTCGGTCGTTGATGCCCAGGGGCAAGGTCGCAAGCGCGCCGGGCACGTCGATCCGAGTCAGGCTGCGACCGCTCCTCACGAAGCCACCCAGCCGCACCGTGTCGTCGTCGGACACGACGTAGGTTCCCACGATCTGGCCACGGTTGTTATTGCGTACGTAGGTGGTCTGAAGTGCGCCGGGCACCTCGGGCAGCGGACGGTAGACGCCCTTGTCGAGCAGCAGACTGGCGTCTGACAGGCCGGTGCGAGCAGTCCGCTGGGCTAGCCCGTCGTGGAGGCCGAGGCTGAGCTCGGGGAGGACGCGGGGTGCCGAGGGGAGCCCGGACTGGGCGGCCGGCGAGTCCGCGACGGTGGACGGTGCGACTGCGGTGAGCGGGACGAGTGCGACGGCGGCGGCCGTCAGCGTACGGAGTCGGATTCGGGCGGCAATCATGGCGATCCCTTCTGAAGGTCTTGCCGGGAGGTTCGGAGCGGCGCGCCGGATCGGATGGGTGTGCGGCGGTTCTGGTGACCTAACGTGAGGCCATGACCGAGCCGCTGCGGATCGAGCCGTACGAACTCGACGTCGGCGACGACGTGCTCGACGACCTGCGGGACCGGATCGGTCGCACCCGCTGGCCAGCCGAGTCGCCGGCGGAGCCGTGGGAGCAGGGCACCGACCTGACCTACCTGCGCGACGTGCTGGCCTACTGGGCCGACGGCTTCGACTGGCGGGCCCGGGAGCGGGAGCTCAACCGGTTCGCGCACTTCCGGACCGAGATCGACGACGCCCGAATCCACTTCGTCCACGAGCGGGCTCGAAACGGCGACGGCATCCCGCTGATCCTGACCCACGGGTGGCCCAGCACGTTCGTAGAACTTCTGCCACTCGTGCCCCTCCTGACCGATCCGGGCGCGCACGGCATCGACGGACCCGCCTTCGACGTCGTGATTCCGTCGCTGCCCGGCTACGGATTTTCCGAGCGACCGACTCGTACCGGGGTCACCACCCGCGAAACGGCGGCGAGATGGCACCGACTGATGCGGGGTCTCGGCTACCAGCGGTACGGCGCCCATGGCAGCGACTTCGGCGCCTCGGTGAGCACCTACATGACGCTCGACGATCCGACCTCGATGATCGGCCTCCATCTCAACAACCTGGACAACGACCCGTACACCGGCCCGGGCTCGCGGCCCTTGTCGGACGCCGAGCAGGCCTATCTGGCGCGGTATCAGTGGTGGAGGGACACCGATCGGGGCTACGGCGCCATCCAGTCGACCCGGCCACAGACGCTGGCGTACGGGCTCAACGACTCACCGGCCGGGCTCGCCGCGTGGATTCTCGAGAAGTGGCGAGGGTGGGGCGACACCGGCGGCGACATCGAGAGCAGCTTCGACCGCGACTCGCTGCTGACCACCGTGACGATCTATTGGGCCACCCAGACGATCGGACCGTCGATGCGCGACTACGTCGACAGTCGCTGGTACCTCGAGCCGCTCGGGCCGGACGACATCGTCACCGTGCCGACCGGGATCGCGGTCTTCGCCAACCAGTACGTCGACGACGGGTCGCCACCACGGGAGTGGGCCGAGCGCCTCTACAACGTCGTGCGCTGGACTCCGATGGCGTCCGGAGGGCACTTCGCATCGGCCGAAGAGCCGGACGTCGTGGCGCGCGACATCGCGGCGTTCTTCGCCGACCTCTGAGTTGTCAGGCACATGTCGAGCCATAGCTCCATATGCGCCTGACAACTCTTATGCGGTCGGCCAGCCGGGGATGGGGTACGGGCGGACGAACTCGACGACCTCGCCCTTGATCCGAGCGAGTGAGTCCTCGTCGTCCCGCTTGGCGGCGTCGACCGCCTCGGACATCCACGCCGCGACCTGCGGCATGTGCTCCTCGAGCAGCCCGCGGGTCGTCACCGACGGCGTGCCGAGCCGCATGCCTGAGGGGTCGAAGGGCTTGCGGGTGTCGTAAGGGACGGTGTTGTAGTTGAGCTCGATGCCAGCCCGGTCGAGCGCCTGAGCGGCCGGCTTGCCGCCGATGTCCTTCGACGTCAGGTCGACCAGGATCAGGTGGTTGTCGGTGCCGCCCGACACGAGGTCGAAGCCTTCATCGGTCAGCGCGGTCGCGAGCGCCTTGGCGTTGGCCACGATCTGACGCGCGTACGCCTTGAACTCCTGCGTCGCGGCCTCCCGCAGTGCCACCGCGATCGCGGCGGTCGTGTGGTTGTGCGGTCCGCCTTGCAGGCCGGGGAACACCGCCCGGTCGAGGGCCTTGGCGTGATCGGCGTCGGACATCAGCATCGCGCCGCGCGGCCCGCGCAGGGTCTTGTGCGTCGTCGTCGAGATGACCTCGGCGTGCCCGACCGGTGACGGGTGGGCCCCGCCGGCGACCAGACCGGCGATGTGGGCGATGTCAGCGGCCAGGACGGCATCGACGTCACGGGCGATCTTGGCGAACTCCTCGAACTCGATGGTGCGCGGGATCGCGGTGCCGCCGCAGAAGATCAGCTTCGGCCGCTCCTTCTCGGCGAGCTCGCGTACCTCGTCGAAGTCGATCCGACCGGTGTCGCGGCGCACGCCGTACTGCACCGCGTTGAACCACTTGCCGGTCGCCGACACGCTCCATCCGTGCGTGAGGTGGCCGCCCATCGGCAGCGCCATGCCCATGACGGTGTCGCCGGGCTGCAGGAAGGCCAGGTAAATCGCGAGGTTGGCCGGCGAGCCGGAGTACGGCTGCACGTTGGCGTGGTCGACGCCGAAGACGGCCTTGGCCCGCTCGATGGCGAGCTCCTCGATCTGGTCGATGACCTGCTGGCCCTCGTAGTAGCGACGTCGGGCATAACCCTCGGAGTACTTGTTGGTCAACAGCGTCCCGGTCGCTTCGAGGACGGCCTGCGAGACGTAGTTTTCACTGGGGATGAGCCGGATCGACTCGCTTTGCCGACGCCCTTCGGCATCGACGAGGCGGGCGACGTCGGGATCGGCGTCGACGAGGTGGGCGGTCAGCGCGGCGAGGGACTCCGTCATGCGATCAGGCTAAGGCAGCAGCCCATGCCGATTCCCACTGGCGGTAGAGAAATTGCGAGACACGCCGGGCGTGTTTCGCAATTTGGCTACCCCCAGTGGGGCCGGTACGTCACGCGCCGGCTGCTGCGAGCGCGCGGCGGACGCGGTCACCGAGCAGCGCCAATCGCTCGACCGGTTCGTTGCTGAAGACGAAGCGGACGTGGCGATCGGCGATCTCACCGCCCCAGCCGAGCATCGGCGTGGCGGCGACCCGCTGCTCCAAGAGGCGTTGGGAGACCGCTGCGGCGTCCACGCCGAGGGCTGCGACGTCGAGCAGCAGCGACCACCCGCCCGCGGGTCGGGCGGCGGGCAGCCCCTCGAGGTGGCGGAGCGTCGCATCACGCCGCCGCTGCCACTCCGCATTCGCGGCCGCGAGGTCACTGTCGGGGGCGCCTAAGGCGACCCGGGTGCCGATCTGGGCGAAGCCGCTGGCGACCAGGCCGTTGTAGATCTGGACCCGCGAGACGTCGTTGACCAAGTCACCCGGGGCGACCACCCAGCCGACCCGCCAGGCGATCATCCGCCGCTCGAATGCGGGGCCGCTGATCGTCACCGTCCGGTCGCGCATGTCCGGCAGCGCTGCCGGATGGAGCACCGGAAGCCCGTCGTAGAGGACTCCCTCGAAGCCGGCCCAATACAGCAACCACAGATCGCGGTCACGGCACACCGACGCAATCGCGTCCCACTCGTCCTCGGATGCCACCCAGCCGGTGGGGAACGATGCGTTGTTGACGAAGACCACCCGCGTACGGTCGGTCACCGCCCCGGCCAGAGCGTCGAGGTCGAGCCGCCACGCGCCATCGACGACACGGAGGGGTACGAGCCGGGGATCGGCGCCGGCCAGCCGTACCCGGTTGATCATCCCGGCGTACGTCGGATCCGTGACGATGACCTCGTCGCCGGGATCGGTGAGGCACAGCAAGGCATCGAGCATGGCATCGCCCTCGCCGCTGGTGATCACGATCTCTCGGCGCCCGTCGTACGCCGGACCGCCTCGGCGCTCGATGGAAGCCGCCACCGCCTCCTTTAGGTCGTCACGACCGGTGAACGGCAGCCAGCTGTTCGCCTCGTCAGTGCCGATCGCGGCTCGGGTGGCGTCCAGCGCCTCCTGTGGCGGCGGAATGTCGGTGTCGAGATTTTCAAGCCGGAGCACGTCGGGATCGTCGCCGGCAGCGGCGGCAACCCGGTCGATGTTGAATCCCGGGATCTGGTCCAGTCGCCGAACGCTCATCGTCGGCCCCTTCCACATCAGTCTCGGCCACCCCTGAGGGGAGCGAATTTGCGAGGACACGCCTGCGTTTCTCGCAAAATGGGTCCTCCCAGTGAAGCGAAGCGGTTAGAGGAGGCGCTGGCGGGCGGTCTGGAGGCCGGCCTGAAAGCGCGTCGTGACGCCGAGCCGTTCACAGATGCGCTGGATCCGCCGCTGCACCGTTCGCTCGCTGATCGCCAGCTGGCGGGCGATCGCCTGGTCGGTCAGCCCGGAGGCCATCAGCGACAAGACGACCTCATCGGACGCCGTGGGATCGGCGCCCGCGCTCTCGGCCCCCGGCAGCAGGTCGAGCGGGATCGAGCGCCGCCAGGTCAGCTCGAAAAACTGCGCCACCATGTCGAGCAACGCGCCCGGATGCACGACCAGCAGGCATTCGGTCAACAGTCCGCCGGTCTTGGCCGGCATCAGCGCTCTCTGGTGGTCGACCATCAGCAGCCGGCCGGGCAGCGTCGGCGCGACCCGGGCCTCCTCACCGGCACGCAGGCCGCCGAGTAGATCGGCCAGCCGACCCGGCTGCTCGACCGCGCTCTGCTCATAGAGCACCCGATGCGTCACGCCCCTGGCCAGGAGGTCGAGCTCGATCGGGTTCGGCTCCAGGTTGGGCTTGCCGTACGGCGGGCGCTCCATCGCGACCACCTCGCGGGCCGCATGACTGTAGGTGTCGATCACGTATTGCGCCGCCACGACCGGGTCGTCGATCACTTCGAGCAACGAGTCCGGACGCACCTCGCCGTGAGTGCTGCGATGGCGCATGGAGAGGTTGTCGACCACCGTCCGCAGCCGGTTGAGCTGCTGCTCGCGATCGACGATCACCCCCGCTAAGGCGAGCGCCGGATCCACCATGCGATAGCGGGCGGGCCGTACGCCGGGAACCGGCTCGATCAGGCCGCGGCGGGCCAACGAGTCGAGCGCCGCCTCGAGATCGTCGACCTCGACAGCACAGGACAGCCCGTCGACGTTGGCCTGCCCCACCTCGAGCAGAGCCAGGTAGACCGGCTCCTCATCGGCACTCAGGCCCAGCAGATCCAGCACATTGTCCCTGAATGTCTGAACTCAGATGTCGAGTACCCGCCATGACAGATGCTCGCCACACTCTAGACCTTGCCGAGCCGGCCGGGGGCGCAAACGATCAGGTCAGCGCCTCGATCGCCCGCACCTAGGAGCTGCCATGCGTCGACTCCGGAGCCGCCCCCTCACCGCCGCCGCAGCCGCAGCCATCTTGGCCGGCGCCCTGACCTCCGCCGTCGCGCCAGGCACCGCGTCGACCGCGCCCGGCGACCCCGACCCGGTTGCCCCGACGGTGTCGTCGACGGAGCGGATCACGCTGATCACCGGCGACCGCGTCCGCGTCACCACCTACAGCGACGGCCGGTCCGCCGTCACCGTCGATCCGGCGCCACGGGCCAACGGAGCGACGCCCGGCTTCCACAAGGAGGAGGCCGACGGCCACCTCTACGTGATTCCGTCCGACGCGACCCGGCTCGTGCCGCGCCGCCTCGACCGGGCGCTGTTCGACGTCACGGCGCTCACCGAGCAAAACCTCGACGATCGGGCCACCGACGGCATCCCGGTCATCGTCGACTACAAGCAATCGGCGCCGCGTACGCCGCTGCCGACGTTTTCGCGGACCGACCGGCTGCCCGCGATCGGAGCGGCCGCCGGCGACATCGACAAGTCCGAGGCCGACGACCGAGGCCTCGCGATCATGTCCGGCGACGCGATGGTATCGGTGCGGAAGATCTGGCTCGACCAGCTGGCCTACGCCGCGGACGAGGACAGCGCACCGCAGATCGGGGCGCCGACGGCCTGGGACGCCGGCTACACCGGCGCCGGCGTCAAGGTCGCGGTGCTCGACACCGGCATCGACACGACCCACCCTGACCTGCAGGACAAGGTCGTCGCCGAGGCCAACTTCAGCACCTCGCCGACGACGATCGACCACTACGGCCACGGCACCCACGTCGCGTCGATCCTCGCCGGCACCGGATCGGCGTCAGACGGACTGCGCCAGGGCATCGCGTTCGAAGCCGACCTGATGAACGGCAAGGTCCTCGACGATACCGGCAACGGCGAGCTCTCCCAGGTGATCGAGGGCATGACCTGGGCCGCCAACGGGGGCGCCGAAATCGTCAACATGAGCCTCGGCGTACGCGGCCTCTACCCCGACGGGACCGACCCGGTGAGCCAGGCGGTCAACCAGCTGACCGCCGACACCGGAGCCCTGTTCGTCATCGCCGCCGGCAACGACGGCCCCGGCGAGGGCACCGTCACGACGCCGGGCGCGGCCGACTCCGCCCTCACGGTCGGCGCGGTCGACAAGAGCGACGTGCTGGCCGGCTTCTCCAGTCGCGGCCCGCGCGGCGGCGACTTCGCCCTCAAGCCCGACATCACCGCGCCAGGCGTCGGCATCATCGCGGCGCGGGCCGACGGCACCAGCCTGGGAACCCCGGTCGACGACAACTACACCGCGCTCGACGGCACCTCGATGGCGACGCCACACGTTGCTGGGGCGGCCGCCCTGATCCTGCAGCAGCGGCCGGATCTCACAGGCCAGCAGGTCAAGGCCCTGCTCACCTCGACGGCCGTACCGCAGGACGCGACCGTGTATGAGCAGGGGGGTGGCCGAGTCGACCTGGCCCGAGCCATCGCACCGAGCGTGCTGCCGAGCGCGACGTCGCTCAGCATGGGCTACTTCCCGTACCCGCAGACCGACACGACACCGGTCACGAAGACCCTGGCGTACACCAACCTCGGTGACACCGACGTCACGCTCACCTTCGACGCCGACGTCACCGACGAAGACGGCAACGCGCCGGCTGACGGCATGCTGAGCGTCGACACCGACTCGGTGACCGTCCCGGGCGGCGGCTCGGCCGACGTCACGGTCACGGTCGACCCGAGCGTCGGTGAGTTCGGCCTCTACGGCGGCTATCTCACGGCGACCGACGGCACCGGCAAGGTGACGCGCACGACGCTCGGCTTCTACAAGGAGTCGGAGCGCTTCAACCTCACCGTCACCGGCATCGCCCGAGACGGACGCCCTGCGGCCGGCATCAGCACGGTCGACGTGATCAACGTCGACGACCAGTCGCAGTTCGCCGTCGTAGGCGCCACCTTCACCGACGGCAAGGCGACGTTCCGAGTGCCGCCGGGGCACTACGCGGTGATGGGCTACCTCTTCACCTACGACGAACCGCACGTCTTCGCGTTCGAGGCTGCGGCCGTCAACGAACCCGAGGTCGAGGTCGCCGCCGACACCGAGGTGACGCTCGACGCGCAGGACGCGATCAAGCTCGACGTCCAGACCGTGCGACCGTCGGAGTCGACGATCACGACCCTGTCGTACTTCCGGCAGGACGCACTCGGCGCCGGCCAGTCCCACTCGTACACGCTGACGCCGCCGATCTCGACGATGTACGCCACGCCGACCGAGGAGGTCGACACCGGCGCGTTCGAGTTCTACAGCCAGTGGGCCCAGATGGCGCCGGACATCGTGCTGAAGCCGTCGGGCGGTGCGCCGCTGAATGCGGAGTACGTCTTCAGCTCCGCCAAGCTCGACGGGTCCATCGACACCGACCTCGTGTACACCGGGCTCGGCAAGCCCGAGGACTTCGCGGCGGTCGACGTCGAGGGCAAGATCGCCGTGATCAAGCGCGGCGAGCTGACCTTCCTCGAAAAGATGCACAACGCCGAGGCGGCCGGGGCCATCGCGGCGATCATCTACAACCACAGCCCGGGCCTGCTGATCATCGGCGGCGACCCGACCACGATCCCGACGCTCGCGATGACGCAAGCCGACGGAGATGCGCTGGTCGCCGCGATGAACGGGCAGCCGATGCCGGTGCACGTCGAGGCGGTCGCCAAGAGCCCGTATCTCTACGAGTTGGTGCTGCCCGAGCCCGGACACGTGCCCGACGACCTGACGTACGCCATCTCCGACGACAACACCGTCACGATCCACAACCGCTACCGCAGCCACGTCGCCGATCACGGCGTCGGCGAGCTGCGGCACAAGTGGCGGCCGTGGGAGACGTTCTCGTTCGGATTCCTGCGACGCATGACGGCGCCGTTTATGCGGACCGAGTACGTCTCGTCCGGCGACACGACATGGGCGCAGTACTTCTACGGCAACTCGACGGATGCCAATCCGTTCGACTTCCCGTTCCAGGACGCGCTCACGACGTTCCAGGCGGGTCGCACGCTCAACGACTCGTGGCTGAGCCAGGTCACTGTCCCCGAGCTGTGGCCGGACGAGGCCGGGTCGGCGATCCGCGACGGGCAGACCGTGTCGCTGGCGATCCCCGAGTGGGGCGACCCGGAGGAGCACTGGGGCTTCGCGGCCGCCGGCGACACGACGGCCTTCCGGCTCTACGAGGACGGTGCGTTGGTCGGTCAGGCCGAGCATGCGCAGGGCGACTTCGCGGTCGGCGCCGGCGCCCACACGTACCGGCTCGAGCTCGACGCGGCGCGGACGGCGGACTGGTGGCGCATGTCGACGCGGACCTCGACCGTGTGGACGGTGCACAGCGCCACGCCGGGTGAGTCGGTCGAGGCGCTGCTACTGCTCCAGGCCGACTATCGCATCGGCGGCATCGACATGCTCGACCGGGCTCCCCGCAAGACGGAGCTGCAGATCAGCGTCTCGCACCAGCCCGGCGCCACCGCCGGCCGGATCGCGAGTGCACGCCTGTGGGTGTCCGACGACGACGGCGCCACCTGGCAGGAGGTTCAGGTGCACGAGCGGGGTGGCGACTACGTAGCAACGGTCGGCCACCTCGACAAGCGAGCGCAGTTTGTGTCACTGCGTTTCGACGTACGCGACGCCGCCGGCAACCGACTCCAACAGGAGGTCACCCGCGCGTACGGACTCCGCTGATCCACCCACATTCGCGCCGAGATTGCGCGTCTTGCCCACCTCCGCATATGAACCTCGCGCACGATCCGCGCGAGAGGTGGGCAGGACGCGCAATCTCGGCGCAAGAGGTAAGGGTTTAGTGGCCGCGGTCGATCCAGGCCGGCAGGTCGGGCTGTTCGGTTCCGATCGTTGTGGTGTCGCCGTGGCCCGTGTGGACGACGGTCTCCGGCGGCAGCTGGAACAGGTGGTCGCGGATCGACGCGATGATCGTGTCGAAGTCGGAGTAGGACCGGCCGGTCGCTCCGGGCCCGCCCGAAAACAGCGTGTCGCCGGTGAACACGGCGTTGAGCTGCGGCGCGAACAGGCACACCGACCCAGGCGAGTGGCCCGGCGTGTGGAGCACCTGCAGCACGATGTCCTCGACCTCGAATCGGCCGCCGGCCACGATGTCATGGTCCGGCGGCGCGTCGTGTTCGTCGTCCCACAGCATGCGATCGCCCGGATGCAGCCACACCGACGCGCCCGTGGCCTCGCGTACGGCGAGCGCCGCGTTGACGTGGTCGTTGTGGCCATGCGTACACACGATCGCCACGACTCGCCGCCCGGCGATGCCGTCGATGATCGCGGTCGCGTCGTGCGCCGGATCGATCACGATGACGTCGGTGTCGTCGCCGACGAGCCAGACGTTGTTGTCGACCGACCATTCGCCGCCGTCCAGCCGAAAGGTGCCGGACGTGACGACGCGGTCGATGCGTACGATCTCAGCCCCGAGGGTCTCGCTCACCAGACCACCACCGAACGCAGCACCTCGCCGCGGTGCATCTTGTCGAACGCCGCCTCGACGTCTCCGATCCCGATCGTCTCCGACACGAACGCGTCGAGGTCGAGCCGGCCCTGTCGATAGAGATCGACGAGCATCGGGAAGTCGCGACTCGGCAGGCAGTCGCCGTACCAAGACGATTTCAGCGATCCGCCTCGGCCGAAGAAGTCGATGAGCGGCATCTCGATCGTCATCTCGGGTGTGGGTACGCCGACCAGCACGACCGTCCCGGCGAGATCACGCGCGTAGAACGCCTGCTTCCACGTCTCGGGCCGCCCGACCGCGTCGATCACGACGTCGGCGCCGAAGCCGTCGGTGAGGTCTTGCACCGCGGTGACGACGTCGTCGACCTCGCGGGCGTTGATCGTGTGCGTGGCGCCGAGGCCGCTTGCCCAGCCGAGCTTCTTCGCGTCGATGTCGACAGCGATGATCGTCTTGGCGCCGGCGAGCCGCGACCCGGCGACGGCCGCGTTGCCGACCCCGCCGCAGCCGATGACAGCGACCGTGTCACCGCGGCCGACGTTGCCGGTGTTGATCGCGGCTCCGAGCCCGGCCATGACGCCGCAACCGAGCAGCCCGGCCGTCGCTGCCGGCGCCTCCGGGTCGACCTTGGTGCACTGGCCCGCGGCCACGAGGGTCTTGTCGGCGAACGCGCCGATGCCGAGCGCCGGCGACAGCGGGGTGCCGTCGGCGAGCGTCATCGGCTGCTGGGCGTTGTGGGTGTCGAAGCAGTACCACGGGCGGCCGCGCCGGCAGGCTCGACACCGGCCACAGACAGCTCGCCAGTTGAGGATGACGAAGTCACCGGGAGCGACCTCGTCGACGCCGTCGCCGACCGCCTCGACGGTGCCGGCAGCCTCATGACCGAGCAAAAACGGGAACTCGTCGTTGATCCCGCCCTCGCGGTAGTGCAGGTCGGTATGGCACACGCCGCAGGCCTCGACCCCCACCAGCGCCTCGCCGGGGCCCGGATCGGGCACGACGATCTCCTCCAAGGTGACCGGCGCGCCCTTGTCGCGTGCGACCACTCCTCGGACGGTTTGCGGCATGTTTCCTCCTTGGCCGTACGCAACGTCTCGCGATCTGAGGTTTCGAACCCTCACCCTTGCAGGACGCTAGAGGTCGACGGTGCCCGCCGCCAACTCTCCCGCACGGAGACGTTGACTCATAGGGTCCATGTCATGGCGATCTCCATCCGGACCGATGACCTGACCGAGGCCGATCTGGACGCGGCTCTCGACATCCAAAACCGCGCCTTCGGGCAGATGTCTGACGACTGGCTCGACGAGTGGCGGCGCCGCACGACCGCGCTCATCGAGGCCGGCCGGGTGGTGGGAGTACGCGACGGCGACCGGCTCGTCGCCCACGCCAGGCTGCGACCGTTCCGCCAGTACTGGGGCGGCCGGAGCCTCCCGATGGCTGGTATCGCCGCCGTCGTGGTCGCGCCGGACTACCGCGGTCGCGGCGTCGGCACGCTCCTCATGCAGAGCGTCGTCCAGCGCGGTGTCGAGGTCGGCGACGTCGTCTCGGCGCTCTATCCGGCGACGATTCCGCTCTATCGCAGACTCGGCTGGGAGGTGACCGGTTCGCAGTACCGGGTCAGCATCGACGCCGCCGCCCTGCGTGCCCTAGGGCAGGGCGCCGCCGACGTACGCCGCGTCGAGGAGCGTGATCTCGACGACGTGCTCGATCACGTACGCCGGCATTGGTCGACCCTCGGCGCGAGCGGGCCGAAGGAGCTCGACGCCGACACCACGCGCTACTCCCTGGCCGACCCGAAGCTCTACTGCTACCGCACCGACGACGGCCTGCTGATGTATGCGTGGGCGAAAGGCGAGTTCGTCGTCCACCACCTGACCGCCGGGTCCGAGCAGTCGGCGCGGGCGCTGTGGTCGCTGGTCGGGTCGGGGTCGTCGGTCGCCAAGACCGTCCACGCCTATGTGAGCCCGCATGACCCCGTGCACCTCCTGCTCCCTGACACCGCGTCTAGCGAGACCCGACAGGAGCGGTGGATGTTCCGCCTGTTGGACGCGCCCGCCGCGTTCGAGGGCCGCGGCTACCCGACCGGGGCACGGCTGGAGGTGCCACTGACGATCGCCGACCCGCTTGCCGCCGGGAGCGACGGCTCCTGGGTGCTTCGGATCAGCGACGGCAAGGGCGGCCTGGAACGCACCTCGCCGACGCCGAACGCTCTGCGCCTCGGCCCCAACGGACTCGCCGCGCTCTATGCCGGCACGCCACTCGCCACGCTGCGGCTGGCTGGCCTCGCCGAGGGCGGCCGCGCCGACGACGACACGAGCCTCGACGCGGCCTTCGTCGCCACGCCGTTCCTGCTCGAGTACTTCTGACGCTCACGACCCATCGTCGTCGGCGCCGGGCAGCCGGATGCGCAACCGCGCCCCGCCGAGGTCGGACTCGTCGAACGACGCAGTGCCACCGTGCGCTCGCACCACCTCGGCGACGATCGCCAACCCCAGTCCGCTGCCGCCACCGTCGCGGGCGCGTGCCTCGTCGAGTCGGACGAACCGCTGGAAGACCCGCTCCCGATCGGCCGGCGGGATGCCCGGGCCGTCGTCGTCCACGGTCACCTCCACCGAACCGGTCCGGTCGGTCGCGACGGAGAAGGCGATCGCGGTACGGGCGTGCCGGGCCGCGTTGTCGCTGGCGTTGCGCAGCACGCGTACGAGCATCCGCGGGTCGCCCTCGACTCGGCCGGCGCCGACACCGGTGCCCTGGACCTGCATCGGCGTGACGGCGCGCAACCGCCGGATCTCGTCGAGCGCCAGATCGTCGACGTCGACCGCCTGCCGGTCGAGCCGCAGCGCCCGCTCGTCGACTCGGGCGAGCAACAGCAAGTCCTCGACCAGGCCCTGCAGCCGGATCGCCTCGGCCAACACCGGAGACGCGAGGCCGTCGAGCGTGGACCGATCGGGATGCGCGAGCGCCACCTCGGCATGCTGGCGGATCGCCGCGATCGGCGAGCGCAGCTCGTGCGATGCGTCGGAGACGAACTGGCGCTGCCGCCGGTCGGAGCGCTCGACGCGATCGAGTACGGGACCGACCAGCAGCCACGTAGTCGCGCCCACCACGAGCAACACCAACGGGATGCCGACGACCAGCGCCAGTACGACGGCCCGGCTCGTCTCTGCGACATCGTCAAGGGCGCGGCCCACGAGTACGGTGTCGCCCTCAGCGTCGACCGCGACGACGAGGTAGTCGCCGTCGTTGAGAGGCGTCGCGACCACGTCGGAGTCGCCGGGGGCGACGTCGGCGATGGGCGGCTCGCCCGCAACGTTGGAGCTGGCCTCCGCGACCGTGCCGTTGGGTGCGACGACCTGGATGATGATGTCTTCGGCGTCTCCGACCGCGAGCGGTGGCTGGTTGCCGTTCGCCAGGGCTGTCGCGACCTCCTCCGCCCGGATGCTCGCGCCGTCGTGCACTTGTTCGGTCATCGTGTCGCGCAGCGTAAGCACGAGCCCGATGCCGGCGACGACAAGAGCGGCTCCGGCGACGACCACAGCGGTCACCGTCGTACGCCAGCGCACCTGGCGCAGCCGAGCGATGCCACCGGCCGAGTCAGCCGCCATCGCTGGCCAATCGGTACCCCGACCCACGCAGGGTCTCGATGGCGGCCCGCCCGAACGGCCGATCGACCTTGTTGCGCAGATGACGGATGTAGACCTCGACAATGTTCGGGTCGCCGTCAAAGTCGAAGTCCCAGACGTGGGCCAGCAGGTCGCGCTTGGACATCACGTCGCCGGCTCGACGCAGCAAGCACTCGAGCACGGCGAACTCGCGAGCGGTGAGGTCGAGCTCGGTGTCGCCGCGCCAAACCCGCCGCGACGCCGGGTCGAGCCGAAGGTCCCCGGCGACCAGGACGGCTGGTCGCTCGGTGCCGCCACGCCGAAACAGCGAACGCAGCCGCGCGACGAGCACGGCATGCGAGAACGGCTTGGTCAGGTAGTCGTCGGCGCCGCTGTCGAGAGCGGCGATCTCGTCTCGCTCGGCGTCTTTCGCCGTCAGGATGAGGATCGGCGTCCAGTCGGATTCGTCGCGCAGGGTCCGACAAATCTCACGGCCGTCGACGCCCGGAAGCATGATGTCCAAGACGATCGCGTCGTAACTGTTCTCACGGGCGAGCCACAGGCCGTCGATGCCGGTCAGGGCGACGTCGACCGCGAAGCCTTCGGCGACCAGCCCGGAATTCAGCCCGGCCGCAAGTCGCTCCTCGTCTTCGACCACCAGTACGCGCACGACTCTGCCCTCCGGTGCGCCGATCCGGGCACCTCGGTACCTGCGTACTAGTCAAGCACTGAACCGACGCTGAACGGCCTAGCCGGCCGCGAGGTCCCGCCGGTAGGTCAAGCCGGGCCGCTCGTTCAGCGTGATCTCGCCGGTGACCACGAACCCGACACGCTCCAAGACGACACGCGACCCGAGGTTGTCGAGCGTCGTCTTGGCAGTGACCTCGGTCAGGCCGTACTCCGTAACTGCCCGGTCCAACACCTCGCGGACGCCATGGGTCGCCAAACCCTTCCCAGCGACACGCTCGGCGATCCGGTAGCCGAGCTCCGCCGAGCCGTTGGTCACGCGGAACAGGTTGACCCGCCCGACGATCGCGCCGCCGTCCTCGACCAGGACGTGGAAGTGGTCCTCTCCGGCGGCTTGCATGGCGAGGATCTCCCGATGCCGGGCGTCGAACGCGGCGAAGTAGTCGTCGCCGCGATCCGGAATCGAGGCGGCGAAGTACGCGCGGTTGTCGCGCTCGAAGTCGAGCAACGCCGCCTCATGGTCCGGACGGAGACGTTCGAGCCGGAAGCGCTGAGTCATCACGGACCGATCCTGCGCCAAATGGGGACAACGCACATCCAATTTTCGGGGGCCCGGCCGAGCGACGATCAGGCCGTCGAACGGGGCAGCGACTTGCGGAAGTAGACCCGGCGGAAGCCGTTTTCGACCCCACGGAGCGTCTCGACGTAGCCGTGCCGCGGGTAGTACGCGAGGTTTTCCTCGGCGACCCACAGCTCGCCCGCCCGGATCGCCGCGGCGTAGTCGGCCGTCATCGGCGCCGGCGGCCGCCCGATCCGCTCGACATAGAGCTCGTACGCGGCGGCCGCGAGATCTCGCACCGCATCGAGGTCGCCCTCATGACCTAGCCGCGTCGTGATGTCCATCGGGCTCCGCCGGGCTCCGAGAACCGTTCCGCCTAGTGGCGTACTCGAAAGGCCAGGTGCAGCACGCGGTCGCCCTGGATCACCGTGTGCGGGTCCTCGAGCAGGTGCTCGGAGTCGACCGAGCCGAAGTAGCGCTTGCCGGAGCCGAAGACCACGGGTACGACATCCATCGCGACTTCGTCAACCAAGCCGAGGGCCAGCGCTTGCCCACCGATGTCGCCCGCCGCCACGGCGACGGTGCGATCCCCGGCGTGCTCTTTGGCCATCGCGACAGCTCTGGTCACGTCGTCGACGAAGTGGAAAGGTGCCTCCGGGTGCCACCCGTCGGGCTTCGGTCGATGCGACACCACGACCAGATGGTCGCCAACGGGTGGCGTGCCCTCCCACCCGTTGGTCATGTCGAACACATGCCGCCCGACCACCATCGAGCCGATATTTGCCCAGATCGGTCGCACGTAGTCGGCAGAAGCCCGAGAGACCTTCCCGAACCCGTCGTCGGTCAGCGGGGTGTCGCCGTTGGATAACCAGTCGAACAACGGTCCGACCTGATCGTCAGCCGTTGCGATGAAGCCATCCACCGACACAATGGCATGCATCGACACTTTGCTCATCGCAGCTCCCTCATCGTCGTTGCGCCAAGATAGCGGGTACATGCCGAGGGAGCCGGAGACCGACGATGGAGCTGACGTTCGACGGGCAGGTGATCGAGTGGCGCGGCCCCGCGCCGTACTACTTCGTGCCCCTCCCCGACGAGGAGGCCGCCGACATCCGCGAGGTCGCGTCGATGGCGACCTACGGGTGGGGCGTGATTCCGGTGACCGCCCGAATCGGTGAGGTCGACTTCAAGACGTCACTGTTCCCCAAGGACGGCGGCTACCTGCTGCCGCTCAAGGACGCCGTCCGCAAGCCAGGGCGCATCAACCCCGGGGACGAGGTGACGGTCGAGCTCACCGTGGTTTTCTAGCCACTCTTGTGTTGCGTTCGCCCGTCACCGTGGGAGTAGGGGACCAAGCGGCTCGAGGTCGAGGTTCAGGTCGGCCTCGGACAGTCCGAACTGTTCGCGCAGCCGAGACATGCGGTCACACAGAAGCATCAGCGTCACACCGATTTGCTCCTCCTGCGCTTCCGTCAGGCCGCCCGCGTCGATCCGACGAAGCGCCTGGCGTTCCATTAGCTGTCGCAGCAGTTCGATCACGGTCAGGGCAAGCCGAACCAGGTCTCGTTCGACGGTGTCCGGGTCGCTGACGATCCGTCGGCGCTCGGGCCGGTTCGTCGGAGTCACTGCTCCTCCTCACCGGTGATGGAGGTGATCAGGGTGCGTAGCGACAGGTGCACGAGGTCGACATCCGCGATCGCCAGCGTCAGGTCGCCGGACAGCACCACGCCGTCGGCGAGTAGTCGGTCGAGTACGTCGACCAACGCGACTTCACGGCCGGCCACTACGTCGATGCTCAAGGCTCGCCTCCCGAGTCCAGACTCGCGAACGAGTACGCCGGCCACGGACCAGTGACCTCGATCCGGACGCCGGGAGCGTCAGAGCCGAGGCGCCGGACGAGTGTGTGGAACGCGGGAAGATCGCGCGCCTCAACCAGGTACGCGGCGTTGAGGACGTTTTCTGCACGATCGATGTGTAGCCGCGCAGCTTGCGGCCGATGCAGTGCCCGCTCGACGGCAGACTCGGCCAGTGCTGCGTCCACCCGCTCGGCGACGTCGACGGCCTGTCGTGATCCTCGTTCGCGCTGGTTTCGTTCGACGCGACGCGTACGTAGGTAGTCGCGGCCCGGGCTGTCGCTCACCGATGCGACGATGCTTGTCGGCGGCGGCGCCGAGATGTTCGCGTACACCTTGACGCCCATCTCCACTCGGCCGGCTAGCCGGTTCAAGGTGGCGTCGAACTCCGCGTGGCCATGACGCAGCATGCCGATGACGCGTCGCTCGTCGTGATGGATCGTGGCCAATCGAAACGGGATGGCTACGGCGCGCTCGACAACGGCTTCGACCACGGCGTGATGGGCGCGGGCCATCGCTTCCATCGACTCGAGTGTCTCCAGCCGGGTCCGAAGGGCGCCCTCCTCGGCCGCTTCGGGCGGCATCGCGCTGCTGACCGCCACGATGTCGCGATACCGAAACAGGCGGATGGCGGCGTCGTCGACTCCGCGTACGGGGCCGATCGTCGCTACGTCGAACGGCCGCGCCACCGCGTACGTGTAGCAGGCATCGGCGTTCATCGCGATCCTCCCTCCGGCTCGGCGTTCTCCAGCTCGGCGATGCGCTCGCGGAGCCGGCGATTCTCGACCTCGGCCTCGAGCTCTCGCGGCTTGCCCGATGACAGACCCGGATCACGCTCCCACCAGTCGATGCCGATCTCCCGGGCTTTGTCCACGGACGCCACGAGTAGCCGAACCTTGATGGTGAGAAGCTCGATGTCGAGGAGATTGATCTTGATATCCCCGGCGATAACGAGTCCGTTGTCGAGGATGCGCTCCAAGATGTCGGCGAGGTTCGGCGTTGCCGGCCCGGCGGACGTCGGATAGCTCAGATCACTCACGTTGCGCAACCTCCAGTCGGTCCAGCAGCTCGTCTTCCCGCCGGTCGAACTCGGACGCGCTGATCAGGCCTTGGTCCAGCGCACGCGACAGCTCGACCAGCTCGCGGCGGATGGCTGCCGGGCCGTAGTACTCCCGCTTTGCCGCATCCACGACCTGGCCGGCGGCCCACTTGGCCATCCGGGCTGGCGCCAGTGGAATCAGCAACAGCTCCGACAGCACACCCATCGCGAGGCTCCTAGCCGTCGGCCTCGTCGGCTCCGTCGACCTCGACGAAGCTGTACGGCGGCAGCGGACCGAAAACGCGCACGTCGGCGTACCCGTTTGCCGCGTCCCGCAGCGCGGTCACCGCGGCGTCGAATGCTTCCCGGTCGGAATTGGCAACCAGGAAAGATGCGTTGACGAAGCAACCTTCGACAGACGGTCCGAGGCGGACCCGGGTGGCGTGCGACTCGAGCTGGGCCACCAACCGCTTCGCCTCCTGGACGCGGCGCTCCTCGACGGCGGCGGAGACCTGCTCGCCGAAGGCGATCCGGTCTTGCTCGTCGCCGCCTCCGACTGCGCGCAGAGCGTCGTTGCGTTCGCGCAGCTCGGCGTGCCGTTGGAGCAGGTCGCCGAGGAGTGCGTCTTCGTCGTGCACACCCTTGACGTTGAGCTCGACGTGGTCGTTCAGCTTAGCAAGCAGATCGGCGTACTTCTCCGCCTTGGACGTGAGCTCCGCCTGGACCGTCGCGTCGTCGGATGCGACCATCCCGAACCGCATCGGCATCACGGTGCCGGCGGCACAGAGCGACTCGAGGACCCGCTCGTGGGCTTCAAGGTCGCGCCGCTTCGCGCGCAGGCCCTCTGGTGCGTCGCTCACCACGGCGACCAAGCCGTCCTCACGGATCAGCCGTACGGGTGCTCTCTCCGCACCCACGCCCGTCAGTCCGTCGATCGGCATCGGATGCGTGGCGGGCGCGAAACCGTAGACATAGGTACTCATGGAATCGGTCCTCTCCCTATCGATCCGACGTCTTGTCGGGCGTCGCCAAGCCCTCGAGGGTCTCGGCGATCGCTTCGCGGGGGCCCGGCAGGGCACCCTTGACCTGGCGTTCCGCGCCGCCCCCGGTGACCGCGCCGACGAGATCCGGCAGCCCCATGGGCTGCCTGCCGCCGGTCAGGTCGAGTCGCCCACACTTCTCGGCGAATCTCAGGTACGTGTCGATGCTGGCAACGACGACGCGGGCGTCGATGGTAAGCACTTCGATGCCTACCAGCGAGACCCTGACGAACACGTCGATGACCAGCCCGCGGTCCAGGATCAGTTCGATGACGTCATACAGGGCGCCCGCGGCTGAGCCGCCGCTTCCACCCGTCGTCATGACGCTCATGGACTTCACCATCCCTTCTGGTCTAAGCCAGTCGGCCATTCGCCGGTCGGCTTTTCCCCTGTTCGGCGTCCGGACGATGTCGGATGGGTCAGGACATTGGTTTTCCGCAATCGAGAAATCGCCTTCGGGTTGATCTACACAGACCCTTTTCGTACGCCCGCGTGGCGACTCAGTCGGACCACTGGCCGCATTCGAGGCACTGCTCGACATGGAACGCCGTAGTGCCTTCCTGGAGATCAGCGCATACATGCGGCGTCCGGTCGCGACAGCGCTGACACCATCCACTCCGCGTTGTCACAGCTGTGTCGATCGGCATCGTCGTCTCCGTTCCGGTCGTCTCGCCAATGGTTCGGAACCAGGCGTGAGATCGGATGGGTGCGTTAGCCTCGCGGTTCACGTCCTGGGGTCGAGGTCGATGTTTCGTTGAGTAATACGCCGGATCTCGGTCCCGTGCCGGAGCGCATCACCGTCGAGGCAGAGCAGGTACGTCGTCTCATCGAGGAGCAGTTCCCGCAGTGGGCCGGTCTTCTCATCGAGCCCGTTGCCAGTGGTGGCTGGGATAACCAGACCTTCCACCTCGGCACCGACATGGTGGTGCGTCTACCCAGCGCCGCCGAGTACGCCCAGGCCGTCGAGAAGGAACACCGGTGGCTCCCGGCGCTCGCTCCCCAACTCCCACTGCACATCCCCGTCCCGCTGGCGAAGGGCAAACCGGGCGCGGATTACCCGCACTCGCGGTCGATCTACGAGTGGCTCGACGGCGTGACGGCGACCGCGGACCGCATTGCCGACCCGGACCGATTCGCCCTCGACCTGGCCGGCTTCTTGGCCGCCTTGCAGAGCGTCGACGCCGCTGACGGTCCCCAGCCGGGAATCCACAACTGGTTCCGGGGCGACACCCTGCGCACCTTTGACAAGACAACCCACCGCGCGCTCGAGGAATTGGACGGCCACGTCGATGTCGAGCTGGCTCGGGAGATCTGGGCGAACGCGCTCGACGCCCGCTGGGACGGCGTGGACCGTTGGTTCCACGGAGATGTCGCCAAGGGAAACCTTCTGCTCAACGACGGACAGTTGGCGGCCGTCATCGACTTCGGGACGTGCGGCGTCGGCGACCCGGCCTGCGATCTGGCCATCGCCTGGACGTTGCTGACCGCAGATGGCCGGCAGGCGTTCCGGGATCGGCTGTCGGTGGATGCGGTGTCCTGGGCGCGTGGGCGTGGCTGGGCCCTTTGGAAGGCGCTCGCCACCTGCATGTACACCTACGAGGATCCTGCCGACGCGGAGGAGTTTACGAGCTCGAAACGCGCCCTCGACGAGATCTTCTCTGAGTACTCCGGCACATAGCGTCAGTCGGTTGGCTCAGTTCTCGATGCAGGTCTGGCGGTAGTCCCGGTCGGGGAAGGCCGCTGCCCATTCGTCGCTGGTGAGGTTGCGGCCAGCGACGGCGCACGCGTGGGCTTCCCAGGCGGCGGGATCGGTTTCGAGGCTGATGACAGATTCGTCCGCGTACGCCAGGACCAGCGTGTGTCCGTCGTCGAGGTACGCGGCCGTCGACCGCAGAGTCGGTTCCCCTGGCTGGACTCGCGCGAACGGAACGACGCTGCTCGGGTCGGACAAGATGGCCTGCCCGTCGAAGCCGACGCTGACCAGCGTCTCGCTGTCTGGGGAGAAGGTCACCCAACTGACCGGCCCATCGTGGATCGGGTCGCGTGTACGGGCGATTTCTTTCCCCGTGGCGACGTCGATCACTCCGACACGACCGTCGAACCCGCCGTACGCATAAAGCCTGCCGTCAGCACTGAAGTTGGCTCGTACCCCCCAGCTGGAGATATGCACCTGGTGCATTACGCGACCGTCGTCGAGGTCGGCGAGGACGACGTCCGTGCCCGCGCCGATGTCGGCACTCTCTGCGGTCACGGCGATCAAGCCATCGTGTGTCGTCCGGACGCCGACCGGTGTGAGGTCAAGGTCGAGTGTCCGGCCGGTCGGCTCGAGAGTGTGCGCGTCGAGCTCGCGGACCAGCCCGTTTTGCTCGGCCACGACGATATGTGCACCGTCCGGCGTATACGCGATCGCGCCCAAATTGTCACCGCGCCCGGACGCCTTGTCGACCCGCTCACCGGTCTCGACGTCCCAAAGCTGGACCGCTCCGTTGGAGCTGACTGTGGCCACCCGGCGTCCATCGGGTCGATAGGCCGCCCACGCGAGATCCTCTCCATCGATGGGAAGTGGCGTCGTGGCACCGGTGCCGACATCGAGGAGCCTCGGCTCGCCTTGGAACAAGACGCTGGTGGCGCCGGGGCTCAGTAGTGGAGCGCCCTCGTCAGGGGGGTTGGCCGGTCCGGGCGGGACGAGCTGTTGGGCGAGACCACGCGTACGGTCGAGGTCCCATACGATCGTGGTGCCGTCAGCCCCTGCGGTGTAGAGCTGCATATCTTGCAAATCTTGGCCGAACTCGACGGCGTGCACGCTTCCGACATGGGCCCGAAGGTTCTGGACGGCCTCACCCGTGGCCGCGTTCCACACGATGGCAGTCTGGTCGTTGCTCACAGTCGCGATGAGGCTGCCGTCATGACTGAACGCCGCTCCGGTCACGGCCGACTCATGGCCGCTCAGCTCGGCAGTCGACCTCCCCGTCGTGGTGTCGATCAGACGTACACCAGCACCGCGAGTCCTGACGGCCAAGGTCTCGCCGCCTGGGCTGAGGGCGAGTGCCCCGGCACCGTCGAGTGAGCCGACGCGATCACCGGTGGTCAGGTCGAACACGTCAGTCGGCCCCGCTCCACCGGCGTACAGTCGGCGACCGTCGGGCGAGAACGTGACCCAGCCCTGCAAATCTCGTTCCGGCGTAACCTCGAAAAAGCTGCCCGACTCGGACAGGTTCAGACGCATCATCGGCTTGTCGGGGCGATCGATCTGCCAGACCGCGACTTTGTCGTCGAACGGGAGTGGCCCGATGGCTGCGATGAGATCACCTCGTGGGGAGTAGGTGACGTCCGCCGCCGGATTGCCTAGGCCGCGATAGGTGACGCCGGTCGATTCCAGCGTCTGCGCGTCGTATGACGTGACGCCGAACCTGCACTGAGGGCCGCCGATCCAGCAGTCGGTGTCGAACCACGACACCGCGACCTGGCTGCCATCCGGACTGAACGTGGCCGCCCGATAGCTCGTCCCTTCACCACCGAGGGTGGCGACAGGAGCCCGGTCGGCGAGGTCGTACGTGGTGACATCCTCGAGGTTGTCCACCACAACTGCCCGTTCGCCGTCGGGAGCCAGCTCCAGGTCCATCAGCCGCGCCCCCTCACCACGGATGACGCCGGCGACCGACGGACTTCGCTGGATCGTGTTGAGCAGGTTGCCGCGCGTCTCCGGACTGTCCCAGAGGTGGACGCCCTCGACGGCGAGCAGCAGGGCTCGGTCGTACGACGGCTCGACGAGTGCCAGCGCACTGGCGCGACGCGCCTCGGCCTCCGTCGAGCGTTCATCGGCCCGCTGCCGCTGGTCGACCGCGACCAACCAGGCCGCGCCCGCCAGAACAGCGAGGGCCGCGACGGCCGCCGTCAGCCATCGGAGCCGGCGAACCGTACGCCGCTCCCGGCGGATCTGGGTCTGAGCGGCCCGCAGATCCGAGGCCTCCCGCGCCAAAGACGCCTCGAGGAAATCGAGTTCGACCTCGGTCAGGCCTGGGCGGCTCGTGTCGCGCCACGCGGCGGCCTGGGCCAGCCGCGCGCCACGGTAGAGCTCGCTGTTCGGCCGGTCCATCTCCTCCCACACGTCGGCGGCGACGGTGAGGTGGTGTCGGATGCGTTGTCCGCCGACGTCTTCGTCCAACCACTCCCGCAGCCGAGGCCAGGCGCGGGCCAGAGCCTCGTGAGTCACCTCGATAACGCCGTCGTCGCTGGTGACCAGCCGGGCCGCGACGAGCAGCTCGATCAATTGCTCGCGCTCGTGGTCAGTGGCCACCAGCCGACGAGGCAGCCGACTGCGAACCGGCTCGCCCGCCTCGGTGGGAATGACCAGGCGAAGCAGCAGATCCCGGAACGCGTCCCGCTGATCCGCATCGACCCGTTCGTACACATCCTCGGCCGACTGGGCGACCGCCCCGCGGATGCCGCCAGTGGCCTGGTAGCCCGCCACGGTGAGAGTACGGCCCTCTCGGCGTAGCCACGTCTCTCTCAGCGCATGGGACAGCAGCGGCAAAGCACCCGGCTCGCCCTCGACCTCGCGGACCAGCAGGTCGACAAGGCCTGACTCGATCGGCAGACCGGCTTGGCGGGCCGGACCCTCGATGGCGGCGCGCAGGTCGTCTTCGGTCATCGCCCCCAGCAGGTAGAGCCCCCGCTCGATGAGCCGCGAGACGTCCGGATAGGCCGACACCTCGCCCATCCGGTCAGCGCGCAGCGCCACCACCAGCCTGCCGTTGGCGGCGTGCTCGGTCAGCGTGGCGAAGAACCGGACTCTCTCGTCTCGGTCCTCGCACAACGAGAAGGCCTCCTCGAGCTGGTCCACGACGAGCAGCGGGGTCGGGCCCTTGTCGGGGATGGCGGTGAGCGCATCCATCGGGTGCGCTCCCGGCGAGACGACGACGGTTCGGTGACCGTCGCGGCGATAGATCGCGGCAACACCTGCGCGTACGAGCGAGGACTTGCCGCTGCCGGAGGGACCGACGACGGCCAGCACACCGACCGTGGACAGCCGTTCCAGGCACGCCGCGAGGTCGCCGTCGCGACCGAAGAAGCTGTCGGCGTCGTCGATGTCGTAGGGCATCAGACCCCGATAGGGGCAAACCGCGCTCGGCTCCGAAAGCGCGGGCTCGACCAGCAGTGACGGATCCTGCTGCAAGATGGCCTGCTCCAGCGCCACGAGGTCCGGACTCGGATCGAGGCCGAGCTCCTTCGCGAGCACCGTGCGGACCCGATGCAGCGTTCGAAGCGCCTCGGCCTGGCGCCCGGCCTGGTATTGGGCGAGTGCCAACAGGCCCCATCGCCGTTCGCGCATCGGCGCGGCGATGGCCTGCTCCTGTGCCTGCGCCAGCACCTCGAGGTGATGCCCGGCCCGGAGGGAGGCGTCGAGTCGGAGCTCCTCGCTATCCAGTCGGAGCTCGTCGAGACGACCAGCCTCGACCCGACCGGGGTCCCATCCATCAAGATCGACGAACGCCGGGCCACGCCAGAGGTCCAGTGCTTGCCCGAGCACATACGACGCTCGTTCGGATTCGCCGACGGTGAGCAGTTCGCGGCCGCGGCCGACCCGGCGCTCGAAGAGCAGCGTGTCGACATCGTCGGACGTGACCAGCAGCCGATAGCCCTGGGGCAGCGTCTCGATGGTCTCCGAGCCCAGCGTCTGGCGGAGCCGGGCCACACAGCCTTGGACGACTTTCTTCGACGAGGCCGGTGGCTGGTCTCCCCACAGCGCATCGGCCAACCGGTCGGCGGAACTGACCTCGCCGGGTCGCACCGCGAGGGCTGCAAGTACCACTCTGTCGCGTGGGCCGATCTTGCCGGCGCCCCCGTCGATGACAAGCGGACCCAGCAATTCGATCCGCATGGCACCACCGTGAGCCGTGCCATCGATACCGGTCAAGGGCACTAATACCCAGCTGATACCGGCTCGCGACTCCTTCGGCACCGCTTGGCGGGACAACGGTGAGGTCCAAGTCCGACCAAGAAGGGCACGACCATGAACAACAAGGCATTAACACGCAAGGCTACGGTGGCTGGCGTCGTCGGTCTAACGGCAGCGGGCCTCACCGCCACGATCGCTCTGGCGAACGACCCGGCCGCAGACACCGCGGACTCGAAAGCGGTCGAACGGCAGGAGTCGGCCTTCGCCCAGCAATACACCGGTCCCGGTACGGCCGACGCCGCCGAAGCCTGGATCGAGTCCGAGCCGGCATACACCGGTCCCCGTACCGCCGACGCGGCCGAAGGCTGGCTTGGGTCCGGCGCGGCGCACTCGTCAAGCGCGCTGCAATGCGTCGTCACAGCTGACGCAGCCGAGCACTGGATCGCAGGGACCGGTCACCTGCCGTGCGCACCCTGAGGACAAACGCCATCCCGGCCGCGTCAACCAGGGAACGTGGAGCCAGGATTCGGGACGGCCGTCGGGTCGGGAGTCGGTGGCTTCCGGCCCGACGTGAGGCCGGCCGAGCGCAAGTCGAAAGCTATGGGCTCACTGACCACACGGTATCCAGGCGCCGCTCCTGCACACACGTTGTTGGCCGCTTCGGGCCTAACTCTTCTGACGACCTGAGATGCGGGCAGGATCGCGTACGGGTCCCCGACTCGTAGTGACCACCAGGCCGGGAAGGCGACGCGTCGCCAGAATCCGGGCCGGCTCCAGCGCATCCGTATCGAGTTCGACCAGCGGAAACTCCTCCACCAGATCGCTCGCATGCACAACCCGACACCGGCCGCACTACCGGCGCCACTCGGTCGAAGCGGCGCCGACAGCCTCACGGTGCCGTGGGCATGCCCGGGCTCATCGACTTCGGTTCGCGGTCACGAGCCAGGCGGCGGAACCGAAGACGACTCCGCCCGGCGTCTGGTGCGCCGTGATCCGCCTCTCGAGGTCATCAAGAGCGCGGCGGCGGGCGTCCGGGTCGAGGTCTGCGATCATCCAGCCCATCAAACCGGCGATGAGGTCATGGGCACTCTCGACGGTGTCTCCGAGCCAGAACGGTCGCTCGAGTCCACCGATCTCGACGTTGTCGAACCCGCTTGAGCCGAGCCAGCCGCGCACGCGGTCGGGATCACTCATCGAGAAGGGCTGTGGTCCGTCTGCTGGTGGGGCGGGGAAGTCGCGGCCGGCCGCAAGGGCAGCGAAGATGTCGAGCACCCACTCATTGCGCTCGAGCGGCTGCCAGACCAGCGCGGTCAGACGCCCCCCTGGGCGCATCGCATCCGCAAGGTGAGCGAACGCTGCCGGTTTGTCGGCGAAGAACATCAGCGCTGTTCGGCTGATGACAGCGTCGAAGACCTGGCTCTCGAAAGGCTCGACCGCGGCATCGGCCTGACGAAACTCAAGGTTCGTCACGCCTTCGCGCGCGGCCACGTCGCGCGCTACCTGCAGCATCGAGCCGGACAGGTCGACGCCGAGGCAGTGGCCGCCAGACGCAAGCCGTGCCGCGTCGCGCGTGGTCTGCCCGGTGCCGCAGCCGACGTCGAGCACCACGGCTGCGCGTTCGATCTCGGCGGCGTCCATGAACGTCTGGTGGTAGTGATGAAGGCTCTGGTCGAACTCCCCCGGATGGGCGGCCCAGTAGTTCCCCTCATCGCCATCCCACGCCGCGAGTTGTTCCGAGTGAGCTGGGCTGATCCGCAGCGCCGGTTTGGTCGTCATGCCTTGCCTCCGATCCGTTATAGTCCCTAGGGGACTACATATCTCATACTCCAAAGGGGACGGTGATGTCAAGACCTGGCCGCCTGACGACGACGTCGTACGCCGTGCTCGGGCTGATCGCGATCAAGCCGTTCAGCACTTATGAACTGACCGCGCAGATGGATCGCAGCTTCTACCGGATCTGGCCGCGTTCTCGCAGCAAGCTTTATGAGGAGCCGAAGAAGCTGGTCGCCCACGGGCTGGCCGTGGCCACGAGGGAACGTGTCGGGAAGCGCCCACGGACGGTGTACAGCATCACCGCCGCCGGCAGAGCCGCACTCGCCGAGTGGCTTCAGGTGCCAGGCAGCGGGCCAGCCCTGGAGTTCGAGCAGATCCTCAAGATCACCTTCGTCGAGAACGGCACCAAGGACAATGCGCTCGCCCAGCTGGCGGCCGCGCGAGCATGGGCGGTGGAGCAGAACGAGGTGAATCGCGACGTCGGTCGCGCATATGCACGCGGCGAAGGACTGTTCCAGGAGCGGGCCGCGATCAACATGATCGGCGGTGCCTTCCTCACCGACTTCTACGCACTCGTCGCCCGCTGGGCCGACTGGGCCACCGAGCTCGTGCAGGACTGGCCCGACAGCCCCAGCGACGCCGTCCTCCCCCCGGGCGTCGCCGACGAGGTCGTCAAACGCGCCGACTGGTCCTGATCCCCCGCCCCGCCGCCGCCGTCGACGAGACGGGCCAGCTCTGGAAGAGAGATCCGTGGCCCGGCCGGCATCGTCAGGTGCATACGGGTTGAACGCTGTGCCATCCGGCAAAAGCGCAGGTCAGCAATGCGCGCGCGGTTATCGGGCCAGGTTCAGGGTCGCGTCGGTCCCCAGGTGCGACGTTTCCGCAGGTCAGAGGCCGTTCGTGGAGCGAACCGGACTCGAACCGGCGACCCCCTGCTTGCAAAGCAGGTGCTCTACCAACTGAGCTACCGCCCCGAAGGCGCGACCGTCAGCGGGCGACGGAGTCGGTCGCCTGGGCCCACATGTCGGCGTCAGCCTTGCCCGAACGCACCTTCTTCAGGCCGAAGAACACGGCGGCGGCGATGAGGGCCAGGATCAGGACCTTCTTCATGTTGACCTCTCTCGAATGGGATGACTCAACACGCACCCGGATCGCGCCGTTGGCGTCGGGCACTCGAATGTGACGACTCGGGCTGCATCGGCGGGGTTCCACCGACATCGGATGACGATACCCGGCTTCGGGGCGGCTTCGGCATCGGCATGCGGTCGGCGCGCGCACGCATACGGCGCACACAAGATTCACCCCTAACAAATGTCCGCTTTTGCGTAACCCGCAACCCGGTCTAGCGTGACGTGACCGCGGACCGCCAGTCGGACGGCGGATCCTCGCCGACTCGCCCGTCCACTGCTTCACGCAGCAGGTCGGCGTGCCCGGTGTGTCGGCCGTACTCCTCGATGAGGTCGCACAAGAGCCGGCGCTCGACCTTCCAGCGAAATGTCGTACGCAGTCGGTCGAGCGCCCCGATCAGCTGCTCGACCTCCGTACCGGCAAGCGGCGGATCCCACGGGGGCGGCGTCCAGGCGGTGTCGTTATCGGCCATGGCGACACCGTAGATCGACTTCCGGACGATGCGCTTCCGGAATCATGGACCCCTCGCGGACGCATCGGCGGTAGTACGACGCAGGGCCACGCCCGGCGATTCGACCAGCTAGGTTCGTTCCGCGAGGACGGCCAGGTCGCGCTCGGCGTACAACCGGTGGTGCCACTCTTCGTTGAGCACGATGAGCAGGCATTGTCGTACCGGAAAGGTCTCGCCCTCGTCGGGCCAGCCGGGGCCGACCAGCGGCTTCGTGCGCTCGCCGAGCCGCTCATCGGTGAGGTCGTCGACGACGCGACGCACCAGCGCCATCGCGTCGTGCCGGAGAGCGAGCGCTTGGTCGAGCGACGGATGGGCTTCGCGATCGTGCGGCACACCCTCACGTGGCTGCATCTGGTCCCAGGGCAGCGAGAGCGGGTGCCAGGGGCTCGGGTCGCCGAGTAGGCAGCGGCCTACCCACGACTCGCTCGCGAAGGCGAGATGCCGCAGCGTCTGGATAAACGACCACTCATCGTTGACCGACTCATGCAGTTGCGCGGGTTGAAGCCGACGCGCCCGCTCAACCGTCTCGGCCCACAGCCGCTCGTTGACGTCCCACGCCTCGCGGAACCCGTCGGCGGTGGTCGGCCGGAACTTCGAGCGCTCCGGGTGACGACGGTCGAGCTCGGCATCGATCAGAGGTGCCACGTCGACGCCGTTGATGACGAGATTTTGGATCTCACCGTCGATGGTCGTGTCAATCAACTCGACGCCGCGCATCGTCACCCGGTTGAGATCGGCGTTTTGAATGGTCGACCCGTTGAGCAGCACGGTGGTGAACGTCGAGTCCTGCAGGTCGGCCCGCTCGAACCGCGAGCCCGTCAGATCCTGAAAGTCGATGGCCATGCCCACAGGCTAGAAACCATTGCGGACGTTTCGCGTCCTGAGCACAAAGGTGGCGTCGTCCGACCTGCAGGCCGACCCATCCGGCAAGCGTTGGCGTGGCCATTCGGACTCGTATCAGCGTGAGCGCGGGTCGTCTCCTACAACTGAAGTCTCGGGCACCCAGGAGCGACATCATGCACACAGACGAAGAGCCAGCACCATGAGCGCCGCCGACCTGCTCCCCGTTGCCTTGCGCCGCATTCGCGTGATGCGCAGCAATGGCATCGTCTCCCCGGTCCGAGCCTTCCGGGCCGCGCGACGGGCGACGCTGCCGCTGCCTATTGCGTGCGCGTTTCTCGAGCAGGAGAGCTCGGGCGGCCAGAACGTCTTCGGCCACGACGACACGATCTTCGTCGGTGCCGGCAAGGTGACCCGGCGCAAGTACCGCCGATACAAGGAGCAGCGCGACGCGCTCCTGCCGGACGGCGAGCGGCGCATGCAGGGTGTCGGCCCGATGCAACTGACCTGGTACACGCTCCAGGACGACGCCGACGAGCGTGGGGGCTGCCACAAGCCGACCAAGAACATGGCGGTCGGCTTCGAACTGGTTCGGGTCTACCTCGACAACGCCGACGACAACATCGTCGATGCGGGCGAGGAATACAACGGCGCCCGGTCCTACGGCCACGAGGTCAAGGAGAAGGTCGAGCGTTGGAGACAGCGACTGCCGTGATCGGGGTTCTCTGTGTCGGCGCGTTCCGCACAGGGTGGGATCAGCTGCGGCCGATCTAGTCGCCGGCAGCCTTGATGAGCGCGTTCCGAATCCGGAGTTCGCGGTCGGTGTCGTTGGGGAAGAGGTCGACCTCGTCGAGCAGATGCTTCGCGAGCCGCTGGATGAGCCGCTCTCGCTCGTCCTCGACGGCCGCGTCGACGATCTTGCGGATCTCGTCGTGGTCGGCCGCGAGTGCTTTGTCGACGACCTCGCGCAGTTCAGCCTTGGTAGCCATGTCGAACCAATCTCCTTTCAGAAGTTCCCTTGCCCTAGGGATGATGTCGTCGACGATGCCGCGGATCTTCCCGTCGAACGGGCACTCCTTGATGTGTTCGGACCATCGCTCGCCGCCGCTGACTCGGCCACCGAGCAGTCTGCCGGGCGGGTCGGGGAAGTCGCCGTCGACGCCCAGTCGGTGCCAAGCGATGCCCTTGGTGCCCGGCTTCGACGAAGGGCAGCGTTCGAGCGGGATGTCGTGCATCTCGTGGACCCAGACGGCCAGCTTGGCGACGGCCTCGACCTGGTCAGCGGTCCAGGTATGGCGACGCCCGTCGTCGTCCCACGATTCAACGGAGATCGTGTCGTGGTTACCGTCGAGGTTGGCCGACGCGCGGGTGTCGGTGTCGACGTACTGCTCGACGCGGCCGTTCTCACGGACGAAGAAGTGCGCAACGGGATTGCCGGAGATGTTGAATCCGGCGAACAGGCTGTCGTCCTGGGGCGAGTCGGCGGTGTGCAGACACAGTCGTCTCGGATTTGGCATCGGGATGAAGCTCGAACCGCCGGGCTTGTATCGCTCGACAGGCTTCTGGATCGCGTCGGGATACAAAGCCATCGGAGCCTCCTAGGTGAGCTTCGGTAGCGGGCTATCCGTGCCTTAGAGTTCTCGCGAGAGTGATCTGGTCGCCGCTTTGGCGGATCAGCTTGCGGAGCACCCGATCGGCTTCAGCGCTTGGTCGAGCAACAATCGCCCTCTTGGCGGCGGCGATCGCGTCGTGCTGGCTGGCGATGAACCGGTCGACGTTTCCCGTCTCAGGTCGCCGGTGTCCGCGGACCTCGGGTGGCCGTCGATTGTCCGAAGCGGCCAACTCGAAGAACGGAAAGGACCATCCCTTCGGAGTGAGCCCAAAGTCGGCCTCAATCCGGTCGATGTCCGCACGGCCGAACTCACCCATGGTCGGCCGGTCAGTACCGAGAATGTTGCCGCGCCCGTCAGCGATGCCGGCGTGGCCGTGACCTTCGGAGCCACCGGACCAGAACAGCAGGGCCCCTGCCGGTGCTTTGCGCATGCGCTCGATGCCGTGCCGACGGAACTTGTCAGGCAGGGCATGCCACAGCGATATCGCGTCATCGGCACCACACGTCGCAAATCCATAGGTGCATCCGGCGATGTGCGCGCACATCCCCTCGATCTTGTCGTGGTGCGAGCAGGATCGGACGCCCTTCTTGGCTCGCTCGGCGGCCAGGGTCAGCGCTTCCAGCGGCGTGAACGCCGGCTCGCGGGGCAAGAACTTGTAACGAACGATCTCGCGTTTGGCCATCACAGATCCCCCCCGACTTCGAGCTCTTCACTATCGCCGTCGGGATCCGGGTAGTTCTCGTCGAGCGCGACCGTGAGATCCGCGTCCAGGTGTATTCCGTCTCCGCCATCTTGGGCGCCGCCAGGAAGGTCTGATCTCGGTTCAGTTTCAGTCATCAGCGCCGTCTCCTAGCTGGGCGAGGAGGCCGAGCCGTACGGCTGGCGAGAAACCCTCGTCGCTCCATCTACGAAGGTAGGCTTCCGCGTCGAAATGACCAGGTGCAGAAGACCCATCGCAGCACTGTCCTGAGTCCCGATCGCCGCAAGCAGGACACCGGCCACCACCGTGACGCCGATTTGGGTTGGACGCGGTCAGCGGTAAGCGAGCGGCATCAGGTCCTTGATCAAAACACTGCGAAGGCCGTCGCTGGTCGGCAGGATCACTCGGATGTCGGGGTGAAGATCGAGCAGCACCTGACGATCACGCCCGCACGGCCCAGCCGGACCTCGACCCCAGTTGCCAACGGCGACAATCGTCGACAGCTCTCTGGCGCCGGACGCGCGAGCATGGCCCAGGGCGACCAGCTCGGCGCACGGCCCGTCCGTGAAGTGGAAGACGTTGATGCCGCCGTACATCGTCCCGTCGGCGGCTCTCACGGCGGCTCCCATCGTGTGCACACCGTGCTCGCCGTCGGTGTTCCCGTCGATGATCGCCCGCGCGTACTCGATGAGCTCGCGGTCGTCCGACGTCAGCTCACGCCCGATGGTGCTCATGGCCCGACATGCTATGTCGACGAGCAACTCCAAGCCCTGCCTGACAGTCCGGAACCAGGCCGTCCGGAATGGCTTGTAGCGGGCCGTTCGCCACCTCGTGGAGGGACAGTCGCATGAAGATCGCCAGGCGCACGAGCATGCGATCACGCTCGGTGCCCGACTGCTCCAGGCCGCCGACGACCTCGACACGGAGGAGGGCCATCAGGTCTATGCGGATCTGGCCGGGCACCCGTTCTGCCTTGGCTGGCACAAGAACGTGCCTGCCATACATGACTTCGGCGCGACACAGGGCTAGTGGCTCGGCCGACGCCATCCTGCCGTTAGAGGTGCCCGTTCACGGGCCGGGAGGTGCCTGAGGTGGGCTGTCCTTGATTCCTTCGCGGACGCGCTCGAGGTGTTCGGCCTGACGCCTGTCCTGCTGGTCGCGTTCGGCCTCACGTCGCCGGTACCGAGCGATCCGCTGGCGTCGTACGAGGTTCTTGAACCACTGCGTCACCATGGCGACCTCCTACTACCCGTACGGCAAGAAGACCCTGTTGAAGCGATGGTCACTTCGCCATCGCCGCACGCTCGGCAGCGCTGCGGAGGATGCAGAACTCGTTGCCTTCCGGGTCAGCGGACACGACCCATCCGTGACCGTCTGGCTGCCTCGGTCGGCGACGATCGTCGCCCCAAAATCAATCAGTCTCGCCACCTCTGCATCGCGGAGTTGGTCGGGTTGCAGGCACAGGTGTACGCGGCTCTTAGCGGCGGGGTCGGGAACCTGCTCGAAGTGCAGGCTGAACCCGGTGGGCATCTTGATGATCGCGACCGGATCGCCGGGATGGTCGTCGTCATCAAGTGGGTGACCCACGACTTGGCTCCAGAAGCGGGCGAGGTCGTAGGCGTCCGCGCAGTGGAACGCGACGTTGTAGACAGCTGAGGGCATCACATCTCCTGGCTCCGTGTTCCCGGCCATTCCGGGCCGGCCCTGCACTCGGTAGGAGCCGATCGTAGGACGAAGTGGACCTGCTTCGCCTCGTCAACTTTCGCGCTTAGCTGGACTACTCCAGGTCGCGTACCGTGCCAGCCTCGGTCTATGGACCGCTACTCGGCGGCGAGAGAGCCGAGCGCCGGCCACGGTGGACCCTCGCGGAGCAAGGTCAGCATGTCTCGGCCGTGTCGGAAACCACTCGGGAACTCATCGCCGGCATCCCATCGCCAGGCAGCGACCATCGCAAGAATGAGCCGCCGACACTCGTCGAGCAGAACGTGATCGACATCCGAATAGTGCGCGCTGACCTCGTCCGGCGCATGTGCAACATCAAACTCGATGGGCCCACGGCAGCACGTCTCGAAGTCGATGAACAGCGGGCCGTCCCGCGCGCTGAGGACGTTGCCTGGATGCGGTTCGCCGTGCAGCAGCTGCTCGGCAGCGCCGCGATTTCGAATCGTGCGACGCGCGCTCTGCAGCGTGCTGAGGAGGAGATGCCGGTCGGGTTCAGCGAGCGCCGGAGTCTCGGCTCGGTTCGCGACCAGCCGCACAGCCTGGGCGACTCGTTCCATGAAGTGCGGCGTCGCGATCTCGACGCTTCGCATCCCTGCGTGCAGGCTATGGAGCGCGTCGGCGTACTCGGCTGGCGCGACCTGATCGTGAGTCGCCGCCTCGTAATAGGTCCACAAGGTCACCGCGAAGCCGTCGCCTTCGTAGACGCGCGGCTCGACCCGGGGCTCGAGCGCCGCGACGGGGCTCGCAACGGCAGCGAGATGCCGAGCGAGCTCGAGCTCCAGCGAGGAGACCTCCTGCCCCGCCAGTGCTACTCGCGCGAAGACGTCACACGGCAAGAGACGTAGAGCAAGCTTGTTCGAGTTGTGAATCACGATCGCGTCGTCGACCCGCAGGCCCTGCGCTACCGCAAGGGATGTCGCCGCGGCCATCGCACGCGAAACGAGCCCTGCCTCCACGAGTGGATCCTGACATTCGCGGGGAAGAGGGTATCGGCCGGTCTCGACCGCGAACGGTCAGAGAGAGGCAAGCGTTTCGCGCACACTCGGGTAGTTGGAGTCTTCGGCCAGAACCCGCTCGAAGTCCTTTCGAGCCATGCTGGCCTTGCCGGTTCAATCCTTCTTCGCAGCGGACGCGTCGACGCAGACGATTCCCTTGTTGCCGTCCTGGTCGGTGATCACGGTGAGCGAGGGCGCGTCGCTGTCATCGACGACGGTCCCACCCGCGGCGACGGCAGCGGCGATCCGTTGCTCGGCCACCTCGGGCGCCACATAGACCTCGATGTGGAACCGCTGACCTGGGGCCTCGTGTTCGTCGGCGTCGCCGAACCACAGGTTTGGCACCCGTCCCGTGGCATCCCGGATCTCGTCGCTGGGGGTCCCGCGGCCCTGGGCATCGGCGCTCCCGGTCAGTAGGGCGGCCCACACCGGGGCGATGGTCGCGGATCGCGCCGTGTCGAGGCCGAGCTCGATGTCGCTGACCGAGGCCGGGTCGGCGTCGACCTCGTAGTCAACGGCGATCTCGGTGATCCGTCGCGCGAGGTCGACGTCCTGCTGGGACACCCATTCAACAACGTGTTCGGTGCCCTCGTCGTCGCGGTAGATGGCATCGTCGCTGACCAACTTGAAGTCGACATACCCCTTACCGATGGACACACTGGGGTGGTGGCCGAGCGCGTCGCCCGCCTCGCCCACCGCGGCGACGAACCGTGCGCCGGTGCCGAAGTCGTCGATCACGTAGCGCGCATGCAGTCCCTGGGCCAGCTTGCGCCAGTCGGTCAGGTTCGCCTCGGCGATCTGTTCGCCCTTCAGCATGTCCATGGACGGGGACACTATCCCCGAATCAACCCGCAGCACTAGCGCAGTGAACAACCGGACCTGCCGCGATCCGCGCTCGGTCCTGCCGAGATGCGCGCAGCCCTCAGCGCCCAGAATGACGCAGCTGGATGGTCAGCGGTGACTTGCCCGCGTTTCCAGTCTTGCTCGCCGATCGGGGTCAGGGCTGTGCCCGACTCAGTCGCTGCGGGGCTTGAGGCAGCGGACCTCGCGTTCGACTCCGGAGTAGATTCCGACCACACCCCATGTTTCGTGTGAGTGCACGGGTGTGCGTTGACCTATGTTCCAGACCACGCACGCCAGTGACCCTCCTCCTGCGGCCTTGGTCACCCTTCGCGATCACCGGCGCTTGGCCGTGAAGGTCAGGTGGGTGACGCCGCTCGGGGTTGAGACCGCCTCGATGTCGTAGGTCTCCTCGAGCGCCTCCAGGCCGTCCCATACCCGGACCCCGCGGCCGAGCACGATCGGCACCTGAACCAGGTGCATGTGATCGACGAGTCCGGCGGCAACAAAGTCGCGTACGACCGTGGATCCGCCACCGATCCGCACGTCCTGACCATCGGCTGCCTCACGGGCCTGCTCGAGCGCCTCGCTCGGCGTGGCGTCGAGGAAGTGGTACGTGGTGCCGCCCTCCATCTCGATCGAGGGTCGCGGTCGGTGGGTGAGCACGAAGGTCGGCGTGCGGAACGGCGGGTTCGGGCCCCACCAGCCCTTCCAGTCCGCGTCGTCCTGCCAGCCGGGCGGGCCGAACTTGTTGGCGCCCATGATCTCGGCGCCGATGCCGGGCTCGTGCCGCGCCGCTAAGGCGTCGTCGACTCCGGCGGTTCCGCCCGCGTCCCAGAACCGGGTAGCGAACATCCACTCGTGCAGGCGCTCGCCCGCGTGTCCGAACGGCGCGTCGGCGGTCTGGGGCTCGCCGGTGCCGTAGCCGTCGAGGGAAATGGAGAAGTTGTGGATGCGTACCTCGGACATCGAAGTGCTCCTTCGTGAGCTACCAGATGACCATCATCTCAAGGTTCTGGGCGCGGGGGCGCGCGACATGGGTCGGTGACCGAAGCGGCGAAAGCGCTGCACTACTCGCAACCGTCGGTGAGCCACCATCTGTCCCGCCTGGAGGCGGCCACCGGTGTCAAGCTGATCCAGCGGGTCGGTCGTGGGATCCGATGACCCCGGAAGGGCAACTGCTGGCCAACCGCGCCACCGAGATCGTGGGACGGGTCGACGCCGCAACCAACGAGCTCGCGGCCCAGGTCGGACTACAGGACGGGCAGGTACGCTCGCCGCCAACGCATCGGTACTGAGCACGATCGTGCCGAAGGCATCCGCCCCCCTGGCCGAGGCAAACCCGGGACTCAAGCTGAGCCTGTACGATCGTCACCCGGTCGACGCGTTACAGCTGCTGCAACACGGCGAGATCGACGTCGCACTCATCTCCCAGTACGCCGACGCCCCGGTCGAAGACGACGGAGTCCACCTCGTCCACATCGGCGACGACCCGATCTACCTCGTAAGCCAACGCCCCGACGACAGCATTGCGAACCACCGTCACTCGGCTTGGATCGGCGGTTGCGAGCGATGCACCGACGAGCTGACGACCATCTGCCGACAGAAAGGCTTCACCCCACGCATCGCATCATTCAGCGACGACACAAGCCCTCGTCGCCGCCAGCGTAGGCATGACGCTTCTGCCCGGCCACGCGCTCCAACCCACCACCGACCCGACGTCCACACCACCGAACTGACCAGCTCGCCCCGCCAGATCCGCGCCGCCACCTACGGCGAGCCACCAGACCCACCCGCCGTCGCCGCCGTGGTGGAAGCGCTCACCGAGACAGCCAGGTCAACAACACCGTCCGCGACCACTTAGGCCGTCACGATCGCGTCCTCGACCGACTTTCCAGTCGTCAGTCATTCAGACGAGACTACCCAGCCAAGAGAATCGGTCGCGGTGGCGGCGCGAGACACCGGCTGACCTGCACAAATGTGGGTGGGCCTACCTGGACTTGAACCAGGGACCTCTTCCTTATCAGGGGCCTCCCCTGCGCGGCCAGCTTCTCTCCTGAGCCTGTAATCAGGGTGTCCTCGTGCGGGGGCGTGCGCCGTCGTGCGACTTGGTAGACCGGCGGTTAGACCGGCACCGCTCACTATCCGCCGACGTACTGATCTGCCGAATTGAGGACGTGCCCGACGCGCAACGATCGCCGGGATATGTTGACTTCCTGATCCGGGTACCTCACCCGTGTCGGGTGAGGTAACGGGCCGGGTCTCGTCCTACCGTCAGGGGGCGGCACGCATAGGAGCCAGGGCGTCGGTGACCGTCGTTCTACGCGCCACCTGTGCGAGAGGTGGTCCAATGGCTCCGGCAAGGCATCCCCGCAGAGTGGTGGGCATGGTGGCGATGCCAGCCCTGGACTTCTGGGCACCCGGGTCAAGCGACGGTAGCGCCCGTGACGCGCCCCGTGGGTGCACCCGGCGGGTACTGGTCATTGGGACGCCAAACAGCGTTTCATTCATCATTCACGGTTCGGCGCCGGATCGGTTGCAGGGTCTCGAACCTTCACCCACGCGACTCGCCTGGCGTGGCCGGCCGGACGGCTTCCGCCCGTGAAGCGGCCGCTGATTGCTCTGGTCGCCGTTGGCGTGCTCGCCGCGTTCTTCGGGCTTTGCCTCGTGAGCGCCTTGCAGGTGCTTGAGCCCCGGGGCATGCCGTTCGGGGTGACAGGTCCTTCCCCAGTGGTCGACGCAGTGAAGTCCAAGTTGTCGTTGGATGTCAAGACTTACTCCAGCGAGGCCGACCTGACGCAGGCTGCGGAACGTGGCGACATCTACGGCGGGTACATCCCCGGCTCGTCCAACGACAAGCTGGTCACCGTGCCGGCGAAGAGCTTCTTCGGCGAGGTCTATGTCCGTGGCGGCTTCGCGGATGCGGCGAAGAAGAATGACCGTACGTTCACGACGACGGTGATCGCGCCTTTGCCGACCTCTGATCGGACGGGCTCCGTCGCCGG
>DASQKI010000047.1:0-5365 GCA_035630615.1 Nocardioidaceae bacterium
CCAAGTACTCGACGCAAGCCTCGTCGTCAGGAAACCACTCGCGGAACTCCTGATAGGTCCGCGGATAATCCCTGCCGCCCCTCGGCCGCTGCACCTCGCTCACAGTCACACGCTACTGCACTCAAGCAGAGATGCAGGACATACATTCGACCACTGACAGTTCTCGTGCGTTCGAGTGCTTGTCGAGCGGCGCCTGTCTCGGGACGCCGTCAAGTCAGTCCAACGTGAAGTAGTCGGGGCCGGAGTAGCGGCCCGTGTGCATCTTGGTCCGCTGCGACAGCAGGTCGTTGAGCAGCGACGACGCGCCGAAGCGGAACCAGTCGGGATCGAGCCAGTCGGGTCCGGCGACTTCGTTGACCATGACGAGGTAGCGGATCGCGTCCTTGGCGGTACGGATGCCGCCGGCTGGTTTGACGCCGACCTGCCGGTCCGTGGCGGCACGGAAGTCGCGAACGGCCTCGAGCATGACGAGCGTGACCGGCATGGTGGCGGCCGGCTGGACCTTGCCGGTGCTGGTCTTGATGAAGTCGGCGCCGGCGAGCATGGCCAGCCACGAGGCGCGGCGTACGTTGTCGTAGGTCGCGAGCTCACCGGTCTCGAGGATCACCTTGAGATGGGCACTGCCCGTCGCTTCCTTGACGGCGACGATCTCGTCGAAGACGAGGCCATAGTCACCGGCGAGAAACGCGCCCCGGTCGATCACCATGTCGACCTCGTCGGCGCCGGCAGCGACCGCGTCCTTGGTGTCGGCGACCTTGACGTCGAGGCTGGTCCGACCCGAGGGAAATCCGGTCGCGACGCTGGCTACCTTGACTCCGCTGGTGCCGAGCTGCTGCTTGGCCGTCGCGACCAGGTCGGGATAGACGCAGACCGCGGCGACCGCCGGGCAGCCCGGGTCGGCCGGATCGGGCCGCATCGCCTTGGCGGACAGCGCCCGGACCTTGCCGGGGGTGTCCTGGCCCTCCAGGGTCGTGAGGTCGACCATGCGGATCGCGAGGTCGAGGGCGTACTGCTTCGATGTGGTCTTGATCGAGCGGGTCGCGAGCGTGGCGGCTCGTGCCTCCGCCCCCACCTGGTCGACGCCGGACAGCCCCGCGAGGAAGCGGCGCAGCGAGGTCGCCGAGGCGGTAATCTCCTCGGGGCTCGGCAGGGTCGTCGTCACCTTGGCAGTCTAGGCCGCTCGTCGGCCAACTTTGCCCTGGAGCGCGAACCCGTGGCCGGCCCGATGCGGGCGCTTGACCTGCCAACGACACAATGGGCGGCGTGAGCGCTAACGCATCCGGCCGCCCCGACGGCCCGCTCGAGCGGTTTCCGTGCGCGTCGCGGGTGATGGGCCTGATCTCCTTGGTCGCGCTGGCCGTGGCCGTCCTTGTCGTGCTGAGCCACGGACTCTCCCTGGGCCGGGGCGCCGCGCTGGCCGGTGTGGTGTTGTTGGCCCTCGGGGCGTGGCTGACGATGGTGCGACCAGCCGTACACCTCTATCGCGATCACCTGCTGGTCCGTAACGCCGTGACCGACATCGCCGTCCCATGGCATCTCATCGAGTCCGTCGAGGTGCGACAGGTCTTGGTGATCCGGACCCAAGAACGCACCGTCCACGGTCTCGCGGTCGGCCGCTCGGCGCGCAAGCAGCTGCGAAGTGCTCGCCGCGACCAGCGAGCCGGCGGCGCCGCCGACAGCGGCATCTCAGTGTCGACCTTCATCGGCCGGGTGCCGTTCTTCGGCGGATCGTCGAGCGGCAGCCAACGGACATCGTCAGACCCGACCGGCAAGGGCCCGGCGCCAGTCTTCGGTGGTGAGGGTGTGCGCTACATCGATTACGCCGACGCGGTCGTTCATCGGATCGACAACATGGCGGACGCGCATCGACGGGAGTCGGAGCGGCTCACCTCCGTCGACCAGCGGTGGCGTCGATGGGAGATCGCCGCGGTCGCCACGGTCGCCGCGGCTTTCGTCGTCCTGATCGCGTCGGCCATCGTCGTCTGAAGAGTCCTCGCTTCACTGGCGGGACCCCATTGGTGCGACACGCTCGGCGAGTTGCGCCATTTCCGTCCCCTCAGTGGGGCGGTCGTCGTCGCGACCGAGCCGGCTGGGCCACCACATCCGAGGGCCGAGGTCCAGGTTGAGCGCGGTGACCAGCACCGAGCGGACGATGATCGTGTCGAGCAAGACCCCGAAGGCGACCGCGAACCCGATCTGCAGCGTGAACGTCAGCGGCAGGGTCGCGAGCGTCCCGAACGTGCCGGCCAGCACCAGCCCGGCCGAAGTGATCACGCCGCCGGTCGCGCCGAGCCCGATCAAGGCGCCGCGCCGGCTGCCGACCTTGGCCGCCTCCTCACGCACCCGGGTCATCAAGAAGATGTTGTAGTCGATGCCCAACGCGACGAGGAACACGAACACGTACAGCGGCAGCGAGCTGTCCGCTCCGCTCACGCCGAAGACGTACTCGAAGGCCAGAGCGCTGAAGCCGAGCGCGGCGCCGAATGCCAGCACCACGGTGCCGATGAGCAGCAGCGGTGCGACAAGCGCCCGAAGCAGGATCACCAAGATCAGGAAGACCACACCCAGGACGAGGGGAATGACCAGATTGTTGTCGTGGCGAGAGGCCTCCTGGACGTCCCAGTTGACGGCCGCGGTCCCGCCGACGAGGGCGTCCGCGTCGGGCACCGCGTGGACCGCGTCACGCACCCGCTGCACCGTTTCGTACGCCGCGTCGCTCAGCACCGGATCGGTGATGCCGGCCTCGATCATCGTCTTGCCACCAGCGCTACCGACCGGCGCGACCGCCTCGGCGTCGACGCCGTCGATGCCTCGGGTTGCGGCGACGACCCGGTCGGCTGCCCCGGCGTCGGTCACGATCTGCAGCGGACTGCTCGGATCCGACGCGAAGTGGTCGCGCAGCACGGCATCGCCGGCGATCGAGTCCGGCGTGTCGCGGTATTGGTCGGCGGCGGCCAGTCCTTGGGCGTCGAGCCCGATCACGCCGAGCGCCATGACGCCGAGCGCCGCCGACGTCCCGATCCAGACCAATCGCGGACGGCGGCTGATCACCTGGCCGGTCTTGGCCCAGAACCCCGACGAGGTCGGCTCCGCGCTGCCTTCGCGCGGACGCACCGGCCAGAAGATCCAGCGGCCCATGATGACGAGGAGCGCCGGCAACAGGCTGATCATGGCGAGCAGCGCGACGACGACGCCGATCGCGGCGACCGGGCCCATGCCGGCCGTGGAGTTCATGTCGGCCGCCATCAGGCACAACATGCCGAGGGCGACGGTGCTCGCACTCGCGACGATCGCCGGCGCCGCCCGATGCAGCGCTTCGGCCATCGCCTCGTGCCGGTCGTGATGTCGCCGCAGCTCCTCTCGGTAGCGGGCGACGAGCAGCATCGCGTAGTCGGTGCCGGCGCCGATCACGAGTACGGTCAGAATGCCGATCGCCTGGGCATTGACGGTCAGGTCGGCGTACTTAGCCAGCAGGTAGACGATCCCCTGCGCATTGAGCATCGCGAACACCGCGGTGACGATCGGGAACAGCCACAGGATCGGGCTCCGGTACGTCAGCAGCAGAATGGCGACGACCACGATCAACGCCGCGGCGAGCAGGACGCCGTCGATGCCCGACCACGCGTCGGCATTGTCGGCCGAGCTGCCACCGGGGCCAGTCGCGTGCGCGACCATGCCGTCGGCCCCGGCGGCGGCCGTGGCACGCAGCTGGCCGACCAGGTCGGGCAACAGCATCAGCCCGTCGTCGCCGGCGTTGATCGGCACCTCCACCTGGGCCGCCCGGCCGTCAGTCGACATGATCGGCCCCCGGATCGGGCCGTCGAGGGAGACCGCCGTGTCACCGTCGGTCACGTCGTCGCCGACGATGTCCGCGAGAGTTCGGCCGTCGTAGGTCTTGTATTCGGCGACGTCCGCCCGGATCGCGGCCAGGTCGTCGCCGGTCAGGCCGTCGGGCCGCTCGTAGACGAGTCGTCGGGAAGGTGTTCTCCGACTGGAAGACGTCGATCTGCCCGAGCGCCTCGGTCGACTCCGCGCTGTCGGGGAGCCACGACGAGGCGGCGTTGTCTTCCTCGTCGGTCAGCTGCGAGCCGAGGCCGACCCCGAGCGCGACCGTGACTGCCAGCCAGATCGCGACGACGATCCACTTCGCGCGGCGGCCGCAGATCACGGCGGCGAACCTTCGAGTCCTGCTGGGCATGGGTTTCTCCTCGTCACATCGGCCGGGTTGGGTCCGTCAGTGTTATGACGGAGCCGAACGAAGGGATGTGACCGTGGACGCCTCAGGCCCGACCGACCAGGATCGCTGGCTGGCCGAACAGTTCGAGACCAACCGGGGGCATCTGCGGGCGGTTGCCTACCGGATGCTCGGCTCGGTGAGCGACGCCGACGACGCGGTGCAGGAGGCGTGGCTTCGGCTCAGTCGATCCGACCGGAGCGGGATCGCGAACCCGGCCGGCTGGCTGACCACCGTCGTCGGCCGGATCTGCCTCGACATGCTGCGGACCCGCCGGAGCCGACGCGAGGAACCCCTCGGCCCGCGGCTGCCCGAGCCCCTGCTGAGCGGTGAGGATGCGGTCGACCCCGAGTACGAAGCGCTGGTGGCCGACTCGGTCGGGCTTGCCCTGCTGGTCGTGCTGGAGACGTTGACTCCGGCCGAGCGGCTGGCTTTTGTGCTGCATGACATGTTCGCGCTGCCGCTCGAGGAGATCGCGCCGATCGTCGACCGGACCCCGGCCGCGGCCAGGAAGCTGGCAAGTCGGGCCCGGCAGCGGGTGCAGGGAGCGCCGACCGTGCCCGACGCCGACCTCCCTCGGCAGCGTGAGGTCGTGGACGCCTTCCGCGCGGCGGGCCCGCGACGGCGACTTCGACGCCTTGGTAAACCTGCTCGACCCGGACGTCGTGCTTCGGGCCGACGGTGGCGGGCTGACCCCGGGGGCGTCTCGAGAAGTTCGCGGCGCGACGGCGGTGGCCGAGCTGGCAGGGTCGTATGCGCGGTTGGCTTCGTTTGCCCAGCCGGTGCTGGTCAACGGCGCGGCCGGGTTTTTGGTCGCGCCGGAGGGAGAGCCGTTCGCGGTACTCGGGTTCACGGTGGTCGGCGACAAGATCGTCGAGATCGACATCCTCGCCGACCCGGAGCGACTGCGGGCCCTCGACCTGACGGCTCTCGAGGACTGAGGTCCGCCGGACCGAAGAGTGGGCGGGATGCGCAATCTCGGCGCGAAGAAGTGGGCGGGATGCGCAATCTCGGCGCGAAGGGTGGGCGGGCGCGGGCTAGAGGGCGAGGGTGGCGGCGAGGTCGGCCCGGATCGCGTCGAGACGGCCGGCCGCCGCGATCCGAGCCGCGTCGACCCCGTCGGAGACCCGC
>DASQKI010000048.1:0-14648 GCA_035630615.1 Nocardioidaceae bacterium
GCCGGATCGGTGGCGATTTCAACTCCGATGCCGGGACTGGCTACACTCAGTTCGGCCTACACACCTGCGCTCGTAGCTCAACGGATAGAGCATCTGACTACGGATCAGAAGGTTGGGGGTTCGAATCCCTCCGAGCGCGCCCCTGACCTGCATAAACGCGGGCTACACCTCACCCCGATAAGAGGGTCTTGGAATGAAACATGCCAGGAATGTTCTTAGGCCGAGCGGCGGCGACCTTTGTCGGTGACGAGCCCGAATCGCTGGTAGGCGGCTTGGCGGCTGGTGTCGAGGGCGGCGCCGAGCACGGTCCAAAACTCGCCGGCTTCACCGGCCCGCCGCGACCGCGTTGCGTAGCTCGTCTTCGGCTGCCGCGACTCCCTTGCGGGCGGCGATGATGCGGCGGAAATGCACCGCGTCGCGGATCGGCTCCGGGCCTTGGTCTTGGTGATCGTCATCACTCAAGTAGTCATGGAACCTCGGTCGTAGCTTGTCGGCGTGGATGATCCGGGTCGGCTCGTCGACCGGTACGGCGACCAACTCCAGCACCGCACCGGACGTGGACGGGCCGATCACCAGCAGGCGGTCCTCGCAGTCGTAGTTGTATACGACGTAGCGGATCGCGTTCTCCCACGCGCGGAGAATGTCGGTGTCGGCGACGCCGTGATTGCGGGATCTCCATGCGGTCAAGGACGCCTCGACAAGCGAGCCTTGTCGAGGCGTCCTTTACGGCCGGGAATCCGCTGTCACTGAAGCTGCTGGTGGACCCGGGTCGCGGTGGTGTGTCCGAGCTGGTAGCCATCATCCATCGCGTCGCGGAAGTGCAGCCCGCCCCATACCCGTGCATTGAGGGCGTCATTCTCGATGGCGGACAGCGACGGGTAGCTTCTGGTCGCAACCACCGACCCGTCGGGAGCCCTTGAGAGCAGGACCAGCGACGTGTCGTCGCCGAGCGTGCGGCGTACCACCTCGGCGAACGGCGCGGTAGCGGCCGCGTGTCCACTGGTGTAGTCGCTGTAGGCCGGGTTGGGGATCAGGGGTGCCCAGCCGGACTCGGGCGTGGTGTCGGGGTTGTTGTCGTCGGCCGCCTCGGCGACCGCCTGGAATGGACGCCAGAAGCCGATGTCGAACTTCAGCTGGAAGGTTCGGATCATCGCGTCCGCGACGGCCGCGTCGATTCGGGCGAACAGCCGCGCGGATCGCGCCACGCTGAGCGTGTGGGTGTCGAGGTAGCGGCACAGAGCGTCGCGGTACATGAAGGGTGGGTTGCTCGCGAAGAACCTGGCGATGTCGGTCTGTTCCTGTGTCCGGTCGGGCGAGGCCGACGAGCCCAGTCGCCGTACCTCGTTGTAGTCGGTGGCGTAGGCCGCGCTGGCCAGGGGGTCGGGACCGTCGACCGGGATCGGTCGGTTGATGACCAGCGGCTTCACGAATCCCAGCCATGCCGTGGCCATGCCAGTGGCGGGCGGCTGCCAAATCCCTGGCAGGTCCGGCTTGGCGTACGCGATGGTGGTGTCGCTCCTGCCGTCGTCGACGCGGCTCGCGATCATCTCGGCAGCCGCGGCGCGGCCGATCCGGATACCTTTGGTCTCCCTCGGACCGTTCGGGACGGCAGCGAGGCTGCTGGTCAGGTCGGCGTCGAGGTTGGCCCGCGAAGCCGGGAAGTACTCGCTCAGCACGTCGTGGGCGGCCGTTGCGATCGCCGCCTGATCCGAGGTGTTACCTCTCTCCAGTGAGGTCTGGACCGCGTCGTGCACGGCCAGCGAAGTGAAGCCCAGATACAGCGTCCCGACCTGGGGCGGGGTCGCACCCTCGGCGAAGATCGTGCGCAGCGCAATCCGCTGCCAGGCCACGACCACCGACGGGCCGGTCGCCGCGGGGTCGGCGGAGGCGGTGGTTACCGGACTCGCAGCTACAGCCAGCGGGAGAGCGAGCACCAAGGTGGAGGCGCACCCGACAACCCGTCGGCGGAGCGTTACCGAAGCCTTTCGACCGACGCCAACGTCGGTCTTGGTCTTGTTGTTCATGATCGTGCCCTTTCGTGGGAGTGGTGTGCTAGCAGTACGCGAGCCAGTGCTCGGCGGCGTCCGGAGTCGTGGGACCGGTGTACTTGCTGCCGGTCTTGAACCAGCACTCGGCGGAATCCGGAGTCGTCGGACCGGTGTATGAAGCCCGCGGCCGGAGCCAGTGCTCGGCGGCGTCCGCAGTACGAGGACCGGTGTAGTGCTGTGCGGAAGGGGCCGACTCGTGGCGTTCGACTGCTGTCGAGTCCGGGGTGTCGGCGGCCAGCTCGCTGACCAGTACGGTGGTGGCGGCGATGCCGGCTGCGAGTCCGACGAGGCCAGCGACGGCGGCTTTGCGGGTATTGGTCTTGTTGTTCATGATCGTGCCCTTCATGGGGGGACTTCGACCTGACCGTTGTCCCGCGCAGCGGTGCCGATGGGGTCGCGTCCCGGTATCAGCCGGGTATTAGTGCCCTTGACCGGTATCGATGGCGCGGCGCACGGTGGCCCTATGCGGATCGCGTTACTTGGTCCGCTTGTCATCGACGGGGGCGTCGGCAAGATCGGACCACGCGACCGGGTGGTACTGGCAGCGCTTGCAGTGCGACCCGGTGAGGTGCACACGCCCGACCGGCTGGCCGATGCGCTGTGGGGAGACCGCCCACCGGCCTCATCGAAGAAGGTTGTCCAAGGCTGTGTGACCCGGCTCCGCAAGGCCCTCGGACCGGAGACCATCGAGACGCTGCCCCAGGGCTATCGACTGAGGATCTCCTCCGACGACCTCGACACACTGCTCTTCGAGCACCTGGTCGGCCGCGGCCGCGAGCTGCTCACCGTCGGCGAGGCGGAACGAGCGTCGTACACGCTCGACCAGGCAGCGGATCTGTGGCGGGGGGAGGCGTTCGTCGATCTGGACGGATGGGAACCCGGTCGGGTCGAGGCCGGCCGCCTCGACGAGCTCCGACTGGACTCGGAGGAGATCGGACTGGACGCCGCGCTGCGGGCCGGACATCACCTCGAAGTGTTGGCGAAGGCACAGGACATGGTGGCCGCGGCGCCAGTGCGTGAGCGGCGATGGGGCCTGTTGGCACTCGCCCAATACCAGGCCGGGCGTCAAGCTGAGGCGCTTCGGACCCTGCACCGGGTCCGTACCGTGCTCGCGAACGAGCTCGGGATCGATCCCAGTCCGGATCTCGTCGCGCTCGAGCAGGCCATCTTGCACCAGGATCCCATGCTGCTGGTGGAGCCGGCGTCTCCGGCGCCGAGCGCGGTCTGCCCCTATCGGGGTCTGATGCCCTACGACATCGACGACGCCGACAGCTTCTTCGGCCGCGACGCCGACCTTGCGGCATGCCTGGAGCGGCTGTCCACCGTCGGCGTGCTGGCCGTCATCGGGCCGTCCGGCAGCGGCAAGTCCTCGCTGGTGCGGGCCGGTGTTGCCGCGAGGTCACGCCGCGACGGTCACCGGACCGTCATAGTCACGCCGGGAGCGCACCCGATGGATGCGCTCACCGTCGTCCCGGACAAGGGTCCGGCCCCGCTTCTGGTCGTGGACCAGTTCGAGGAGGCCTTCTCGTTGTGCGAGGACCGAGACGAGCGGGTCCGGTTCTTCGCCGCGCTGGCTGCACACGCCGACCGGGGGCAGTTGGTGGTGGCGCTGCGCGCCGACCGGATGGGCGAGGTGTCTGCCTATCCAGACGTTTCACGGCTGATCGAGCGAGGGCTCTATCTGCTGGGTGCCATGGCCGAGGACGATCTGCGGGCCGCCATCGAGGGCCCGGCCCGCCAGGCCGGCCTGCCGATCGAGCCGGGCCTGGTCGACCTGCTGGTCCGCGAGGTCGAAGGCGAACCGGGTGCTCTGCCGCTGTTATCCCACGCGCTGCGGGAGACCTGGCTGCGCCGAGAGGGCCGCACCCTCACCGTGGCGGGCTACAAAGCCACCGGAGGCATCCGCGGCGCGATCGCCCAATCCGCCGAAGACATCTACAAACGAGTAGAACCCGACCAACAGGACGCGTTCCGCGATCTGCTGCTACGCCTGGTCATTCCCACCGAGGATGGCGAACCGGTGCGCAGCCAGCTACCCCGCCGACTGATCGCCACCGACGAAGAGCGCGAACAGTTGATCGAGCGGCTCGTCGGCGCTCGGTTGGTCACCAGCGACGACGGCGTCGTCGAACTCACCCATGAGGCACTGGTCCGCGCCTGGCCCCGACTACGGGAATGGCTCGACGAGGACGCCGACGGACAGCGCATCCGACACCACCTCACCATCGCCGCCGATGCCTGGGAGGAGCTGGACCGCCCGGACAGCGAGCTCTACCGCGGCGTCCGGCTCACCCGCGCCCTCGACTGGCGCGACCGCGCCGCCCCGAAGCTCACCGCGGCCGAGCAGACGTTCCTCGACACCTCGCAGGAGCACGCCGACGACGAGCTACGCGACGCCGTGCAGCGCGCCGAGCGAGAGGCCCGGGTCGGGCGACGAACCCGCCGATTGGCTACCGGTCTGGCCGGTGTACTCGTCCTGGCGTTGGTCGCGGCAGGGCTTGCGCTGCGCTACCAGCACGACGCCGCCGCCCGCGCGAACGAGGCCGCCGAGGCGACCACACTCGCGGATGCGAACCGGCTGGCCGCGCTGTCCAAGTCGGTCGGCTCGTTGGACCTGTCCCTGCTGCTGGCCGCCCAAGCGGCACAGATGGCGGACACCACTTCAACGCAGGACGGGCTGTTGTCGTCGCTCGTGGAGCACCGGCGCGCGACCCAGGTCGTCCAACTGGGCGGCCAGGCCGATGACGTCGAACTGGCCGCCGACGGACGTGTCATGTTCGTCGCCAGGCACACCGGAATCTTCGCCTGGCAGCTCGAGAATCCGCGGCGTCCGCAGCCGATCAACAGGTGGGACAAGCCGCTCGACATCGCTGCGTCGAGTTCGGGAGACCTGGTCGCGGTGTGGGCGTGGATCAGGCTCTGGGATCCGAAGGTGGGCGTCTTCGCGCCCGACGGGACCGAGCGTCTGCACCTGGTCGGCCTGGACAAGATCGGGGGATATCCGCAGAATCTCGGGTTCCGACCAGATGGACGTCGACTGCTCATTTCGGCGAACGCTGGGACCGACACGGGATGGCTCAACCGCATCCGTGAGTTCGAAGTCGCTACCGGCAAGACGATTCGAACCTTCTCCACCGGGCTGCGGACGACCGGAGACGTTGTCCCCACTGCGACGATCGCCGACGACGGGTCCTCGGCGGTCGCCTGGGCGCCGTGGGAGCCGTCGCTGACAGAACCTACGACCGCCCGGCGGGTCGACCTGAACACCAGGTCGTCGGTGCGAATCCGCGTCCAGAACCGACCGGTTAGCACGCTCGGCTTCGTCCCGCTCTCCACCGGCGCCGCCCAGCGCTGGAGCGACGGAGCCGTCACCCTGTACGACACCCGGGGTCGCGTCACCCAGGTGCTCGACGTCCACCAGGCAGAGGTCAACGATGTCGTCGTCGCCCCCGACCGCACCTGGGCCGCCAGTGTCGACGACCTCGGCACCGTCGTCTTGTGGTCGATCGACCCGACGACCGGCATGTGGTCGCAGCAGGAGTCGCTGGTCGGGCACAGCGGCGCCGTCAACGGGGTCGCGGTCAACCCGAGCGGGACGAACCTGGTCACCGTGTCGCGCGACGGGACGGCGATTAGCTGGGACGTCACCCCAGCCGCGGGCTTCGGGGATCCGGAGCCGATGCCGGGCCTCCGGGACCGATGGATCTCCAACAGCCCGGCGACGATCATCCCTGGAGAGCTCGTCGTTGCCCCGACCCGGCCGGCTCCAGCCGCCGGCGTGGAGCTTCTCGGTGGCGACGCGCCCCAGTTCGTCTACGCCACGTTCCTGAACCCATCCACCGGCCGCGTGGTCGACGACGTCCGCGTCGCACGCACCACCTCCGGGTACTTCGGCTCGTCCGTGGTGGTCAGCCCAGACGGATCCGCCGTGGCGGTGACCCACGGCTACGGCGTAACGGTGCTCGACAGCCGGACGCGTGAGGAGATCGCCCACATCAGGATGGGGCCGAATGAATATGATCCCGCGAGGGAGCCCGTGTGGTGCGCGGCGTGGACGCCGGACGGGTCGCGGCTGCTGCTCGGCGCCGACGGCGAGTTCATGAACGGGAGGGACGGCGACCTGCTGGTGGTGGACACCGACACCTGGAAGAAAGCCCCGGAGCGCGTCGATATAGGCGGCGCGGCCGCGACGATGGAACTGAGCCCCGACCAGCGGCTGCTGGCCGTCGGGATGTCCCCCAGCTCGATCGACAATCCCGCGCCCGGCCGGGTGAAGCTCCTCGACGCCGACACCCTCGAGGAGAAGGAAGTCCTGTTCATTGGCCCCGGAGACCAGCCGTTCGATGTGACGTTCTCCCCTGACGGCACGATGCTGGCCGCCGGCGGACTACAGGGCGAGGTCGCGGTCTTCGACGTCGCCTCCGGTGATCTCCTGCACACCGCCGACCGGACGCACAACGAGATGATCGCCCAGGTCGAGTGGCTTCCCGACAGTCGCACGGTCGTGACCACTGGCATGGACGGGATGGTCTCGCTGTACGACGCGCACCAAGGCCTCGTTCGAGCGGCCATGCCCGCCTCGGCCGATCCCACCGAGGGCTACACCTGGCTGACCTCGTTCTCCGCGACCGAAATCGCCGCGCGGACAGCAACGGAGCCAGGACGCAGCTACCCGCTCGACCCCGACCAGTGGCTGGAGCACGCCTGTCAAGTCGCCGGCCGGAACCTCACCCGCGACGAGTGGGCCAGTTACCTCGGAGACCTGCCCTACCAGCAAACCTGCCCGCAGTGGCACTAGACGGTGGACGCGGCCGCTCGGCTCCATCACCGGACTGCACTCCGTGGGCTGGCCGAATCCGTATCGCATCCGTGGAATGACTTGTGGAATGAAATGCTGTCGAGGACTGTGGTTTGAGGGGTCAGACTGGGTTCCGGGAGGACTTCCGACGCCTGAAGTGGGCTCGAGTCATCGGTGAGGGACCCCCTACGGATCAAAGGTTGGGGTTACGCAGCCATGTCGGAGGGCGGTCAGTCGATCATCCCGGCCGCGGCCAGGCATTGAGGTGGGGCTGTGGACCTTGGCGAATGTGACGCATCGGAGAGGCTGGCCGCCGCGGCGTCGCTGCATTCGGGTCCTACTCCAGGTCGTCGACGACCTCGCCGTGCCCGAGGCTCTCCTTGCCGCTCGCTTTCGTCAGAGCCATCGGCACTGAGTCGGACCGGCTCTGTTGCACGGCCAGGGCGTAGCCTTGTGAAACTCAGCGGGCGGCGGCGAGCTCTTCTTGGGAGCGCAGGACACAGAACTCGTTGCCCTCCGGGTCGGCGAATACGACCCATCCGCTGCCGCTCTCGGCGTCGCGATGGTCGGCGACCACCGTGGTGCCCAAACTGATCAACCGGTCGACTTCCTCGTCGCGACTGGACTCCCGGGGCCGCAGGTCGAGGTGCAGCCGGTTCTTGGCCTGCTTCTCGTCCGGCACCTCGATGAACAGGATCCGATGGCCGGTCTCCTGGTCCTGAATCAGGCACTCCTCGTGCCCAGGCAGGTTGGGGTCGTCCTCGATGTCGACGTACCCCAGCAGAGCTTTCCACCACTCCGACAGCGCGAAGGCGTTGCGGCAGTCAACAGACGTATGCGAGACGAAGCAGACCATGCGCCCATCGTCGCAGCCCCTGGTCGCGGTGCGAAGTGCCTTTCACTGGCGTCAAGGATCAGACGCATTATCTAGTGCCAGAGGCGCTCTGTGAACAGGCCAAGGCGGAGGCGGGCGAGCGCCACGAGAGCATCTCAGACGTCGTCCGCGAAGCGTTGGGGCGCTATGTCACGGCCGACGACGATGCGGGACCTCCCTGACTCATCGCAGGACCGAGTTCGGCCTGTCTGTCTGTCTGGGGTGATGCTGGCCTAAGCGCCCGACTCGCGTCCAACCGGGACCAAGTGGGGCGCTATGGCTCGGTTGCCAGTCCTGCTCAGCTATTTCAACCCGACCGGAACGTCGCTAGGCGTGATGAGGTCTTGGTAGCGCGCCGCGATGTCTGGATTACGGCGAAGACGTTGCTCGATCTCGATCGGAGTCCACCAGTCGATGTGGTGTGTCCCGCGCTTTCGGAACTTGTTCAGACGCTGAACGGCGAACCCGGATAGCTCGCTGGAAACGGCGAGAAGATATCCCTTTGCGTCATGAGCCTCAATCGTGTCGAGGATGTTCTGGACGTTGCCAGATCCAAGACTTTGTCCATCGCGGGTCGTCTTGCATTGCCCAACGAGGCGCAGGCGCTCCCAAGGAGACTCGTTCTTACGGAGGGTTGAAGATGATGAAGGAGCGTGGTGAGATCCCGGGACACGCGATCATCCTGCTCCGGACGGACTACGACCCCGAAGCGAACGGCTACCAGATGATTGGCTTGGTGGACCCGTCGAGACGTCGGAACGCTCTGCCGGTAGTGGCATCAGCGGGTCCATCAGGCACCAACCGCCACGGTGAGAAGCCAAAGGGTTGGCATACCGGCGACGACGGCCAAGTAGGGGCGGCCGGTGTGCCGGACGGCGATAACCGCGACGGCGACAGCGGCCAGCAGCGGAACCGCCTGCGTGATGTCGCTGCCGGCAGTGCTGGCGGCGATTCCGGTTGCGGCAAGCGCCGCGAACGCGGCCGGTGCCATGAAGGCCGAGGCTCGCTCCACCTTGTCGGGCAGCGTGATGCGCTCGGCCAGCAGCACCATGCTGATGCGGAACAAGTAGCTGCCGAGGCCTGCCAACGAGATCACGATCCACGCAGTCATTGCGAGCCCTCCTTGACCTTAAGGGCGGCGCCGAGCCCCATGATGATGGCGAGCAGGATGCCGAGATGCAGCGGAGCCGCGAGTGCGATGACCGCGACGACAGCGGCGGTCATTGCCGCTCGCCGGGTTGCTCGGTCGCCCAGTCGGCCCACGACTTGGCCCACCATGTAGAGCGGAACGATCAGCTCGAGGCGAAGCGCCGACGGGAGCTGCGCACCAAGCGTTACGCCGACACCGATGGCGGCCAGCCACGCCAGCCATAAGACGACAGCACCGCCCAGGTAGTAACGGTGGCCCAGGTCGCGCTGGTCGTGGCGCTGATAGCCGTCCATACCGACGACGAACGACGGATCGACGAGCAGATAGGCCGCGGTGATCCTCCACCAACGGGGCGTTCCGCGCCAGTAGGCGGCGATCGCTCCCGAATAGAGGACGAGCCGCAAGTTGATGATCAGGGCGGTCGCGACGATGACGGCCGGAGCTGCCCCGTCGTCGAGCATCTCAATGGTCGCAATCTGAGCGCTGCCGGCGTAGATCGCCGGGCCGGTCAGCCATCCGGCAGCCGCCGGGATGTCCGCCCGCGCCGCGCTGACCCCGATCACAAGGCCGAACGGAACGATGCCGGCCAGCCACGGGACCATCGCCTGGGCGCCGGCAGCAAACAACCGGACCATCGGGTCGCGGCGTTGCTGGGCCGCTAACGCGTAAGCCGTTTCCATCGCTCTCCTCGGTGAGTGGTGCTCCGACGGCGCCGGGAGGACCTTCCCGGAAACCTTCCGGGGCCTTCCCGCGGTCGTATTTACGACTCTGCTGGTGAGCACCGGTCCGTACTTGGAGGAGACGGGGAGGTCGGGTGGAGATCGGGTGGACCCGCCGTCCGGTGGCACACTGCTGGTGTGGCTCCGTCTGCGCGGGACGCGGCCGCCTGGGAGTGTGATGATCTTCGTCTTCGGCGACTGCGAACTCGACCCCAGTCGGTTCGAGCTGCGGCGGAGCGGAGCGGTTCAGTCGGTCGAGCCTCAGGTGTTCGATGTGCTCGTGATGTTGCTCCGAGAGCGGCATCGCGTCATGACAAGAGATGAGCTGCTGGACGCGGTGTGGGGCAGTCGGTTCGTCAGCGAGTCCACACTCACCAGCCGAGTGAAGGCCGCCCGCCGGGCCATCGGTGACGACGGCGCGAGCCAGCGGCTCATCCGCACGGTCCGTGGCCGTGGCTACCAGTTCGTCGGCGAGGTGAGCACGACTGGCGCCGGGTCCCCCTCAGCCCCGTCGCGGCCAGAGCAGCGGATCAGGTTCTGCACGACTTCAGACGATGTTCGTCTCGCGTACGCCACCTCCGGCGACGGACCGCCATTGGTGAAGGCGGCGAACTGGCTCAGCCACCTGGACTACGACGGGGAGAGCCCGGTCTGGCGACACTGGATGGTCGAGCTGTCCCGCCGGTTCCGACTGGTCCGCTACGACGAGCGTGGCTGCGGGTTGTCGGACTGGGAGGTGCCACGGTTCTCCTTCGATGCCTGGGTCGATGACCTCGAAACGGTGGTGGACGCCGCCGGGCTCGACCGGTTCCCGCTCCTTGGCATCTCACAAGGCGCACCGGTCGCCATCGCCTTCGCAGTCCGGCATCCGGACCGGGTCAGTCGTCTCGTCCTCCTCGGTGGCTTCGCAGTCGGCCGGCGAAAGCGCGCCGCCACCAACGAAGAGCTCGATCTGGTGGAGGCCCGCATCGGCCTGACCCGGGTGGCGTGGGGACGACCGGACGCGACCTACCGGCAGATGTTCGCCGCGCGTTTCATGCCCGAGGGCAGCCAGGAGGAATGGAAGATCTTCGACGAGCTCCAGCAGCGTTCCACGTCACCGGCGAACGCCTGGCGGTTCCTCAACGAATTCGCCGACATCGACGTCGCCGACCTAGCACCGAAGGTCACCGCTCCCACACTCGTCCTGTGCTCGCGGCGGGAGCCAGACAACATGTTCGAGCAGTCGCGCCGGCTAGCCGGCCTCATCCCGGACAGCAGGCTCGTTCCGCTGGACAGCGCCAATCACCTGCTGCCCGAGCGCGATCCCGCCTGGCGGCACTTCCTGGCCGAGGTCGATGCGTTCCTGCCTACCGCGGCCGCCGCGGGAGCCGATGATGCCGCAGTGGCGAGCGACGTCGAACGCCCCGATACATGACGGTCAGACCCCCAGGCTGAACTGCTGCATATTCACTCCCAAAAACGTCAGGCCCCGCGCTCAGACTCCCATCGATATCCGAGTCGACGGGCTCGTTCGCACAGTACGGCACACCCGATACACCACCTCGGACGTGACACCCGGGCCGCCGCTGCGCACTCGCGTCGGCCACACACCACCGCCCATAGCGCGATCTGCACGGTGCGCCCGCGTGGCGGTTTGGCGGAAGGCCCATGGGCGGAGCGCGGTTCAGGACTCCCCTCCGACGTCGATCTGGAAGGCCTCGTACACCAGGTCTGAGCCGCGCTGGCGATGGCGCACGAGTGTTCCGAGAAGTTCCGTGCCAAGGTCACGAACGCTGTCCACATCCTGATTGGCTGTCGGGGTGCTCACCTGATGCAGCACGTCGTCGAGCAGACGTGTCATCACGGCGTGTTCGCGGGTGAGGCGAGCGACGGCACCGGACAGTCGTGGCGCCGTCTGGAGGAGCTCGTGGTACAACCCGTCGGATCCTTCGGTGATGGCGATGTGCTCACGGAAATCGGCGGAGAGCTCGACCAGGGCCACGTGAACGCGTTCAGTCCAGCGTGCCTGACCTTCAGGCGCTGGGCTGGCCAAGGCGAGTTCCAGCGCGCTCATCGACTCGCGTAGCTCGGAGCGGCGCCGCCGCAGCGCTTCCACGAATGCCTGCTTCGGCCTGGCCGGGCTCGGTTCCATCGGTATCTCTCCATGGCGGCAGTGCTGGTGCCTTACGCGCCGTCTCGGCTAGAACATAGGACTGCTCCTCGGCGTCGAGGGTACGGATGCGACACCCACGCCGGAAAGATGTTGGCGTGGCCCGGCTGCACTCGGCGAGCTGACCGAGACTGTCCGGCAGATCCGTGGAATGAAACGGACTCCGAGACGCCGGCCACCCGCTCTTCTTTCGCGGCGACTTCGGATCCCGCCCTACTGGTGACGTTCGGCCGTGCTGCACAGGGCGCCGCTGGTGGATGATGGCGCCACCTCCTAGGCGGCCTCGCCGAGTACGCCAACAACGAGTTCGGGTGCCGACAACGAGGATGAGTGACCGGCTCATCCTGCCCGCATGAGCGGCGTCCTTAGGATGGCGTCGTCAGTGAGCCCGCAACTTTCGACTTGCGTTCGGCCGTTTTACGCTCAGTTCGTTGGTTTGCACAGCGTTGAGCGCCAATCTGTCTTACAAGCAGGTGCTCACAGGTTCGATTTCTGTTGCGGTCGCCGAGGCGCGTCTGAGCTAGGAACCGGTGCAGGCTGGGGACTGTGCGCCGTGATCGTGGTCGAGCCGGTGTCGGGTGATCCGGCGTCGTACGCGGGGTCAGACGAGTCCGAGTGGGATTTGCGCTGAGCTAGCGGCGGGCAAGCCCTAGGCGCGGAAGGCGTCCCACTGCGCGCTCGTGCGGCTGGCCTGGCCGGCCGTAAACCGGTTGAGGCATGGGTCATTGCCATAGCTCATGAAGTTGTGCACCGGGTCGCGACCCGATGCGGGGCAGGTGTCGAGTGTCGTGTCGCACAAGAAGATGTTGTCTCCGTTGTCTTGCTGCGGGGTGTCGGCGACGAAGTCGTTGGGTGTGCTGCAGCCGCCCTGGAAGGTGTGGAGCAGGCCGAACCAGTGCCCTGCCTCGTGGGTGAGTGTGTCGCCTTGGTTGAACGGCGCCGCGCTGCCGCCGGGCAGGCTCTGGTTGAGGATCACGACGCCGTCCAGGTTGACCGGGCCGCCGGGGAAGGTGGCGTAGCCGAGGAGCCCACCGCTGAGAGAGGCGATGTAGACGTTCAGCACCCGCTTGGTGCCCTTGTGCAGGGCGTTCTTGGCTGGAGCGTCATCGGTGTCCGGATCCCAGTTCCACCAGTTGGTGTTGGCGGTCCGGATGATCTGGTTCGTCACGAACGAGAAGCGGGTGTCCGCACCGCCGGTCAGGCCAGCGTACGAGTCGTTCATGACCTTGAGTTGGCGCCGAATCTGAGAGTTGGAGACGCCGCCAGTGCCGTTGGTCTTGGTGATGATCTGCCAGTTGATCTTGACCGTCACGGGAGCGGGCGCGACGAGTGCCGCGTGGCGCGCCCGTGGGCTCATCGCTCGCAGCCGCTCGTTGAGGGCTCGGTTCATGGTGGCGGCCTGGGCCGGGGAGACGCTGTTGGGGTCAGATGCGGTGGCGCCCTTGACGAGCCTGGCATCTCCTTGCTGACAGGCCGCAGCGGTGCGTGCGTCGGGCGCGGGCACGGCGCTGGTCGGCGAGGTCACCAACGCCGCCGCGAAGGCGAGCGTGGTGGTTACGGCCAATCCGCCCAGAACGATTCGCTTCATTCAGAAACTCCCTCCGTGGACCGGCCGGGTCCGATGTCGTCGAGCGACCAGGGCCGCCGACCGCGGGGGTTGGCCGGACCTCGAAGTTGCTGCCCACCGGGCGATTGTTCGGCGTTGTCAACTTGTCAGCGGGCCTCTTGACGTTATCCGAGACCGAGGCCGCGGGTCATCGGCCATTGGTCCCGGGCGTGGGAGGCCAACAGACACGGCCCGGACGGTGGTCGCCGAGTCTTGGGCGCAAGCCGGTCGGTTACACGGGGTCCATAGTCGAGTAGACGGGCCTACTCCCAATGCGGCGGCGAATGGTTTCAGAGCCATCCCAGCCAGATCATCACTTCGCGGGCGACGGTTCCGACCGGGCGGTCGTTGTTGACCACGAGGTCCTCGAGACCGGTGCCTTCCTCGACGGCGATCGACGCCGCCGCATCGCGCAGGTCGTCACCTCTTCCGCTGGTGACATCACTCGACAGCCGACGCTCGATTTCGGGCCAGGGCACCGATAGGCGGACCACCCGCAGTGGCACCCCCAGCGCCTGCCGGACGCTGCGCAGGGCGCTGATGTCACGGACGAAGTAGGCCACCACGAAGACGCCGATGCCGGCCTCGCGGTAGTGCGGGGCAACCGCAGCCAGGTTTCGCAACATCATGCGATACCCCATCGCGTGGTCACCGACCCAGCCCAGGTAGTCGAGATCGAGCAGGGCATACCGCTGGTCACGCTGTTCCAGCAGGTAGGTGATCTGGGCGGCCACCGCGCTCTTTCCCGAGCCGTACACCCCCGTGATCAAGACGCCCTCGGCGCCACGCTCAGGCACAAGCCAAGCCTAGGACGCGCGCCGCACCCCGCGCACCCGATCAACTCGGGAAAACGACCAGATGCCTGGCGCACGCCCACTCCTACGACGCCGTGCTGGAAGCACTGCGGATGCTGGTCGATCGGCGTGAGGAGCTCACCCGAGCCAGGGTCCAGACCGTCAACCGGCTGCAACGACTGCTGTCTGAACTCCTGCCCGGGCAGGCGAAGAAGGACATCACAGCCCTGCAGGCGAAGGCGATGCTCGCTGGCGTGCGTCCGCGGGACCTGGCTGGGAAGACCTGCCGCCGGCTCGCCGCCGAGCAGCTCACCGACCTGATCGCGATCGACAAGAAGATCAAGGCCTCGACCAAGGAACTCAAGGCCATGGTGCTCGCACGCGGATCGACCCTGATGGACCTGCCCGGCATCGGCCCCGTCGTCGCCGCCCGGATCCTCGCCGACGTCGGCGACGTCGCTCGGTTCTCTGACCGGAACCGGTTCGCGTCCTGGACCGGCACCGCAC
>DASQKI010000049.1:0-97551 GCA_035630615.1 Nocardioidaceae bacterium
GCCTTCCGGCATCGGCTCGACCGGACCTGCTGGTCGTCGTGGAGGCGCCAGTCGGCGTGATTCGCGAGCGGCTGGCCGCTCGCTCGTCCAGACACAGTCGTACCCAACGGCTCGACGCCGAGTCCCAGATCGAGGAGCTGCGGCGCGGCCGCGAGTTGCTGGAAAGCGTCGCGACCTGGGCCTCTGTCGAGACCCAGGTCGTGTGCAATGACGGGCGGGTTGCGCCCGAGACGCTCGCTGCTCAGGTAGCCGACTGGGTGAGCCGGATCACCGGCTCACCCAGTCGGCCCCGAGATTAGTTGGTAACCGTCAGGACCAGTCCGGTGTTGCCGCTCGGCACCGTCCTCGCCAGGCGACCGTCCTGAGCCGGCACGAACACCCGGAAGCGGTACGTCCCGGCCTGCGCCTGAGTGACCGTGAACTCGTAGTTGGTCGCAGTCCCGGTCAGGGTCAGCTGCTGGGCAAGGACCCAGGTGTTGGTCCCCTGCCGGCGCTGCAGCCGCACTTCGGTTCCGCCGCCGCCGGGCTGGACGACGCCTCGGACGAACACCGCCTGGTTGCGAGCGGCTGTGGTCCGGCTGAGGCTGGCGGTCAACCGCGGTGTCACCGTCACGGTTCGATGCGGTGACTCGGCGGCGCCGTACTGCGCGTTGGCCACGTGGACCGCCCAGTACGTCGATGCCGTCGTCGGTGCGTCCGTGGTGCTGTACGTCCCGTTGCTCTGCGAGTTGACCGTCCGGAGCAGTGTCGCCGGACCGCCGTTGCGCTGCACCCAGATCTGGACCGGCTGACCGCCGACATTCTGGCCGGTGGTCCGCCGCAGGGTGCCGCTCAGGGTCGTCTGGCCGGGCACCGTGACGGTGTTCGGACTCGCCGTCATGGTCAGGTTCACCGGCAGAGCCGCCGCCTGCACCGTGACGGACACGGTGTCGTTCGCCGACAGCAAGCTGTCGTTGGCCGTGAGGCGCAGCACGTACGTCCCAGCGGCTGAGAACGTCGCGGTCGTGTCGACCGCGGCTGGGCTACCGAACGTCACGGTCCCGGGACCGCTCACCTTGGTCCAGGCCTTCGTGGTGGCGCCTGGCGGCGTCGGTAGACCGTCGTCGGTGACAGTGCCGTCCAAGGACGCGGCAGTCGGCATCTGGACGGTCCGGTCGGGACCGGCATCCACCGTCGGTGCGACGTTGACCGGACCGCCCGGCTGCAGTCGGAACTGCAGCAGCAGCACGGGTGGCGTCAGGCCGTCCTTGGCCTCAGCCGTCCGCCGGCCGGTGCCGTCGATCATGAAGGCGGCCGCGTTGCCCTGGGCCCAGCCAGGCCGGTCGACGATCTCCTGCATGATGTCCGCGAGCTGCGGCGTCTGCTGGTCCACGTCGGCTTCACCGATGAGGTCCCACGCTGGCGGGCTCCACTGCGCCGTCGTCGTGGTCGGCACCCGGTTTCGGATGTTGCTGGTCTTGCCGGGGCCGACATATCGCGCGGCGTTGTCGGCCGCCTCGCCACGGATCAGGAACGCGGCGGCGTCGGAGCCGAGCTCGTCGGTCTTGAACTGGATCTTGGCGCTGACGATCTGGCCGCCGGCCGGAACCGGGATGTCGGTGAACCGCAGGCCCGTCAGGACGGTCTCGTTGGGGGAGTTGGCCGACGGGCCGTCGTTGCCGAGTTCGTTGTCGGCGCTGGAGACATCGACGTAGGTGTTATTGCCGAACCGGGTGTCGGTGATCTCGAATGCGTCGTCGGCGCCGTGCGAGATCGGGATCTGGACCATGCGAACCCCGCCGACCGCATAGACGTCGACGATCACATCGTCGAACCCGTCCAGCCCGCCGTCGTTGGCCGTCAGCCGCAGCGTGTACCGGCCCGTGTCCGAGAAGGTCGCGGTGGTGTTCGCCGCGTTGGCATTGCCGAACGTGACGGTGCCCGTGCCTGGCGCGGGGACGTTCGGATTGGGCGGGACCGTGGGCACGGTGGGAACCACGCTCCACGTGGCATTGACCGAGCCGTTGGGCTGGCCGTCGTCAGAGATGGCGCCCATCAGGTTCGCCGTCTCCGGCTGGTCGATCATCTGGTCGGCACCCGCGTTGACGGCGGGCGGCCGGTTGGTGATCGGATCCAGATCGACCGACATCTCGTACATGAGGCCGTCGTTCTCGGTCGGGTGGGAGTTGTTGTCCAGGCCACGGTCGACGAGGTAGAGATTCCGGGCGCCCGAGCCGTTGCTGGCCGGTGCGAGGGTGATTCCGGCGTTCTTGACCGAGTCTGCGGCCGAGACGTCGATGGTCGTCAGGAGCGAACCGTTGCGGTCCAGCTCGAGCACCGTGTTCGACTCGTCGAGGACCAGGAGGGAGTCGCGCGCCGAGTCGTACTCGATGCCCTCGGCCTCAATCGAGCCGTACTTGCTGATGTCGAACTCGCTGATGACGACGTCGTCACCGGTCGGCGGCACGCCGTTGAACATCCCGTTGGGCCCGGGCTGCAATCCGAACACCCTGCCGTTGAGGCCGTCGGTCATCCAGATCGTGTTGTGCACCGCGTCGTAGGCAACGCCCTCGGGATCCGTCAGACCGAACGTCGAGGTCTTGAAGTTGGTGGGGGTTCCGCCGGCAGCGGGCTGGACGAACAGCGACTTCTTGTCGTCGTCGGTGTAGTACGTCTGCCCGCTAATCGGGTTGAACGCAAGGTCGGTCGGCTCGTTGGACCACGTCAGGGTCGTCCCTGTGCCGGTGAGGCCGCCTTGGAGGGTCGACGTGTAGAGGTTGGCGCCCGCATAGAGCGGCATCTCGTCGACCTCGCCGTCGGAGATGACCAAGCGGTTGGTGACCTGGTTGTACGTGATGCCCGACGGGTCTGGACTCGTCGGGTTCCAGGCCGGCGACGCCGTGTTGCGCGTCGCTACAAGGGTCGCCGTCTCGGCGGTGGCCGCCGATGACGCGACGGTGCCTCCACTCACGAGGACGGCGGCTGGCACGGTGGCGACCACGAATGCCGTCAGCACTCCCGTCGCCACCGAGCGCTTCTTATGTTTCGGCATCAGTAACTCCCTTACCCCGACCGGCTTCCCGGACGCGAGTGCGTGTGTTTGTGCTCTTCGCTGTAGCTCTGTGGCGCGCGTTCTGACATCAGCGGACCGTCAGGGAGAGTCCCTGGTTACCGTTCGGCTCGGTGACCGCCTGTTGACCGTTCTGCGCGGGGACGAACACCCGGTAGCGGTATGTCCCGGTAGCCGACTGGGTGACGTTGAACTCGTAGTTGATCGTCCCGGTCAGGGTCTGCTCGGTGTCCAGCACCCAGGTGTTGTTGCCCACCCGGCGTTGCAGCCGTACCACAGTTCCGTCGACGCCGGACTCGACGACGCCTCGGACGAACACCGCCTGGTTCGGTGCGGCGGTGGTCAGGCTGAGGCTGGCCGTCACCCGCGGTTGGACCGTGACGGTCCGGTGCGGTGACTCGGCGGCGCCGAACTGAGCAGTGGCCGCGTGGACCGCCCAGTAGGTCGCCCCCGCCGTCGGTTGGTCGGTCGTGCTGTACGCCCCGCTGGCGTTGGTATTGACCGTCCGCAACAGGGCCGCACTGCCAGCGCCGACCTGCTTCCAGATCTCGACCGGACGGTTGGCGACGTTCTGTCCGGTGGTCGTGCGCAACGTCCCGCTGAGTGTCGTCGAGCCTGGCACCGTGACGGCGGTCGGGTTCGCCGTCATGGTCAGGTTCAGCGCAATCGCTGCTGCCGCCACTGAGACCGACACGATGTCGGTGGCCTGGAGCTCACCGTCGTTCGCCGCGAGCTGCAGCACGTAGTTGCCTGCCTGCGAGAACGTGGCGGTCGTGTCCACCGCATTCGTCCCGAACGTCACGGTGCCAGGCCCACTGACCTTCGACCACGTCGTGGTGGTCGCGCCGGGCGGGGTCGGGTTCCCGTCGTCGGTCACGGTGCCGTCGAGCGGCGCCGTGGCCGGCAGCTGGATCGACTGATCGAGGCCTGCGTTCACCATCGGTGGGTCGTTCGGCGGCGGCTTCTGCAGCCGGAACTGCAGGAGCAGCACGGGCGGCGACAGGCCGTCCTTGGCCTCTGCGGTCCGGCGGCCATCTGCGAGGTCGCCGTTAGTGCCGTCGACCATGAAGGCGACCGCGTTGCCCTTCGCCCAGCCCGGCCGGTCGATGATCTCCTGCATCATCGACGACAGCTCCGGGGTCTGCTGGTTGAGGCCAGCCTCACCGATCAGGTTCCACCCCGGCGGACTCCACGGAACCGTCGTTGTGGTCGCCGACCGCGAGGTGATGTTGCCGTTGCGTCCCTGGACGTACTGCGCGGCGTTGTCGGAAGCCTCACCACGGATTCTGAACGTCGTGGCGTCCGTCCCCAGTTCGTCGGTCTTGAACTGGATCTTTGCGCTGACGATCTGGCCGCCCGCGGGCACCGGGATGTTCTGGAACCGCACGCCGGTCATGACCGTCTCCGGAGTCAACGGACCGTCGTTGCCGAACTCGTCGTCGGCGCTAGCCACGTCAACGTACCGGTCGTTCGTGCCGCCGATGAACTGCATCGCGTCGTCAGCTCCGTGCGCGATCGGGATCTGGATCATCCGGATGCCGCCGACCGGGTAGACGTCGACCTTGATGTCGTCGAAGTTGGTCAGCCCGCCGTCGTTCGCAGTCAGTCGCAAGACGTACGAGCCGGTCGCGGAGAAGGTCGCCGTCGAGTTCGGGTCGGTCGTCGATCCGAACGTGACGTTGCCATTGACTGGGCCGGAGACCTTCGACCACGAGTACGTGAGCGTCCCGCTCGGCTGGCCGTCGTCGATGGCGGTGCCCATCAGGTTCGCCGTCTCGGGCAGGTCGATCATCTGGTCGGCACCCGCGTTGACGGCAGGTGGCCGGTTGGTGATCGGATCCAGGTTGACCGAGATCTCTTGAATCAAGCCGTCGTTCTCACCGGGATGGTTGTTGTTGTCCAGGCCGCGGTCGACGATGTAATAGTTCCGTGCGCCAGAGCCGTTGCTGGCCGGCGCGATCGTGATGCCCGCTGCCTTGGTGACGTTGGCCGCAGTGGTGTCGATCGTGGTCAGCAGCGAACCGTTGGTGTCGATCTCGAAGATCGTGTTGTTGTCGTCCAGGACGACCACCGTGTCGCGCACCGCGTCGTACTCGATGGCCTCGGTGTCCGTGGCGCCGTACTTCAAGAGGTCATACTGGGTCGCGATGTCGTCGCCGCCCGGCGGGACTCCGTTGAACACGCCGTTCGGTCCCGGCTGCAGCTTGAACACCTGGGAGCCCACGCCGTCGGACGCCCAGATCCAATTGTGGTTGGGGTCGTACGCGACACCCTCCGGGTCGGTGAGGCCGAACGTCGACGTCTTGAAGTTCGTCGGTGTCCCGCCGGCTGCTGCCTGCACGAACAGCGACTTCTTGTCGTCGTCGCTGTAGTACGTCTGACCCGTGGTCGGGTTGAACGCGACGTCGGTCGGCTCGTTGGACCACGGCAGGGTCGTCGCGGTGCCGGTCAGGCCGCCTTGCCGCGTCGCGCGATAGATATTGGCGCCCGCGTAGAGCGGCATCTCGTCGACCTCGCCGTCGGAGATGACGAGCCGGTCGGTCGTGGAGTTGTACGTGATGCCGGACGGGTCCGGACTCGGCGGGTTCCAGACCGACGTGTCGCGAGCCGCTACCAACGTGGCGACCTTGACCGTGGCTGCCGAAGACGACGAGACGGCGCCACCACCCACGAGGACGGCGGCTGGCACGGTGGCGACCACGAATGCCGTCAACATTCCCGTCACCATCGAGCGCTTCCTGTGTGCCGGCATCAGTAACTCCCTCCACCCCGACCGGCTTCCCGGACGCGAGTGTGTTGTTCGTGATCGTTGAGATTGGTCGGTGAAACCTTGCGTAGCGCGCCGGCGACGATGGCCCATGCCTGCTTGGCGAGGAGCGCGATGTCATAGCTCAACGACCGCCGGCGCAGGTAGTCGAGATCGAGTCGGACACGTTCATGCAGCAGGACGCTGGCGTAGTAGCCGGCGGGGTCGTCGGCCGCCGCCAGCCGATCGGCTTCGTCCATGAACCCGAGAGTGGACGGGCCGACGACGCCCGGGCGCAAGGTCAGGATGCGCCGCTCGTCGAGGGTGTACAGCGCGACGTACTCGGGCGTCTCGGGCCGCGGGCCGACCAGACTCATGTCGGCCCTGAGTACGTTGTACAGCTGGGGGAGCTCGTCGAGGTACCACCGGCGCAAGACCCTGCCCGCGCGGGTGATCCGTGGATCGCCTTCGGGGCTGACGTCGGCCATCCGACCGGCGCCGTTGACCATCGTGCGGAACTTGTAGATCGTGAACGCCCGACCGTCTCGCCCGATGCGAATCTGACGGAACAATCCGGGGCCGGACGAGTCGATCCGCACCGCGATCAGGATGACCGCCAGGATCGGCATGAGGACGACGAGCGCCACGGCAGCCAGGAATCGGTCGAAGGCGTACTTGATCATCGAACGTCGTCTCCGAACGGCAGGCCGCGCATCCCATGGGTCGCGGATTCCCGAAGCAGTACGAACGGTTCGGCGGCGGTCAGGCCGGCGGCGACGCCATGGCGCTGGGCGTACGCCGTGAGCGCCTCGAGCGACCGCGGATGCGGATACGGCCGCACCTCCGTGTGGAAGGTGTCGGCGTACGCCTTCATCGCAAGCAGTTTGGTCTCCAGCGTCTCGCCGATGTCGACGTAGAGATTCGGCGCGAACACACTCCCCGGCTGTGGCGGCGCCCAGTCGGTCGACGAGGGCACCTCGAAGGAGCACACCCGGCGGACGCTGGAGCCGGCGACCGGTCGGGCCGCGACCATGGTCGCTCGCGCCACGATCCGGTGGTCTTCGTTGACGTCGCCGGCGAAGTGGGTGAGGACCACGTCGGGCTGGAAGTCGCGTACGCACTTCTCGATCGGTGTGACGACGTCGAGCATCGGCACCGTGTCGAGGCGCTGGTCGGCGAGCCCGATGAACACCACCTTGGCGACCCCGAGCGTGTCGCAGGCGCGGCGGGCGCACTCCTCTTGGAGGGCGACATGGTCGTGCCGCGACGTGACGCCGTCGGTCAAAATGCAGACCCACACGTCGTCGCCGTGGCTCGCGTGCCACGCGATCGTGCCGCCAGCGCCCAACGTTTCGTCGTCGGGATGCGCCGCGACAGTCAACACTCGCATACGGCCTCCTCCCAAGGTCGATGTCCCCAGCAAACGGCCTGGCGGCGTCGCACGCGTCGGCATTTCGGCGTATCCAACCTCGATCAGACGGTGGACGCGCCGCTCGTCAGTCGTTGCGACGCTGAACAGATGTCAGTGCGGATCAGCGTGATTGGTTGCGGATATCTCGGCGTGACCCATGCGGCCTGCATGGCCGAACTGGGGTTCGACGTGCTCGGGGTCGACGTCGACACCGATCGGGTCGCGTCGCTAAAAGCCGGGATTGTCCCGTTCTATGAGCCTGACCTCGAGCCTCTCGTGCGCAAGCACGTCGAGTCGGGTCGGCTGTCGTTCACTACCTCGTACGCCGACGTGGCCGACTTCGCCGACGTCCACTTCGTCTGCGTGGCCACGCCGCAGCGCGATGGCGACTTCGCGGCGGATCTGTCGTATATCGACCAGGTCATCCATGACCTGGCGCCGCTCCTGATGCGACCGTGTGCGGTGGTCGGCAAGTCGACGGTGCCGGTCGGCACGGCCGAGGGGCTCGCTGGGCGCCTCGTGGAGTTGGCGCCAGCCGGACATTCGGTCGAGCTCGCATGGAACCCGGAGTTTTTGCGCGAGGGGCACGCCGTCGAGGACACGTTGCGTCCCGACCGGCTCGTGTTCGGGCTCGCCGACGCCGGTCAGTCGGGTCGGTCCGGCCGGTCGGGCCGGACCGAGAGCGTGCTCCGCGAGGTCTATGCGACCCCGATCGCGGCCGGCACGCCGGTCGTCGTGACCGACTATCCGACCGCCGAGCTCGCCAAGGTCGCCGCAAACTCCTTCCTCGCGACGAAGATCTCGTTCATCAACGCGATGGCCGAGCTGTGCGAGGCGACCGGCGGCGACGTGACGATGCTGGCCGACGCCATCGGTCACGATCGACGCATCGGTCGGTCCTTCCTCGACGCCGGCCTCGGGTTCGGCGGCGGATGCCTGCCCAAGGACATCCGGGCGTTCATGGCGCGGGCCGGTGAGCTCGGGGTGGGCGAGGCATTGACGTTCTTGCGCGAGGTCGACGCGATCAACCAGCGCCGACGGGAGCGGATCGTCGAGATCGCGAGCGACCTGCTCACGCGTCCGTGGCCGGGGTCGCGGATCGCCGTGCTGGGCGCGGCGTTCAAGCCGAATTCTGACGACATCCGCGACTCGCCCGCCCTCAACGTCGCCGGCCGGCTGCATCTGTACGGCGCCCACGTGACCGTGCACGATCCGCAGGCGATGGATGGGGCTCGGCGTCTCTGGCCGACTCTCTGCTACGCCGACTCGGTGGCCGAGGCCTGCGCGGGGGCACATGTCGTCCTCGTCCTGACCGAGTGGCAGGAGTTCCGCGAGCTCGACCCGTACCTGCTGGCCGACGTCGTCGACCAGCCTGCGGTGGTCGACGGCCGCAACTGCCTCAACCCCGCCAAGTGGCGAGCGGCCGGTTGGACCTACCGCGGGATGGGCCGCGGGGCGTAGCGCCTAGAGCTTCGGGCCCTGCTTGCGGTCGTAGCGATTGCGCAGCCGGTCGTCGCGGCGCCGCCTCTTCCACCGGCGGGCGGTGACTACCCAGAGTCCCGCCACCGCGACCGACAGGAGCACCCAGGTGGCGAGCCCGATCGCGATCCACTGCCACAAGTCCATCGCTCACTCCACGTGCCCGACGATCCCGCACACGAGCCATCCCTCCCGTTTCGTCCTGACCTTGACGGTATGGACATTGAGGGCAGAACAAATCACCCGAAGGTCTGAGGTCGGCTACGCCACGTGAGCGATTCGGAGGCGTGGAATGCGGCGTTTTGCGGTCACCCATCGTTGCCGATCTCATACCTACGGTCATTTCCGCGGGGATCCCGTAACGGAGCGTGCCGGATGACCGATATCCGATCTGTAGTCGCCGTTCACGCGTAGTGAGGCACGTCGTGGTGCGGCGCACCAGCGAGGGAGCCTTCATGCACGTTCGTTTTGCCCGCCCTGCCTTAGCGCTGATGACCGTCCTCGCGGTGGGCTTGCCGACCTCGGTCGCGGCGTCCGACGCCGACCACACGACGGTCGCGTCCGACATCCCGGCCCGGTGGACGCCGAACCTGGTGGCCAACGCCGCCGTCGGTCACCCGGTGGCGTTCTCCATCGCACAGGCCGGTGACCAGATGGTCGTCGGCGGTCGCTTCACCGCCGTGGAGAACAGCAGCCGGACGACCTCGTACGCCCGATCCAACGTCTTCGCGTTCGACGCCGACACCGGGGCAGTCTCGGGCTTCGCCCCTTCGGTGAACGGCGAGGTCTGGTCGGTGCTCGGAGCCGGCGGCAGCGTCTACATCGGCGGCGAGTTCACCACCGTGAATGGGCAGCCGCGGGCCGCGATCGCCAAGCTGGACCTGGCGACCGGGCAGCTCGACCCGACGTTCCGCCCGGCGATCAGCCGGGGCCGGGTGACCGACATGGAGCTGACGCACGGCCGCCTGATCATCGCCGGCACCTTCGCCAACAAACTGACCGCTCTCAACCCGGACACCGGGAAGGCGACCAGCTACCTCGACGTCGCGATTACCAATCCGCTGCCGTTCACCACGAAGACCGAGGTCTTCAAGTTCGACGTCAGCCCCGATGGCCAGCGCCTCGTTGCCGTCGGCAACTTCACCGCCGTCAACGGCCAGGGAAACTGGCGAATCTTCATGCTCAACCTGACCGACATGTCGGCGACGGTCTCACCGTGGATCTACCCCCACGCGTCGCGCGCGTGCCACGCCCAGATGAATCCGATGTACCAGATGTACGTCCGTGACGTCGACTTCGCGCCGGACAGCTCGTACTTCGCCGTCGCCTCGACCGGCGGACACCGGATCAACGGCGAGGGGCCGGGCCTGGTGCTGTGCGACGCGGTGGCACGGTTCAACACGGCCGACCTCGCGCCGACGCAACCGGTGTGGATCAACTACACCGGTGGCGACACTCTGCACTCGGTCGCGGCTTCCGGGGCTGCCGTCTACGTCCAGGGCCACAGCCGGTGGCTCGACAACCCCTTCGGCCGGGACTCGGCCGGCCCGGGCGCTGTCGAGCGGCCCGGCGGGGGTGCGGTCGACCCGATGACCGGCAAGGCATTGCCGTGGAACCCGGGGATGCCGCAGCAGATGGGCGGCTACCAGATCCTGCCGGTCGACGGCGGTGTCTGGTTCGCCACCGACGGAAAGCGGTTCAACCAGCGCTATCACTTAGGCATTCGGTTCGTTCCGCTGCCCTAGGCCACCGACCTGGCGCTGCCGCGAGAGGGAGGCGGCAGCGCCACGTCGGTGAATTCGGAATTGTGCGCGAATCGTTCACGCCGCCCGCCCGCATGAACGATTCGCGCACGAATCCTTTGTCGGAGCAAGCTCGCCGCCGGACGGTCTATCGACGAACTGCTGGATGAGTCTCTCGCCTTCGCGACGGCGGATACGACACAGCTCACGTCGGGGATTGTGCTCTCGTGAACGCTGCCGACGAGGAGATCCTGCACTAAGCGGCACGGAGCGACTCCGTTGTCGGTCATCTGACCGCTGGCTCCGTCGTGTCGCTCAGTCAGCAGCACCTTCGAGTACGGTCACTTCCGGCTCGTTGATGGGACCGCGGGTCAGGCGACGACCCAGGAGTCCTTGCCGCTCAGCAGTGCCTCGAGGTCCGGGTCGCCCTGCTTCGCGCGGGCCTCGGTGATCTGCTCGCGAGCCTGGTCGTCGTAGGTCGGATGCTCGACCTGGCGGAAGATGCCGATCGGGGCGCGGTGCATCTGGCCGTGGTCGGTGAGCTTGGACAGCCCGAACGCGGCCGACGGATCGCGCAGGTGGGCGTCGTGAACGTGGATCTGCGACTCGTCGACGTCGGCCGCCTCCACGGCGAAGAACGTTCCGCTCGACGGCTCGCGGATCACCGCGTACTCGCCCTCCGAGCCGAACCGCACCGGCTCGCCGTGCTCCAGCGGGATCAACGCCGACTCGGCGGTGTCGCGATCCTTGAACGCCACGAAGGCATCGTCGTTGAAGATCGGGCAGTTTTGGTAGATCTCGACGAGGGACGCGCCCCGATGTGCGGCGGCCGCCTTGAGCACACCGGTCAGGTGCTTGCGGTCGGAGTCGATCGTCCGCGCGACGAACGTCGCCTCGGCGCCGAGCGCCAGCGACACCGGGTCGAAGGGGTTGTCGATTGACCCCATCGGCGTCGACTTGGTGACCTTGCCGATCTCCGACGTCGGGGAGTACTGCCCCTTGGTCAGGCCGTAGATCCGGTTGTTGAACAGCAGGATCGTGATGTTGAGGTTGCGGCGCAGCGCGTGGATCAGGTGGTTGCCGCCGATCGACAGGGCATCGCCGTCGCCGGTCACGACCCACACCGACAGGTCGGGTCGCGTCACAGCGAGTCCGGTCGCGATCGCCGGCGCCCGGCCGTGGATCGAGTGCAGCCCGAACGTGTCGAGATAGTACGGAAAGCGCGCCGCGCAGCCGATGCCGGAGACGAACACGATGTTTTCGCGTCGGAGGCCGAGGTCGGGCATGAAGCCCTGGACCGCCGCCAAGATGGCGTAGTCACCGCAGCCGGGGCACCAGCGCACCTCTTGATCGGACTTGTAGGCCTTGCGGTCAGCCGGGCCGTCGGCCGCCGGAACTCCGTGCAGGCCGTCCTGGCGCAGTGTTGGATCGGGCAGGGACGTCGTCACGAGTAGACCTCCTCGGCGAGTCCTCGAATCACGTCGGCGAGTTCGGCCGCCTGGAACGGCAGCCCTCGCACCTTGTTGTAGCCGACGATGTCGACGAGATATTTCGCTCGCAGCAGCATCGCCAGCTGGCCGAGGTTCATCTCGGGCACGAGCACCCGGTCGTACCGTTGGAGCACGTCGCCGAGATCGGACGGGAACGGGTTGAGGTGTCGCAGGTGCGCCTGCGCGATCGGTACGCCCTCGGCACGGACCCGGCGTACACCGGCGCCGATCGGACCGTAGGTCGAGCCCCATCCGAGCACGAGCACCTTCGCGTCGCCGTCGGGGTCGTCGACCTCGAGCGGCGGGATCGACTTGGCCACCGCGTCGACCTTCGCCTGCCGGGTGCGCACCATCAGGTCGTGGTTGGCCGGGTCGTAGGAGATGTCACCGGTCACGTCGCGCTTCTCGATGCCGCCGATGCGGTGCTCGAGGCCGGCCGTACCCGGGATCGCCCAAGGCCGGGCGAGCGTGTCAGGGTCGCGCAAGTACGGCAGGAACTGCTCGGCTCCATCGTCAGCGGTGTGGTTCGGTCCGGTGGCGAACGCCGGGTCGATCGGCGCCAGGTCGGAGAGCTCCGGCAGCCGCCACGGCTCGGAGCCGTTGGCCAGGTAGCCGTCGGACAGGAAGACCACCGGCGTGCGGTACGTGATCGCGATCCGGGTCGCCTCGAGCACGGCGTCGAAGCAGTCGGCCGGCGACCGGGGTGCCACGACCGGCACCGGCGCCTCGCCGTTGCGGCCGAACATCGCCTGCAGCAGATCGGCCTGCTCGGTCTTGGTGGGGAGCCCAGTGGACGGCCCGCCACGCTGGATGTCGCAGACCAGCAGCGGCAGCTCGAGCATCACGCCGAGGCCGAGGGTCTCCATCTTGAGCGAGAGTCCGGGCCCCGATGTCGTGGTGACGCCGAGCGCGCCGCCGAAAGAAGCGCCGAGCGCCGCGCCGATGCCCGCGATCTCGTCCTCGGCCTGGAAGGTCGTGACACCGAACCGCTTGTGCTTCGACAGCTCGTGCAGGACGTCGGAGGCCGGTGTGATCGGATAGGCCCCGAGGAACACGTCGAGCCCCGTGAGGTTGCCGGCGGCCACGATCCCGTACGCGAGAGCCAGGTTGCCCGTGATGTTGCGGTAGCGGCCGGTCGGCATCGGCGCCGGCTTGACCTCGTACCGGATCGCGAATGCCTCGGTCGTCTCGCCGAAGTTCCAGCCGGCCCGGAAGGCCGCGATGTTGGCGTCGCGCAGCGCCGGCGCGGACGCGAAGCGGGTCTGCAAGAACTCCACGGTCGGCTCGGTCGGGCGCCCGTACATCCACGACAGCAGGCCGAGCGCGAACATGTTCTTGGCCCGAGCCGCGTCCTTGCGGGTCAGCCCGAACTCCTTGACCGCCTCGACGGTCATGCTCGTCAGGTCGACCTCGTGGACGCCGAAGTCCTCGAGGCTGCCGTCCTCGAGCGGGTTGGCGTCATAGCCGGCGCGGGCCAGGTTGCGCTTGGTGAAGTCGTGGGTGTCGACGATGATTGTCGCGCCGGGGCGCAGGTCACTGACGTTGGCGCGCAGCGCGGCGGGGTTCATCGCGACGAGGACGTCGGGGGCGTCGCCGGGCGTCAGGATGTCGAAGTCGGCGAAGTGCACCTGGAAGCTCGAGACGCCGGGCAGGGTGCCGGCGGGTGCGCGAATCTCGGCCGGGAAGTTGGGCAGGGTCGACAGGTCGTTGCCGAACGCCGCGGTCTCGGCCGTGAACCGAGCACCGGTGAGCTGCATGCCGTCGCCCGAGTCGCCCGCGAACCGGATGATGACCCGATCCAGTTGTTTGACCTGCTTGGTCACGACGCCCTTCTTTCAGCGGCAGAGCTCTCGTGGGGACTGTCGTACGGATCCCGACTCATATCGTACGTCGATATCTATGATCATAGATATCGTGTCCGGCACGTGGCGACGTCGTTTGGGATCGGCGGTGGCGTCCACGCGAGGTAGACGCCACCACCGAGACTGAGGGTTGAGCCCGCGCATGGACAAAAGTAGACGAACATGGGGTCATCTCAGCGTCAGAAGTGGGTTGTGAGCGATATCCGGTGACATGTTCGTTCTGGATGCAGTCCAGCCGGCGCGGGGGCGCCAATAGAGACCGACGAACTTCACGACATGTCCCCCGAAACGGCGTAGTCTGTCGGCTAGGGCCGCGTATGGGAGAGGAGTTATGGACGCCGACGAGCGATTCATCGGTATGTCCGCGCTGCGCCGCCTGCACGATCTGATCGGCAAACTCAACAGCGCTCAGGGCCTCGATGCCACGCTGCAGACCGTCGTCGACGGCGTAGTCGAAGTCGTCGGCTTCGAGGTCGCCGCGGTAAACCTGCTCGACTCGTCCGACGTCCTCGAGATGGTGGCCGTCGCCGGCCCGGAAGAGGCGCGCAAGAAGCTGCTCGGCCGCCGCCGCCCGCTCCGCAACCTCATGGCCGACGTCCAAAACGCCGAGCACTGGGGTGCCCTCTGGTTCATTCCCCACGAGCAATGGATCGATCGGACCGGGTCGGGCAACTGCTTCATCCCCGACATCGAAGTGAGCGGAGACCCCGAGGACTGGCACCCGAAGGATGTCTTGTACGCGCCGCTGCGCTCGTCGTCGGGCGACCTGCTCGGCGTCTTGTCGGTCGACCTGCCGGTTGACCGCAAGCGGCCGCGCAAGCCGCAGCGCGAGGTCTTGGAGATGTTCGCCGGACAGGCCGCGATCGCGGTGTCCAACGAGCTCCAGGCGCAGCGCCTGCGGGCGAGCCAGGAGATGTTCCGCCTCGCGTTCGAGTCGGCGGGGACCGGCATGGCCGTGGTGTCGATGGACGCCGCCCAACCGGGCAAGTTTCGCCAGGTCAACCCGTCCCTGTGCAAGATCCTCGGCTACACCGAGCTGGAGTTGCTTGCTTGCAGCTGTCTCGAGCTCACCCATCCCGACGACCTCGAAGCCAATCGGGGGGCGATGATGGGCCTGGTCAACGGGCAGCGCGTGTCCTACCAGGCCGAGATGCGCTTCATCCACGCCGACGGTCATCCGCTGTGGGTCGCCGTGACGGCGTCGGTGATCCGTGGCGAGGACGAGGCCGACACCTACGCGATCATGTCCATCGAAGACGTCAGCGAGCGGCGGCGGGCCGAAGACGAGCTCAAGCACCGCGCCCATCACGACGCGCTCACGGGCGTCGCCAACCGGCACGGCCTGCGGCCCCGGTTGGTCAGCGCACTGCGAGTCGCCGAGGCTCGTCGGCATGAGGGGGCCGTGCTGTTTTGCGACCTCGACAACTTCAAGGCCGTCAACGACGCCCACGGACACGCGTTCGGCGACCAGGTCTTGGCGCGGATCGGCCAACGCATGCTGGAGGTCATCCGCGACAGCGACTCGGTGATCCGGGTCGGCGGTGACGAGTTCCTCGTGGTCGCCGACGACGTCGGCGCCGACGACTCGTCGGCGTTGACCGAGCGATTGCGGTCGGCGGTCCAATCGCCCATCACGATCGGCGGCCGGACCGTCGCCGTCAGCGTCAGCGTCGGCATCGCGATCATCCCGGTCGGCGGCGGTGATCCCGACAGCATCATGCGCGAGGCCGACCGCGCTATGTACGCCGACAAGCTGAAGGTGTCCTAGACCGCGGAGGCAGGCCTAGACTCAGCGTCCATGACCGGCTATATGGGGTCGTACGCGACGGTGTTGGCGATCCTCGTCGTCGGCATCGGGCTCGTGGCGCTGATGCTGGGCGGCAACTGGCTGCTGAGGCCGGCCCGACCCACGCCGGAAAAGCAGCTGACCTACGAGTGCGGCGTCGACCCGGTCGGCGAGGGCTGGGCGCAGACCCATGTGCGCTACTACGTCTTCGCCTATCTCTATGTCGTGTTCGCCGTCGATGCCGTGTTCGTGTTTCCGTGGGCGACGGTTTTCGCCATGCTCGGGTGGGTCAGCGTGATCGAGATGGGCATTTTCATCGGCTTCATCGCCGTCGGTTTGGTGTATGCGTGGCGGAAGGGAGTGCTGAGCTGGACATGACCGTCGATCTCCCCACGCCCACGCTGGGTAGCCCGTCGCTGGGACCAGGCTCGGTCGCCGCGCCCAAGCCGGTGCGGTTTCTCCTCAACTGGGGCCGGCGCTACTCGTTGTGGGTCTTCAACTTCGGCCTGGCGTGCTGCGCGATCGAGTTCATCGCGACCTCGATGGCGCGTCACGACTTCATCCGGCTCGGCGTGATCCCGTTCGCGCCGGGGCCGCGGCAGGCTGACCTCATGGTCGTGTCGGGCACCGTGACCGACAAGATGGCGCCGGCGGTCAAGCGACTGTACGAGCAGATGCCGGAGCCCAAGTACGTCATCTCCTTCGGCTCGTGCGCCAATTGCGGCGGGCCGTACTGGGACTCGTACTGCGTGACGAAGGGCGTCGACCAGATCATCCCGGTCGACGTCTACGTGCCGGGATGTCCGCCGCGGCCCGAGGCGCTGCTGCAGGGCATCGTCAAGCTGCAGGAGAAGATCGCCGGCGAGTCGATGGTGGAGCGGTATGCCGAACCGCGCAGTGTCGAGACGCTCACCCAACCGACGCTGGCGCCCCCGGAGCCGACGTGAGCTGGCGGGAGCGGGTCGTCGAGGCTGTCACGGTCGCCGGCGCGGGAGAGGCTCCGGAGCCGCTCGAGGAGTTTGCGCCGCTGGCGGTCGACGTTGCGCCGCATCGCTGGGTGGCGAGCGCGAGTGCGTTGCGAGACGCCGCCGGCTGCACCTACTTCGACTGGCTGAGCGCGGTCGACGAGCTCGACGACGGGTTCCGCATCGTGTGCCATCTGGCGGCGCTGACCGACGGTGGCGTCGACCACGTGCTGCTGCGGACCCTGGTGCCGAGGGAGCAGCCGCGGGTGCACTCGCTGGTCGGTCTGTATGCCGGAGCGGCCTGGCACGAGCGCGAGACGCACGAGATGTTCGGCATCGAGTTCGTCGGCGGTCCCAACGAGCCGCTGCTGCTGCCGGACGGGTTCGAGGGCCACCCGCTTCGCAAGGACTTCTACCTCGTGTCTCGCGTCGTCAAGGCCTGGCCGGGCGCGAAGGAGCCGGGGGAGTCCGACGCGACCGCGGCTCCGTCGCGTCGCCGAGTCGCTCCGCCCGGCATCCCCGACCCGGTCCAGTGGGGCCCTCGCGACCCCGAGGGCCACGATGGCTGACGCGCTCGAGGTCGCACTTCGCTGCGTCGCCGTCCTCGCGGCATTCCTGCTGCTGCCGTTGCTCGTCGGACAGACCGAGCACAAGGCGATGGCCCACATGCAGTCGCGGGTGGGGCCGATGTACGCGGGCCGCTTCCACGGGTGGGCGCAACTGGTCGCCGACGGAGTCAAGTTCGCCCAGAAGGAAGATGTCGCGCCGGCGGCAGCCGATCGTACGGTCTTCGCCATCGCCCCTGGAGTGGCGCTGGTGCCGTACCTCGTCGCGATGGTGGCGATCCCGCTCGGGCCGGGCCTGGTCGGCCAGGACCTCGACATCGGACTGTTCTTCGTCCTCGCGATCATGAGCGTCGGCGTGCTCGGCACCCTGATGGGCGGGTGGGCCAGCGCCAACAAGTACAGCCTGCTCGGCGGCATGCGGGTCGCCGTGCAGCTGATGTCCTACGAGCTGCCGTTCGTGCTCGCCGCGTCCAGTGTGGCGATGGCCGCCGGCACCCTGTCGCTGCCCGGCATCGTCGAGGCATGGGAGCCGTGGTGGCTGCTGTGGCAGGCGCCGGGCATGGTCGTGTTCTTCGTCGCCGGGTTGGCCGAGTTGCAGCGGCCGCCGTTCGACATGCCGGTGGCCGACTCCGAGCTGGTCTTCGGGCCTTACACCGAGTACGGCGGGATCCGGTTCGCGATGTTCTTGCTCGCCGAGTACGCGGGCATCGTCGTCTTGTCGGCCCTGACCGCCGTCCTCTTCCTCGGCGGCTGGCACGGACCCTCGGCCGACGACCTCGGTTGGCTCTGGACGCTCGTCAAGACCGGCGCGGTCGCCTTCATCGTGATCTGGGTCCGTGTCGCCTTCCCCCGATTGCGAGAGGATCAGCTCAACACGCTCGCCTGGAAGGTGCTCGTTCCCGTGGTGCTGCTGCAGCTTGCCCTCACGACCGTCGTGGCGGTGAAGATCGCATGACTGGATTCGGGCGTGGCCTGCTGCACGGCCTTCGAGTCACCGCGCGCAACCTCCTGCGCCGGTCGGTGACGGCGCAATATCCCGACGCCAAGCCGGAGCTGCCGCCCCGGTCGCGCGGCGTGATCGCACTGCAGGAGGAAAACTGCACCGTCTGCATGCTGTGCGCCCGCGAGTGCCCGGCGTGGTGCATCTACATCGACTCCCACAAGGAGGTCACGCCGCAGCAGGTCGAAGGCGCCCGCGAGCGCAGCCACAACGTGCTCGACCGGTTCGCGATCGACTTCTCGCTGTGCATGTACTGCAGCATCTGCATCGAGGCCTGCCCGTTCGACGCGTTGCACTGGACGCCGGAGTTCGAGTACGGCGAGTACGACATCCTCGACCTGACCCACGAGCGCGATCGGCTCCGTGACTGGATGTGGACGGTGCCGCCGCCCCCGGCCATCGATCCCGGTGGTGAGGAGCCGAAGGAGATTGCGGCCGCTCGCAAGGCGGTCGAGCGCGACGCCACGAAGCGGTCGACGGCCACCGAGGAGGAGTCGTGAGCGTGGTCGAGGTGCTGTTCTGGCTGCTGTCGTGCCTCGCCCTCGGGTCGGCGGTGCTCGTCGTGACGACGGACCACCTCGTGCATGCGGCGCTGTGGCTGGTCGTGACCCTCGGCGCTCTCGCCGGCTGCTACCTGCTGTTGACGGCGGAGTTCGTCGCCTGGGTGCAGGTGCTGATCTATGTCGGCGCGGTCGTCGTACTGCTGCTGTTCGCGCTCATGCTGACCCGGGCGCCGACGGCTCCTGACGCGGCAACGACGACCCGTAACCAGCCGGTCGCGATCCTCGCCGGGGTGGCGACGACGGCGGTGCTCGGGGTGGTTCTCGTCGACGGGTTTCGGGGCGCCGAGATCGACGTCGACGGGGCCCCGTCCGGCGCCGCGGATTCGATCGGCGACGCGATCTTTCGGCACTGGGTGTTGGCGTTCGAGGTCGTGAGCGTCGTACTCCTCGCGGCCCTCGTCGGCGCCATCGTGCTGTCCCGTCGCGACGCCGCGGAGTTGTCAGGCACATATGGACCTGGGGCTCAACATGTGCCTGACAAGTCTCCCGAGGGGGACGGCTGATGCCGCTGTTGTGGCCGCTGCTGCTGAGCGCGGCGCTTTTCGGGGTCGGCGTCTACGGCGTGCTGGCCCGCCGCAACGCGGTGCTCGCCCTGATGGGTGTCGAGTTGATGCTCAACGCCGCCAACCTCAACCTGGTCGCGTTCGACGTGTGGTTTCGCGATGTGCTCGTGTCGGGTCAGGTCTTCACGCTGTTCATCATCGCCCTGGCCGCGGCCGAGATCGGGCTCGGTCTCGCGATCGTGCTGCGGCTGTTTCGGGCGTACGGGCACGTCGACGTCGATCGGGTCGGAGGCGACCCCTCGTGATCGGGCTGACGCTTGTCATCGTGCTGCCGGCGCTGGCCGCGTTGGTCGGCCTCGCCGCGATCGACGGCATCGAAATCGCCCTGGTTTCGGTCGGTGGCGCGGCCATCACCTTCGTCGCGACGCTGATCGTCGCGGTGCCACGCTTCGGAACGGCAGGACCGGTCGGCGGCTCGTGGGGGCACGCCTGGGGCACCCTCAACGCGCCAGATGTGTCGTTCGCGCTCCGCGCCGACTCCCTATCGGCCGCACTGCTGCTGCTTGCCGCGTCGGTTGCGCTGCTGGTGCAGATCTACTCGGTCGCCTATCTCGCCGACGACCCGCGTTATCGCGCGTACGCCTCGATCGTGTCGCTGTTCTCGGCGTCGATGGCCGCGGTCGTCGTGGCCGACGACATGTTCGTGCTGTTGATCGGCTGGGAGATGATGGGCGTCTGCTCCTATCTGCTGATCGCCCACTACTGGGAGCGATCCGACGCCCGGGACGGTGCGGCCAAGGCGTTCCTGATGACCCGGACGGCCGACGTCGGACTGCTGATCGCGATCATCGTGCTCGGCCAGGCCGTCGGCAGCTATCGGATCAGCGACGTGCTCGACGCGGTGGCGGCCGGCGATCTGTCCGGGTCGACGATCACCGTGACCGCCTTGCTCATCCTGCTCGCGGCCATCGGTAAGTCGGCGCAGTTTCCGCTGCACACGTGGCTACCCGACGCCATGCCGGGCCCCGCGCCGATCAGCGCGCTGATCCATTCGGCGACGATGGTGGCCGCCGGGGTCTACCTCGTGGCCCGGATGGAGCCGCTGTTCCTGGCCAGCGAGACCGCGACGATCGTTCTCGGTCTGACCGCGGTGATCACGATGCTGATCGCGGCCGCGTTCGCACTCGCACAAGACGACCTCAAGCGGGTGCTCGCCTGGTCGACGGTCAGCCAGCTCGCGTACATGTTCGCCGCTCTCTCGGTCGGCAGCGTCGTCGCCGCGATCGGTCATCTGCTCGCCCATGGGGCCTTCAAGGCATTGCTGTTCCTGGCCGCCGGGTCGGTCGCGCATGCGGTCGGCTCGACGGCCTTCGCCGACATGGGCGGCCTGCGGCGCCCGATGACGTGGACGTTCGCGACCGCCACGATCGGCTTCGCCGCACTGTCCGGGCTGGTGCCGCTGTCGGGGTTCTTCACCAAGGACGCCGTCGTGGGAGCGGCCTACGATGCGGCATCCGGTGGCGGTGAGGGCCCGGCTCCGAGTTGGCTCGCATGGCTGATCGTCGTCGCGACGCTGTTCACCGCAGTCCTGACCGTGGCCTATGCGACCCGGGCCTGGCGCCTCGTCTTCTCCGGTGAGCGGCGTGGATCAGAGACGGCTCACGAGGCGCCAGCCCTGATGCGGTGGCCGATGGTCGTCTTGGCGGTCCCCACGGCTCTCATGGGACTCGCCGTGGTCCGACCCGGATGGCTCGCGGGCTCCGAGGCCGAGCCGGTGCACTCCTGGGTGGCCGTGACGAGCACCGCGATCCTGGCGGGCGTCGTCGCGATGACCTGGCTGCTCGGGCGCGCGGGCGATCCGGCCACGCGGCTCGGGCCGATCCGGCCGGTGCTGGCGCGGGAGTTCGGTGTCGACGCGGCGTACAACCGGTTCATCGTCGCGCCGACCCTCGCTGCCAGTGGGCTGGTCCTGGCGACCGATCGCGACGTCGTCGACGCCTATGCACGCGGTGCGTCGTCCGGTGCGATCGACGCCTCGCGGCTGCTGCGATTGGCGCAGTCTCGCAACGTCCAGACCTACGTCACCGTTGCCGTGTTGGGCATCGCGCTGGCCGCCGTGGTCGCGGGGGTGACGGCCTGATGGGGTGGCTCAGCCTGGTCGTGCTGGCTCCGGTGCTCGCCGCGGCGGCGGTGTGGTGGCGGGGCGCCCGCTGGTCGGAGGTCGAAGCCGCGCGGGTCGGTGTTGGCGCGTCGGCAGTCTCGCTGATCCTCGCCTGGCTGATCTGGCTGACCCGGGACGCTTCGGCGGTCTTTTCGGGCGAGGTCGACCACGTGTGGATCCCCGCGCTCGACGTCCATTGGCATCTCGGCATGGACGGCATCTCCTACTGCCTCGTCCTCCTGACCACCGCGCTGTCGGGCCTGTGCTGTCTGTCCCTGGCCCGCGAGCGGACGGCCGACGAGGCGGGTCAACCGGGCCGGCGATCGCTGCTCGTGCTGATCCTGGTGATCGAGTCGGCCTCGCTGGGAGTCTTCACCGCACTCGACCTCGTGTTGTTCTTCATCTGCTTCGAGCTCGCGTTGATCCCGATGTGGTTCGTGATCGCGGGCTGGGGCGACCCGCACGACCCGGCCGGTCGACGACGCGCGGCGACCCGGTTTTTGCTGTTCACCGTGCTCGGGTCGGCGTTGATGTTCGTCGGCTTCATCGGCATCGCCTGGCAGGCCGACACGCTGCAGATCGACGCGCTGTCGGTCAGCGCGCCAGCGTTCACCGGCACGCTCAACACGCTGCTGGCGGTCGCGATCGCGCTCGGCCTCGCCGTCAAGACGCCGATCCTGCCGCTGCACATCTGGCTGCCCGACGCGCACGCTAAAGCTCCGACGGTCGGCTCGGTGCTGCTCGCCGGGGTGTTCTTGAAGCTCGGGACCTATGGCTTCGTCCGCATCCTGGTGCCAATCATGCCCGTGCAGGCGGCGCAGATCGGGCCGTACCTCGCGGCGTTCGGCGTCGCCGGCATCGTCTACGCGGCGCTCGCCTGCCTGCGCCAGTCCGATCTCAAGCGGCTCATCGCCTACTCCAGTGTCGGTCACATGGGCTTCGTCGCCCTCGGGATCGGCACGCTGACCGCGTCGGGGCTGACGGCGGCGGTGTTCATCAGCGTCGCGCACGGACTCATCACGGGGTTGCTGTTCTTCCTCGCTGGGTGGCTGAAGGAGCGGTACGGCAGCAGCGACCTCGCCGCGCTCGGACACGGGATGTACCGGCGCAGCCCTTGGCTCGCCGTCGCGTTCTGCTTCGGCTGCCTCGCGAGCCTCGGAGTGCCTGGCTTGGCCGGCTTCTGGGGCGAGATGCTGGCGCTGCGCGGTGCCTACGAGGTCGGCCCGACGATGGACCGGGCCGGCGCGTGGACACTGCTCGGCATCGCCGCGCTCGGCATCGTGGTCACCACGGCCTACTTCGTCGGCCTCATCCGCCGCCTCCTTCAGGGCACGCCCAGCCCGGACGAGACGATCCGACACTTGTGGTCAGACGATCCGCAACCTGGCGACCAAGGACCCGACGACAGTGGGCGGATCGCTCGACCACAAGTGACCGATCAACTGCAGGAGGCTGAGGATGACGGCGTGGTCGACCTCGATCGCGAGCAGGGCATCGTCACGGGTGTCCTGGCCGTCAGCGTCTTCGTGCTCGGGATCGTCCCGGGTCTGCTCAGTGGCACCATCGCGCAGGCGATGCCGTGGATCGTCGGGGGCATCCGATGAGCCTGACCGGGTTTGACTGGCTGGCCCTCGGGCCGGCCGTGATCGTGGCGGTGGCGGGCGTCGTCCTGTTGCTCGGCGACGCGTTCGCCGGCGTACGGTCGTGGCTGCTCGGCACGTCCGGCAGCCTGGTCGCCCTCGGTGGCGCCGCGGTCGCCGCCGCCGGGATGAGCGGCAGTGACCGCGAGACCATGTGTACGCAACTCACCGGGCAAGCCGCGTTGGAGCACCAAGAGCAGTGCAGCTTCGTCGTCGACGACACCACGATCGCGCTCTGGTGGATCATCCTGGTTGGCGCCGCGCTGGTCGTCCTCATGGCCGCGGTGCACGCCGACGACGCGTCGATGCCACCGGGGGAGTTTCACTTCCTGCTGTTGAGCTCGGTCGGGGGCGCTCTGACGCTGGCGGCGTCGCGCGACCTCGTCTCGCTGGTCGCGGCACTCGAGTTGGTGTCGCTGCCGTCGATCGCCCTGGTCGCGCTGCGCCGAGACGATCGGGTCGCGTCGCGGTCGGCCTGGACGTTTTTCCTCGCGTCGGTGACCGCGACCGCGATCACGCTGATGGGCGTCTCGCTGGTCTACGGCGCGACCGGGAGCGTGTTCTTCGAGGACGTACGCAACGCCGTGCAGGCCGGGGTCGGGCCGGAGTCCGCGCTGCATGCGGGCGTCGTACTCACGCTGGCTGGCTTGGTTTTCAAGATCGGCGCGGTGCCGTTTCACATGTGGGTGCCCGACACCTACACCGGCGCGCCGGTGGCGGTCGCGGCGTACCTGTCGGTCGTCTCCAAGACGGCCGGGGTCGCGGGCGTGCTGCTGCTCGTCACAGGCCCGTTCGGGCCGATGGCGCACACGTGGGGGCCGTTCATCGCGGTGGTCGCCGGCGTGACGATGACGCTCGGCAACGTCGCGGCTCTGCGGCAAGACGATGCGGTCGGGCTGCTCGCGTGGTCGTCGGTGGCGCAGGCCGGGTTTGTGCTCGCGCCGGTCGTCGCAGTGTTCGCCGGCGATCTCGGCTCGGTCGACAACGGCTTGCAGGCGGCAATCCGCTACCTCGGCATCTACGCGCTGGCCAACCTGGCGGCGTTCGCCGTCGTCGCACACGTCCGGGCCCGGGTCGGGCGAACCGATCTCGCGGCGTTTCGGGGCCTGCTGCGCTCGGATCGGCTGGCCGGGGCCACGCTGGTGGCGGCCCTGCTGGCACTCGCGGGCTTTCCCCCGGCGATCGTCGGGCTGCTGGCCAAGTACGTGGCGCTGCGCCCGGTGATCGCCGACGGCGAGGGCATCCTGGCCGTGGTGATGGCGGTCAACGTCATGATCGGGCTGGCCTATTACCTGCGCTTCGCCGCCGTCACGGTGGCGCCCGCCGACGATCCGGAGGGTGACGCTGTGTTGGCCACCGCGGTCGGGTCCGGCCGGCCGTGGGTCCGCGCCGCCTTCGGGATCACGCTGACCGCTCTGATCGCGACGTCACTGTGGCCCGATCTGGTGCTGCGACTGTTGGTGTGACGGCTGCTGGTCTCGCCGTTCGCGCCCTGCCGGAGGCTCGCACCCCGGTGCCGGCTGGTCAGGGCGACCGTTGGGGTCAGCGGCAGTTGGTCGCGACGTGGACGATCCGGACCTGGCTGCCGTTCTTGAAGATCCGCACGTCACGCGGACCGGAGTCCTCACCGAACGAGCGGGCGAAAGAGCTCGACTGACCGGGACGAAGGCGTCCGTGCTCCGGCGTCACCGTCTCGCCGGTGTTGCGGTTGGTGATGGTGACCTTGAAGTCGTAGTACTCCGGGCTGGCGATCGCGCCAGCCGGGATGTCGTCGACCCCGACGTACGTGCTGACGAAGCCGCACGACTTCGTCGCGCTGTGGCGGAACGTCGGCGCCACGATTGTGTCCTGGGCGAACCGGTACGTCGTGTCGCCGTAGGTCATCGAGGTGATGTCGCCGTCGCCGTGGACTCCACTGCCGAGCGAGAAGCCGCCGGCGAGCACCTGTGCGTTCGGCAGCGCCGTCCGCCACTCGTTGAGCGTGCCAAACCACTCCGAGCCGTTGCCGCCATTGTTGGCGCCGGACGGGTCGGCGGCCTTGGCGTCGGCAGACGAACCGCCCGTGAGCCACCAGACGTTGCCGTACACCGGCTCGCCGACCAGGATGTTGTAGTCGTTGCCGTTGCCCGCAATGTCGTCGACGTCGAAGACGATCTGCTTGCCCGGGACCGCGAGCAGCGAGGCATTGTTGAAGTTCCAGTCCATGCTGGGCTCGCCGACGTCGGCCAGCGGCTTGTCCACCGCGAAGTAGCCAGCCGCCTTGTCGGTGCTGGCGGTGCCTTCGGTCCACACGTGGAGGCTGTGCTCCAGGAAATCGACATGCCCTGTGGTGCGGGTCTCGGAGGTGTTGAGCAGCTCACTGCTTGGGGTGATGGTGACGGTCCCGTCGGCCGAGACGCTGGTCGGTGCCAGCAGCAACGTTCCCCCGAGCAAGGCGGCCGCCGCGGCCCCCGTGATGAACTTCTGCATCGAGTCGTGATCCTTCCTTGGATGACCGGTGTTCAGGCGAAGCGCGCGGACGACCGTCCGGCTGTGCGCAGCCGAGGCCAACCGCGATCCTGCGGTCGTGGGTTCGGGTGTGCCAGACGGCGGGCAGTCGTCTCGCTCGACCAGAGCACGAGTCGTGTCGGTCGTTGCGAAGAAGACTAGGAATCAGCGCGAATGGTCACTATCCAAGAAAGTCCTGCGGCTATCGGGACCTAAGTCCTGACTCGACGGGAACGTTCGCGGCGGCGACGAGACCGGTCAGCGGTAGTTGACGAACTGCACCGCGAAGTCGAGGTCGGCGTCCTTGACGAGCGCGATGATCGACTGGAGGTCGTCCTTCTTCTTCGACGACACCCGGAGCTCGTCGCCCTGGATCTGGACCTTGACTCCCTTGGGCGCCTCGTCGCGGATCAACTTGCTGACCTTCTTCGCCTCGTCGGAGCCGATGCCGTTTTTGAGCGTGGCGTCGATCTTGACCTCGCGGCCGGACGTACGCGGCTCACCGGCGTCGAGCGCCTTCAGCGAGATGCCGCGCTTGATCAGCTTGCTCTTGAAAACGTCGAGGATCGCCAGGGCGCGGTCGTCGGAGTTGGCGCTCAGCTCCACCCCGTACTCGCCCTGCCACTGGATCGACGCCCCGGTGTTCTTGAAGTCGAAGCGTTGCGAGATCTCGCGGGCCGTCTGGTTCAGGGCGTTGTCGACCTCTTGGCGATCGATCTTGCTCACGATGTCGAACGACGAGTCGCCGGCCATCGGGCGTCCTCCTGGCTGTGGGTGGCTGGTGCAAGGCGTCAGTCTAGGAGTGCCGCGCCAGCAGGTCGCGGGTGAGGACCTTGCTGCCTTCGATCTGGCGGGCCACCGCCCCGAGATCCGGTGGCACGCCCCCCTGAGCAACCCCGCGAGCTCGATCTCCGGCGCGTACGTCGGCTGCAGCTCGCTGGCCCTGCGATTCGGGCGCTTCGAAGTCTGGCACGGCAACGGATCACCCAGCGGGAATGCGGTGCCGATCGGGCTTGCGCTAGAGCGTGCTCTAGCACCCTAGCGTTTCGAGCGCAAGATCACGACGTAGCGAAAGAGGCAACGAATGAAGACAGTCGCACTCGGTTCGCAGGGGCTTTCCGTCTCGGAGCAGGGCCTTGGGTGCATGGGGATGAGCGAGTTTTACGGCGTCGGTGACGACACGGAGTCGATCGCGACCCTGCACCGCGCGCTCGATCTCGGTGTGACGTTTCTCGACACCGCAGACATCTACGGCAACGGCGTCAACGAGCGGTTGGTCGGCAAGGCGATCGCCGGCCGGCGCGACGAGGTGGTGCTCGCGACGAAGTTCGGGATCGTCCGGCCCTACGACATTCGCAACGACTTCCACCTGCGGACGTTCAACGGGCGGCCCGACTACGTACGCGCGTGTATCGACGCCTCCCTGCAGCGGCTCGGTCTGGATCACATCGATCTCTACTACCTGCACCGGCCCGACCCGGACACGCCGATCGACGAGACCGTCGGGGCGATGGCTGAGCTGATCCAGGCCGGCAAGGTGCGTTACATCGGTTTGTCCGAGGTGTCGGCCGAGCAGCTCGAGACGGCGTACGCCGCGCACCCGATCAGCGCCGTCCAGAGCGAGTACTCCCTGTGGACGCGCGACGTCGAGGACGTGCTGCCGACGATGCGGCGCCTCGGGGTCGGCCTGGTCGCGTACTCGCCACTGGGTCGCGGCTTCCTAACCGGCTCGGTCACGACGACACAGTCGCTGGACGGCGACGACTACCGGCGGGTCAATCCGCGATTCGCCGACGGCAACCTGGACGCCAACCTGGCCATCGTCGAGGTGGTCAAGGAGATCGCGGCAGCTCGGGACGTGACGCCGGCTCAAGTGGCCCTCGCCTGGGTGCACTCGCGCGGTGACGACGTGGTCCCGATCCCGGGGACGAAGCGGCGGCGCTACCTCGAGCAAAACATCGCGGCTCTCGACGTCGAGCTGAGCGAAGACGACCTGGCCCGGCTGGATCCGCTCGGTGCCCAGGTCGCCGGCGCCCGCTACTAGCCGGCCGCCGCGTCTCGCACCGTCTCCGCCTTGTAGCTTGTTCGACGCAACGTCGATCGGAGGAGTGGATGAGGTACGAGACGACGGTCGACATCGCGGCCGACGCTGATCGGATCTGGGCGACGTGGGTCGATATCGAGGGCTGGCCGGACTGGTCCGAGTCGGTCGAGTCGGCGCAGCGACTCGACGACGGTGAGTTCGACGTCGGCAGCCCGGCGCGGCTCAAGCAGCCCAAGATGCGGGCGGCGGAGTGGGAGGTGACCGACGTCGACCCGGGTCGGTCGTTTGTCTGGCGGACCCGCTCCGGCGGGCTCGACATGGTGGCCACGCACGCCATGGAGCCGACCGGCGACGGTGTCCGCGTGGCGCTGAGCTTCGAGTTGACCGGGCCGCTGTCCGGTCTGGTCGGGCGGCTGGGCGGCGGCCGGATCCGGCGCTACATCGGCATGGAGGGCGACGGGCTCAAGGCCCACTGCGAGGCCTAGCGGGTCGGCAGCGCGAGCAGTCGGTCCACGACCGCCACGAGATCGTCGCCGGTCATGTCCGGCGGGTCGAAGACCTCGCCGTACCGATGCTCCAGCCGGCTCACCCAACCCGTGGTGAGGCCGGCCCGGTGCGCGCCGTGGGTGTCCCAACTGTGCGCGGCGACCAGGGCGACCCGGTCGGGTGGCACGCCGCACGCCTCAGCCGCGTGGAGGTAGATCTCGGGCGCCGGCTTCCATCGGCGGATGTCGTCGACGGACAGAACGAGTTCGACGTAGTGGTCCACGCCGGCGTTCGCGAGCAACGTACGGGTGTTGCGCGCGGTGCCGTTGGTCAGTGTCACGACCCGGACGCCGGCCTCCCAGGTACGGCGCATCGCAGGCTCGACGTCAGGATGCGGCGCAAGCTCGGCAAAGCCGGCGACCAGGTCGCGGGCGGCGTCGTCGGTCAGGTCGCCGTCAGTCGCCGATGCGAGGGCGTTGGCCGCGACCTCGGGGAACGGGCGGTAGCCGCCGCTCGCAGCGAGGGCGAACGCGTCGCGCAGGATCCGGGAGAACCACAGCTCCAACACGTGGCCGGGCTGGCCGGCGTCGACGAGGCGCTGCCGCAATGGGTCGAGCGGAAAGAGCGTCTCGATCACGTCGAACGCGATGACCAGAGGATGTTTCGCCATCGATGCCACTCTTCCACGAACGCCCCGACCACGGAAACGCTCGGTTCCAGGCGACGATGTACGCCCGATGGCGTACGTCGAGATACCGCGTCGACCGGACGACGTACGACGGCTCCGACGCGATCGTGGAGGCATGACAGTCCATCACCTTCCCGACGGGCGGCCCTCGGTCATCGCGGTCGAGGGCCTGACCAAGCGCTACGGCGACCAGGTCGCGGTCGACAACCTGAGCCTCGACGTGCCACGCGGCGTCGTCGCCGGGTTCCTCGGCCCCAACGGCGCCGGCAAGACGACGACGATGGCGATGCTGCTCGGCCTGGCCCGACCGACCGCCGGGCGCGGCACCGTCTTGGAGTTTCCGCTCGACCGTCCGACGGCCTACCTCGGCCGGGTCGGCGCCCTGATCGAGGGTCCGACGTTTTGGCCCGGGCTCACCGGCATCGAAAACCTTCGGGTGATCGCCAAGCTGAGCGGCCACGACACCCGCCAGATCCCGGAGTTGCTCGACCTCGTACGGCTGTCCGGCCGCGGATCGGACCGGTTCGGCCAGTACTCGCTCGGCATGAAGCAGCGCCTCGGCATCGCCGCCGCGCTGATCGGCGACCCCGAGCTGCTCGTGCTCGACGAGCCGACCAACGGCCTCGACCCGGCCGGCATCAACGAGATGCGGGCCCTGATCGGCGACATCGCCCACGACGACCGCACCGTCCTCGTGTCATCGCACCTGCTCGCCGAGGTCGAGCAGGTCTGCGACTGGCTGATCGTGATCGACCACGGGGCGCTGCGCTATCAGGGGCCGGCCGACGGATTCCTCGGCCAGGTGTCACCGGTGCTGACGCTCGCGTCTGAGCGGCCCGACGACCTCGATCGGCTCGTCGAGGTCGTGCGTACCGCCGGGTTCGACGCCGCCCGAGAGCGCGACGGCATCACCGTGCCGCTGAACGTTGCTGAGCCCCGCGATGCCGCGGTCGCCCTCAACAAGGAGGCGATCAGCGCCGGCATCGTGCTCGCCGAGCTGCACGTCCAACGACCGAATCTTGAGTCGCACTACCTCGCGATGGTTGAAGGAGGAGACCGATGATCCGCGCGTTCAGAGCCGAGATGGTCAAGCTGCTGCGCCGCCGCGTGTGGCTGCTCACCGCGGCCGCTGTCGTGGTCGTCGCCATCGGCGGCACGGCGATTGTTCTCGGAGGCGCCGAGCCGGCTGGGCCGGGCGCCTCCGGACAGAGCCTTACGCTGCAGGACCTCGCCAACGCCGGCGGTGGCACCGAGGTGTTTCGACGGGCCGCGTCGTTTGCGGGCTTCTTCACGTTCGTGGTGTTCGTCGCAGCGATCGCCGTCGAGTTCGGCCGGGGGACGTTCCGGACGATGCTGCTGCGACAGCCCGCCCGGCTACGGCTCATGGCGGGCAAGATGGTGGCGATGCTGGCGTACTCCGCCGGCGTGCTCGCCGTGACGATGGTGCTCACCTGGATCGCGGCTCGGCTGTTCGCGCCGTCGCAGGACATCGACACCGGCGCGTGGATGACGATGGACGGGCTGGCCGCTGGGGTCGCCGACTACGCCGCCGTGCTGTTTTGGATCACCGGGTACGCCATGCTCGGCATGATGCTGGGCGTCCTGCTCCGGTCGGTGCCGATCGCGCTCGGCGTCGGCATCGCCTGGGCCGGCCCGTTCGAGCATCTGCTGCAGGACGCGTGGGATCCGGCGAGCCGGTTCTTCCCGGGCCTGCTGCTGGAGGCCTTCGTGGCCGGCGGGACCGACGACGTCGAGGCGATGCGGGCGTTCGTCACCATCGCCGTCTACGTGGCCATCGCCGCCGTCGTCGCGTCGCTGAGCCTCTCGCGGCGCGACGTCACCGCCTGACGCGACGACGGATCTTGAGGGGTCGCGGTAGCTCCGGCTGCCTCGATCCCTCAAGATCGCTGTCTATGGCCCTTCGACTCCGCTCGGCTCGACTCGTCCCGACCGGTGAACTGCGCGATCTCGTACTCCGCGACGGCCGGTGCACCGTCGTCGATCCGTCTGACCACGCGTACGACGTCGACGAGAGCGTCGACCTGGACGGTCGGTGGGTGCTGCCGGGGCTCTGGGACCACCATGTGCACTTCGACAGCTGGGCGCTGTCTCGTGGCCGGCTCGACCTGTCGGAGACGATGTCCGCCGCAGATGTCACGCGCGTCGTCGCCGAGCGGCTGCGCAGCGAGCCTCCGGCCGACGGTGCGACGCTCGAGGGGTACGGCTTTCGCGACGCCTTGTGGTCGGACGCGCCGCATCGCGACCTGCTCGACGCGGTCGCCCCAGACGTGCCGGTCGTGTTGGCGGCGTGGGACCTGCACTCGTGTTGGGTCAACTCCGCGGCGGCCCATCGGTACGGCGTCGCCGACCATCCGACTGGGGTGCTGCGCGAGACCGAGTGGTATCCGATCGCCGAGCGGCTGCGCGCCGTGCCGACCGAGGTACTCGACGGCTGGGTCGCCGACGCCGTCCGGGCGGCTGCCGCTCGTGGGGTCGTCGGAGTGGTGGAGCTCGAGATGTCGTGGCAGCTCGACACGTGGGTACGCCGGGTGGCCGACGGACACGATGCGCTGCGGGTCTCGTGCGGCGTCTACCCGCAGCTGTTCAACGCCGCGATCTCACGTGGGCTGCGCACCGGCGATCCCGCGCCAGGCGGCGAGGGTCTCGTCACGATGGGTCCGCTGAAGGTCATCACCGACGGGGCGCTCAACACCCGGACCGCCTACTGCGTTGAGCCTTACGCCGACGGTGCCGACGACCACGGCATCCTCAACGTGGCGCCGGACGATCTGGTGTCGCTGATCAGTCGGGCCCGGCAGCACGGCATCACCCCCGCCATCCACGCGATCGGCGACTGGGCCAACACGCTGGCCCTGGATGCGTTCGAGGCGGTCGGCGCCCGCGGCTCGATTGAGCACGCGCAGCTGTTGAGTCGCGCTGACCTGCCGCGGTTCGCCGCGCTGGGAGTCACGGCGAGTGTGCAGCCCGAGCACGCTATGGACGACCGCGACGTCGTCGACCGGCACTGGTCCGAGTGGGCCGAGCGAGCGTACGTCTTTGGCGATCTGGTTGCGGCCGGGGCGACACTCGCCTTCGGCTCCGATGCCCCGGTCGCACCGCTCGACCCGTGGCTCGCGATCGCCGCCGCGGTGGATCGTTCGCGGGACGGCCGGGAGCCGTGGCATCCGGAGCAGGCGATCCCGATCGAGACCGCGCTCGCCTCGTCAGTACGGGGCGGGCTGCCGATTCGCGACGGAGCGCCGGCCGACCTCGCGATCGTCGACCGTGACCCGATGACGGCGTCGGCCGGCGAGTTGCGTGCGATGCCGGTCGCGGGGACCCTGCTCGGCGGCCGTTGGACCTGGCGATCCGGGGTTTGACGCGACGTCAGGGGATATGGCCGGCCGTCGAGCGCGCCACCCTGGCGCTGCGCTATCGTGTGCGCGGCCCACCCCTGGGGAGACAACCGCGGGTGGATCCCTGGCAGGTTGCCCGAGCGGCCAAAGGGAGCGGTCTGTAAAACCGTCGGCATCGCCTACGTTGGTTCGAATCCAACACCTGCCACTACCAGGGGGAACACTCCGACGACCGCGTCTGACCAACACGGGGGTGCTCGCGGTCGACAGCTTGATTTCCCGTCCCGGCAGCCGACGATCTGCGGATGACTGTGGAACAACTGCTTTGGGACATGGACGGCACGCTGCTGGACACCACGTCTGCGGTTCCCGCCGCGTTCGTTCGATCGGTGCGGGTTCTCGCGGGTCCTCGCACTGATGAGGCGGCTGTCGTCGACGCCTACTGGCGCGGTCCGCCCGACGTGATCTTGGGGCACTTGATGGGTCGGCAGCTGGACGCGTCCGAGATTGAGGTCTACTACCGAGAGCTCGAAAGCGTCGAGGTTGAGCCATATCCCGGAGTGGTCGCAACGTTCGACGCATTGAAGGCTCAGGGCAAGGCGCGGGCGGTCTTCACCGGGGCAAGTGCCCGCGCGGCGACTCTGCTGCTGCGCCCGGCTCGTCTTGAGGTCGACCTCCTGCTCGGCGGCGACCAGGTCGCCCATCCCAAGCCTGCACCTGACGGGATCCACTTAGCCGCGCAGCGACTCGGACTCGAGACCGAGCGGCTGGCTTACGTGGGGGACTCTTGTCTCGATCTGCAGGCGGCTCGCGCCGCAGGGAGTTGCGCAGCGGCCGCGGGTTGGGGGCATCAATACGATCCACACGAGGATGCGGACGTCGTGCTGTCAGAGCCCTCTCAGGCACTCGCGCTGCTGCAGTCGCACAAGACCTGATGCGGCACCCGCCGCAGTGTTCCTACGACGTGATCTCGCGCAGCATGAACTCGTTGAGAATCCACGTCTCTTCGAGATCCGGTCCGGTGGGGGCCAGGTGGAAGGTCTCCGTGTAGAGACCATCCGAAGTCGAGCGGGAGCGCACCTTCACGTACGTCAGACTTTGGCCGGTCGCGACTCCGGGGACGTCGCCGGTGATGGGACCCACGCTGAGAATCGTCACGTCCGTCAGCTGAACGCGTTCGAGGGGCTCCCAGTTGTTCTCGTACCAGCCGACGAAGGCGCCTTCGCTCACGATCTCCTGCTGTCCCGGGTAGAGGGTGTCGTACATCAGGGCAAACCGACGCTCGTTCACGTGCTCGAACACGTCGAGGACGACCTGGTGCCGCGTCGTTAGGTCGCGCTGAGACTTGTGGCCAGGTCTTCGAGACTTTTGGCATGCAGGTCAAACGAGTCCGTCGCACTGGGCGGGTCGCCAACCGGACGTTCGACGTAGGCAGTCCTCATGCCCACGGCCTGCGCACCTCGAAGGTCCCAGGCGTGCGCAGCGACCATGAGCAGGCGGTCCGGCGAGCAGTCTGCGTTGGTGATCGCGAGCCGGTAGACATCGGGATGGGGCTTGTAGCTGTGCGCATCCTCGGCCGAGAGCACCTGGTGCCAGCGCAGTCCGGCGTGCGCGCTGATGCGGGTGAGTGCCGCGTGGGTGGCGTTCGATAGGCCGACCACCGGGAACCGCGAGGCGATTCGATCGAGCGCCGGGACAGAGTCCGGCCACGGGTCCAGCCGCTGTCCGGAGGCCGCCAGCGAGCGAACCGCGTCCGCGTCGCTGATGGCGGCCTCGGCCGCGACGCGGGTCGCCGCCTCGAGGTCGACCACGCTGCTGTTGGCGTAAGGGCGACCGCCCGCGAGAATCTCCTGCTGTTGCTCATCCACGTGCCGCTGCCACACCCCGACAAGGTCGCTCGTCCTCGCATCGTCGATGTCCGGGAGCAACGCTCGGAGGCCGCGTGTGATGCCGCTTGGCTCATCGACCATGGTCCCGAGGATGTCGAAGACAATCACTTCGATGTCGGGGTGTGACGTCACGAGAAAGCGCTCCTAGCATCGCCCGTCCGTCACGCGAGCGTATCGATCGACGACGCGGATCGCGGCAGGTGGGACGCCTGCCCCTGCAGCGGTTCAAAGCGGCAGGCCGTCGTCTCCGGTGTGCAGTGACTGAGTGTTGAACTTCACCTGCCAGATCGCGACCGAGCCGTTGGCTCGCTCCACCAGCACCGCGCCGTCCTGCCAGATGGCGTTCTCGTCCTGGTGCGAGCCGGGCGGGTCGCCCTGGTTCATGTGGACGTTGTGGACACCGCGCCCGGTCTCGAACGGCTCGCCGAAGATGTAGATGCGGGCCGCAGTCGGCAGCTGCGCCTCGAGCACGTCGAGTGCGTTGTCGCCGTCGCTGCTGATCCAGGGGAACGACCGCCAGCGCCAGCGCCACCACCTGTGCAGCGACCGGTGGAGCCGGTCGACTACGAGGTCGAGCGGCGTAGGTCCCCACGCCTCCCGGTGCCAGCGCGACCTCAGTCCACCGATCCTCCATCGCAGCTGGCGAACCACCCAGCCGTCGAGCAGGATCGGGCTCCGCACGTAGTCGAGGGCACCGGACGCAGGTGAACTCGCCAGCGTCGTGAAGCCGTCGGGAAGCGCCGCGAGGGGAGGGATGTCCTGCGTCGTCAGGTCGTCGACCAGGCGATAGCTCACGCCGACGCCGCTGGGGGTGTCGACGTCGAGGGCAGCTTCGTACTGGCCGGCCGGTGTGTCGATGTGGAGCTTGCCGTGATACCAGGTCCCGAAGTCGGTCGGGTCTTCGCGTTTGAACGACGCGAACGTCCCGATCGCGACGCCGTACCCGTGGTCTAGTGGCATGCCGCTACCTTTCTGCCTCGATGACAAGGACGGCTACCTGACGGCCGTAGATACATCTGCGAGGCTCCCGCCACGTCGACGAGCGGCACTTGCGAGGCGGATAGGGTGATCGCGTGGAGCAGGGCGAGCCGCTACCTCTCAGTTCGGCGTTTGGCGGAGCGGCAGCTGCATACGCCATGCACCGCCCGGACTACGCTGAGGCGGCGGTGCGCTGGGCGCTCGCGGCCGCTCCCGGCATGCGAGTGCTCGACCTCGGCGCCGGTACGGGCAAGCTGACCACCACGTTGGTCGCGGTGGGCGCCGATGTCGTCGCGGTCGAGCCCGACCCGGCGATGCTTGCCGAGCTGCGCGGCGCGCTCCCAGCTGTGCGTGCCCTGACGGGGAGCGCCGAGTCGATTCCACTGCCGGACGGGTCCGTTGACGCGGTGGTGGCGGGCCATGCTCTGCATTGGTTCGACATGACCGTGGCTGGCCCCGAGATAGCCAGAGTCCTTGTGCCCGGGGGCATCCTGGCTGGCCTGTGGAACGTCATCGACGACCGGGTCGACTGGGTGAGTGGACTCGAGCGGATCGGCGGGAGCGCCGCCCTAGGGGCGCGTGACCTGCTCAGTAGCTGGCGGGATTCGACGGCCCGCGTACACCTGCCGAGGGATGACCAGATCGCCCGGTTCGGCTCTCTCGAGCAGGTCGAGTTCCCGCACGACCAGCGCCACACTGCCGACTCGCTCGTTGCGAAGATCGCGACCCACGCGGGGATCCTGGTCATGCCAGAACAGGAACGCGAGGCCACGCTCGGCCGGATCCGCGACTTTCTGGCGAGCAGACCCGAGACGGCCCGGGGGGAGTTCACGCTCCCGATGGTGACTGGCGTGCTACGCGTCCGTCGACTGTGAAAGCCGTCCCGGCCGGTCGATGCGAAAGATCCGGCTTCGCCGGCGGGTGCCGTCCCGGCGAACGAGGTGCTCATAGCGGCTGTCGAGCTCGGTCGCGCCGAGCTTTTGGATCGCGGCTGCCGATCGTCGGTTCCGTTCGTCGGTGCGTAGCTGAACCCATTCGGCGCCGTGGCGGAAGAGCACGGCGAGCAGCAACCGCTTGACCTCTGTGTTGGCACCCGTTCCCCAGACGCCCGGGTCGAGCAGCGTACCGCCGACCTCTGCGCCCGCCGCGTGGTCAGGATCGAAAATTACCGAGGTAATGCCGACGGCGCGCCCGTGTTGCCGGACGGTGAACGTCATCCAGTAGCCGTCTGTGAGTCTGGACCGGATGACCTCGTCCAGCGTGGCGGCGTCGGTCGGAGCGGCCCTGGACATGTGCTCCCACACACGCTTGTCCGCGAGCGACTCGAACAGCTCCACGGCGTCGGCCGGATCGTAGGGATGCACGGAGATAGTCCCTGCGCTCATCTCCGCGGGAAACCGGACGGGCCACTCCATGAGGTCATTCTCGTCGAGGACTAGCTCACGAGACTTCAAGGTTCCGTGCGGCGACGAGGGCGGCTTGGTAGACATCTTCGATGCTGTGCCGCTGGCCCTCGTCTCTTTCGGGAACCACCCCAAGGGCGCGTGCGTGCCATTCTTCGGCTGTCTTGAAGAGCCCTGCCTGTCGTTGCGGGTCGAGTTCGTCGTGAGCCTTTGCGAGATAGATGAGCGCTGTCTCATTGTGAGCGTTGGCGTAGAGGGGATCGAGCGTTCTCGCCTTGGCGTAGTAGTTCAGGGCGGTGTCGAGGTCACCATCGCGCCGGGCGATCTCTGCGAGGTTGGCGTAGACCATCTTGTTGGGGTAGAGATCGACAACTCGCTCCAGAAGTGCTTTGGCGCCGGCCAGGTCACCCTTCTTGGTGATCATGAGGAAGGCTTGGTTGTTCGCCGCAAACGACTTGATCTGTCGCTCGCTGAGGGAGTCGCCCGTGAGGCTTCCGATCGATGAGTACTCACTGATCGCGGCGTCGACGTTGTCAGCGAGTTGGTGGGCCCACGCACGGGCGAACTTCGTCTCTTCGAGATCGGGCCTCAACCCGATCGCTTGTTGGCTCGCCAGCTCTGCCCGCTCTACCCATGGCCCGCCTCCCAGGCCGTATCGGTGGACGTTCTGGGCGTAGGCCATGGTCAGTCCGGCAAGTGCGAGTGCCCGCAGGATCGGCTCTTCACTCGCAGCGGCGATGCGGAAGAGTTCGATGGCTTTGGCGTTCTCACTCTCGCGGTACTTGTTGTAGAGCAGGCAGGCCGCGTTGTAGGCGGCTAGGTGGTAGTTCTGATCGATGGCGACGGCGGAGAGGTACAGATCGAGTGACCGGTCGCGACTGGCGATATCCCCGGTGCGGAGGAAGCGGAGGTTGTCGGCGTATCCGTCGAGGAAGGACGAGTAGGCCGCCCAGATGGAAGTGCCCGCCTCGAGCGTCATCCGTTCCCTCGCGATACCGAATGCGAGGTCGTCCACCATGTCGAGCAGCTGCCCGTCCGTCTCGAGTGCGCGCCGTTGCACCACGAGCGTCCGGGTGACCCGCACCTTCGACGTCCGGCCGCCGAGCGAGCGATGCCGCGTAAAGGTGAACTGCGAGGAGAGTCGAGCCGCGGCACCCAGCCGGTACAGGCTACCGCGCACGAGCTTCCTCGCGGCGAGCCCGCGCAGTCGATAGAACGCGGCGAAGAGAAAGTCGGGGGAGAATGTTACGCCCAGCAAGCTGATGGGTCCGATCGCCTGGCCGCTAATTGGATGCTCGACGACAAGACGCTCGATGTGCTCATCGAGCGGTCGTTCCGGCAGGAATCTTGCTGCCGGTCCGAGTTGTAACGGCGACGAGGCATCCTGCCCGCGAGCTGCCTCAGCGCGGACCGCTTGGTGCTTGCTGACCACGGCGGTCTCGATTCCATCGAGTTGCTCCGCAAGGACGTCAGCGACCCAAGCAGCCGCGTCGCCCCCCGAGAAGGGCATGACGAGTGTCGAACTCCCCAACGCGACCTGGAGAAGCGAACGAACCAGACCCACCAACAGACCCAGAACCACGAGGACCGCCAACAGCACCCCTGCGAGCTCCAGCACATGGAGCAGGTCAGCGACAACCTCGTCGACCCGGTCCATCACGCTCTCACCGTCAGTTGCGCGTGCCGGTGGGGCTACCGGAAGCAGTAGGAGTCAGATGAGGCGTCGCCGCCCTGCAGACGGACCTGGTGCACACGACGGCCGCGGAACTCTAGGTCGGACATGTCGTGACCTTCGTGCATCAAGGCGCTGCTGCAGGCGTTCCCACCGAAGTGGTGGAACTCGTCGCCGAGCGCCGGTGAGTCCACCCAGCCGACCACCCGGCCGTAGTCGTCGGAGTCCGGGTCCACGTCGACCACCGTCAGCGCGTCGGGCTGCTTGCCGGCGCGGTCGAAGGCCACGACGTAGGCGAGGCGCTCGGGCGGGGCGGACGCCGCCTCATGAGCGGTGCGGTAGAAGGTCGGATCCAGCAGGTCGCTCATACGATCACCTCTTGCTCGACAGTAGGTCCGCACCTCGCCCCTGGCAACGGGTAGGGCGTCGATCCGGTCTGTCCTCAGCTCCGCAGGTAGGACGCGCCGTTCACGTCGATGATCGTGCCTGACGCGAAGCGCGCCCCTGGCGAGGCGAGCCACAGCACCGCGGCTGCGACCTCCTCGGGTTCTGCCACCCGGCCGAACGGCGACTGAGCGCGTACGGCGTCGCCGGCCGCACCGTCGAGCACCTCGCGGGCCATCTCGGTTTGCACGAAGCCCGGCGCCACGGTCCCGACCGAGATGTGGTGCGGCGCCAAAACGAGCGCCATCGACTGCCCGAACGCGTTCATCCCGGCCTTGGATGCGGCGTACGCGGGGCAGTTCGGCTCCCCGCGGAATGCTCCTCTGCTCGACACATTGACCACCGCACCGCCGCCTGCGGCGCGCAGGTGCGGTATCGCGCAGAAGGTGGCGTTGGCAGCGCCGATGAGATTGGTGGCGAGGGTTTGCGACCACGTCGCCTGCCAGTCCTCGTACGACGTCGACAGCGGCGGGTGGGCGAGGAACACCCCGGCGTTGTTGACCAGCACGTCGAGGCGGCCGAGTCGCTCGGCGGCCGAGTCCACGGCGAGGCGAACCTCGTCGGGTCGAGCCAGGTCGGCCTGTACCAGCACATGCCCTTCCCCGGCGAGGGAGTCGCGCACCGCTTCGGCCTTCTGCGCTGACCTGCCGTAGTGGACCGCGACCCGGTCGCCATGCTGAGCGAAGGCGCGAGCGACGGCGGCGCCGATGCCGCCCGAGCCTCCGGTGACAAGAACTGCTCGGCCGTCGTGGCGGGTGGAAGAAGTATCACTGGCCATGGCGTCATCCTTCCGGATGACGAGCCGCGGGTGCTTCGAAAATGACTGGCGTCCGGTCCGGATGGATGCTGGGGTATTCGGCGATGACCGTCCTGCAAGATCTGATCCGTCCGGAGAAGTACCCCCGCTCGTCTCGCTACGATCCGGCGTGGCTCACGGCTGAACATAGGCCCCAATCCGCTCTGGTTGCTCGAAGACCTGGCGACGGACCTCGACCTCCAGCCTCAGATGCGGGTGCTCGATCTGGGTTCGGGCATGGGTGCGACGTCGGTGTTCCTGGCCCGGGTGGTCAGCTGGCGATCGCCACGCCGGGCGCTGCGTGACCTCGGTGGCATCCCGCCGCACATCAAGGCGTGTGTCGGCTGGGAGGCGATGGCCTGGCATGGCGCGGAGTGGTGGCAGCTTCATATCACCATGCTCGAAGCCGACGGAGGACGGTTTCTGTCGTTTGCGCTGGTGACCGCCAGGAAGCCCGCAACGCCACCGTCACACGAGTGACGCACGCCCCGCCCGCCGTCGACTGACGTCTAGATCCGGAAGCAGAGGTTGAGGAAGCGCTCGGCCTGGCGGATGTCGCCGCGTACGGCCCCCGCGTTGATCCGGCCGTACGCAGTCAGGATGAAGCTGGCCGGGTCGAACTCGAGCACCGTCGGTACGCCGTCGAGGCTCGCCGGCTCGAACGCGACCCCGTCGGGCGAGACGTCGAGGCGGGTCGCGCCGGCGTTGTGACCGGACGTGATCCGCACGCCGACGGAGTAGGCCTCGTCGTCGGGCTGGCACTGGGCGGTGGCCTGCCAGAGGATGAAGCCGAGCGGCACCAACAGATCGGCAGCCTCCGCGGACATGACGTGCGCCCGCCCCGATCCCTCGCGAATGTCCCAGCCGTGCATGGCGTAGTCGACCAGCTGGAAGATCGGGTAGAACGGCACGGGCAACGGGCCCATGTACTTGTGCGGGACCTGGAAGGTGCTCCACTCGTTGTCACTCAGGTCGTCGAAGATGCCGAGCATCCGGTCGAAGTCGCCGCGCAGCCGGAACAGCAGTTCGTCCTGCGGAGTGCCGCGAAACGCTTGGGCCCCGTCGTCGACGTACTTGGCCATCCCGACTAGTCCCAGGGGCTCGGCGGCCTCGCCGCGTCCACGTGCGGCGTCGAAGGCGACGAAGTACGACTCGGTCGTGTCGACGAGGTGGCCGATGACGTCTCGTACCTGCCAGTGGCCGGCCCCGGTCGGCGATTCCCACACCTCCGACGGCTCGACCATGGTGAACAGCTTGTTGGCCTCGTGCTTGACGGTTCGGAGCAGATTGTTCTTGCTGCCCGGATCCATGAAGTTCCACTCGCTCATCGCAGGCTCCTTCGCTCCCCGAGGTTTGGGGCGCCTCCGCGGTGGGGCCGGTTAGTCCGCCGCGTCGGGGACGAGCACATCTCCTTCGAAGACGCCGATGCGTTCGCAGTAAAGCTCGATGCCGGTGCCGTTGGGGTCGCGGAAGTAGAGGCTGTCGTCGGCCCCGCGATCCGGACCCAGGTAGTCGAGTCCGATCTCTTCGAACTTCTTCTTCGCAGCGTCGAACTGCTCTTGTCCGACCGAGATCGCGATGTGCTGGACGTTGCCGATGGTCTCCTCGAACGCTGGGTGATCGTGTCCGGGGAAGTCGAAGAAGCCGAGCAGGTTGCGGTTGCCGATGTCGAAGAAGAAGTGCGACGACCCTCGATAGTCGCGGTTTTCGACCAGCTCGACCAGCGGGAAGCCCAAGACGTCCTGATAGAAGCGGATGGTCTCCTCGACGTCCCGGCAGATCAAGGCCATGTGGTGCAATCCCCGAGCTGTCGACGGGGGGCGCTGGCCCAGATCGCGCAGATAGGTCTTGCGTAGCTCCTCACGTCGGGCACGGATGGCCTCGAGCTCGGCTCCCTCTGGCTGGGCCATGACAGGACCTCCTCAGAGTCGTCCCGATTGTTGCACCGGGTCGTTGAACATACAACGATTGCGGACGACGATACGCGGTGTCGCTCAGTCGCGCTGACGTTCGTCCCGTTGCCGGATCAGCTCCTCGACCGCGCTCGGGAGGGTCGTCTCGAAGTCGATGAGCTTCGCCCACGTCGGCGTCACGACGATCCGTACCATGCCGTCGTAGAGCGAGCGCACTCCCGCCTCCCACTCGACCCGTTGCTCCGGCGTCATCTCGTAGCTGCCGTTCATCTCGAGGTACTCGTCGGGAATGCCCTCGACGACGTCCAGATCGGCCTGTCCGCGGATGAGCAGGGTCTTTGGTGGGTGTACCTCGGTGTCGATCGTCAGCGCGACTGCGGGATTGTGGCGCAGGGCCGGGAGCTTCGGGGCGTTCTTCGCGGTGCACATGACGATTTCCGAGCCGTTCCAGGCGAACCCGATCGGGACGTTGCGGGGAGTCCCGTCCTTGGCGATGTAGGCCAAGCGGGTCAGGTCTCGGGCGAGGAGCTCCTGGCTGATCGGACGGTTCAGGACCTCGGTGATCTCGTTCGGTTGCACGATGACTCCTTCCATTGTCGCTCGGATGACGTTCGGTGTGCCTAGCCAACGCTTACTAGTTGCTCGCTTCGACGCGAGTCCGCCGCTCGGTCGGCAACCCGAGTGAGCGCTGGGGTGAGCGCGAGCGACACCAGCACGGAGCCCAGCGCCAGCAGCGCGATGGCGTTGCCGACCGTGACGATCTCGGCGACGGTGCCGGCGAGCAGAGCACCAAGCCCTTGACAGGTCACGCGAGCTGCGGAGTCGACGCCGAGCACCTGTCCGGCCAAGGCCGGCGGTGTGAGCTTCATCAGCAGTTCCTGCTGAGCCAGTGTGGCTGCGTAGCCGAGACACGCCATTCCGGCGAGGATCGCGGCCAAAGTGACTCCGGGTTGCACGACGAATACGAGGAACGGCAGGGCAAGCCACAGCCGCAGCCATGCTGCTGACTTGCGCCGCTGGGTTTCGCTGAGGAAGCGCCCCGTGGCCAGGTCTCCGGCGAGCATTCCGACCGCGCCAGCGACGAACAGGGCTGCCGCGCCCTCGTTGACGTAGGGGACGAACAGCGCTTCGCACCCGGCGATCAAACCGTTCGGCACGCACAGCGCGATCAGGAGCGGACGGGTCGACGGCAGCTGCAGAAGCAACCGGTTCCCGCGCCAGGTCTCGACGATGCCGGTGCGCCCAGTACGTCGCGGATCGTGGTCCTTGATCCCGAACCACGAGACCGGCACAGCCAGCGCGGCCACTGCCCCGGCGAGCCAGAAGATCTGGCGCTCGCCAAGCAGGTGCAGGAGTGCGCCGCCCACGGCGAATCCTACGATCTGCATCACTCCGACAGAGATGTTCATGGCCGAGCGCGCGAGCGCGTATCGGTCGGGAGGAAGCACCTCTGAGAGAAGACCCCACCGCACACCGTTGCCGACCGACATCACGAACGCAGCGGCGAGCACGATCACGAGCCGCATCCCCGCGGACAGGTCGAACGATGCTTGCAGGATCAGCGCGACAGCCATGACTGCGGAGATGGCGCTCAGGACCGGACGCGGCGCCGTGGTGTCCGCGGCAGACATCAGGGTGGTCGCGCCCACCACCTGGACCAACGAGGGACCGAACATGGCGGCGGCGGTCAGGAGTGCGGAGCCGGTCTGGGCGTAGACCAGACTGCCCAGCGTCAGGCTGGCCATCGTGGTCGCGGCGACGCCCAAGGCGCTTCCGATCCACAGCGCGCGGAATTCGCTGTGGCGGAACAGGTCGACATAGCCGTGAGTTCTCATGCATCCAGCCTCAGCGACGCCAACTCATACGTCCAATGCCAGTTATCGCTACTTTCGATTGATACTGTCTATGAATGCTCGATCTGGTTCGACTGAAGGTCCTGGCGGCGGTGAGCCTGCACGGCTCGGTGACCGAGGCGGCACACGAGTTGGGATACGCGCAGCCCTCGGTGAGCCACCATCTCAGGCGCCTCGAGGCAGAGGTCGGAGTCCAGCTGACGCAACGGGTCGGCCGAGGCATCCGGCTCACGCCGGCGGGTGTGCTGTTGGCCCAACGCGCTGTAGAGATCCTGGGCAGAGTGGAGTCGGCCGAGGACGAGGTGGCGTCCATCGCGGGACTTCGTAGCGGCCGCGTTCGTGTGGCCGGCTTTCAATCCGTCTTGAGCACCGTGGTGGCACAGGCGGCGGCCACCCTTCACGCGTCCTCACCTGGCATCGAGCTCAGCCTCGCCGATCTTCACCCAGAGGTGGCGCTGCAGGCACTGCGTGAAGGCACGATCGACGTGGCTGTCATCTTCCGGTACGACGACTCGGTCCCCGATGACGTGCACGTCCGACATCTTTTCGACGACCCGATGCACTTGGTGAGCCGCGAGGCCGGCCAAACCTTGGCGGACCACAAGGACTCGCCTTGGATTGCCGGGTGCGAGCGCTGTCGGCAAGAACTCCTGAGTGCCTGTCATGCCGTCGGCTTCACGCCTCGCATCGCGTATACGAGTGACGACCCACTCGTCGAGCAGTCTTTGGTGGCGGCCGGACTGGGCGTCACCACGATCCCCGGACTCTCGCTCAAGACCCATCGCGTTCCCGGCGTGGAGACGTCGGAGCTGGCCGACTTTCGTCGTCGCGTCTATGTCGCTACCTACGGTGAGCCTCCACAGCCACCCGCGACCAAGGCCTTCGTCGACGCCGTGGTCGAGGCCGCCTCCCTGTTGTAGCGCCGCTGCCTCGCTGATCTCGAACAAGTGGCCGAGCTGCAGTACGCACGAGCTGCCGCCGTACTCCCGATATACCGTAGGTTGCTTACCCGAGCTCGTCGGCCAACAAGTCCATCAGCAGGCCGTCGTGCCACGTGCCGTCGGCACCTCGCTCGTACTGTCGCATGATGCCGACCGGTCGGAAGCCCACCTTCGCCAGCGCTGTCGTACCTCGGGCGTGGACCGGATGCGGGCCAGCGTCGGGACGTCGGCCGGGGTGGCGGCGCGAAGGATCACGAGTCGCCGACTAGCTGCACGTCTCGCGACTCTACAAGCGGTCGAGACGGGACTGGCTTCGGACTACGTTGGGGGCGGGTCCAACGCTGAGCGAGGAGGCGTCGATGATGAGCGGGAACCTGCCCGAGGTGGTGTCGCGCGAGGAGTGGCTCGCCGCGAGGAAGGACCTGCTGGAGAAGGAGAAGGAGCTCACCCGAGCGCACGACCGGGTGAACGCCGAGCGCCGCCGTCTGCCGATGGTCCGCGTGGACAAGCCGTACACGTTCGAGGGCCCGAATGGACAGGTCGGCCTTCTCGACCTGTTCGACGGCCGGCCGCAGCTGGTGATGCACCACTTCATGTGGGCCTTCGACATCGACGACGCCGGCAACGAGCATCCCCATGACACCGGCTGTACGAGCTGTTCCTCCGCAGCCGACGGGATCGGCAACCTGCGGCAGCTCCACGCCCGCAACACCACGCTTGTCGCGGTCACGCGGGCGCCGTACAAGACGCTCGCTGCCTACCGCAAGCGCATGGGTTGGACGTTCCCGTGGTACTCCTCGGAGGGCAGCGACTTCAACTACGACTTCCACGCGACCCTTGACGACCGGGTGGCACCGGTGCAGCTCTTCCACCGCAACGAGGCCGAGCTCGCCGAGGCCGGGATGCCGTGGTCGGAGGACATGCGCGGCGACTATCCGGGCATCAGCGCGTTCCTGCGCGACGGCGGCGAGGTCTTCCATACGTACTCCACGTACGGTCGGGGCATCGAGGCGTTCCACTACGGCATTCCGTACCTCGATCTCACCGCGCTCGGACGTCAGGAGCCGTGGGAGGAGCCGAAGGGACGGGCCGAACCACTCGGTATGCACGTCGGCGGCCCCAACCTGCGCGTCCCTGACGAGTACGACACCTGACCGGCGACCCCAAGATGGTGACGACATCGGATGCACTGCGCTACACCGCGTTCGCCGCATCAGACGGCGGCGGCAACCCCGCGGGAGTCGTACTCGACGCACGTGGGATGAGCGATCAGGAGATGTTGGCTGTCGCCGCCGACATCGGCTTCTCCGAGACGGCCTTTCTGTTTCCGGAGGACGCTTGGACGGGCTCGCCGACCGACGAGGGCTGGCAGCGGCAGGCAGATGTCCGCTACTTCAGCCCGCGTGCCGAGGTGCCGTTCTGCGGTCACGCAACGATTGCGACCGCAGTAGCTCATGCGGAGCGCTTCGGCACCGGAGTCCTCGACCTCGCGACGATCGCAGGCCGGGTGCCGGTCACGACCCGTCGCCATGACCAGCGGGTGCTGGCGACCTTGACCAGCGTCGAGCCGTCGATGGAGCCGCTGGCGCCGGAATTGCTGGAGCGCGCGCTCGCCGCCTTGGGGTGGACGCGCGATGCACTCGATGACGCTCTTCCGCCGCGCGTCGCCTTTGCCGGTGCACGTCACCCCGTCCTGGCGGTGACGAGTCGAGAGCTGCTCGCTCGGCTCGCCTACGACTACGAGGCACTCGACGCACTCATGGCCGAGCAGGACTGGACGACGATGCAGCTGATCCAGCGAGAGCGCGACGACCTCTTCCATGCTCGCAACCCGTTCCCGCCGGGTGGCGTCGTCGAGGATCCCGCCACCGGAGCTGCGGCGGCTGCTTTTGGCGGGTACCTTCGGTCGCTCGGTCTCGTCCCCTCGTCGGGCCAGATCCGCATCCACCAGGGCGACGACATGGGCCGCCCGAGCCTCCTCCTCGTTGACATTCCCGGACAGGGCGGCATCGACGTCACCGGCTCCGCGTCGGTCTACCGAGACGGCGTGACCACGACGCATGTTTGAGGGCTTCGAGGAGTTCGACGTCGCGTGTTCTGGTGCGACGATTCACGGTCGGCGTGGGGGTGACGGTCCGCCGCTGCTTCTGCTGCATGGGATTCCGGAGACGCACCTGATGTGGCACCGGGTGGCTCCGGGGTTGGCTTCCGAGTTCACCGTCGTCGCGACCGACCTGCGCGGGTATGGAGACAGCGGCAAGCCGGCCAGTGCCGACGATCACTCGCCCTACGCGATGCGGCAGGTCGCGCAGGATCAGGTCGAGGTCATGCAACACCTCGGGCACGAGCGGTTCGGGGTCGTCGGACACGACCGCGGCGCCCGCTGCGCTTATCGGATGGCTCTCGACCATCCCCAGACGGTGACGAGTCTGAGCGTCCTCGACATCGTGCCGACCGGCGACGCCTTCGGTCGGGCGGACATGGAGTATCGCGGGGCCGCGACCCTCGATCTCGAACACGACGAGGCGGACCGGGGTGGGCCGACGATCTCCGCGGCCGCCCGATCGAGTCCGGGCACTTCCTCGCCGAGGAAGCCCCCGGCGAGGTCCTAGACGAGCTTCGACACTTCCTCGGCCCACAACGTCGCTGAGCGCTGAAGGCGTACGCACCGTCAGGCCCGGCCGAATTGCTCCGCCCTACGCGGGGGAAACCGCGACCGCGGGAGGCTCATCGGCACCGAGATCGAGCTGGAACGGCGGGTAGGTGTCCGTCATCAGTGCGGCGTAGGCCGTCACGCGCAGGATCCAGCGGTTCAGACCGAGCACGAAGTCGAAGATGCCCTTCGGGTATCGAGCGGTGAAGAGCATGGCAACGGCGGCGAACAGGGCGAGAATGAAGACCAGGCCGCTGAGAATCCGCACGATGATGTATTGCGGGATGATCAGCAGCCACCACTTCACCAGAACGAGTCCACGCGACAGTTGCTCGGGAGGGGCGATTTGCAGATGGGTCGGATAGTCCGGCTGCGTCTCCAGGGAGAACGGCGGGTAGCGGTCGGTCGCCAACGCGCTGTAGCCGTAATAGGACACCCGCCAACTCCAGCGCAGCACGCCCATGTTGAAGTCGAAGATTCCGCGGGGATAGCGCCCCGTGATCAGGATCGCGAAGAACGCCACGATGCTCAGCACGAAAAATGCGATCCACAAAAAGAAGAGCACGATGTAGTGCGGGATCAGCAGAAGCCACTTCACTAGCCACAGCCAGCGGCCGAGGCCAGGCTCGAGTTGTCCGTCCAGTCGTACCGGAGTGGATACGGTCGTCATGGTGTTCCCTCTCCTTCAAGCCGCGGCGGAGATGGACTCCGTCGCATGACCACCGTCCTGCTCGGGGCCGACCCGGCCTAGGGCCGAAGGCCCTAACAGTTCTCGCTAGACGTCGACATAATCCTCGAAATGATGATAAATAAATAAGGCAGGCTCTCGGGCGGGACGCCGAGACGAGAGTGGCCAGATTCCTGACGTAGCGGCAGCCGCCTTATCGCTTTACTCGGTAGCGCAGGTGGGTCACGTCACGGCCTTCGAGTCGGCGGACCAGCTCCAGCTCGATGTGATTGCGGTCGCGGTCGCCGAACAGCCGACGGCCGGCGCCGAGCAGGACCGGAACGAGGTGGATCTCCAGCTCGTCGAGCTGGCCCGCCTGCAACAGCGCCTGCGCGGCCCCTGCGCCGTGCACCATCACGGCACGGTCGCCGGCGGCTTCGCGGGCGGCGGTGGCGGCCTCGACGACGTCGGTGCAGAACCTCGCCGTACCGGGGGGCACGTCATCGTCGTCGAACCGATGGGTCAGCACGAAGATCGGCACCCCGTTGTGGTGGTCGCCGTGCCAGCGTTGCGCGAGCTCGAACGTCCGTCGTCCGGAGATCAGGGCGCCGGTGTCCATCGCCTCGCGATATACCTGGCCGTTGATGCCGGGGCCGTTGCGGTCGTCGAGCCAGTTGAACACCCGCCCGCCGTCGCGACCGAGCTCTTGGCCCTCGCGATCGTCCGGTCCCGCGATGTAGCCGTCGACGGACATCGACATGTAGAGCCGGATCGGAGCGGCCATCAGCGACGCACCTCATAACGCAGGTGGAGTACGCCGGGCCCTTCGAGCGTCCGGACCAGGTCGAGCTCGATGTGCTTGGGGTCCAGTCCGTCGAACAGCAGTCGGCCCTGGCCGATCAACACCGGCATGAGCTGGATGTCGATAACGTCGAGCAGGCCGGCCTTGAGGCATTCCCGGGCTGTGTACGCGCCGTGCAGCAAGACGTCGCGTCCGCCCGCGGCCGCCTTGGCCTGCTCGACACACGACTCGATGCCGTCGGTCACGTAGTGCACCAGCTCGTGAGGATTGTCCTCCGGAGCCTTGTGAGTCGGGACGAAGATCGGCACGCCGCCGTGGTGGTCGCCGCCCCAGTAGCCGGCGAAGTCGCCCGTCCGCCGCCCGGTCAGGACGGCGCCGGTCGCCATGCCCTCGTCGAACACGATCTGGCTCGGCTCGTCGCTCGGCCGGAAGTCGCCGACCTTCGCCGCGTTTTCGAGATCGAGCCACTCCATCAGTCGCATGCCGCCGTCGCCGGCCGGATTGTCCTGGTCGTCGCCCGGACCGGTGATGAATCCGTCCAGGGACATCGCCATACTCAGGATCAGACGAGACACGGGCCCTCCTAGGCTCGCTCAAGGTGCGTGAAGTCGCCGGGAGATCATCCCGCAGGCAGCACCGCCAAGCGTCGCCGGACCGGCCATGGTGGCGCCATCCCAGAACTCTGGGGTATCCACTAGCGGCGGTGTACGTCGCTGGCGCGAAGCCACACGCCGGTGCCGTGCAGGCGCGGGTCGCTGAACGCGACGTAGACATAGGCGTTGATCCATCGCCGCGCCTGGCCGTTGACGATCTCCTCGCCGTCGCGCTCCCAGATGACCCGCGCGTCGACGACGAGGCCGACCGGCTGGTCCGGGATGCCCAGGGCATGTCTGTCGCCGCGACGGTCTCGCAGCGGCCACCGCTCGTTGAGGACCTTCTGGAACAAGCCCCAGTCGGGTGGTGGCGGCGCCTCGTGCATCATTCGAGTGTACGCCACTATCGAACACAAGTTCGATGACCGGCGGCCTTCGCTTCGACGACGGGGAGCGACCCGAAAGTGTTGGCGCGAATTTGCGCCAACTCTGTGCCGATACCTGCAGATCTACGCCAACACTCGAGGCCGCCCGCCCAGGCGGCTATGCGGCGTTCACGCTGTTTCCCGACGACACCGCGGTGCTCACGGTCGAATACAAGATCAACCTCCTGGCCCCCGCCGATGGAGATCACATCGAGGCCGTCGGCACCGTGCTGAGGTCGGGGCGAACGCTCACCGTGTGCCAGCTGGAGGTGTTCGGCGTTCGCGGTACGCGGCGGTCGCTCGTCGCGGCTGGCCAGCAGACGCTGATCCGCGTGGACGGGCGACCCGAGCAGTGAGTCTCGCGTCGAGACGGAAGACTGGGCTGCCATGACCACGCTGTCCGCCGACGTCGCGCCGACCGACTTCGCCGTGTTTCGCGTTCATCCGACCCGCTGGATGGACGACGACGTCTACGGCCATCTCAACAACGTCGTCTACTACAGCCTGTTCGACTCGGCCGTCAACGGCTGGCTGATCAAGGCGTCCGGCGTCGACATCCGTACGCTCCCGTCGATCGGTGTCGTGGCGGAGACGGCCTGCCGGTACTTCTCGGAGAGTGCGTTCCCGGACGTGTTGCACATCGGCATCGGGCTCGAGCACCGCGGTCGCAGCAGCGTGATCTATCGACTCGCCACGTTTCGCGAGGAGACCGGCGGCCAGCTGTCCCAGACTCCTTCGGCGGTGTGCCGCTTCGTCCATGTGTACGTCGACAAGGAGTCGCGGCGGCCGGTGCCGATCCCTGATCGGATCGCGGCCGCCCTCGACACGCTCGGTGAGGGAGAGCCGCATGGAGCTGACTGACTTCGAGGCGTTGAGCTTCGACTGCTACGGCACCCTCATCGACTGGGAGGCCGGCATCGTCGCCGTACTCGCGAGCTGGGCGGCGGCCGAGGGCGTCGACGTCGAACTCGAGCGACTGCTCGCCGTCTACGCGACACACGAGGCTGCCGTGGCGAAAGACTCGCCGACGCTGCTGTACCCAGACGTCCTGGCGCGGTCGTTCAAAGGCGCGGGAGCAGAGCTCGGTCACGAGGTGAGCGACGGGTGGGCCGAGCGCCTCGGCGGGTCGGTGCCGGACTGGCCGGCGTTTCCGGACTCGGCGGCGGCCCTCCAGCGGCTGGCGGCGCGCTATCGGCTGATCATCGTCTCCAATGTTCACCGGGCCGGCTTCGCCGGGAGCAACCGGCGGCTGGGCGTCGAGTTCGACGCGATCATCACGGCCGAGGACGTCGGCGCCTACAAGCCGGCCCTCAACCACTTCCACCGACTCGATGAGGTGCTGGGCGAGCTGGATATGCCTCGCGACCGGTTGCTACACGTGGCGCAGAGCCTCTTCCACGACCATGCGCCGGCGCGTCAGGTCGGGCTGCCGTCGGTGTGGATCAACCGCCGCCACGACCGGCCCGGTTGGGGAGCCACGCCGGAGCCGTCCGACGCCTATGCGTACGGATGGGAGTTCCCCTCCTTGGCCGCCTTCGCGGACGCGGCGGTCGGGCCGTCCGACGCCTAGCGTCGATCGCGTAGTCGTGACGACCGGCCCTTGCCGAAGGCGGCGGGCGCGGGCACGCTGTCGGCGTGACGGACAGCGCCTCGCTCGAGTCGGCTCGCCGAGCGTTCGAGCAGCGGCAATGGGTGGACGCCCGCGACGGATTCTGGGCGGCCGACCAGGAGACGCCGCTCGAACCCGACGACCTGGAGCTGCTCGCCCGGGCCGAGTTCCTGACCGGGCGCGAAGACGAGTGCGTCGACGTCTGGGTGCGCGCCCACCACGAGCACCTGCGCCGAGACGACCAGGTTCGCGCGGCCGGCTGCGCAACGTGGGCGGCGTTCAACCTGTCCAATCGCGGTGAGTTCGCCCGCGCCGGTGGCTGGATGGCCCGAGCCGGCGAGTTGCTGGACGCCGCCGACGTCGACTGCGCCCAGCGTGGCTACCTGACCATGCTCGGAGCGATCCAGCTGCTGTGGCGGGGTGAGATCGAGGCCAGCCTGCCGATGATCCGCGAGGCACGCGAGATCGCCGCCCGCTTCGACGAGCCCGATCTCGGTGTGCTGTCGAGGCTCGGCCAAGGGCAGGCGTTGATCGCCTCGGGCCAGCCGGCCGACGGCCTCGCCCTGCTCGACGAGGCGATGGTCGCCGTCACGGCCGGCGAGACCTCCGCCGTCGTGTCGGGCCTGGCCTACTGCGCGGTCATCTCCGCCTGCCACGACCTGTGGGACATGCGTCGCGCCAAGGAGTGGTCGGTCGCCCTGTCGCATTGGTGCGACGACCAACCTGACCTGGTGCCCTACAGCGGTTGGTGTCTGGTGCATCGAGCACAGATCATGCAGCTCCACGGTGAGTGGACCGATGCCGCCGAGGCGGCCGCGCGGGCGTACGAGCGCTCGCAGCTGTCGACCGACAACGCGACCGCGGGTGAGGCGCACTACCTCCTGGCCGAGCTCAATCGAGTACGCGGCCGCTTCGCGGAGGCCGAGCGGGACTACCGCGAGGCCAGCCGGCACGGGCGCGAACCGCAGCCCGGCTTGGCGATGCTCCGACTCGCGCAGGGCCAGTTCGACGTCGCCGCGTCGACCATCCGGAGGCTGGCGGCCGAGCCCACGCCGAGCGAGCCGGGGCGGTGTGCCGAGATCCTCGGCGCCCAGGTGGAGATCATGCTCGCGACCGGGGACGTCGACACGGCCCGGTCGGCCGCCGAGAAGATTGCGGTGTTGGCCGACGAGGTCGGGGCACCGGCCCTTCGGCACGCGGCCGGCTATGCCGCCGGCGCGGTGCAGCTCGCCGACGGCGAACCCAAGTCGGCGTTGACCGACCTTCGCTCGGCCTGGGTCGGCTGGCAGCGGCTCGGCGCGCCGTACGAAGCCGCCCGGGCCCGCCTGCTGATCGGGCTGGCGTGCCGCGAGCTCGGCGACGAGGACACCGCCCAGATGGAGCTCGACGCCGCCCGCTGGACCTTCCTCCAGCTCACCTCCGAGCCCGATCTCGCGAAGGTCGAGGGCCTGATCGGCATCCGTCCGGAGATCGACACGTGCGGACTGACGGCCCGCGAGCTCGAGGTGCTGCGCCACCTGGCGTCCGGCAAGACCAACCGGGCCATCGCGTCCGAGCTCGTCCTCAGCGAGAAGACGGTCGCCCGACACATCAGCAACATCTTCACCAAGCTCGGCCTGACGTCGCGAGCCGCGGCCACCGCGTACGCCTACGAGCACAACCTCGTCTGAGAGCGCGCGACGTACTGCGCACAACCACCCATGCGCCGTATGCCAGTTGGGTCATCTTCCCGACGCGGCCGACGGCCTCCGCTCCTTAGCGTCGTGGAGTGAGAGGAGCCATCATGAACGGAACAGAACGGGTCGACACGGTCGTCATCGGCGCCGGGCAGGCGGGTCTGGCCGCCGGTTATCACCTGAGCAGGCGCAAGCAGGAGTACGTGATCCTCGACCGGTATGCCCGCGTCGGGGACGTCTGGCGCAACCGATTCGAGTCGCTGCGGCTCTATACGCCGGCGAAGTACGACGGACTGCCGGGCTGGCCGATACCGGGCACGGGCTGGTCGTGGCCGACAGGGACCGAGATGGCCGACTACCTCGAGGCGTATGCGGCGAGGTTCGAGCTGCAGGTTCGGAGCGGGGTCGCCGTCGACCGGGTCGCCAAGCGCGACGGCGGCTTCGTCGTGACCAGCGGTTGTCGGCACCTCGAGGCGACCAACGTCGTCGTCGCGACCGGGGGCTGGCAGACGCCGAAGACCCCCGACTTCGCCGGCGAGCTGGACCCGGGCATCCGGCAACTGCACTCCAACGACTACCGCAACCCGTCCCAGCTACAGCCCGGCGCCGTGCTCGTCGTCGGCCTCGCCCACTCGGGCGGCGACGTCGCGCTCGAGCTGTCGGCCACGCACCCGACGACGGTGTGTGGACCGGTCCGCGGCGAGATCCCGTTCGACATCGAGGGCCGGGCCGCACGCATGGTGGTGCCGCTGCTCTGGTTCGCGGCCAACCACGTGCTGACCCAGCGCAATCCGCTCGGCCGCAAGATGCGGGCGCACGTCCGCGGCGAGGGCGGGCCGCTGCTGCGCGTGAAGCGGGCCGACCTCGCCGATGCGGGCGTCGAACATTTCGAGGAGAAGGTCGTCGGCGTACGCGACGGCAAGCCGATGCTCGAGGACGGGCGGGTGCTCGACGTCCGCAACGTCGTCTGGTGCACCGGCTTCGTCAAGGACGACCCGTGGATCGAGCTCGACGTGCCGACCGACGGAGGCTGGCCGGTGCAGGACAAGGGCGCGGTGCCGAAGCATCCGGGGCTGTACTTCGTCGGCCTGCCGTTCCAGTTCGCGTTCGCGTCGATGTTGGTCGGCGGGGTCGGTCGGGACGCGGAGTTCGTCGCGAAGGCGATCGCGAAGCGCGCGCGTCAGACGCAGGCGGCCGTCAGCGCCTAGCCGGCGTGTCCTTCGGCCGCGTCGAGTGCGGGCATGAGGGGTGCGAGGGACTCGCGGAGTAGGTCGGGCAGCGAGCCGGACGGTACGACGAGCCCTCGAGCCGCGGACCCCTCGGCGGTCGGTCGGACCCATCGTTGGAGTGCGAGGTGAACGGCCGCGGCCACGCTTGCCGCGAGTACGCGGGCGGCGTATTGACCGGGATCGTCGAGGCGGTGAGCGATCGCGTCCGCGAGGGGATGCTCGATGTCGGTTGCGGAGCGGGCGAACGCATTGCGCAGCGCTGGATGGGTGGTGATCAGCAAGAGTGCGTCGCGATCGTGCTCAGCCGGATCGGTGTAGTGCTCGACGATCGCGTCGACGACGGCATCGCCGAGGCGGACATTTGCCGGCCGGGCGATGACCGCCGCCGCGACCCGCGACTCCCGTTCGGCGGTGACCGCGGCGATAATCGCGTGCTCTCGACGGGAGAAGTAGTTGTTGTAGGTCCGCGGCGAAACGCCGGCCGCTTCGGCGATGGCGTCGACGCGTACCTCGTCAGGCCCGCGCTCGAGCGCAAGTCGCAAGGCCGCGTCGCGCAACGCCTCTCGCGTCGCCTGCTTCTTCCGCTCGCGCAACCCGGTCCGTCTGGACGTCACGGTCCGAGGACGCCGGGCGTCCAGATCTGCGACCAGTCTTCGCGCGGGCCGTACTTGTCGTCGTCCTTGACAGGGGCGCTGCGGCCCTGCTGGATGAGGCCGAAGTACATCCACGTCGACTTGGCCTTCATGACCAGGGCGAGGGCGGTCTCGTCGCCGTCGTTGTAGTGCTTGTGGACCGAGTCGGTGTGCACGACGACGAGGTCATCCTTCTCCCACTCGTAGCGCTGGTCGTCGTGGACCTCGTAGCCCTTGCCCTGGAGGATGTAGAAGACGGCCTCGTTTTGATGTCCGTGGCCGTGGTTGGACTTGCCGGCGGGGATCTCGACGAAATGCACCTGGAGGGTCTGGGTCAGGAACGGGTCGTCGCCCGGGCCGAGGCGCCACCAGGTACGCGAGTCCTTGGAGTCGCCTCGAGTGTCCGACCGACGCGTTGTCAACGACGACGTCGTCGCCGCGCAGTCGAGGAGCACTCAACTGGGCGGCGCGGACCTCCTTCAGCCCGTATTTGTCCGAGCTGATGCCCCGTAGAAACACTCGTCCGCCGTCACCCATCGATAGACTCCTTTCGTGGGACCATCCGTCGGAAAGACTATCATAATGTCTGACCATTTGACCATAGCGCGGGAGTAGCAGATGGCGGCCACGTCAAGTAACCAGAAGGCCGACACTGGCATGTTCCGGCCGGTGAATGTCGGCCGGGCGTCCGAGGACGTCGTACGCCAGATCAAGGGCGCGATCCACTCCGGTCAGCTGCGTCCCGGCGACGCCCTGCCGTCCGAGCGGGAGCTGACCGGGCGGCTCGGCGTCAGTCGGGTCACGGTCCGCGACGCCTTACGGACGCTAGAAGCCACCGGTCTGGTCCAGATTCGGGTCGGCGCTCGCGGCGGCGCGTTCGTCACCGCGCCGGCGCCGGGGTACGTCGGCGAGGGCCTGGCCAACATGCTCCTGCTGTCGTCGACATCACCCGAAGACGTGACCGAGGCCCGGATGATCTTCGAGCTGGGTGCCATCCCGCTGGTCTGCGAGCGGCGAACCGACGAGGACCTCGCCGAGCTCGAAGCGATCTGCGCCCGGGCCGACGCCGCCCTGAAGCAGGGCGACTTCGACGTCCGACTGTCGGCCGAGTTTCACATCCGGCTGGCGGCCTCGGCGCACAACACGGCGATCGCGTTGATCGTCGACTCCTTCCAGGGGCCGCTGCTGATGTCGCTCGCGCGGGCCCGCGACGTCGCGCCCACGATGGGCAAGCAGGGCGCCCGCGAGCACCACAAGCTCGTCGAGGCGATCCGCAAGCGCGACGTCGACGCCGCGCACGCATTGATGGAGCGTCACCTCGGCCGGACGGCGGCACGCCTCCACAGGCGTGGGTCCGCCGCACGAGGCGCCGCCGAATGAGTAGCGACGCGAGCTTCCTGACGCCGGTTGCCGGAGGTCGGGCGAGTCAGCAGATCGTCGACCAGATCGTCGAGCTGCTGCGCACTGGTGAGCTCAAGGCCGGGCACCGGCTGCCGTCGGAGCGTCAGCTGGCCGAGGCGTTCGGCGTCAGCCGCGTGACCGTGCGCGACGCCATCCGGATTCTGCAGGCCCGCGGTCTCATGGAGGTCAAGGTCGGCGTGTCCGGTGGCGCGTTCGTCACGGCGCCGACCGCCGACGTCTTGGGCGAGCGGTTGAGCGACGTGCTCGCCATGTCCGACATCAGTCCGGAGGAGGTCGCCGAAGCCCGACTCGTCATGGAGCTCGGCATCTTGGACCTCGCCTTGAAGCGGGCGACCGACGACGACCTCGCGGCGCTCGGCGACATCTGCGAGCAGGCCGAGCAGGCGATGGTCGACGATAGCTACGACCCGCAGCTGGCCAGCGACTTCCACGCTCGGCTGGCGGCGGCGTCGCAAAACTGGGCGGTGACGCAGGTGGCCGAGTCGTTTCGCGGCCCGTTGCGGATGGCCGCGCTGCGCGAGCGTGAGCCGGTCGACGACGCCCATCAGCGTACGGTCGAGGACCATCGTGTCGTCCTCGAAGCGTTGACCGAGCGCGACCGCGACGCCGCCCGAGCGGCCATGGTTCGCCATCTCACCCGAGGGACGTCGCTCACCTAACAGAAGGTGTTATGGTCTGACCAATTAACGTAGGCGACCAGATGAAGATCACCGACGTACGACTCGACCGGCTGCGGCTGCCACTCGACCCGCCGTTCCGGGCGGCCTGGGATCCGACGCCCCGTGATCGCTTCGACGCCACCGTGGTGCGGGTCGAGACCGACGAGGGCGTCACCGGCATCGGATCCGGCGACACGATGAACGGCTTCGACGCCTATCGCCATCTCTTCGTCGGGACCGATCCGCTGCAGATCATGCGGCAGGTGCGCACGATCGAGACGATCAACTTCCACGCCGGTCGGTTTTGGCCGTTGGAGGCGGCACTGTGGGACATCGTCGGACAGGTGGCGGGGCTGCCCGTCGCGACGCTGTTCGGCAACTCGGCGACCCGGCTGCCGGCCTACATGTCGACCGGCGAGCTCAAGGACCCGTCGGCCCGGGTGGAGTCCGCCGTCGCGGCGCGCGAGCGCGGCTTCCGGGCGATCAAGCTCCGCGTCGACCGCGACCGGGTCGGCGCGGGCGTCGCGACGGTACGCGCGGTCCGGGACGCCCTCGGCGACGACATCGACCTGATGGTCGATCTCAACCAGTCGTGGCGCCTGCCCGGCGATGTCGAGCCGGCCCTCGACGCCAAGGTGGTCCGCCGGGTCGTCGCCGCGTTGGAGGAGTTGGGCGTGCTCTGGGTCGAGGAGCCGCTGCCGTATGCCGACTGGCGCGGCCTGCGCGAGTTGCGCGCCTCGACCTCGTTGAGCATCGCCGGCGGCGAGATGCTGCCATCGTTCGACGAGGTCCTCGACTACCTCGAGCATGACGTGCTCGACGTCTATCAGATGGACTGCGTGCTCGCGATCGGCATGCATCGGGCTCGCGTCGCCGCCGAGTTGGCGCAGCACCGGCACCGACGGTTCACTCCACATAGCTGGACCAACGGCATCGGCCTCTTGTCCAACCTGCAGGTCGCGTGCGGCGTCGGAGCCGGCCCCTACTTCGAGTTTCCCCTCGACCCCGACGGATGGACGGTCGAGCGCCGCGACTTCATGCTCGCCGAGCCGGTACGGATCGACGCCGACGGCTACGTCGCGATCCCGGACCGGCCAGGGCTCGGCGTCCAGCTCGACGACGACGCGATGGCAAGGTGGTCGGTGACATGAACAGCTTGTTGGAGCGAGGCAAGGACGACTGGCTGGCGGCCGCCGACGCGGTCCGTCCGGAGGGCCGGCTGTACATCGACGGCAACCATCGCGACGCGGCCTCCGGCGCGACCTTCGAGACCCGGAGCCCGCGCGACGGGAGCGGGTTGGCCGACGTGGCGCGCGGCGCCGATGCGGATGTCGACGCCGCGGTACGGGCCGCCCGGGCCGCCTTCGACGACGGCCGCTGGCGTACTCGGTCACCCCGGGCCCGCAAGCACGTCATGCTGCGCTGGGCCGAGCTGATCCGCGAGCACGCCGAGGACTTGGCGCTGCTCGAGACCCTCGACATGGGCAAGCCGATCGTCGAGTCGGTCCGCGTCGACGTACCGTCGGCGGCCTACTGCATCCAGTGGTACGCCGAGGCGCTCGACAAGCTGTACGACGAGATCGGCCCGAGCGGCGCCGACACCCTCGTCACGATCACCCGCGAGCCGCTCGGTGTCGTCGGCGCCGTGGTGCCGTGGAACTACCCCCTGATCATCGCGTCGTGGAAGCTGGCGCCTGCGATCGCGACGGGCAACAGCGTCGTGCTCAAGCCAGCCGAGCAGTCGTCGCTGTCGTCGATCCTGTTGGCCCGACTCGCTGTCGAGGCCGGCCTGCCCCCAGGCGTACTCAACGTCGTCACCGGAATCGGTCCGGAGGCGGGGCAGGCACTGGGGCGACACCCCGACGTCGACAAGATCGCGTTCACCGGGTCGGGCGAGGTCGGGCGGCTGTTCTTGCGCTATGCCGCCGACTCCAACGCGAAGCAGGTGCAACTCGAGGCCGGCGGCAAATCGCCCCAGCTCGTCCTCGCCGACGTCGACGACCTCGCGGCCGCGGCCGAGGCGATCGCGTGGGGCGTCTGCTACAACGCCGGCCAGACCTGCAACGCCGGATCGCGGCTGATCGTCGACCGAACGATCAAGGACGAGCTCCTCGGTCGAGTCGTCGACGTAGTCGAGGGCTTTGTCGTCGGAGATCCTCTGGACCCGGCGACGACGATGGGTCCGATCGTCGACCAGACCCAGCTCGACCGCGTCCTGAACTACCTCGACATCGGTCGTGACGAAGGCGCCGAGCTGATCGGAGGCCAGCGGGTCCGCCTCGAGAGCGGCGGTTACTTCGTCGAGCCTGCGGTGCTGGATCGGGTCGCCAACACAGCCCGCGTCGCCCAAGAGGAGATCTTCGGGCCGGTCCTGTCGGTAGTCGAGTTCGCTGGTGTCGATGAGGGTGTCGCGCTCGCCAACCAGACCTCCTATGGCCTGGCAGCTTCGGTGTGGACCCGTGACCTCGCGACCGCGCACCGGGTGTCGCGGGCCTTGGGGGCCGGCACCGTGTGGGTCAACACGTTTGACGCGACGGACGTTTTCGCGCCGTTCGGCGGCGTCAAGGGCTCCGGCTTCGGCCGCGACAAGTCCCTGCACGCGTTGGACGAATACACCGCGTTGAAGACCACCTGGATCGACCTGTCGTGATGCCGAAGACCCCGCGGGTCGACTTCGGCGCTGCGTCGATCGAGCGGCTGCCCGACGTCGTGCGGCGGATCGGACCGGCGCGGGTGTTTCTCGTGACCGATGCGGGACTGCTGCGGGCCGGGCTCGTCGATCGGGTACGCGGGTTGCTCCACGCCGACGGCCTCGAGACCGCGACGTACGACGCCGTCGAGCCCAACCCCACGACCCAGACCCTCGACGGAGGTGCCGATCGGGCTCGGGCCTTCGGCGAGTCGACCGTCGTCGCCCTCGGTGGCGGTTCGGTGCTCGACACGGCCAAGGGCGTCGCGCTGCTCGGCGCCAATGCCGGCCTCGGCGGCGATCTCACTGCAGAGGTGGCCCGCGCGGGCTGGCCGATCGTCGCGATCCCCACGACGGCTGGATCCGGCGCGGAGACCAACGGCTTCGGCGTCATCGAAGACACCTCCGCGCGGTGCAAGGTCTACGTCGGCCACGACAGTGTCCGGCCGCGGCACGTGATCCTCGATCCAGAGGTGACCCTAGGCCTGCCGCCACGGGCGACGGCCGCGACCGGCATGGATGCCCTGGTCCACGGCATCGAGTCGCTGGCGTCGCGGCGATCCACACCGGTGTCGGCGGCGTACGCGGCGCAGGCGATCGGCCTCGTGAGTGGCAACCTTCGTCGCGCGGTGGCCGACGGCACCGATCTGGTGGCGCGATCTAAGATGCTGCTCGGCGCCCACCTGGCCGGGCTCGCCCTGACCCGAAGCGGACTCGGACTCGTGCACGGGATCGCGCACGCGCTGACCAACCACACCGGAGCCGTGCACGGCATTGCCCTGTCGGCGGTCGTCGACGAGGTGATGACCCGCACGGTCGCCGCCGCGGGCGAGGCGTACGTCGCGGCCGGGACGGCGATGGGAGTCGGCGGCGGAGTCGAGGCGGTCGTCGCGGCGGTCCGCGAGCTGGCCGACGACGTCGGTGCACGGGGGCCGCTACGCAAGCTCGGCGTCGACGAGACCATGCTCCCCTCGATCGCGGAGGGCGCCCTGGCCGACGCGGTGACCGTCAATCACCCTCGGGCGTTCGGAGCCGACGAAGTCGTGGCGCTGCTCGCCGAGCGGCTCTGACTCACAGCGCGGCGACAATGGCTTCGAGCCCGGCGACGTCTCGGGTACGAAGGGCCAGTCTGGTTCGGCGCCTGGCCGATTGGTATCGGCGAAATCACGTTTCGGTGAACCCCCCGACCTAGTCGATGCCTCTGTCAGCCGCTGACGCGTACCCTGCTCCGGTGACCGAACGCCACGACCAGGTCCGCACCGACCGCCTGCTGATGCGCCGCTGGCGCGACTCCGACCGCGACCCGTTCGCCGCGATGAACGCCGATGCCGAGGTGATGCGGTACTTCCCCGCCGCGATGACGCAGACCGAGTCCGATGCCTTCGTCGACCGCATCGAGGAGCGGTTCGATACGCAGGGCTTCGGGCTGTGGGCGTTGGAGCTGGCCGAGACCGGCGAGTTCCTCGGCTACACCGGTCTCAATCCGATGCCCGACGGCGTTCCGGGCGCCGGTGGGATGGAGGTCGGCTGGCGACTCAGCGTCGCCGCATGGGGGAAGGGCTACGCGACCGAGGCTGCGAACGCGGCGGTCGACGTCGCTTTCAACGGCGCCGGGCTCGGCGAGCTCTGGTCGATGACGGCGGTTCTCAACGGGCCGTCGCAGGCCGTCATGCGTCGCATCGGCATGACGCTGCTCGGGACATTCGAGCACCCGCGGATTGACGCCGACAGCCCGCTGCGGCCGCACGTGATCTATCGGCTCGAGCGACCGGCCTGACCGAAGCGGTCCTCGGGGTCGTACGCCGCTTTGACCTGCAGCAGGCGGTCGCGGTTGACCCCGTGGTACGCCGGCGACCAGTCGTCGAGCTCCGAGTCGGGGAAGTTGACGTACAGGCCACCGTTGCCCCATGGGTGGACGACCGACCACGACGCGGTGAGCCATCCGATTGCCTCGGCGTGCCGGGCCGGGGGAGCGGCGGTCTCGTGCTTGATCAGGAAGCGGGCGCTGCGATGGGGGAAGGCCGTTGCGTCGGGGCGCACTCGGTTGTAGGCGCCGCCCCACGGCATGAAGTCGAGGATCCGCGTCTCGCCGTCGGGCCGTCCGTCGGCGAAGTGGTCGACGAGCTTCGCGATCGCTTCGACCGGCAGCGAGCGCTCGAAGTACTCCGACTTGCTGTAGAGATGATCGGCGTTCTCCTCGCCGGGAAACAGCTCGACCAGCAGCCGCTTCGTGTCGCGATGTGAGCCCTCTCGGATCAGCGTCGACTCGGGTTCGGCGCCGACCCGGGTCGTCAGGTCGTCGACCAGGGGGGTCAGGTCGGCCTCGGCTCCCATCATCGAGCCGAAGACGTTGACCGTCGGCGCAACGTCTGCGGCGCCGGTCGCTCGGACCAGCAGGCTCGCCGCCAGTCCGTCGGGAGCGTCCGGCGCCCAGTGTTGCCAGGCGTCGACGACCCGCGTTGCCGACTCCGCCGGCCAGCGCAGGTGGAAGCCGGTCATGCGCGGCGCGGCGACAGTCGCGAGCTCCACTGACGTCACGATGCCGAAGCGACAGCCGCCGGCGCCTCGCAGGGCCCAGAACAGGTCGGCGTCGCGCTCGTCGTCGCATCGGACGGTGCGCCCGTCGGCCAGGACGACCTGGGCGCTGACGAGCCGGTCCGACGTGAGGCCGTAGGCGCGTCCGAGGATGCCGAGCCCGCCGCCGAGGACGAGACCCGCGACTCCCACCGTCGGGCCGCAGCCGGCCGGGATCGTCGCATCGTGGGCGGCGAGAGCGTCGTAGAGCGGGCCGAGTCGGGTGCCGGCGCCCACCGCGACGGTCCCGTCCGACACCGCGACGGCGTCCATCGCAGAGACGTCGACGACAATCCCTCGGGTCGACGACCCGCCGGCGAAGCAATGACCGCCGCTTCGGGGGGCGAACGGCAGGCCGTGCCGGGTCGCGAACGCGATCGTCTCGGCCACGTCGATCGGCGTCGCACAGCGAGCGATCGCCTGCGGGCGCACGTCGTGGAAGTTCGGGATCGCGGGCCGACGCACGTCGTCGTAGTCGGGCGCGTCCGGGGTCAGCACATCGCCGTCGAGTGCGCCCGCCAGCGCCGGCCAGTCCGGGTCGGCCACGGGCCGCCTCCTTCGCCGTCGTGCGAAGACCCGAACGTACGTGATCGGGCCCAAACCTATAAGTACAGTAATCCACTAGACTTACGACATGGACGTGATTGCCATCGATACCCCACAGCTCGGCAACCGTAGCTACCTGCTCCACGACGCCGGCGAGGTGCTCGTCGTCGACCCGGTTCGCGATGTCGAGCGGCGTTCACGCTCCACCGTCGGATCCCGCGCCGGCTCGCTGTCGGCGCGATCATCGGCGGCCTCCTGATGGGCTACGGCGCCCGCATCGCGTACGGCTGCAATATCGGCGCGTACTTCGGCGGCATCGCGTCGTTCAGCCTGCACGGATGGCTGTGGGGGCTGACGGCCATCTTCGGGACGTTGGCCGGGCTCAGCCTGCGACCGATCTTCGGTCTGGCCAAACCCAAGCCGACTGACTCGGTCTGCTGACCCACCACAGACTGGAGACTTGGAGTTGCGGCATCCCTGGCGACCGCAACTCCAAGTCTCCGTTGACGCTCAGAGCTTGCGGGCGAAGGTGAGCCCGTCCGCGATCGGCAGCATGGCCAGCTCCACCCGGTCGTCACCGGCCGCGTGGTCGTTGAAGCGTTGGATCGCCTCGCCGGTCGGTCCGGGGTCGTCGGCGACGACGCGGCCGTTGGAAAACACGTTGTCGACGAGGACGACGCCGCCCGACCGTAGTCGCGGCACGATCTCGTCCCAGTAGTCGACGTAGCCCTCCTTGTCGGCGTCGACGAAGGCCAGGTCGATGGGCGGGTCGGTGGGCAAGGCGCGCAGGGTGTCGATCCCCGGGGCGATCCGGAGCTCGATGCGGTCGGCGACGCCGGCCCGATCCCAGTAGCGACGGGCGATCGACGTGAACTCCTCGCTCACGTCGCAGCACAGCAGTCGGCCGCCGGGCGCCAGCCCGCGGGCGACGCACAGCGACGAGTAGCCGGTGAAGGTGCCGACCTCGACGGCGAAGCGGACGCCGACGACCTTGGTCAGCAACGTCATGAACGCGCCCTGCTCCGGGGCGATCTGCATACCGGCCTCGTCCGGGAGCGCGTCGGCCGTCTCGGCGGCGAGGTCGCGCAGGATTTCGTCGGGCTGCGGCCGATTGTGGGCGGCGAGATAGTCGTGCAGCTGTGGGGTCACCGTCATGGTGGTACGTGACATGACGTGAAACCTACCCCGCGAGCCCGAACCGCGAGTGGCGCATGGTCGCCGTCGGCATGCCGAGGAAGCGACAACGTTGCGCCACTCGCGGACTCGAGGGGTGACTAGTTCAGCGGGCAGCCCAGGTTGTTGTCGGCGTCGAGTCGCCGAGCCACCGCGATCATGGTGGCTCGGTCACCGCTCTCCAGGGCGTCGTTGACGTAGGGCACCAGCGGCGGCCGGCCGTCGAGGCCCATCGCGAACCGTCGCCACGGGTAGCCGAGACCGTCGTGGGCGGCGTTGAGGTAGGCGGCGACCGCGGCGCGGACCAGGATCCGTTCGCCACCGGCGACACCCGGCCCGCCGCGCAGCGCCAGGGCCTCTTCGAGTGTGACGGTCGCGAGCGCCGGCGACACGTGATAGATGCTGCTCACCAACTGGTCGGGCGACGCTTCCTCCCAATTGTCGGTGTGATTCTTCCAGTAGCCGGGTGTGCAGCCCTCGTGGCCGACCTCGACCGCGTTCGCCGGCCCGAGCAAGCCAGCCGCCATCACCCCAGCAGCGAGGGCCGCCCCAATGAGTCGTCGCATGTGTATTCCCCTTCGTGTGATCTGACCCCCGGTCGCGCCGGAGGAGCCGCGGTCCGTCCCTCCGAAGGCACGGCAGTGCACCGAGCCGACCGGCGAATCGTAGGACGCTCCGACGGCCAGACTCCCGGTCGTCTGACCCTGGTAACTGAGGTGCTCGCCGTGCTAAACCGGATCGGTTGCCCACCGTGGTGGCGACCGCATGGTGGCGCTTTGGCGCGGCGGGTCCGGGGCTGTGTATCCTCTGTGGTCGCTTGCCCCAATAGCTCAGTCGGCAGAGCGTCTCCATGGTAAGGAGAAGGTCTACGGTTCGATTCCGTATTGGGGCTCTGGGAGACTGGTAGCACCACCTCCCGTGGCGGGGTAGCTCAGGTGGTCAGAGCACACGGCTCATAATCGTGGTGTCGCGGGTTCGAGTCCCGCCCCCGCTACTACTCAGTCGCACCTACCACCCGTACCGAAGGAATCAGAGGCACCGAATCGTGGCCACCAAGAGTTCAGACGTCCGCCCCAAGATCACGATGGCGTGCACCGTCTGCAAAGAGCGCAACTACATCACCAAGAAGAACCGGCGCAACGACCCGGACCGCATGGAGCTGAAGAAGTACTGTCCGCGTTGCAAGAAGCACACCGACCACCGCGAGACCCGCTGATCGCGGCTCGCTGACCCGTCGATGCCGCTGGCCCCAGATCTCGCCGGTCGAGAATTCCCGCCGACGCCGCCGTACGACGTCAGCCGCAGCCAGATCGCGGCGTTCGCCGACGCGGTCGGCGCCGACGACGACGTGCATCGCGACCCGGCTGCCGCGCGGGCGGCCGGCCATCCCGACGTCGTCGCGCCGCCGACGTTTCCGATGGTCGTGGCATTTCAGGCGATGTCCGATTTCATGGCCGATCCCGACGTCGGCATCGAGCTGCGCAACGTCGTCCACTCCGAGCAGCGCTTCGAGATCGACCGGCCGATCCACGCCGGTGACGTGCTGACCGCCACGATCGGCGTCGAGACGGTACGCCAGGCCGCCGGCACCAGCCTCATCGCGACCCGCAGCACCGTCCGTACCGTCGACGGCGAGCGTGTCTGCGTCGCCTACGCCACCTTGGCCCACCGGGCTCCGAGCGGTGATGACGCATGACGGTCCTCGAGTCCGGTGCCACGCTCGGACCGGTGGCCTACGTAGTGCGCCGGTCTGACCTGGTGCGCTACGCCGGTGCCAGCGGTGACTTCAACCCGATTCACTGGTCGCAGCGGGTCGCGACCGAGGTCGGCCTGCCGGGCGTCATCGCCCACGGCATGTACACCCTGGCCCTGGCCGGCCGGGCGGCCGCCGAATGGGCCGGCGGCGCCGACCGCGTCGTCGAGCTCGGCAGCCGCTTCACCCGCCCGGTCGCCGTGCCCGACGACGAGGCCGGCGTGGAGGTCGAGGTCGTCGGCGACGTCAAGCCGACCGATCAGCCGGATCGGGTCCGGATCGACCTGACGGTGACGTGCGGCGGGCAGAAGGTCCTCGGCCAGGCCCGAGCCGTCGTGACCCGCAATGCCTGAGCGCCCGACCGTTCCGCTCGCCGAGCTCACGACCCTGCGGCTGGGCGGTCCGCCCAAGCGCCTGGTCGAGGTGCACGACGAGGCCGAGCTGATCGCCGAGGTCGCGACCTGTGACAGCACGGGTGAGCCGGTCCTCGTGCTCGGCGGCGGCAGCAACCTGGTGGTCGACGACGCGGGTTTCGACGGCACGGTCGTCGCGGTCCGGATCGCCGGCGTCGACATCGCCGACGACGGCTGCGGCGTCCTGTCGGTGACGATCGCGCCCGGTGAGGACTGGGACGCGTTCGTCGTGCGCGCGATCGCCGAGGAATGGCGCGGCGTCGAGTGCCTGTCCGGCATCCCGGGGCGGTGCGGAGCGGTCCCGATGCAAAACGTCGGCGCGTACGGGCAGGAGGTCTCCCAGTCGATCGCGTCGGTCCGCACGTACGACCGCAAGCACCAGCGCCAAACCACGTACGCGGCGGGCGACTGCGGGTTCGGCTATCGCACGAGCCGGTTCAAGCGGGAGCCGGATCGCCATCTCATCCTGGGCGTCACGTTCCAGTTCGCTCGGGGCGATCTGTCGGCGCCGTTGGCCTATGCCGAGCTGGCCCGGCGGCTGGATGCCCCGATCGGATCGCGCCGGCCGAGCGCCGAGGTGCGGTCGGCCGTCCTCGAGCTGCGTCGCGGCAAGGGCATGGTGCTCGACCCCGACGATCACGACACGTGGAGCGCCGGCTCGTTCTTCACCAACCCCATCCTGGACGCCGAGCCGGCCGAGCGGCTGCCCGCTGAGGCGCCGCGGTGGCCGGTCGAAGACGGTCGGGTGAAGACCAGTGCGGCGTGGCTGATCGAGCATGCCGGCTACGGCAAGGGCTACGGCGACGGCGAGGTGCGCTTGTCGTCCAAGCACACGCTCGCACTGACCAACCGGGGCTCGGCGAGCGCCGCCGAGTTGGTGCGGCTCGCCCGCGAGGTCCGGGACGGCGTCGAGGCGCGGTTCGGAGTACGACTCGTCAACGAGCCGGTGTTGGTCGGCGTCGAGCTCTGAGTCGGGACGCGGTCAGGCGGCCGCGACCACGACGATGAGAGTCACGATTCCGATAACGCCGAGAGCGAGCAGCACGGTCGCGACGATGCCGAGGACGTAGCCGATCGTGACCAGTTCCTCGTCGGAGTAACGACCCGGCTCGGCCGCGATCTCACGCTTGGCCCGGCCGCCGATCACCCATGCGAACGGCCCCACCACGGTGGCCAGGCCGCCGGTGAACAGCCCGCCGACCAGCGCGATGCAGCCGAGGACCATGACGGTGATGGCCTGCGGGTGGCGTGGCTTGGGCTGGTACGGCACGAAGGCGTACGGCTGCCCGTACCCGTAAGGCGGCGGGGGATAGGGCGGCTGCCCGGGCGGCTGCCCGGGCGGGTAGGGCGGCTGCCCGGGCGGATAGGGCGGCTGACCCGGCGGATACGGCGGTTGCCCGGGGGGCGGCTGCGGTGCGGTCTGTTCCGAGTCCGGCGTCGGCTCTGACTCCGGGCGTTCCGATGGCGGTTCGGACAATGTCAACTCCGTGCGAGGGTGATGAAGGTAAGGATCAGGACGGCGATCGCGATCACGCCGAGCAGCAACAGGACCGTCCCGACGATGCCGAGGACGTAGCCGACCTTGAGCTCGTCCTCACCCGACCAACGGCCGGGATTGGCGTCGAACTCGCGCCGCGCCCGAGCACCGATGGCCCACGCGAAGGGACCGGTCAGCGGGAAGGCCGCGACGGCGATGACGCCGAGCACGAGCACGGTCACGGCGTCCGGATGCTTCGGCGGGATGGGTCGGGGCGGTGGCGGCGGCCCGTACGGATAGCCGGACGGCGGTTGTTGCGATGCCGACGGCTGCGTCATGCGTCCACCCTCTCAAACCGGTCGCGACGCGCCTCACTCCGCGCCGAACTGGACGAGGACGTAGCCGAAGCCGCTCGCGTCGCCGTCACCGTCCTCGTTGAGTTGCATCAGCAGCATGGTGTCCTGCGCCGACCAGACCGGCAGCCGGAACGATGCCGCGCGGTAGGGCGCGAGGTAGGAGCCGTGGCCGACCTCTTCCGCCTCGGCGGCCGGACTGTCGGCGAGCCGCAACGACATCGACGTCGGGGTCATCTCATCGGCCTCGGCGTAAGCGAACCCGTCGCCGTCATTGCGCCAGGTCGCCCAGGTCAGCCGACCGTCGATCTCCATCGGCTCGCCCCCGTCGAACGAATGGATGCTCGTCGGCGGCGCATCGTCGTCCGTCAACCATGCACTGGCGGCCGGGAGCACGACGACCTCGTCGCCCGCCGGAGAGGCCGAGACGGCATACCCAGGGACGTCGGAGAGCGTCTCGACGTTGCCACCGTCGAGGTCGGACATCACCAGGTCGCCGTCGCCCAGCCGCCCGTAGACGGCGGAGGTGCCGTCGGGTCCGTAGGCGACCGCGGCCGGCGGCGTGGTCGTGTCGAGGGTCCCAACCTCGTCGGGGTCGCCGCCCGAGGTCGATATCTCCATCACGGCGACCGGCTCGTCGTCGCCGGTTCGTCGGATGAACCGGATCGTCGAGTCGTCGACCCACGTCGGGGTGGTGTCGACCACGGCGTCACTGGAGTCGGCGTCGGCGATGACGTTGATCTCATGCGGAGCGACGCCGTCGTCGGTGAGGTCTGTCGCCTCGGCCGAGTCGGCGTCGAGCACCCAGATGTCGGGCTCGGTCAGGAAGACGAAGTAGTTCTCGGTGAACGCCAGCCTGCTGCTGTCCGGGCTCCACCGGATCGAGTTCGGGTCGAGCTGCAACTCGTCCGCGGTGCACCGTTCCTGGTCGCCGTCGGCGGTGTAGATGCACAGCTCGCTGTCCGCGTACGTCGCGATCCGCTCGCCGTCAGGGGAGAGGTACGCGTCTCCGAAGGGCAGGTCGAGCTCGTGTGTGTCCACGATCGTGAGCGAACTGGCCGTCGGTGCGTCGTCGCCCGAGCAGGCGGTCAGGACGAGGCCGGACGCAGCGGCGAGCATGACAACGATGCGAGGTGCGGGCCCCAGAGTCATGGGCGCGCAGATTACTCCACTACGGGTCGGTCGGCTCGGCCCGTATCCAGCCGTCGACGCCGTCGAGAAGTCCGGACTTGACGGAGGTCGGTGCGCAGGAGCCTCGGATCGACATCCGGGCCAGCTCGGCCAGCGTCGCGTCGTCGACCCCGTGCGCTGCGCGAACGACGGCGTACTGACCGGCCAGCCGTGACCCGAACAGCAGCGGGTCGTCGGCGCCGAGACTGATCGGGACGCCGGCGTCGAGCAGCTCCAGCACCGGTACCTCCTCGATCGACGCGTAGACGCCGAGGGAGACATTGGAGACCGGGCAGACCTCGAGGGTGACGCCGGCAGCGACGACCGCGTCGAGCACCCGCGGATCCTCGACGCAGCGCACGCCGTGGCCGACCCGGTCGGCGTGTAGTTGGTCGAGACAGCCGGCGACGCTGTCCGGCCCGCGTAGCTCGCCGCCGTGCGGATTGCTGATCAGGTCGGCCCGGCTTGCGATCGAGAACGCCGGAGCGAAGTCATCGATGCGTCCCCGACGCTCGTCGTTGGACAGCCCGAACCCGACGACGCCGCGCCCGGCGTACTGGGCCGCGAGCCGCGCCAGCGTACGCGCGTCGAGCGGGTGCCGCGTCCGGTTGGCGGCGATCACGACGCCGATGCCGATGCCGACCTGGCGCTCGGCGACCCGTACGGCGTCGAGCACCAGGTCGGTAAACGCCGTGATGCCTCCGAACCGGTTGCCGTAGCCCGACGGGTCGACCTGGATCTCCATCCAGCCGCAGCCGTCGTTGGCGTCGTCCTCGGCCGCCTCGAGGACGAGCCGGCGCAGATCGGCCTCGGTCCGCAGCACCGACCGGGCGACGTCATAGAGCCGCTGGAAGCGAAACCAGCCCTTCTCGTCGGTGGCCGTCAGCTTGGGCGGCCAGTCCTCGGCCAACGCCGAGGGCAGCCGGATGCCGTCCCGCTGGGCCAGCTCGACCAGCGTCGTGTGCCGCATCGCCCCCGTGAAGTGCAGGTGCAGATGCGCCTTCGGCAGCGTGTGGACGTCGCGGCGCGGGGCGGCTTCGTCGTCGACGATGCGGGGATGCGGGTCGAGCGAGGTCACCGGCCCAGCGCCTCGCCGATCTCGTCGGCCACCCGTTTGCGATCGACCTCGGGCACGCGTTCACCCTCCGGGCGGTCGAGCCGGGCGAAGATCTGCGGCCCGCGCTCGTCCTCCGGCTGGTCGGCCATGCGCGGCACGACGTGGATGTGCAGGTGGGCGAAGCCCTCGGCCTCGGCGAACAGCATCACGTACGTCTTTTGGCAGCCGGTGACCTTTTGCAGCGCGCTCGTGAGGTCGGTCAGCAAAGGTCCCAGTGCGGCGGCGGCCTCGGGCTCGAGCTCGGCCAGGCTCTCGATGTGTCGCCGCGGCAAGACGACCAGCCAGCCGAGCAGCGAGCTGTTGAAGGCATGCACGACCCGCCAATGGTCGGTCACGACGATCCGCTGCCACGACGGCAGCTCGCCGGAGGACTCGACCGTGCAGGAATAGCAGCCGTCGAGGACCATCGGGTCAGGCCGCACCGAGCAGCTTCTGGATCCGGCCGACGCCCTCGACGAGGTCGTCGTCGGACAGCGCGTAGGAGAGCCGGAGATAGCCGGGCGTACCGAACGCCTCGCCTGGTACGACCGCGACCTCGACCTCTTCCAAAATGAGCTCGGCCAGCTCAGCCGAGGTCGCCGGTCGCCGACCGCCCACTTCGCGTCCGAGCACGCCCGCGACCGACGGGTACGCGTAGAACGCGCCCTTCGGCTCGGGGCAGGTCACGCCGTCGACGGCGTTGAGCAACTCGACGATGGTGCGGCGGCGGCGATCGAAGGCCTCGCGCATGCGGCTGGCGGCCGCCAGGTCGCCCGAGACGGCGGCCAGCGCCGCCCGCTGAGAGACATTGGCGACGTTGGACGTGGCATGCGACTGGAGGTTGGCCGCGGCCTTCGCGACGTCGGCCGGCGCGATCATCCAGCCGACCCGCCACCCGGTCATCGCGTACGTCTTGGCCACCCCGTTGACCACGACACAGCTGTCGGCGAGTTCGGGGACGGCGACCGGCATCGACACGGCCTCGACGCCGTCGTAGGTCAGGTGCTCGTAGATCTCGTCGGTCACGACCCAGATGCCGTGCTCGACGGCCCACCGCCCGATCGCCGCGACCTGGTCGGGCGGATAGACCGCGCCGGTCGGGTTGGACGGTGAGCAAAACAGCAGCACCTTGGTCCGGGTGGTCCGGGCGGCTTCGAGCTGGTCGAGGGTGACGAGATAGTCCTGCGTCTCGTCGGCGACCACCTCGACCGGCACGCCGCCAGCCAGCCGGATCGACTCCGGGTAGGTCGTCCAGTACGGCGTGGGCAGCAGCACCTCGTCACCCGGGTCGAGCAGCGTCGCGAAGGCCTCGTAGACCGCCTGCTTGCCGCCGTTGGTGACGACGACCTGGCCAGGTTCGATGGTATAGCCCGAGTCTCGTTGGGTCTTCGCGACGATCGCCTGCTTGAGCTCTGGGAGGCCGCCCGCCGGCGAATACCGGTGGTTGCGCGGGTCGGAGCAGGCCTCGATCGCGGCGGCGACGATGTAGTCGGGCGTCGGGAAGTCGGGCTCGCCGGCGCCGAAGCCGATCACCGGCCGGCCGGCCGCCTTCAGAGCCTTGGCCTTGGCGTCGACGGCGAGCGTCGCGGACTCGGCGATGCCGCCGACACGGGCAGAGATGCGGTTCGAAGAGCTGGGGGAAGCCACGGTCATGGACTCATCGTCCCATCTCGGACACCGATCGCCTGCGTCGAGGTGCCCGTGTGTCCCGCGTCTGCGCTCGGTGCCCCGGTTCGACGCGGGACGGCGCGAGCCCGTACACTCGTCTCTCCGGTGGATTCTCACCCTGAGTCGTCATGCCCTCAACCTGATTCGTCGAGGGTCGCGGATGAGGGAAGTTCGCCAAAGGGCAGTAGCTCAACTGGAAGAGCACCGGTCTCCAAAACCGGCGGTTGGGGGTTCGAGTCCCTCCTGCCCTGCGGGCCCGCCAGGCCTGGGATCGGCGCGCATGTCGGTCCACAATGGTGGGTGTAAGGAATAACGAGTACGAGACAAGTGCCAACGAGGAGGCATCGTGAGTGATACACGCTCCAGCGCCGTGAAGCGTCGCGAAGGCGGCGGTCGCACGACGCCGGTGACGTTCTACCGCCAGGTCGTCGCCGAGATGCGCAAGGTCGTATGGCCCACCCAGCAGATGGTGGTGACCTACTTCTTCGTCGTCCTTGTCTTCGTGCTCGTCATGATGAGCATCATCGCGGGGCTGGACTTCGGCTTCGGTAAGGCGATGTTCAAGGTCTTTGGCTGACCGTGCGTCAGCGAATTGGTGAGTGAAGGTGACCGAACCAACCGTGTCCGAGCCGTACGACGAGGCAATCGAGGCGCCGGCCCCCACGTCCAGTGACAGCACTGCCGACGACGTGGAGTCGACCGACAGCGCCCCGACGGAGCCCGTCGTCGCTGACGCGACTCCGGAAGAGTCGGTCGTCGCTGAAGCGCCCGCGGAAGAGCCTGTGGTCGCTGAAGCGCCCGCGGAAGAGCCTGTGGTCGCTGACGCGACTCCGGAAGAGCCTGTGGTCGCTGACGCGACTCCGGAAGAGCCTGTGGTCGCTGACGCGACTCCGGAAGAGCCCGTGGCCGCTGACGCCACCCCGGCCGATGGCGAGGTGTCGGACGCCGATCCGCTGGTGGAGTTTCGGCAGCGGCTGCAGAGCCAGATCGGCGACTGGTACGTCGTCCACACCTATTCCGGCATGGAGAAGCGGGTCAAGGCCAACCTCGAAAACCGGGTGACCTCCCTCAACATGGAGGACTTCATCCACGAGGTCGTCGTGCCCACCGAAGAGGTGGCCGAGATCAAAAACGGCCAGCGCAAGATGGTCCGCCGGACCGTCCTGCCGGGCTATGTGCTGGTCCGGATGGACCTGACCGACGAGTCCTGGTCCGCGGTGCGGCACACGCCGTCGGTGACCGGCTTCGTCGGCCACGCCCACCAGCCGGTCCCGCTCAGCCTCGATGAAGTCGAAAACATGCTGGCACCGGCGGTGCAGGCCGACGTGGAGGTCCCGGCCGAGGCGGCCGAGGAGCAGCAGCAGAAGGCGACCAAGATCGAGTTCAGCGACTTCAGCGTCGGCGACTCGGTCATGGTGGTCGACGGACCGTTCGCCACGCTGCACGCCACGATCACCGAGATCAACATCGACGCACAGCGCGTCAAGGCGCTGGTCGAGATCTTCGGCCGAGAGACCCCGGTCGAGCTCAGCTTCACCCAGATCCAGAAGGTCTGACCTGTGACAGTAGGCCAAGACCACCGAAACCACAGGAAATTGAGCAAAGAAGGTTTGCATGCCCCCCAAGAAGAAGAAGGTCGCCGCGCTGGTCAAGGTTCAACTGCAGGCTGGCACGGCGACACCGGCGCCGCCCGTGGGCACCGCACTCGGCCCGCACGGCGTCAACATCATGGAGTTTTGCAAGGCCTACAACGCCGCCACCGAGTCGATGCGTGGCAACGTCGTACCGGCCGAGATCACGATCTACGAAGACCGCTCGTTCAGCTTCATCACCAAGACGCCGCCCGCGGCCGAGCTGATCAAGAAGGCGGCGGGTCTCGCCAAGGGATCGTCGACGCCCCACACCGACAAGGTCGGCAAGATCAGCCGCGACCAGGTGCGCGATATCGCCACCACCAAGCTCCCCGACCTCAACGCCAACGACATCGACGCCGCGATGAAGATCGTCGAAGGCACCGCGCGGTCGATGGGCGTCACCGTAGATCAGTAACTCAGCAACCTGTGGCAGGGCAGCTGCGGCGCCCGAGACGACCACATCTGGTAGCACACGAGAGGACAGCCAGACATGCAGCGCAGCAAGAACTACCGAGCGACAGCCGACAAGATCGACCCCGACGCGACCTACGGTCCGCTGGAGGCGATGCGGCTGGCCAAGGACTCCGCGAAGACCAAGTTCGACCCCACCGTTGACGTCGCGATGCGCTTGGGGGTCGACCCGCGTAAGGCCGATCAGATGGTGCGCGGCACGGTCAACCTGCCGCACGGCACCGGCAAGACCGCGCGGGTGCTCGTCTTCGCGACCGCCGACAAGGCCGAGGCCGCCCGGGAGGCCGGTGCCGACTACGTCGGCGCCGACGACATGGTCGAGAAGGTCAGCGGCGGCTGGCTCGACTTCGACGCCGTCGTGGCGACGCCGGACATGATGGGCAAGGTCGGCCGCCTGGGTCGGGTGCTCGGCCCGCGCGGGCTGATGCCGAACCCCAAGACCGGCACGGTCACCCCCGACGTGACGAAGGCTGTCTCGGACATCAAGGGCGGCAAGATCGAGTTCAGGGTCGACCGGCACGCCAACCTGCACTTCATCGTCGGCAAGGCGTCGTTCAGCGATCAGCAGCTGGCCGAAAACTATGCGGCTGCTCTCGAGGAGATCATGCGGCTCAAGCCGGCGAGCTCCAAGGGTCGCTATCTCAGGAAGGTGACCGTGTCGACCACGATGGGTCCCGGCATCCCCGTGGATCCGAACCGTACTCGCGACGTCGCATCCGACGACGCCTGATTCGACCCGGGTCTCGCCCGGATCTGGAGGGAATCCGCTTGGCGTTACACCGCCGCACGGCCATCGCGGTCGTGCTCGCTGTGTTCGCCTTCGCAGGCTGCGGAGGGGGACCCGCTGACTCCAGCGGCGACGAATCCGGTGCCGACGCGGCTGCCGAGAGCGTCGGTCCGGCCGGCACTCTCGGCGAGGACGACTTCATCGAGACCGTGTCCAAGGCCGAGCGTGAGGCCAAGTCGGTGGCGATGGACATGCGGATCGGCGGGCCGGACGTCGAGCAGATGCACATGGCCGGCCGAGTCCACCAGGGCGAGAGCACCTCGGAGATCGCCATGGAGCTCACCGTGTCGGGCTCGGTCTTCCCGGTGCCGCTGTCGGTCATCGTCGTCGACGAGATCATGTACCTCGAGATGGGCGGGCTGACCGACGACAAATACGTCAAGTACAACCTGCGGGACTCGAACAGCGCGATGGGCGACCTGCTCACCGGTGTCCAGCTGGACCCGACCGCTCAGCTGCGCGGGTTCCGGGGCGCGATCGAGGACTTCGACGTCGACGGCGCCGAGCGACTCGACGGCGTCGACACGGCCCACTATCGCGTCACGGTCGACACCACCACGCTCCTCGACAATCTCGAGACGACGTCGGACGAGCTGTTCGGTGCCGGGGTCGAGCGGCCCGAGCAGCTGACCTACGACTTCTGGGTCGGAGCCGACCGGCTTCCCCGACGGATCAGCGTCACGATCGCCGACGTGACGACGCGGATGAACCTGCGGGCCTGGGGGCAGCCGATCGACATCGACGCCCCGGCGCCGCGTCAGATCACCGAGCGTGACCCGTTCGCCGGCATACCGTTGCCCGAAGTCGTCTGACGCCGCCGCGGCGGGCGACCCTCGCTCCCCGTACGCTGGGGGTCGGCATTCGTTCCGTACCATCCTCCGTACACATGGGGAGAACATGACGTTGCGTCGGATCTCGGTCGCCCTGTCGGCGGCCGCCTTGATCGTCATCACAGGTTGCGGCTCCAGCTCGGACATCTCCTCCGACGACGACTCGTCGGAATCGTCGGGGTCGTCCGACTCGGTGAGCACCGGCAACATCGCCGGCGACCTCACCCTGGCCAGCTTCTCGTCCAGCACGAGCGACGCTCAGGTCGAGGCCCAGTCGACCCACCTCGAGATGGAGATGGGCATCCAAGGACAGGCCATGACCATGTCCGGTGACCTGGCGGTGGGCAAGTCGCTCGACGACACCGAGCTCGAGATGACCGTGAGCGCCCCTGGTCTCGGCCAGAACATGTCGATGATCCTCGTCGACGGCGTCATGTACATGAGTGAGGGCGACACCGGCAAGTACTTCTCGCTCGACCTGAGCGACCCGAGCAGTCCGTTCAGCGGCCTGTACCGACAGATCTTCGAGCAGGCCAACCCGGCCGGCATCACCGAAGCGTTCGACGGCGCGATCGACGACTTCGAGGCCGTCGGCAGCGAGGAGATCGACGGTACGCCGACGACGCACTACCGCATCACGGTCGACACCCGGAAGATGGTCGCCAAGACCTTCGGCGAGGACGTCCTGCCCGAGGGGTCGCTGGGCGCGATGCCCGCGACGCTGACCTACGACGTCTGGGTGGGAGACGACGACAACCTGCCGCGCCGGATCGAGTTCGACGCGCTCGGCACGTCCGCGGTGATGAACCTGACCGACTGGGGCAAGCCGGTCGACGTCCAGGCGCCGCCCCCGAGCCAGGTGACCAAGAAGAGCCCGCTCGATCAGCTGCCGTCGATGACCGGTTCTAACTCCGGGCCGTAGCCACCAGGTCGGAGCCGATCGCGCCGAGATCGGGGCAGCCCGCGAGCTGCATCGCATGACGAAGTTCGTCGGTGAGCTCGGTGAGCAGCCGGCGGACGCCGTCGGCGCCGGCGACGGCCAACGCCCACACGGCCGGCCGGCCCAGCAAGACGCCGCGCGCACCCAGGGCGAGCGCGGACAGGACGTGCTCGCCCCTCCGGATGCCGCCGTCGACATAGACCTCCGCCGCTGATCCGGCGACGGCGTCGACGACATCGGGGAGGGCCCGCGCAGTGGCGATCGCGCCGTCGAGCTGGCGACCGCCGTGGTTGGAGACGACGATGCCGGCCGCGCCCGCCTCGACGCAGCGGCGGGCGTCGTCGCCGCGCAGGACGCCCTTGACCACGACGGGGAGGCCGGTCACCTCGGCCAGCCATCCGATGGCGTCGGGAGTCAGGTCGGCGGCCTTGTCGTAGGCGTCGTCGGGCAGGTCGGGATCGACGTTGGCCCGCAGTTGCTCGGCCGGCGTGACGTCCCAGACGGTCGGCTGGCCCTCGGGGTCCTCCTTGCGTCCGACGACGGCGGTGTCGGCGGTGAGCACGACGGCCCGCGCACCACCCTCGACCGCGCGCTGGAGGTAGGCGGCGGTCGCTCCCCGGTCGCGTAGTACGTAGGCCTGGACCCACCAAGGCGCACCGGTCTCACCGATCGCCGCGAACGGTGTCCCGGCGTTGCTCGACACGCAGAGGAGCGACCCGGCCGCGAGGGTGCCGCGGGCCATCGCAGCCTCGCCGTCCGGGTCGGCCTGGCGCTGAACGGTGGTCGGTGCGACCAGGATCGGTGCGGCAACCGACGTGCCGAGGACGGTCGTCTCCGTCCGTACCGTCGACACGTCGACGAGCACCCGGGGACGGATCCGGAGCGCGCTCCACGCGGCCTCGGCCTCGGCGACGCTGCGCTCACCGGCGGACCCCTGTCGTACGTATCGGTGGACGGGCTCGGCCAGCCGTTCCGCGGCGGCGTCCTCGAGGTTGTCGATCCAGCGCATGGCATCCCTTCTGCTCACATCGCGGTAGACGTTGCCCCTACTCTGGTCGACCGGCCGGATGTCGGGCGACCCGATTTGGTCCGATGCCCGATCGTCGCCTAGCCTTGTCCTCGCCGAAGACCGTTGGTTGTCGGGCTTGCCCGACTGAAGGTCCCGCATCGCGGGCGGCCCGCGCAGGTGTCACGATCCTTCCACGTCGTGCGATGTGGATCGCCCCGTGCGTCCTGCGCCGGGGCTTTCCGTTGTGTGGGGTCGGCCAGTGACTCCGGCTGACCATCGTGTACGTGCGGAAGGAGAACCCATGTCGCGGGCAGAAAAGGAAGCGGCCGTCGCGGCGCTCGCTGACGAGTTTCGTGGTTCGAGCGGCGCGGTTCTGACCGACTACCGCGGGCTCAGCGTCGACGACCTGAAGCAGCTGCGGCGCGCGCTCGGCGACAACGCGACGTACGCGATCGTCAAGAACACGCTGACCAAGCTCGCGGCGAAGGACGCCGGGGTCGACGGCATCGCAGACCTGCTGTCCGGTCCGTCCGCGATCGCCTTCGTCAGGGGCGACGCCGTCGCGGCCGCGAAAGGGCTGCGCGACTTCGGCAAGACCAACGAAGCGCTCGTCATCAAGGGCGGCTACCTCGACGGCAAGGCGATCTCGGCCGACGAGATCCGCCAGCTGGCCGACCTCGAGTCGCGTGACGTCTTGCTCTCCAAGCTCGCCAGCGCGCTGCAGGCCTCGCTGCAAAACGCGGCCTTGTTGTTCAACGCTCCGTTGGCCGACGCGGCTCGCCTCATGGGCGCGTTGCAGGCCAAGCGGGAGGACGAGTCCCCGGCCACACCCCAACCCGCCGCCGAAGGCGACGACAGCTAACCCAGCTCAAACAGCTCAACCCGGAACCACCCAAGCCACAAGCTTTGAATAGTAGGAAGGGCCATCATGGCGAAGATCAGCACCGACGACCTGCTCGAGACGTTCAAGGAGATGACGCTCCTCGAGCTCAGCGACTTTGTGAAGCAGTTCGAGGACACCTTCGGGGTCACGGCCGCCGCTCCGGTCGCCGTCGCCGCCGCTCCGGCCGCCGGTGGTGGCGAGGCCGCCGCCGAGGAGGAGAAGGACGAGTTCGACGTCGTCCTCGAGTCCGTCGGCGACAAGAAGATCCAGGTCATCAAGGAGGTCCGCACCCTCACCAGCCTGGGTCTGAAGGAGGCCAAGGAGCTCGTCGAGGGCGCGCCGAAGCCGGTCCTGGAGGCCGCCAACAAGGAGACCGCCGACAAGGCCAAGGAGGCGCTCGAGGGCGCCGGCGCCACGGTGACGATCAAGTAAGCACGCGTACTCACGTGCCCGGGAGGGGCAGCCGCGCTCGCGCCGGCTGCCCCTTCGCCGTTTCCAGTACGGTGCCGCGACCGCGGTTGTCACGGTAGTTACTGCGCGGTAACGTGCGCGGGTCCCGGACGCCGTAGCGACACGCCCGCATTCCGTTATGACCGAGTTGTCCGGGCCGTAACTTGTCGATGCACAGATCGTTGAACCGGGAGTGGCCGCGTCGTGAGCGGTCGACTCTGCTCGCGATCGCGCCCGGCTGTGTCGCTCGCTGTGACTTGTCGAGTCACAGCCCCTGTCGGTCAAGGAGGGACCAGGTGGGCGTTGAGGTTCGAGTCGAGGGCCTGACCAAGGCCTTCGGCAGACAACTCATCTGGGGTGACGTGACACTCACCCTGCCCGCGGGCGAAATCTCCGTCATGCTCGGTCCGTCCGGCACCGGCAAGTCGGTGTTCCTCAAGACCCTGATCGGCCTGCTCAAGCCCGACCGCGGCCACATCCACATCGAGGGCCACGACATCGCCACCTGTCGTGAGCACGAGCTCTACCAGGTGCGCCGGCTGTTCGGTGTGCTGTTCCAAGACGGCGCGATGTTCGGCTCGATGAACCTCTACGACAACGTCGCCTTCCCGCTTCGGGAGCACACCAAGAAGTCGGAGTCCGAGGTCCGGCGCATCGTCATGGAGAAGATGGAGATGGTCGGCCTCGTCGGAGCCGAGGACAAGCTTCCCGGCGAGATCTCCGGAGGCATGCGCAAGCGCGCCGGCCTGGCCCGTGCGCTCGTCCTCGACCCCGAGATCTTGCTGATCGACGAACCCGATTCCGGCCTCGACCCGGTGCGCACCGCCTACATCAATCAGCTCTTCGTCGACCTCAACGCTCAGATCGAGGCGACGTTCCTCATCGTGACCCACGACATCAACACGGCGCGGACGCTGCCCGACAACATCGGCCTGCTCTATCACAAGCACCTGGCGATGTTCGGGCCGCGCGAGATGCTGCTGTCGTCCAAGGAGCCTGTCGTGGCCCAGTTCCTCAACGCCCAGCGGATCGGGCCGATCGGGATGAGCGAGGAGAAGGACGCCGACGAGCTCGCGGCCGAGTCGCACGTAGAGATGCCGCCGCTGCCGCCGATACCGCCGCAGCTGCTTCCCTCCGACGGTCGGCCGCGCCTTACGCAGAAGCCGGCCGGCGAGTGGTGTCGCGACAACGGCGTGACGCCGCCGCCCGGGTCGTTCGGCGACAACATAGCCATGGCTCCCGGCGCGCAGGCATGAGCGTCAACACCGTCACCAAGCCGGTCGCGACCGCCGGACGGCTGTTTGCGTTCGGCCTCGACGTCCTCTTCGCGCTCTTTCGCCGACCCTTTCAGATTCGGGAGTTCCTCCAGCAGGCGTGGTTCATCGCCTCGGTGACGATCGTTCCGACCGCACTGGTAGCGATCCCGTTCGGTGCGGTGATCGCGCTCCAGGTGGGTGGCCTGATCAGCCAGTTCGGCGCCCAGTCGTTCGTCGGGTCGGCCGCGGTGCTCGCCGTCATCCGCGAGGCCGGGCCGATCGCGACCGCGCTGCTGATCGCGGGCGCCGGCGGCTCGGCGATCGCCGCCGACCTCGGCGCGCGGAAGATCCGCGAGGAGCTCGACGCCATGCAGGTGCTCGGCATCGACCCGATCCAGCGGCTGGTCGTCCCGCGGGTTCTCGCCGCGATGGTGGTTGCCGTCTTCCTCAACGGGCTGGTCAGCGTCGTCGGCGTGATGGGCGGCTACTTCTTCAACGTGGTCCTGCAAGACGGGACGCCTGGCGCCTATCTCGCCTCGTTCACCGCGCTCGCCCAACTGCCCGACCTCTGGCAAGGCATGGCGAAGGCCCTCGTGTTCGGCATGATCGCGGCCATTGTGGCTTCGTACAAAGGGATGAACGCGGCCGGCGGTCCGAAGGGCGTCGGTGACGCCGTCAACGAGTCGGTCGTCATCACCTTCCTGCTGCTGTTCATCGTCAACTTCGTGATGAGCGCCGTCTACTTCCAACTCGTCCCCGCGAAGGGGGCTTGACGTGTCCGACCTCGGCACGACACTTCGCTCGGCCTACCAGCGACCGCTGGCAGGCCTGGACAGCCTCGGCCGCGAGCTGAAGTTCTACATCAAGGCGATCAGCTGGACGCCGCGCACGCTGCGGCGCTACCGCAAGGAGATCGTCCGTCTGCTGGCCGAGGTGACCCTAGGCTCGGGCGCGCTGGCGGTCATCGGGGGGACCGTCGGCGTGATCACGGCTTTGGCCTTCTTCACCGGTACCGAGGTTGGCCTTCAGGGCTATGCCGCGCTCAACCAGATCGGCACCGCCGCGTTCTCGGGCTTCGTCTCCGCCTACTTCAACACGCGCGAGATCTCGCCACTGGTCGCCGGCATCGCGCTGGCGGCGACGGTGGGTTGCGGCTTCACCGCCCAACTCGGCGCGATGCGGATCAGCGAGGAGGTCGACGCCCTCGAGGTGATGGCGATCCCCTCACTTCCCTTCCTGGTGACGACTCGGATCATCGCCGGCCTGATCGCCATCATCCCGCTCTACGTGGTCGGGCTGCTCTCGTCGTACTTCGCCACCCGACTGACGGTGACAGGAGTGTTCGGTCAAAGTAGTGGTACTTACGACCATTACTTTTCTTTGTTCCTGCCACCGGGCGACGTGCTGTGGTCGTTCGGCAAGGTGCTGATCTTCGCCGTGGTGGTGATCTTGATCCACTGCTACCACGGCTACCACGCCACCGGCGGTCCGGCCGGCGTCGGCGTCGCCGTCGGTAGAGCCGTGCGGACCTCGATCGTCGCCATCAACGTCATCGACCTGTTCTTGTCGATGGCGATCTGGGGCACCACGACGACGGTGCGACTGGCGGGATGACGATGGATCGGAACAGCAATGCCGCGAGGGCCTTCCGGGCCGTGTCGGGCCGAGCGCTCGGCGTCGGCTTCCTCGCGCTGCTGCTCTTGTTCGTCTGGCTGACCTACGCGGTTTACAACAAGAAGTTCGTCGACTACGTGCCGGTCGACGTCCGTACGTCGAGCATCGGGCTCCAACTCGACCAGCGGGCCGACGTCAAGCTGCGCGGGATGATCGTGGGAGAGGTGCGCTCGACCGAGGTGGACGGCGACGGCGCCGTGCTGCACGTCGCCCTGCAGCCCGACAAGGTCGAGCAGATCCCCGACAACGTCACCGCGCTGATCGTGCCCAAGACCCTGTTCGGCGAGAAGTACGTTGCGCTGCAGATCCCACCCGACGCGGCCGAGCAGTCGATCAAGGCCGACGACGTGATCGAGCAGGCCAGCGTACCGATCGAGGTCGAGAAGGTGCTCGACGACGTCTATCCCCTGCTGACGGCCGTGCAGCCGCGCGACCTCGCGAGCACGCTCAGCACCCTCGCGACGGCGCTCGGCGGCCGAGGCGAGCGGATCGGCGACAACCTCGTCCGACTCGACGGCTATCTCGACAAGATCAACCCGCTGGTGCCCCAGCTCGTACGCGACCTGCGCGACCTCGGTGGCGTCGCCGACCTCTATGCCGAGCAGATGCCCGAACTCGCGCGGCTGCTCGAAAACGCGGTCGTGACCGCCAACACGCTGACCGGCGAGGAAGAAGAGATCAAGCGCTTCCTCGGCGACGTGCGCCAGCTGTCCACCACGACGCGGGAGTTCTTGGAGGCCAACGGCGCGTCGATCACCGAGGTGGCGAGGACGTCGGTGCCCGTGCTCGACCTGCTCTCCGAGTACTCGCCCGAGTTTCCGTGCCTGCTCGGCGGCCTGGTCAACTGGCTTCCGAGGATCGAGGAGGCGTTTCGCGGCCATACCGTCCACATCAACCTCGAGCTGCTCCCCGACCAGCCCGAGGGCTACACCGTCGCCGACGACCCGAAGTACGGGACCGGCATCGGGCCGCAGTGCTTGACGCTGCCGAACCCGCCCTACAGCCAGCAGAACCCGCCGCCCCCGCCGCCGCGGCAGCTGCTCGAAAAGGTGGGCATCACCAGCGGCTACGACCGGTGGTATCGCGCGACACCAGCCGACCTGCTCAGCCTGGCCGCCGCCGATGACGTCGGCTCGACGAACTCGCCGATGGTCGCCGACCGGGTTGCGGCGCTGTTGAACACGCCGTCGAGCGCCGTGCCGGACGTCGCCACCCTGTTGCTTGGCCGCTCCGTGGCCGCTGACCCCGACGACTCGGGGGTGAGCCGGCAGTGAGCGTGCTCGACAAGGCAAGCGCGCTGGCCCTGTCCAAGCTGACGATCTTCATGGTCGTCACGACGTTTGCGACGAGCGTTCTCGTTGTCACGATCGGCAACCTGTCGTTCGCGGACAAGACCGAATACCACGCGATCTTCTCCGACGCGACGGCCGTGGTCGAAGGCGACGACGTCCGCATCGCCGGGGTCCGCGTCGGGTCGGTCACCGACATCGAGATCGTCGACCGCGACCAGGCCGAGGTGTCGTTCGAGGTCGATTCGACCGTGTCGCTGACCAAGAGCGCGCAAGCGCAGATTCGCTACCGCAACCTGATCGGCCAGCGCTACATCGCGTTGACGCCGGGCGAGGGCTCGACCGAGCCGCTCGAAGAGGACGACACGATCCCACTCAGCCAGACCGCGCCGGCTCTCGACCTGACCGTGTTGTTCCAGGGCTTCCAGCCGTTGTTCCAGGCCCTGTCGCCCGACGACGTCAACAAGCTCGCGTACGAGATCATCCAAGTGCTCCAGGGCGAGGGCGGCACCGTCGAAAATCTGTTGGCCCGCACGTCGTCGCTCACCCAGGAGCTGGCCAACCGCGACCAGCTCATCGGCGACACCATCGACAATCTCAACAGTGTCCTGACGACGTTCGGTGCCAAGGACGACGAGTTGTCGCAGACCATCTCGACGCTGCAGCAGTTTGCGACCGGCCTCAAAAACGACCGGCAGGCCATCCTCGGCTCGCTCGACGCGGTGTCCGAGCTCGCCGTCGAGACCGCCGACCTCGTGTCCGACGCCCGCCCGGCCCTCACCGAAGACGTCCGGCAGCTGCGCCGCCTCACGGGCAACCTGTCGCAGAACAAGCAGATCCTGGACCGTGAGTTGCAGATCCTGCCGCTCAAGCTGCGCAAGCTCGGCAACACCGCCGACTACGGCTCGTGGTTCAACTTCTATCTGTGCAACTTCCACGGCGAGGTCGTCGTGCCGAAGACGGTCGCGGGCCTGCTCGGCCGCAAGAAGCCCTTCACCGTCCCGATCAACTACGAGATCGGCGCCGAGAGGTGTTCGCTGTGATGCGGCCCTTCCGTGAACGCAACCCGGTGCTGGTCGGATTCGCCGGGCTGGTGGCGATCGCGCTGATGATCCTCGCCGCCTTCCGCGCCGACCAGCTGCCGCTGATCGGCGGCGGCGACACCTACTACGCCGAGTTCAGTGAGGCCGGTGGCCTGCAGAAGGACGACGAGGTACGCATCGCCGGCGTCAAGGTGGGCAAGGTCAAGGACATCGCGCTCGACGGCAACGTCGTACGGGTCGAGCTGCTGATCGACAAGGGTGTCGAGTTCGGGCCGGACACCGAGGCCGACATCCGGGTCAAGACGCTGTTGGGCGACATGTTCGTCGGCCTCGAGCCCGAGGGATCCGGTCAGCTCGACCCGGGCTCGACGATCGCCATCGACCACACGACTGCGCCCTACGACGTCGTCGACGCGTTCAGCGACCTGTCCGAGACGACGACCCGGATCGACACCGACCAGCTGGCGCACGCGTTCGACACCGTATCCGGCCTGCTCGAGCAGACGCCGGAGGAGATCCGCGGCACCCTTACCGGGCTGTCCCAGCTCTCGCGCAACATCGCCGCCCGAGACGCGCAGGTCAACTCGCTGCTGCAAAACCTCGACAAGGTCTCGGGCGTGCTCGCCGATCGCAACGACGAGCTCGTCAAGCTGTTCGAGGACGGCAGCGTGCTCTTCAGCGCGGTCGCCGCCCGACGCGAGTCGATCCACAACCTGCTCGTGGCTACGCAGGAGCTGTCCGGTCAGCTGCGCGGGCTGGTCGCCGACACTCGGGCCGATCTCGGTCCGGCTCTGGCCCAGCTGTCCGACGTCTTGGCGGTCTTGAAGAAGAACGAGGAAAACATCGACCAGACGATTCGACTGATGGCGCCGTTCTACCGAGTCTTCGCCAACACGCTCGGCAGCGGGTCGTGGTGGGACTCCTGGATCCAAAACATCCCGCCGGTGCCGGCCATCGGGAGTGGTGAGTGATGGCCCCTTCATTCGGTGGCAGCGCGTTCGATGGCAGCCTGTTCGGCCGAGCGTCTCGCGTCGCGGGAGTCGTGGCCGGGATCATCGTGCTCGCCCTGATCGCCGCGACCGTGTGGGTGATGCGCCCCGACGAGGAGCAACGGCACCTCACCGTCGACTTCCCCCGCACGGTGTCGCTCTACGAAGGCTCCGACGTGCGGATCTTGGGCGTGCCGGTCGGCACCGTCGAGAGCGTGGAGCCGCGCGGCGAGACCGTGCGGGTCGAGCTGTCCTATGACGCCAAATACGACGTGCCGGCCGACGCCAAGGCGGTCATCATCTCGCCCGCGATCGTGGGAGATCGCTATGTGCAGCTCGCACCCGCCTACGACGGCGGTCCGGTCATGGAGGACGGCGCCCGCCTCGACATGGCCCGGTCCGAGGTGCCGCTCGAGCTCGACGAGATCTACCAGTCGCTCGACGACCTCTCCGTGGCGCTCGGGCCGGAGGGTGCCAACAAGAACGGCGCCCTCAGTCGCCTCGTCAACACGTCGGCGGCCGACCTCGACGGCAACGGCAAGCTGATCAATCAGACGCTGCACGACCTCTCGCTACTGTCCGGCACGCTGTCCAACAACAAGGAGGAGCTGTTCGGCGCGGTGGCACAGGTCGAGGAGTTCGTCCACGCGCTCAAGATCAACGACGGGGCGGTGCGCGCCTTCAACGCCAGCCTGGCCGACGTCTCGGGTGTGCTGGCCGGTGAGCGGCACGACCTCGCGACGGCGCTCAATACTCTCGGGGTCGCGCTTCGCGACGTCCGCGGTTTCGTCCAGGACAACGAGGAGCTGATCGGGTCCAACGTCCGCGACCTGGTCCGCGTGACGCAGATCCTGGTCGACCAGAGCGATGCGATCAAGGAGTCCCTCGAGGTCGCCCCACTGGCCCTCACCGGTCTCGGCCTCGCCGGTGACCCGGAGACCGGGACGCTGCGCGACCGCGACGACATTCTCCGCAGCATCACCGAGCTCACCGGTGATCCGAGGATCGCGGTGTGTTCGCTGATCTCGCAGGACCCCGACGGCGGCGAGCTGTGCGACGCGCTCGGACCGATCCTCGACACGGTCGAGGGGCTTCCCGATCTTCCGCTCAACCGTGGCAATCCGCTCGGCGGCGGAGATCGCAAGGTGGTCGACGTCGTCTCGATCGACACCAGCCTCGGCGACCTGGTGAGGGTGGATCGATGACGCGCGCGTGGATGAAGCCCGCCGCGGCCACCGTCGCGGTCGCAACCGTCGTGTCCGGGTGCGGCTTCGACGTCTACGACCTGCCGCTGCCCGGCGGCGTCGACACCGGTGACGACGCCTATCAGGTCAGCATCGAGTTCGCCGACGTCATCGACCTGGTGCCGCAGAGCTCGGTCAAGGTCGACGACGTCAGCGTCGGCAAGGTCACCGACATCGAGTTGGACGGCTGGCACGCCCTCGTGACGGTCGAGCTCAAGGGCGATGTCGAGCTCCCCGACAATGCGATGGCCCGGCTGCGGCAGACCAGCCTGCTCGGCGAGAAGTTCGTGTCCCTGTCGGAGCCGGCGGACGAGGCGCCGCAGGGACGGCTCGAGGACGGCGACCTGATTCCGCTCGATCGGACCGACCGGATCCCCGAGCTCGAAGAGGTTCTGAGCGCACTCTCGTTGCTCCTCAATGGCGGTGGGCTGGCCAACGTCAAGACCATCGTCCAAGAGTTCAACGCCATCATGGACGGGCGCGAACCCCAGATCCGCAGCCTGTTGACCGAGCTCACGACGTTCGTGGGGCAGCTCGACGACAACAAGGCCGACATCGTCACGGCGCTGCGCAAGGTCAACCACCTGTCGATCGAGATCAACAAGCAAAAGGGCGCGATCATCGACGCGCTCGACACCCTGCCCGGCGCTCTGGAGTCGCTCGACCGCCAACGCAACGACCTGGTCAAGATGCTCGACGCGCTGTCCCGGCTCAGCGCGGTCGGCACCCGCGTGATCCGCGACTCGAAGTTCAACACGCTGCGCGACCTCGACATGCTGATGCCGATTCTCACCCAGCTCAGCAATACCGGCGCCGACCTGCCTCGGTCGCTCGAACTGCTCTTCACCTACCCGTTCCCCGACGACGTCATCGGGGGCACGCCGGTGGAGGCGCGCAATATCCACATGGGCGACTTCACCAACCTCGACATCCAGCTCGACGTCAGCCTGCGGCACCTCCTGCAGTTCGTCGGCGGCGACGATCCACTGCCGGATCTTCCGGAGCTGCCCGGCATCCCCGGCATCGACGGAACGACCAGCGACGGCTCCGGCGATCCGTCCGGAGGCAGCGACGGTACGGATGGCACGGACGACTCCGGCGGCTCGACCGACGGCTCCGACGACGGCGGCCAGACCGACTCCGGGGGGATCACCGGCCCGATCTGCGACGCTCTCAACCTGTGCCGAGCCTGGCCCGGCACCTCGGCGATGCGGACGGTCGAGACGTCGCACCGACTGGTCGACCGTTCCGACGTCGACTACGACCCGGACGTCGCTCGGTTGCTGCTCGGGGCTGTGGTCGCCCCATGATCAGTCGGCGGACCAAGCTGCAGCTCGTGGTCTTCGTGGTCATCACGCTTTTGGGCATGAGCTTCGTCGGTGCGCGTTACGCCAAACTGGATCGGCTGGTGATGGACCGCTCCTACGACGTCACGGCCCACTTCCGCGACTCGGGCGGCATCTTCGTCGGCGCCGAGGTGACCTACCGGGGCGTGGGCATCGGCCGGGTCTCCGACATGACGCTGACCGACGAAGGCGTCGACGTGGAGCTCGAGATCGACAACAGCAATGACAACGTCCCCGCCGACACCATCGCCGTCGTCGCCAACCGCTCGGCCGTCGGCGAGCAGTACGTCGACCTCCAGCCGCGCAGCAGCGGCGAGCCGTACCTCGAGGACGGGGCGACGATCGCGATGGAGGACACCCGGCTGCCGATCTCCACGACCAAGCTCCTGATCGACGTCGACGACCTCGTGCACTCGGTCGACCAGGACAACCTGCGCACGGCGATCTCCGAGAGCGGCCAGGCGTTCGAAGGCGCGGGCGAAGACCTCAGCCGGATCATCGACACGTCCAACGCCTTCATCGAGGCGGCCGACGCCAACTTCGACGTCACCGCGGCACTGATCCGCGACTCGCGAACCGTGCTGCAGACCCAGCTCGACTCGGCCGACCACATCGAGACGTTCGTGCACAACCTGCGGCTGCTGTCCGACACCCTCGTCGCCAGCGACAGCGACCTTCGGACGCTGATCGACGAGGGCAGCCTCACCGCCGACGTCGTGCGCCAGTTCATCGCCGACAATTCCGACGCGATCGGCAAGCTGCTCAACAACGTCATCTCCACCAACCGGGTCGTGACGTCTCGGCTGGCCGGGGTCGAGGTTTTGTTCGAGGTCTATCCCTACCCGGTCGAGGGCGGCTACGCGGTTGTCGACAAGGACCCCCACGACGGGCTCTACGACGCACACTTCGGGTTGGTCCTGACGATGGACCCGCACAACTGCACGCAGGGCTACGAGAGCACCGACCATCGCAATCCCCACGACCGTGCCGAGGAGCAGTTCAACCACTCGGCTCGCTGCACCCTCTCCCAGTCCGAAGGCAACGCCCGTGGCGCCCAAAACTCGCCGTACTACGACCGCAGCGTGCCGGTCGTCGGCACCTACGATCGGGAGACCGGCCGGGTCAGGCCGGCCGACCGTCCCGACCTGCGGGTCGACGCCGGCGAGGTGCCGACCGGCGGGCTGTCGGGGTCGGCGGCGTGGGCCTGGTTGTACACCGGTGGAATGATGGCGCGGTGACTACGCAGCAAAACGGGCGGACCGAGGCGCCGACGTGGTTCGTCGCGCTCGTCGCGGTGGCCGCGCTGGTGCTGGTCGCGAGCACCGGGGTCCTCGTCTGGCTCGCCCGTCAGGACTCGGCCGACGCCAGCACCGCGGTCGCCGACGGCGGCTCGGCGGAGTTGCGGGGAGTGCTGGTGGGCACCGCCGAGCAGTACTTCGTGGAGGCCAACACCTACGACTTCACCGATGTCGACGACTACAAGCGGCGGGTCCACCCGCTGATGACCGACGACAACCGCAAGGACTTCGACAAGACGCTGGCGCAGATCGCGTCGAGCTTCGCGAAGGTCGAGGCGCATGCGACCGGGACCGTCCGGCAGTCGGCGGTCGAGACCCTCGACGACGACTCGGCGACCGTCATGGTGACCGGCGACGCGAAGTTCGAGTCGACCAGCATCAAGCGGACGTACTTCCCGCGCTGGGAGGTCATGCTGCAGCTCGTCGACGGCGACTGGCTGGTCGCGAGTCACACCGAGCTCGGCGACAGCGGAGTGTTCTCGACCGGGGGAGCGGGCGGGTGAGGCGACGATGACGTCGGGCAAGCCGAGCACCTCAGTACGCCGCCGCCGGATCGCGGGAGAACGTCCCAGCCGCCGAGACGATCCGTCACTTGTGTCGCGACGATCCGCGACGTTTCGATCAAGGATCCGTCGCGAGTCGGCGGAGGCGGATCGTCGGAGCACAAGTGACGGATCGTCTCGTGAGGGCTGGCGGCCGGATCGACGCACGCTGGCGTGGTTCGTTCCGCTATGCGTGCTGTCGGTGGTGGCGGCCGGATTCGCGATCGGGCTCGGCGTGCTCGAACTGCGCGACGACGATCCGCTCGACGCGGCGGCCCGCGAGGACGCGGTGGCGCCGGCCGGCCAGGCCGCCGAGGCGCTGCTGTCGTTTCGCTACGACACCCTCGGCCAGGAGCTCGAGTCGGAGCGGAGCCTGATGACCGACTCCTACGCCGCCGAGTTCCTCAACGTGTTTCCCGAACAAGCACAAGACGTCACGACCGAGAAGCAGGCCACGGTCGAGTCGCGGGTGCTCGCGGCGGCACCGCTGGAGTGCGGAGAGGAATGCTCCGACACCAGCGTTCGGGTGCTGGTCTTCCTCAACACCGAAACCACTGTGGCCGGTGAGGCGCCTGAGGTGGCGCCCAATCGGGCGGTCATCACCATGCAACCCGACGACGGCGAGTGGCGGGTAGCCGGAATTGACCTGTTCTGACCACTTGTTACCGCCTGCCGTCCTTGACGCGGGCCGACCCACGAGTCATGCTCGACGGGCAGTGGTCATCCGCGACGATGTGCGTCTTGACACGCACTTGGCAGCAGTGCGCCGCTTAGGCTAGACTGCTTATTTGCGCTGCCTTCTCTCGCCTTGCCCTTGACAGGGTGTCGTCTGCATGCGCACACACAAGTTGAGTCCGTGCCCTTGGAAGGACGCCTCTTGGCTCCCTCGCGCAACGCCACTGCCACCACCACTTCCCGCCGCATCTCGTTCGCGAAAATCGCAGAACCCCTCGAGGTTCCCGAGCTGCTGGCATTGCAAACCGACAGTTTTGATTGGCTCATCGGAAGCGACACCTGGAAAACCAGAGCCGAGGCGGAGCTGGCCTCCGGCCAGGGTGCCGTGTCGACCAAGTCCGGACTCGAGGAGATCTTCGAGGAGATCTCCCCGATCGAAGACTTCTCCGGCACCATGTCGCTTTCTTTCGCCGAGCCCCGGTTCGAGCCGGCCAAGAACAGCGTCGACGAGTGCAAGGAGCGCGACGTCACGTACGCCGCTCCGCTGTTCGTCACCGCGGAGTTCATGAACAACGAGACTGGCGAGATCAAGAGTCAGACGGTGTTCATGGGCGACTTCCCGCTTATGACCGACAAGGGCACCTTCGTCATCAACGGCACCGAGCGGGTCGTAGTCTCCCAGCTCGTCCGGTCGCCCGGAGTCTACTTCGAGCGGACGCCCGACAAGACCAGTGACAAGGACATCTACACCGCGAAGCTCATCCCGTCGCGAGGCGCCTGGCTCGAGTTCGAGGTCGACAAGCGCGACACCGTCGGCGTCCGCCTCGACCGCAAGCGCAAGCAAAACGTCACCGTGTTGCTCAAGGCACTCGGCTGGACCGAGGCGCAGATCCTCGAGGAGTTCGGCGACTACGAGTCGATCCGGCTGACGCTCGAGAAGGACCACACCTCCGGGCAGGACGACGCGCTCCTCGACATCTACCGGAAGCTGCGTCCGGGTGAGCCGCCGACTCGTGAGGCCGCCCAAAACCTGCTCGACAACTACTACTTCAACGGCAAGCGCTACGACCTCGCCAAGGTCGGTCGCTACAAGATCAACAAGAAGCTGGGCCAGGACCTGCCGTTCGATCAGCAGACGCTGACCGTCGACGACATCGTCGCCGCGATCCGCTACCTCGTCGCGCTGCACGACGGCAAGACCGAGCTGCCCGGCGCCAACGGAGAGACGGTCTACGTCGAGGCCGATGACATCGACCACTTCGGCAACCGGCGCATGCGTACGGTCGGCGAGCTGATCCAAAACCAGCTCCGCACCGGTCTCGCCCGGATGGAGCGGGTCGTCCGCGAGCGGATGACGACGCAGGACGTCGAGGCGATCACGCCGCAGACGCTGATCAACATCCGTCCGGTCGTGGCGGCGCTGAAGGAGTTCTTCGGCACGTCGCAGCTGTCGCAGTTCATGGACCAGACCAACCCGATCGCGGGCCTCACGCACAAGCGGCGGCTGTCTGCGCTCGGTCCGGGCGGTCTGTCCCGGGAGCGGGCCGGCTACGAGGTCCGTGACGTCCACCCGTCGCACTACGGCCGGATGTGCCCGATCGAGACGCCGGAAGGCCCCAACATCGGTCTGATCGGGTCGATGTCGACCTACGGTCGGATCAACGCCTTCGGATTCGTCGAGACGCCCTACCGCAAGGTCGTCAACGGCAAGGTCACCGACGAGGTGCACTACCTGACGGCGAGCGACGAGGACCGCTACATCGTCGCGCAGGCCAACGCGCCGTTGACCGACAAGGGCAGGTTCGCCGAGGACCGTGTGCTGGCGCGTCGACGCGACGGTGAGGCCGACCTGGTGTCGCCGGACGCGGTCGACTACATGGACGTCTCGCCGCGCCAGATGGTGTCGGTCGCGACGGCGCTGATCCCGTTCCTCGAGCACGACGACGCCAACCGGGCGCTGATGGGCTCCAACATGCAGCGGCAGGCGGTGCCGCTGATCAAGAGCCAGGCGCCGCTGGTCGGCACCGGCATGGAATACCGCGCCGCGGTCGACGCCGGTGACGTCACCGTCGCCAAGCAGGCCGGTGTCGTCTCGGAAGTGTGCGCCGACTACGTCGAGGTGCTGCATGACGACGGCACGTCGCGCACCTACCGCCTGGCGAAGTTCCACCGGTCCAACCAGGGCACCTGCATCAACCAGCGTCCGCTGGTCGAGGAGGGCGCTCGGGTCGAGGTCGGGTCGCCGATCGCCGACGGACCGTGCACCGACCAGGGCGAGATGGCGCTCGGCACCAACCTGCTGGTCGCCTTCATGTCGTGGCAGGGCCACAACTACGAGGACGCGATCATCCTGTCGCAGCGCCTGGTGCAGGAGGACATCCTGACCTCGATCCACATCGAGGAGCACGAGGTCGACGCCCGCGACACCAAGCTGGGACCGGAGGAGATCACCCGCGACATCCCCAACGTCAGCGACGAGATGCTCGCCGACCTGGACGAGCGGGGCATCATCCGAATCGGTGCCGAGGTCGGCAACGGCGACATCCTGGTCGGCAAGGTCACGCCCAAGGGCGAGACCGAGCTGACCCCCGAGGAGCGGCTGCTGCGCGCGATCTTCGGTGAGAAGGCGCGCGAGGTCCGCGACACCTCCTTGAAGGTGCCCCACGGCGAAGAGGGCACCGTCATCGGTGTCCGAGTCTTCGACCGCGAGGAGGACGACGAGCTGCCACCGGGCGTCAACCAGCTGGTCCGGGTCTACGTGGCCCAGAAGCGGAAGATCTCCGACGGTGACAAGCTCGCCGGCCGGCACGGCAACAAGGGCGTGATCGCCAAGATCCTGCCCGTCGAGGACATGCCGTTCCTGCCCGACGGCACTCCGATCGACATCATCCTCAACCCGCTGGGCGTACCCGGCCGGATGAATATCGGTCAGGTGCTCGAGACCCACCTCGGCTGGGTGGCCAAGCACGGTTGGAAGGTCGAAGGCGACAAGGAGCCGTGGCAGAAGCGTCTGCACGCCATCGGCGCCGGTGAGGGCGGTCGCAACAGCAAGATCGCCACCCCGGTGTTCGACGGCGCCAAGGAGGACGAGATCACGGGCCTGCTGTCGTCGACGATCCCCAACAAGGACGGCTTCCGGACGGTCCAGCCCAACGGCAAGTCGATCCTCTACGACGGTCGTAGCGGTGAGCGGTTCCCGGAGCCGATCTCGGTCGGCTACATGTACACGCTGAAGCTGCACCACTTGGTCGACGACAAGATCCACGCCCGGTCGACCGGCCCGTACTCGATGATCACGCAGCAGCCGCTCGGCGGTAAGGCGCAGTTCGGCGGCCAGCGGTTCGGTGAGATGGAGGTCTGGGCGCTCGAGGCGTACGGCGCGGCCTACGCCTTGCAGGAGCTGCTCACCATCAAGTCCGACGACGTGCTCGGCCGGGTGAAGGTCTACGAGGCCATCGTCAAGGGCGAAAACGTGCCGGAGCCCGGCATTCCGGAGTCGTTCAAGGTGCTCGTCAAGGAGATGCAGTCGCTGTGTCTCAACGTCGAGGTGATGTCTAGCGACGGCACCAGGCTCGACATGCGCGACGCCGAAGAAGACGTCTTCCGCGCCGCGGAGGAGCTCGGCATCGACCTCTCCAGGAGAGAGCCCAGCAGCGTCGAGGAGGTTTAGGGGTGGCTGGGGTTACACACGACCTCCGTCTGCGTCACTGCCCCCGTTCCCTGCATGACCTCTGTATGTCTTTCAACTTTGAGATGAGGATTTAAGTGCTCGACGTGAACTTCTTCGACGAGCTGCGGATCGGTCTCGCCACGGCCGACGACATCCGCCAGTGGTCCCACGGCGAGGTCAAGAAGCCGGAGACCATCAACTACCGCACCCTCAAGCCGGAGCGGGACGGACTCTTCTGCGAGAAGATCTTCGGCCCGACCCGCGACTGGGAGTGCTACTGCGGCAAGTACAAGCGGGTCCGCTTCAAGGGCATCATCTGTGAGCGCTGTGGCGTCGAGGTGACCCGCTCCAAGGTCCGTCGCGAGCGGATGGGCCACATCGAGCTGGCCGCACCGGTCACGCACATCTGGTACTTCAAGGGCGTGCCAAGCCGGCTCGGCTACCTGCTCGACCTGGCTCCGAAGGACCTCGAGAAGGTCATCTACTTCGCGGCGTACATGATCACTCGGGTCGATGACGACGCGCGGCACCGCGACCTGTCGTCGCTCGAGGCCAAGATCGACGTCGAGCGCAAGCAGCTCGAGCAGCGTCGCGACAACGAGATCGAGCAGCGGATGGCCAAGCTCGAGGAAGACCTGGCCGCCCTCGAGGCCGAGGGTGCCAAGGCCGACCAGCGTCGCAAGGTCAAGGACGCCGCCGAGCGCGAGGTGCGGCAGCGCCGCGACCGGTCGCAGCGCGAGATCGACCGCCTCGACGAGGTGTGGGACCGCTTCAAGAACCTCAAGGTCCAAGACCTCGAGGGCGACGAGGTGCTCTACCGCGAGATGAAGTATCGCTTCGGCGATTACTTCGAGGGCTACATGGGCGCCGAGGCGATCCAGAAGCGGCTGGAAAACTTCGACCTGCAGGCCGAGGCCGGGTCGCTTCGCGAGACGATCCAGACCGGCAAGGGCCAGCGCAAGACCCGCGCTCTCAAGCGCCTCAAGGTCGTGTCGGCGTTCCTGGCGACGACCAACAGCCCTCAGGGCATGGTGCTCGACTGCGTCCCGGTGATCCCGCCGGACCTGCGGCCGATGGTCCAGCTCGACGGTGGTCGGTTCGCGACGTCGGACCTCAACGACCTCTACCGCCGGGTGATCAACCGCAACAACCGGCTCAAGCGGCTGCTCGACCTCGGCGCGCCCGAGATCATCGTCAACAATGAGAAGCGGATGCTCCAGGAGGCCGTCGACTCGCTGTTCGACAACGGGCGTCGCGGCCGGCCGGTGACCGGTCCGGGCAACCGCCCGCTGAAGTCGCTGTCCGACATGCTCAAGGGCAAGCAGGGCCGCTTCCGGCAGAACCTGCTCGGCAAGCGTGTCGACTACTCCGGCCGTTCGGTGATCGTCGTCGGCCCGCAGCTCAAGCTGCACCAGTGCGGGCTACCCAAGCAGATGGCGCTCGAGCTGTTCAAGCCGTTCGTCATGAAGCGGCTGGTCGACCTCAACCACGCGCAAAACATCAAGAGTGCCAAGCGCATGGTGGAGCGCGCGCGTCCGCAGGTGTGGGACGTGCTCGAAGAGGTCATCGCCGAGCACCCGGTGCTGCTCAACCGGGCACCGACGCTGCACCGCCTCGGCATCCAGGCCTTCGAGCCGCAGCTGATCGAGGGCAAGGCGATCCAGATCCACCCGCTGGTGTGCACGGCCTTCAACGCCGACTTCGACGGCGACCAGATGGCCGTCCACCTTCCGCTGTCGGCGGAGGCGCAGGCCGAGGCTCGGATCCTGATGCTGTCGACCAACAACATCTTGATGCCGGCCGACGGTCGTCCGGTGACGATGCCGACGCAGGACATGATCATCGGCATCTTCTTCCTCACCACGATGCGTGACGGCCAGCCGGGCGAAGGACGGGCGTTCGCGTCGCAGGCGGAGGCGATCATGGCCTTCGACCGCGGCGAGATCAACCTGCAGAGCCGCGTCCGGCTGCGCATCAACGACGTGGTGCCGCCCATCGGCTACGAGACGCCGGAGGGCTGGGAGGCCGGGCAGCCGCTGCTGCTCGAGACCACCTTGGGTCGGTCGATCTTCAACGACGCGCTGCCGGCGGACTACCCGTACGTCAACAGCGAGGTGTCCAAGAAGCAGCTCGGCGTGTTGGTCAACGACCTGGCCGAGCGCTACCCGAAGGTCGACGTCGCGCAGGCGCTGGATGCGCTGAAGGACACTGGGTTCCACTGGGCGACCCGGTCCGGTGTGACCATCTCCATCGAGGACGTGGTGACGCCGCCGCGCAAGTGGGAGATCCTCGCGACCTACGAGGACCAGGCCGAGAAGGTCCAGAAGCAGTTCGAGCGTGGTCTGATCACCGACGAGGAGCGCCGTCAGGAGCTCATCGAGATCTGGACCCAGGCGACCAATGAGGTCGCGGGCGAGATGGAAGGCACCTTCGACAAGACCAACCCCATCTTCATGATGGTCGACTCCGGCGCCCGCGGTAACTGGATGCAGGTGCGTCAGATCGCCGCCATGCGAGGTCTGGTGGCCAACCCGAAGGGCGAGATCATCCCGAGGCCGATCAAGGCCAACTTCCGCGAGGGTCTGTCGGTGGTCGAGTACTTCATCTCGACCCACGGCGCCCGGAAGGGTCTGGCCGACACCGCCCTGCGGACGGCCGACTCGGGCTACCTGACCCGGCGCCTGGTCGACGTCAGCCAGGACGTGATCATCCGTGAGGAGGACTGCGGCAGCGAGCGCGGCCTCCCCAAGGCGATCGCGGTCAAGACCGACGACGGCAAGCTGGTCGCCGCCGAAAACGTGGAGACATCGGTCTACGCCCGGACCGCCTCGGTCGACATCGAGCACCCCGACACGGGTGAGGTGCTCGTGCCGGCCGGAGGCGATCTGGGCGATGTCCAGATCGCCGAGCTGATCGCGGCCGGTGTCGAGACGGTTCGGGTGCGGTCGGTGCTGACCTGCGACGCTCGGGTTGGCACCTGCGCCAAGTGCTACGGCCGCTCGCTCGCCACCGGCACGCTCGTCGACATCGGCGAGGCGGTCGGCATCATCGCCGCCCAGTCGATCGGTGAGCCCGGCACGCAGCTGACGATGCGTACGTTCCACACCGGTGGTTCGGCCTCGGCCGACGACATCACGCAGGGTCTGCCCCGCGTGCAGGAGCTCTTCGAGGCCCGCACCCCAAAGGGTGCGCCGCCGATCGCGGAGTCCGATGGTCGCATCACGATCGAAGAGACCGACCGCGCCAAGAAGGTCATCCTGACGCCGGACAACGGCGACGAGCCGCACGTCTACCCGGTGCTTCGCCGCGCCACGCTCCTCGTCGAGGACGGGCAGCACGTCACGGTCGGCCAGCCGATCCTGGTGGGCACGCTCGACCCCAAGGAGGTCATGCGCGTCATGGGCGCCCGCGAGGTGCAGCGTTACCTCGTCAACGGCGTGCAGGGCGTCTACCGCTCGCAGGGTGTGCCGATCCACGACAAGCACATCGAGGTCATCGTGCGCCAGATGCTGCGGAAGGTCACCGTGGTCGACCACGGCGAGACCACGCTGCTTCCGGGTGAGCTCGTCGACTTCAAGAAGTACCAGAACATGAACCGCGAGGCCGTGGCCGAGGGCAAGCGCCCCGCGTCCGGTCGCCCGGAGCTCATGGGCATCACGAAGGCGTCGCTTGCGACCGAGTCGTGGCTGTCGGCCGCTTCCTTCCAGGAGACGACCCGCGTCCTGACGCAGGCCGCCATGGAGGGCAAGAGCGACCCGCTTCTGGGCCTCAAGGAGAACGTCATCATCGGAAAGCTCATCCCCGCCGGAACCGGACTTGCGAAGTACCGCAACGTCGTGGTCGAGGCGACGGAAGAGGCGAAGAGCGAGCGGTACCCCAACCGCATCTTCGCGTCGGACGGCGCGTACAGCGACGCCGACCTGAGCTACGTCGACTTCGACAGCTTCTCGACGGACGACTTCACGCCCGGTACCTACAACTAGGCACCATTCGGAAACGCCCCGGTCCTCACGGACCGGGGCGTTTCTGCGCTTACCGTTGAAACGAGGAGGTGGGGGCCTTGGCGCGGACGGGTGGACGCAACGCGTGGATCGCGTGGCCGGCGGGTCTGCTGTGCGCGGCCGTCGTGGGCACCCTCGCGTGGCTCGCGCAGCCCATGCTCCCGGTCTCGGTCGCGTGGGTAGGCGACATGCTGCGCGCCGCCAGCACTCCGCCCAAGATCCTCCCGGTCGCAGAATCCGTCGCCACGCGCGCTCTCGCGCCGGGCGACATCGACTGCCGCGCGCTCTACCCCGATCGCCTGTGGGCCGAGCTCACCTGGACGCCGGA
>DASQKI010000050.1:0-24675 GCA_035630615.1 Nocardioidaceae bacterium
CCATGGCCAAGGCGCAAGAGCTTGCGGGTGACCGCATCGTCGAGGTCGCCGCTGGTGACGTCGGTGGCCAGATGCTTGCCGCGGGCCTGGTCGACGAGGTGCGCATGGACGTCGTACCCGTCGTGTTCGGGTCCGGCAAGCCTTACTTCGGATCGGTCCACGCGCAGCACCTGTTGGAGGATCCCGACGTGGTGATTCAGGGCAACCGGGTGCTTCACCTGCGCTATCGGGTGCGCCGTTGACCGATCTGAGCGGGCACGCGAGCCGGATAGCTACGCGCTAAATCCAGTCTGTGGAAATCCGCCAGGGCGGCCCGGCGGGCCTGTGCGCGTGGACGAATGGCGTCGTACGGGCGAGTTCGACGAAACCCAGCCGCTCCAGGATCGGCCGGCTGTCCTCCGACGCGTCCACCTGCAAGTAGCGGAAACCGCTCGACGCCGCCTCGGCGGCTCGATGGGCGACCAAGGAGCGGAAAACGCCACGGCCGCGCCAACCGGGTATGGTGCCGCCACCCCAGAGGCTGGCGAAGTCGGTGCCGTAGTGAAACTCAACTCGAGCGGCCGCGACCGGCGCGTCTCCCGCCCAGGCGATGACCGCGGCGACAGTGCTCGGGTCGCGGGCGAGACCGCGCCGAATCGCCTCCCCGACCGCGGCGTGGTCGACCCCGAACACCGCATCGTGGAGTGACACCAGCGCCGTCACCTCGGCCTCCTCCACGACAGGCCGTAGCTCGACACCGGGCGGCGTCGGCACGTCGAGCGCGAGATCGGCTACGTCGGCGACGAGCAGCGCCTCCTCGGGTTGTGGCGTCAGTCCGGCCGCGACGAGGCGCCGGGGCAGGTCGGCCGGACTGTCGTACGAGTAGTGCTTCCACTCCCACTCGTCGCAGACGGAGGCGAACCGTTGGACTTGGTCGGCGATCACCTCGTCGGCGCTCGACTCGTCGAGGTCGGACCAGACCACCCCATTCCAGCCGCCGCTTCGCGAGAGGTATCGGGTTATCCGCTTGTCGTGTTCGACGTGTCCCTCGGGCTGATCCGTTCCGGGATTGCGCCGGAGTTGGTCAAACGCCTCGAGCACCGCCTGCCGGTCCATGCGCGTAGCCGACCACAACGTGTCGCCTCCGGCAATCCTGTTTCAGGACGAACTGCTCAACCGACTCAACGTGACCACCGACAGCGGTCGGCGGGTGGGCCGAGCTACCCGTCGGATGACGCACCGGCGTAGGTGAAGGGAACCGTCGTCGCCAGCTCGATAAAGCCCAGCCGCTTGAGGATGGGCCGGCTGTCGGGCATGGCGTCGACCTGCAGGTAGCGGAACCCTCGCTCGGCCGCGATCGCGGCTCGATAGGCGACCAGGGCGCGAAACACCCCACGCCCTCGCCAGGCCGGCAGGGTGCCGCCGCCGAACAGAGCCGCGAAGTCGGTGCCGTGGTTGAACTCGAGGCGGGCGGCGCAGATCGGAGTGTCGCCAGCCCAGGCCACGACCGCCGCGATCGTCGGCGGGTCGCTGGCGATGCCGGACATGACGTGGCGGCCGACGGCGGAATGGTCGTCGCCGAAGACCTCCTCGTGCACCGACACGAGTGCCTGGCCGTCCGCCTCGTCAACGACCGGACGCAGCTCGACACCGGGCGGCAGAGTGACCTCGAGGTCCAGGTCGGCGATGTCCGCGACCAGCATCGCCTCGTCCGGTTCGCGGACGAACCCGGCGGCGGTCAGGCGGTCGGGGAGATCGGCGGGTCTGTCGTACGAGTAGTACTTCCACTCCCACGGCCCCGAGACGTCGGCGAACCGGTGTACCTGCTCCCCGATCACGTCGTCGGCATTGGTCTCGTCGAGATCGGACCAGATCACCCCGGCCCAGCTGCTGTCGTCGTACCGGAAGCGCGTGACGTTGTCGTCGCGCTCGATGTGGCCGTCGGGCGAGCCGGCGGGGTTGTGACGGAGCTGCTCGTCGAAGGCGCGGAGCACCGCTTCTCGGTCCATGCGGGTAGCCGACCAGAGTAGGGACGGGCTGGCAACTCGTTTGATTGGGTAGAGCCATGGACATCGCGAACCCACCCCGACGACACCGGATCCTGCACCTGTCCGACACCCATGTGACCGGGAGCGGATTCGACGAAGACGGCGTCGACGCCGCTGCGGCGCTCGATCGGCTGCTCCACGACGTACGGCACGTGACAGACATCGATCTGGTCGTGGTCAGCGGCGACATCGCCGACGACGGATCCGAAGCCGGCTGTCAGGCAGTCCTCGATCGGGTCGGTCGGTTCGCCGCCGAGCGCGGCATCCCGCACGTCTACACGACCGGCAACCACGACGACCGCGAGGCGTTCGCCGCCGTCCTCGGTACGGGGCACCGCGGCGCCGACGGCGCTGACGTCGGTCGACTCGCCGCCGACGTCGACGGTGAGCGCGCGGCGGCGAGCGATGTCGCTGGGCTGCGTGTCATCACCTTGGACAGTCTGATTCCCGGCTCGGTGGAGGGGGTCATCAGCGATGCTCAGTTGGCCTGGCTGCGTGCCGAGCTGACCGAGCCAACCCCGGCCGGATCGATCGTCACGTTTCACCACCCGCCGGTGTTTTGGGACCGGTCGCCTTGGATGCCTCCGTTCGTGTTGCAAAACCCGGAGGCCCTGGCCGCAGTACTGGCTGGCGCTGACGTACGCGCTGTGCTGTGCGGCCATGTCCACCTGCAGCTCAGCGGACTGCTGGCGGGCGTGCCGGTTTCGGTGACGCCGGGGATCGTGACCCGAATCGACATGACAGCGCCACCCCAACTCGTACGCGGCGTGAAGGGCGCCGGTGCCAGCGTCGTCGACCTCGGTGGGCCGTTTTCGCCGATGATTCACACCGTCCACTCTCGCGACCCCGAGGCCGGGGAACAGGTCTACGTCGTGGATCCGTTGTCGTGGACCGTCGTCACCGAGGAGACGGCGTACGACGCGGTCTGACTCGCGGGCTGGTACGTCCCGAGCAGTTCGACCAGGTCGGCGACGGCTGACTCGACGTCACGCTCGGCTGTCTCGTGGTGTCCCTCGACGACGAACAGCGCCTCGCTCGTCGTCGACCCGGTCGCACTGTGGGCGCTTTGCCGCCAGCACCATCGGCGCGCGCAGACCACGTCGTCCTCGTCGACGAACACCACCTCGCCCGGCTCGGGATGGACCGACTCGCTCGACCCGAGGTCGGCGAAGGGCTCCGACCCACGCGCGAACCGCACCGTGATGGCGCCGGCGACTTGGGCGCGGTCGAACACCGCGACCGGCATCGCGTATCGGATCGACACCAGGTTGCCGATGTCGACCAGCGTGCTGATCGACGGGATGTCGCCATGCTTGTCCAGTCGGCGAAGGAGCGCCTCGGCGGCATTGCGGTGCTGCGTCGGCTTGGCCCCGAACGCGCTGAACACTCGTCGCCACGCGGCGATGGACGCGTGCTCCGCGATCGCGGTCGCGGCCAGCCGCTCGGATACGGTGCGCTGCTCGGCCCGATAGGCGGCGAGCAGGTCCGGCGTACTCGGGCCGTTGACCAACCCCGTGGCGGCGACGACACCGGCCCGAATCGTGGGGAAGCGCTCGATGATCGCGTCGTCGTAACCGAACATCATGATGCTCCAGTCCTAGCGATCCGCGATGGCGAGTCGCGCGGCGAAGCCGACGAGCAGGGAGCCGAGGCATCGGTGCAGCCAGCGGCGTACGGCCGGCACGCTGAGCACGAGGTCGCGCATGACCGCGCTTGCGTACGCATATCCGACGAAGACCACGAACGTTGCGAACATGAAGACCGCGCCGAGCCCGATCAGTCGCGCATCGAGAAGGGCCGGCGGCGTATCGAGAAACTGTGGAAGGAACGCGAAGAAGAAGAGGAGGGTCAGCTTCGGATTCAGGAGGTTGAGCAGGATTCCGCGGCGAACGACGCGGATCATCGATCCGGCAGCATCGTGTCGGGCGTCATCATCGAGCTCGAGGACGTCGCCTTGGCGGATCATCGAGATGCCCATGTAGACGAGGTAGGCGACCCCGACCCATCGGACGGTCTCGTAGACGACCGATCCGGTCTGCATGACGCCGGACAGGCCGAGCATCGCCGCCAGCAGGTGCGGCACCACGCCGAGCGTGCAGCCGATGGTGGCGAAGAGGCCACGGCGCCAGCCCCCGCCGATCGAGCTCGCGATCGTGTAGACGACTCCGGTGCCGGGGATGGCCGCGACCACGAAGGACGTCAGGAGGAACTCGACCGACATGACGCGGAGCGTACCCGGAAGCGAATCAACATGTTGGAGACATGGGCGTGCGGCCGGGCATGGCGGCTAGCGTCGGGGGTACGGCCGCACGGGAGGTATCGCAATGCGCATCGTGGACTCGACACCGCTGTCCGCCGACCAGCTCGACCAGGCGCACGCGTACTGGAGGGCCGCCAACTACCTGTCGGTCGGTCAGATCTACCTCCTCGACAACCCCTTGCTCCGCGAGTCTTTGCGCCCCGAGCACGTGAAGCCGCGGTTGCTCGGCCATTGGGGTACCACGCCCGGACTCAATCTCGTCTACGCGCACCTAAACCGCGTGATCCGGGAGCGCGACCTTGACCTGATGTACGTCATCGGTCCTGGTCATGGCGGACCGGCGATCGCCGCGAACACCTGGCTCGAGGGCTCGTACTCCGACACGTACCCGACGGTCACGCACGACGAGGTCGGTCTCGTACGGCTGTTTCGCCAGTTCTCGTTCCCGGGCGGCATCCCGAGCCACGTCGCGCCGGAGCTGCCCGGCTCGATCCACGAAGGCGGCGAGCTCGGATACTCGCTGGCGCACGCGTACGGCGCGGCGATGGACAATCCCGATCTGGTCGTGGCGTGTGTCGTCGGCGACGGCGAGGCGGAGACCGGTCCGCTCGCGACGTCGTGGCATGCGAACAAGTTCGTCGATCCGCGACGCGATGGCGCAGTGGTGCCGATCCTGCATCTCAACGGTTACAAGATCGCCAATCCGACGGTGCTTGCCCGGATCGGCGACGACGAGCTGACGTCGCTCCTCGAGGGCTGTGGTTATGAGCCGTTCCTCGTCGAAGGGTCCGACCCGGGCCTGGTGCATCAGGCGATGGCCGGAACCTTCGACGAAGTATTGGACGCGATCGGCGAGATCCAAGAGTCAGCTCGAAGCGGCGTTGAGTCGGGCCGACCGCGATGGCCGATGATCGTGCTGCGTACGCCGAAGGGCTGGACCGGGCCGGCCGAGGTCGATGGGCTACCCGTTGAGGGCACGTGGCGGTCTCACCAGGTGCCGCTCGGCGCCGTCCGTACCTCGAAGGCGCATCGCGCCCAGCTGCAGGAATGGATGGAGAGCTATCGCGCCGACGAGCTGTTCGACGACGATGGGCGCCCGGTCGCGTCGATCCGCGCCTGGGCGCCGCGTGGGGAGCGCCGGATGGGTGCCAACCCGCACGCCAACGGCGGGCTGCTGACCCGTGACCTCGACCTGCCGGACTTTCGCGACTACGCCGTCGAGGTGAAGGCGCCGGGCGCCGAGCTCGGCGAGCCGACGCGCGTACTCGGAGAGTTCCTCCGCGACGTCATGCGGGCCAACAACCGCAACTTCCGGCTGTTCGGCCCCGACGAGACCGAGTCCAATCGGCTCGGTGCCGTCTACGAGGCAACCGGCAAGGCATGGAACGCGGCGACCGAGCCGACCGACGAGCACCTGGCCCGCGACGGCCGCGTCATGGAGGTGCTGAGCGAACATCTGTGTCAGGGCTGGATCGAGGGCTATCTGCTGACCGGCCGGCACGGCCTGTTCTCGTGCTACGAGGCGTTCGTGCACATCGTCGACTCGATGTTCAACCAGCACGCGAAGTGGCTGAAGGTCACTCGAGGGCTCGGCTGGCGACGTCCGATCCCGTCGCTCAACTACCTGCTCACCTCGCACGTCTGGCGGCAGGACCACAACGGCTTCTCGCACCAAGACCCGGGCTTCATCGACCACGTGGCCAACAAGAAGGCCGAAGTAATCCGGGTCTACCTGCCACCGGACACCAATACCCTGCTGTCGGTCGCCGACCACTGCCTGCGCAGTCGCGACTACGTCAACGTCGTGGTTGCGGGCAAGCAGCCAGAGCCGAACTGGCTCGGCATCAATGATGCGATCCTGCATGCCGCTCGTGGGGTCGGCATCTGGGAGTGGGCGAGCAACGACGACGGCACCCCTGACGTCGTGCTCGCCTGCGCCGGTGACGTCCCGACCCTCGAGGTGCTGGCCGCGGCCGACGTGCTGCGACGCGAGTTGCCGGAGCTCAAGGTACGGTTGGTCAACGTCGTCGACCTGATGCGGCTGCAGGACGAACGCGAGCACCCGCACGGCCTGTCCGACGCCGAGTTCGACGCTTTGTTCACGACGGATCGGCCGGTCGTCTTCGCGTACCACGGCTATCCCTGGCTGATCCATCGCCTGACGTACCGCCGAACCAACCATCGCAACATCCACGTGCGCGGCTACATCGAGGAGGGCACGACAACGACGCCGTTCGACATGGTCGTGATGAACAACCTCGATCGCTTCCACCTGGTGATCGATGTGATCGACCGTGTGCCCGGGCTCGGTCAGCGGGCCGCGCGGCTGCGGCAGGAGATGGTCGACCAGCGCACACGTCACTGGTCATACGTCCGCGAATACGGCGAGGACCTGCCCGAGATTCGCGACTGGGTCTGGCCCGGCTGATGCCGATCCTGGTGGTCAACGCTGGTTCGTCCAGCCTGCGGATGCGACTTGTCGACGGCGACGACATGGTGGTCGACGACCTGCACCTGGAGGAGTGGAACGACGACAGTACGCCCGCTGCCGACTGGGTCGGCCGTCTCGACGGTGTCGACGGGGTCGGCCATCGGGTGGTCCACGGCGGCACCGATCTGCGAATGGCCACGGTCGTCGACGACGAGGTGGAGTCGCGGATCGAGGCGCTGACGTCGCTGGCGCCGCTGCACCAGCCGCGGGCGTTGGCGGGCATCCGGATGGTCCGAGACCTGCTGCCAACTACGCCGTCGGTGGCGTGCTTCGACACCAGCTACCACGCCGACCTGCCGGCCGCCGCCGCCACCTACGCTTTGCCGGAGGAGTGGCGACGGCGATGGGGGCTGCGGCGGTTCGGCTTTCACGGTCTGTCACACGCGTGCGCGGCCCGCCGCGCGGCGACCCTGTTGGCTCCGCGGGGCGCATCGCGGGTGGTGAGCTGCCACCTCGGCGCTGGTTCGTCGCTGTGTGCCTCGGTCGATGGCCGCTCGGTCGACACGACGATGGGCTTCACCCCGCTGGAGGGTCTGGTGATGGCAACGCGGTCCGGGTCGGTCGACCCGGGCCTGGTGCTCTGGCTCGCGAACGCCGAGCGTCTCGGTCTCGCAGAGGTCGGCGACGGCCTCGAGCATCGGTCCGGCCTGACCGGTCTGACCGGCACGACCGGCGACATGCGGCAGGTGCTGGTGGCGCTCGCCGACGGCGACGAGCGGGCGCGGCTGGCGTTCGATGTCTACATCCACCGGGTTGTCGGCGAGGTCGCCCGGATGGCGGCTGCGATGGACGGTATCGACGCCCTGGTGTTCACCGGCGGCGTCGGCGAGCACGCGTCCGAAGTACGCCGGGCCGTCGCCGATCGGCTGGGTTTTCTCGGCGTCTCGATCGATCCGGCCCGCAACACCGACGCCGACGGTGACACTGACCTGACGGCATCCGGAGCACCGGTGGCGACTGCCGTCGTGACCGCCCGCGAAGACATCGAGATCGCCCGCCAAACCCGACAGGTGCTGGCGGCCGGCTGATCGAAGACCTATGGGGTTTCAAACACTCGGAGGACGTAGATGAACTGGACAACCGCAGTCGGAGCCACGGCGGCCTCTGGCGGGAGGACTCCAAGCACACCAACGCAAGCTGAGAAGTACGAACGCCGCGGTCGCACCGACGATGGTGCGGCCGCGGCGTTCGCGCGTACGTAGGCGTCAGGAGGGCTCGGGAGCTCCCACTGAACGCCAGTAGTCGTTCAGGGCACCGTTGATCTTCACGAACCAGATGATCGGTCCGACGATGATCAAGGCACCCGGGAAGTACCACAGACCCGTTACGGCGCTCACCGGCGGTTGCTGGCCACGCCGCTCGTACATCTTGCCGGCCTCAGACCCCGTCAGGAACGCCAGCACGATGTTGGTCGGCACGATCAGGCCGAGGACCGCGAGCAGAAGCGCGATGCCACCGCCGAGACCTTCGCCCGTGTGCTGCTTCATCTCTTCGTGAGCCTTGTACCACCAGTACCAGCTGTAGAAGCTGAGCGTCACGATGAAGAGCAGGATGCAGATGCCGGTCTTGCGGATCTGGCCCGGGGGGCCACCGTACGGCTGCATCTGACCGTAGCCCTGCTGGCCATAGCCCTGCTGCGGGTACGGCTGCTGGCCGTAGCCCTGCTGCTGTTGTTCGTACCCGGGGTAGGCGCCGGGTTGCTGACCGTAGCCACCGGGCTGTTGTTCGTACCCCTGCTGCGGGTACGGCTGCTGCTGACCTTGGTCAGCTGGCTGTCCATACTCCTGCCCGGGCTGTTGGCCCTGACCCGCATTCGGGTCCGGGGGCCCTTGCTCGGTCATGTTTCCTCCGAAGGGTGGACGTTAGATCGGCCCTAACACTAGGGCACCTTAGCCCTCCAGTGGGGGATCGTCAGCGCGACGCCCTGGAAGACTGGCCGAGTGCACGTCGCTCTTCACGTGGTGTTCATCGCCGCCACGGTCGTCGGGTTCGCGTCGTTGGCCCGTCGGATCGGCTTTCCGCCGCCGGTTCTCTTGCTCGCGGCGGGCTTCGTCGCGTCGTACCTCCCGTTCGTCGACAACGTCGTGCTGACGCCGGAGCTGGTCCTGGTCGGACTGCTGCCGCCGCTGCTGTACGCCGCCGCGCTGCGGACCTCGCTGATCGACTTTCGATTCAACCGTCGCCCGATCGGACTCCTCTCGGTCGGGCTTGTCGTGTTCACCACCGTGGGCGTCGCGATGGTCGCGTGGTGGCTGCTGCCGATCGGATGGGCGTCGGCCTTCGCACTCGGCGCTGTCGTCGCCCCACCCGATGCCGTGGCCACGACCGCGATCGCCCGCCGGATCGGCGTGCCACGCCGGGTCGTCACCGTCCTCGAGGGCGAGAGCCTCGTCAACGACGCGACGGCTCTGGTCGCACTGCGCACCGCGATCGCCGCGATGGCCGGCACCGTGGCGGCGTGGCAGATCGCTCGCGAGTTCGTGTTCTCCGCCGTCGGTGGCGCCGCGATCGGGATCGCGGTCGCCCTCGTCGTCGGCCTGGTCCGGCGTCGAATCGAGGACGACCTGACCGACGTGGCGGTCTCGCTGCTGACGCCGTGGATCGCCTACCTGCCGGCCGAGGAGCTCGACACGTCCGGAGTGCTCGCGGTCGTCGTCGCCGGTCTGTTGCTCGGGCACAAGGCACCTGTCATCCAGTCGGCCACGTCGCGGATCTTCGAGCGCACCAACTGGGCGACGATCCAGTTCCTGCTGGAGAACGCGGTCTTCTTCCTGATCGGCATGCAGGTCCGCGGGATCGTCGACGACCTCGCTGCGAGCACCCTTCCGCGCGGCCAGATCGTGGCGGTGGCGGCGCTGACGCTGCTCGCGGTGATCCTGCTGCGCATTTTGTGGGTCTTCCCTGCGATATATCTGCCGCGGTGGTTGATCCCCTCGATCGGTCGCAGCGATCCGAGTCCGCCGTGGCAGGTCACCGCGGTGATTGCCTGGGCTGGGATGCGGGGCGTCGTCACTCTCGCGGCCGTCTTCTTGCTCCCGGAGGACACGCCGCATCGGGAGGTCTTCGTCGCCGTCGCGTTCACGGTGACGGCCGGGACGTTGATGATCCAAGGTCTGACCCTGCCGTGGTTGGTCCGCGTTCTCGGCGTCTCGGGTCCGGATCCGGCCGAGGATCACCTGCAGGCGGCCGGCGTCTACCAACGGGCCGCGACCGCCGGTCTCGAGGCGCTCGAGAAGGAGCTGACCGGGGACGAGCCGGAAGACGTCGTCGAACGGTTACGGCGACGCAGCCTGGAGCGGGCCAACGCGGTCTGGGAACGGCTGGGCACTCAGGTCGAGACGCCGAGCGTGGTGTATGCCCGGCTTCGGTCCCGGATGCTCGACGCGGAGCGGGCCGAGGTGCTGCGGGTCCGGCATCTCGGGTTGGTCGACCAGACCGTGCTCCAGCAGGTGCTCGACGCACTCGATGTCGAGGAGACCGTGCTCGATCGGGCCGTCGAAGCGAGCTCAGCCGAGAGAGAGACCGAATTGCTGCCACCGAATCGTCATGCGGGCTGCATCCATCTGCGCGAGTACGAGCACCCGCCGCGTCCCCAGACTCCGGAGGGCTGCGAGGACTGCCTGCGAGACGGTTACACCTGGGTGCATTTGAGGCTTTGCATGGAATGCGGCAAGGTCGCCTGCTGCGACTCGTCACCGATGCGGCACGCCACCGCTCACTGGCACGAGTCGAGCCATCCGGTGATGCGGAGTTTCGAGACCGGCGAGGCCTGGCGCTGGTGCTTCCACCACGAGCTCGTCGGCTAGGCGGGCAGGACCTCGTCGATCAGGTCGTCGACCGTGGTCGCCAGGGCGGCGTCGTGCTTGGTGATGCCGCCGGCGACATGCGTCCACAGCCGAAACGTGACCGTGGTCCACCGGATGGCGATGTCGGGATGATGGCCGACCTTCTCGGCGGCGGACGCGACCGCGTTGACGAGACGGATGCCGGCCGCGTACGTCGGCGCCTGCACCGACCGAACGAGTGCGCCGTCGCGGACCTCCCAGTGCGGCCGCTCCGCCATCACGGCGTGGAGCGCGGCATTGTCCAGGATCTCGACCATGCCTCACGGTACAGCCGAAGCGTCAGGGCATCCGAGCGCTCGACCACACCCGACCGTCGTCGGTCACGAGATCCAGACCGATGATGTGGCCCTTCGGCGCGTGGGTGATCCAGGTGCTGCCGCCGGGTTCGTCGACCGCCCAGCGCCCGGCGTCGACGTCGCGACCATTTTTGAGCAGGACCCGGCAGTGGTACGGGATGCCGACGGCCGGTTGGGAGATGCTCACGACGACCACGGGCTCTCCGTCGATCGAGCTGACCGCCGCCGTACCGACGATCTCGCCATCGTCCTTGCGCAGCGGAGCGCTGTCGGCGGTGAGCATCGGTCCTGGAGTCGTGTCGTCGTCGCCCCAGATCGAGATCGCGGCGATGCCGCCCGCAACGACGGCGAGCACCGCGGCGGCCGCCGCCAGTAGGAGCCGGGCTCGCGGCCGTCGCCGCGGCTGTTGGGCCGCGCTCTCCGCCGTGGCGAGGCTGCCGACCGTCGTCAGCACGCGCTGCTCGAAACCGACCGGCGGAGCGATCTGCGGTGCCGCCGGAAGCGTGGCGTCGACCGCAGCGAGGATGCCTTCGTAGGCGGCCCGACACGGGGGGCACGACGTGAGGTGGCGCATCAGCTGACCGCGCTGCGGTTCGCCGAGCTCGCCGAGCGCCAGCTCCACGAGCTCGTGATCAGGATGCAGGGGCTGATCAGTCATGGCGCTCCTCCTGCATGGCCGAGCGCAGCCGACGCAGGCCGCTGCGAATGCGGGTCTTGGCGGTGCCCAGGGGAATCCCTTCGTGTTGGCTGACTTCGACGGCGGTGCAGCCACCGATCACGGCGAGCGTGACGGCTCTGGCCTGGTCTCGCGGGATCGTCTTGAGCCGGCGAACGGCGAGGTCTCGCTCGAGCCCGCGCAGGGCGGCATCGGCCGGGTCGGGAGCGGTCATCGCGTCGTGGATCAGCTGATCGAGCTGCTCCTGGTCGGTCGGTGTGCTGCGCCTGCTGCGAACGGCGTCGATTGCGGCGTTTCGGGTGATTGTCAAGAGCCACGTGATGACCGACCCGCGCCGGGAGTCGTACGTCGTCGCTGCCCGCCAGGCGCGGACGAACGCCTCCTGGGCGACATCCTCTGCCAGGCTCGGGTCGCGCGTCACGGTCAGGGCGAGGCCGAAGACCGGCCCTTGGAACCGTCGCACGAACGCGGTGGCCGCCGGCGGATCGTCGACGGCCATGCCGGCCAGGAGCGCCGAGTCGTCGGCCCGGTCGGCGTAGGTGGACAGTTGCACATCATCTGATACGGGTGGCGGCTGACGCGGGATTGCCTCGGGAGGGTCTCCGGTCGGCGCCGGCGCGTCGCCCGGCCCTTTCCTGTGTCGCTCCCGCCGCTTCCGTGGTTTTGACATCACCCTCACCGTCCGACTCACGGAGGCTACTACGGCGCCGCGCTACGTGGGTGACTGCACCGGCGGCACGAGGTGGAGGTCGGTGCCGACGGTCAGCCTGAAGCCGACGCCGCGAGCCGCCTCGATGTGGAGGGGAAGACTCGAGCCGCGGAGCTTGGCGCGCAACCGTTTGACCACCGACTGAACCGCCGCCGGACCGGTGAAGTAGGCGTCGTCCCACGCGTCGTCGTGGAGCTGCTGATAGGTCCACAACCGCCCCGGGCTGCTCGCCAGGCAGCCGAGCACCTTGAGCTCGTGGGGCGTGAGCTGGAGTGGGCGGTCGTGCCAAGTGGCCAGGTGATGCGCGAGGTTGAGCCGAAGGCCGTCCACCCGAACGACCCGCTGCGAGTGCTCGACGGGCGGCTCCGGCGCGCCCGGCTGGATGGTGCCGAGAAAGCTTTGGGCGCTCTCCAGGTCGCTGGCCAGCACCATTACGCCGGCGCCGTCGAAACGGCCGGCCAGGCGAGCGCGCTCCCGCGGCTCGTCGGCGATGCAGATGACAACGGGAACGCTAGTCGAGTTGGGCTGTCGGTGGACGGCGCTGGTCATGGTGTCCTCGCTGTTCGATCTCGGCTAGATGCGAGGTTTTGCTCCAGGGGCTCGGAGCGCTCCCAGAGGGTCTCGAAGAGGAAGGTCAGGGTCGCGGCCAGCTCTGGGTTGCGGACGATGATCGCGACCATGCCGGTCACGCCGGGGGCGACGAGCGGCATCAATACGGTGTGTGCGTCGAAGATGGCGAACTTCATCGGCAGGTCGCCCGGATAGAGCCGGGCCTGCTCGCCTTGGGTCGTCCAAGCCGCGATGTTGCTGTCGATCGACGGCTCGGCGAGGACATTGCGGTCGTATATCCCCCGAGCCTGGACGCCGCGTCGGAGCGCGGCGAGCTCGGCGTCGTTGGGTCCGCCGACCTGGAGTGGCCCGCGGACGACGACGTCGATGGTCTCCTGGGACTCCGACTGCAGCCGCTCGAAGCGCTCGCCGATGAGCGTCGGCGTCAGCAGGATCTCGACGAGCTCGCCGTCGTCGACCTGGTTGTTCTCGAAGAGCTCCGTGAGCTCCGGCAGCGCCTCCTCGACGTGGCGCTCCCGGGCGGTCAGCTCCGCACGATTGCGCTCGAGGAGACCGGTGAGCGCGCGTTACGGGGGAGCAGAGTGGTAGCGGCTGCTGTATCCGGCGCCGGCATCGATGAGTCCCTTGCCCACCAGCGATCGCAGGACGAGGTAGACACTGCTGCGCGAGGTGCCAGCCAGATCAGCGATCGTGGAGGCGGCCAGCGGCGACCGATCGAGCAGCCACAGATAGACCTTCGATTCGGTCTTCGTGAGGCCGAGCTGCTCAAGCGTCAGCTCGAGCTGCGTGGCATCGGGACTCAACGCTCTCCTCCAGAAAAATTTCCGGCCCCGAGCGTCGGACGACAGTCTTGACCACGCGGTCGCGGCAAGACGTTCTCCGATAATTGGACGACATCTTGCCCGGATATGGGGTAGTTGCCCGGGAACTGCCCGATCTCTGCCCCGATTGCTGCCGATCTCGCTCCTTAGCACCACTTGTCCCGACCTGGGCATTTCATCGGCTGCTCGGCGTCGTGCTTTGGCAAGCGTCGCGCCGCGTACTCAAGCGAGCCTGGCGGCTATCGCCCGCGCGCACGCTAGGGACTCGGTGTGGGTGGTGTCCACCTCGAGGTCGTAGGAGACGCCTCGGTGGACCAGGTCAGCCTGTGCCTCGGCCATGCCCCGGACCCGATCTCCTCGGGCGATCTCGCGGCCGGCGGCGACCGTCCTGTCGCACCTGACGCCGATCCACAGCACGTCGAGGTCCGCCAGCGCCCGTTGCCACCGCTGCTGGCCGCTCGCCCCGCTGAGGAGCACTTCGTCGATGATGACCCGAGCGCCGGACCGGACCATCGCGGCGATCCCCTCCATCCAGGCCGCTTCCACCGCTCGAAACTCCGGGCCGACGTTGACCGAGCCATCGGATGCGAACTCGATTCCCGCATCCGACGCCTGCATCGACGCCGGCATCGCGTCGACCAACGTGTCGGTTCCGAGGGCGAGCCACGGGTCCGGCAATACCGCCTGCAAGCACCGGATGATCCCCGACTTGCCCGAGCTGGATCCGCCGTTGAGAACGATCACCTGAGTCGTCACGGCGCCACAGTAGAGGCGGCCGCTGTGCGACCCCGGAGCCGGCTCCGATCGGCGCCCCGCCTGAGGCAGACTGAAAGCTGCGACGACACCGCCCGCGAGTGTCGTCGACGACGTGGGAGGAACGACGTGGATCGCCCCGACTCGACTCAACGCGCGGCAGCCCCTGACACCGACAAGCTGGACCGCAGCGTCATCGTGACTGGGCTGGTGGTCATCTCCGGTCTGATCATGGTGATCCTCGACACGACGATCGTGAACGTCGCGCTGGACACGCTCAGCGGTGAGCTCAATGCCCCGTTGTCCACGACGCAGTGGGTCGTGACCGGCTACCTGCTGGCGGTCGGCATGGTGATCCCGCTCAGCGGCTGGGCGATGGACCGGTTCGGCACCAAGACCGTGTGGGTCACGTCGCTGGTGCTGTTCACGGCCGGGTCGGTGCTGTGTGCGCTGTCCTGGTCGATGGGGAGCTTGATCGCGTTTCGGATCGTGCAGGGCCTGGGCGGCGGCATGTTGCTTCCGGGCGGCCAAACGATCATCGCGCGGGCGGCCGGGCCTGATCGGATCGGACGCGCCATGGCCCTGCTGGGCGTCCCGATGCTTCTCGGCCCGGTGTTCGGCCCGGTGATCGGCGGCGCCCTCGTCGAGTACGTGAGCTGGCACTGGATCTTCCTGGTCAACGTGCCGATCGGCATCCTGGCGGTCACGCTCGCTGTCTGGAAGCTGTCGGACGGTCGCGAGCACCTGACCGACGGGCGCCTCGACGTCCTCGGGCTCGTCCTGTTGTCCGGCGGGCTCGTATGCCTCCTCTACGGCCTGTCCGAAGCCAGCTCGCGGGGCAGCGTCGCCGATGGAGGCGTGTTGAGCTGGCTGTTCGCCGGCGCCGTTGCGGTGGCCCTGTTCGTCGGGCACAGCCTTCGCAAGGGCGCTGCGGCGATCATCGACGTCCGGCTGTTCGCCAACCGGGTGTTCGCCAGCGGGGCGGCCGCCGTTTTCCTCGTCGCGATCGCCCTGTTCGGGGGCCTGCTCCTGATGCCGCTCTACTACCAGACGGTGCGGCTGGAAGGCCCGATGGCGGCCGGGCTGCTGATCGCGCCGCAAGGCCTCGGGGCGATGGTCGCGATGCCGATCGCGGGCCGGCTGACCGACCGAATCGGTGCCGGCTCGATCGTCCCGTTCGGCATCCTGCTGACCCTGATCGGCACGCTGCCCTTCACGCAGGTCGGCGCGGACACGTCGTACGCCTGGCTCAGCATTGGGCTGTTCATCCGCGGCATGGGCATCGGCGCGACCATGATGCCGACGATCGCGGCGTCGTATTCACGGCTCAGCCACGCCGCGATGTCCCGCGCCACGCCGACCATCTCGGCCATCCAGCAAGTCGGCGGGTCGCTCGGCAGCGCGCTTCTGGTGATGGTCTTGTCGCGTCAGATCACGAGCCAATTCGAGTCGCAGGGAATCGCCACGTCCGGCGGCGGTGCCGACCAGCTTCGGGACCTACCGCCGGAGCTGCACGATCGGATCGCGCCGTTGGTGGCCTCGGCCTACGGCGACGCGTTCTGGGTGGCGTTCGCCCTGACGGTCCTGATCTTCATCCCGGCGCTGCTGCTGCCTCGACGCCGTCCGCCGGCGGCCGACTCCTAGCCCCCGTCCGCAAGGGGCGCCGACTGGGGAGGATCGCGCCAACGCGGTGTTGGCGCAGGGGACCCCTACGCCAATAGGTTCGGCGCAGGGGACCCCCGCGCCAAGCGCCGCCGGCCCCTAGAGCTCGGTGCGCTCGTCCGTACGCCGCCGGATCTTGCTCCCGAGCCAGACCAGCGGGTCGTACTTGCGGTCGGCCACGCGCTCCTTCATCGGGATGATCGCGTTGTCGGTGATCTTGATGCCCTCAGGGCACACCTCGCTGCAGCACTTGGTGATGTTGCACATGCCGAGGCCGGCGGCGTCCTGGGCGAGCTTGCGTCGGTCATTGGTGTCGAGCGGGTGCATGTCGAGCTCGGCATAGCGCAGGAAGAATCGTGGCCCAGCGAAGGCCGGCTTGTTTTCCTCATGGTCCCGGATGACGTGGCAGGTGTTTTGGCACAGAAAGCACTCGATGCACTTGCGAAACTCCTGCCCCCGCTCGACGTCGGCCTGCATCATGCGGCGCTTGCCGTCGGCGTCCGGCTCGGCAGGGGCGAACGCCGGCAGCTCACGGGCCTTCTCGTAGTTGTACGACACGTCGGTGACCAGGTCGCGGATGATCGGGAACGCCCGCAGCGGCGTCACGGTCAGGGTCTCGGTCGGCTCGTAGTCGGACAGCCGCGTCATGCACATCAGTTGCGGCCGGCCGTTGACCTCGGCCGAGCACGAGCCACACTTGCCCGCCTTGCAGTTCCATCGCACCGCGAGATCGCCGGCCTGCGTCGCTTGCAGTCGGTGGATCGCGTCGAGGACGACCTCACCCTCGTCGACCGGAACCGTGAAGTCCTTCAGCTCACCGCCGTCGACGTCGCCGCGCCACACCCGCATCGCCAGGTCGTAGCCCATGTGCTCGCTCCAATCAGCTTTGCGTCTCGATGAGCTCGATGAGCTCGTCGGGCATCTGCGGTAGGGATTGGCGAGCCAGCACGACGTCGCCGTCGTCGCCCATCGTGAGGACGAGGTTGAGCTTCGCCCAATCGTCGGACGCACCTGGGTGGTCCTCCCGGGTGTGACCGCCGCGCGACTCGGTGCGCTCCAGGGCGGCCGTCGCGATGCACTCGCTGACGGCCAGCATGTTGTGCAGGTCGAGCGCGAGATGCCAGCCGGGGTTGTACTGCCGATTGCCCTCGACCGCGACCTGCGGCAACCGCTTCTTCAACTCCTGGAGCTTGGTCAGCGACTCCTGGAGCTCGTTTTCGCGACGGATGATGCCCACCAGGCTCTGCATCGTCTCCTGCAGGTCCTTCTGCACCGTGTACGGGTTTTCGCTGCCCGAATCGGAGAACGGGAGGAGCGCCGTCTCCGATGCGGTCTCGACGGCCGTGTCGTCGATGGTCGGACGCGCGCTCGCGACCTTGGCCGCATAGTCGGCCGCGCCGTCACCGCAACGCTTGCCGAACACCAACAGGTCCGACAGCGAGTTGCCGCCGAGCCGGTTGGATCCGTGCATGCCACCGGACACCTCGCCCGCGGCGAAGAGCCCGTCGATCTTCGACATGCCGGTGTCCGGGTCGACCTCGACGCCGCCCATCACGTAGTGGCAGGTCGGGCCGATCTCCATCTGCTCCTTGGTGATGTCGACGCCCGCGAGCTCCTTGAACTGGTGGTACATCGACGGCAGCCGGCGCTTGATGTAGTCGGGGGTGCGCCGCGACGCGATGTCGAGGAACACACCGCCGTGGGGTGAGCCACGGCCCGCCTTGATCTCGGAGTTGATCGCTCGGGCGACCTCGTCGCGAGGCAGCAGCTCCGGCGGGCGACGGTTGTTTTTCTTGTCCTCATACCAGCCGTCGGCCTCTTCGACGGTGTCGGCAGTCTCGGCCTTGAAGAACTCCGGGATGTAGTTGAACATGAAGCGCTCAGCCTCGGAGTTTTTGAGGATACCGCCGTCGCCGCGGACGGACTCGGTGACGAGCAGCCCGCGTACCGACAGCGGCCAGACCATCCCGGTCGGGTGAAACTGCACAAACTCCATGTTGATCAGCGACGCCCCGGCCCGTATCGCGAGCGCGTGCCCGTCGCCGGTGTACTCCCACGAGTTGCTCGTCACCTGGTACGACTTGCCGATGCCGCCGGTCGCCAGGATGACCGCCGGCGCCTCGAAGACGAGGAACCGCCCGCTCTCGCGCCAGTAGGCGAAGGCACCGCTGATCCGGTCGCCGTCTTTGAGCAGTTCGGTGACGGTGCACTCCATGTAGACGTCGATGCCGAGGGCGACCGCGCGCTGCTGCAGCGTACGGATCATTTCGAGGCCGGTGCGGTCGCCGACATGGGCGAGCCGCGCGTACCGGTGGCCGCCGAAGTCGCGCTGCGAGATGAGCCCGTCGGGCGTCCGGTCGAACAGCGCCCCCCACGTCTCGAGCTCGAGCACGCGGTCGGGCGCCTCCTGCGCGTGGAGCTGCGCCATGCGCCAGTGGTTGAGCATCTTGCCGCCGCGCATCGTGTCGCGGAAGTGGACCTTCCAGTTGTCCTCGGGCCACAGGTTGCCCATCGCCGCGGCGGCTCCGCCTTCGGCCATGACGGTGTGGGCCTTGCCGAGCAGAGACTTGCAGACGACGGCGGTCCGGGCGCCGGCCTCATGGGCGGCGATCGCGGAGCGCAGTCCGGCGCCGCCGGCCCCGATCACGACGACGTCGTAGGAGTGGCGTTCAAACTCGGCCATGAATCTGTCCTCAGTGCTGCTTAGTTGATGATGCGCGGGTCGGAGAACCAGTCCGCCGAGACGCCCATGATGTAGAAGTCGGTGAAGATCACCGTGAAGAGCGAGATCATTGCGTACTGCCCGTGCCGCGTGTTGAGCTTGGACACCAGCGTCCAGTATCGGTAACGCCACGGATGCTTGGAGAAGCTGCGCAGCCGGCCGCCGACGATGTGCCGGCAGGCGTGGCAGGAGAGCGTGTACGCCCACAGCGCGACCAGGTTGATCCAGATGATGACGGTGCCCAGTCCGATGCCGACGCCGCCGCCGTCGCCGTGGAACGCCAGGATCGCGTCGTAGATGTTGATCGCTCCGAAGAGGAACGCGCCGTAGAAGAAGTACCGGTGGGCGTTGAGCAGGACCAAGGGGAGCTTCGACTCACCCGAGTACGACTTGTGTGGCTCCGGCACCGCGCAGGCCATGGGGGCCAGGAAGAACGACCGGTAGCCGGCCTTCCGGTAGTAGTAGCAGGTGCCACGGAAGCCGGCGAGGATCACGAAAGTGAGAAGCGCGATCGGGATGAATACCGGCATCTCGGGCAGGAATGTGCCGAAGTGGCTGGAGCCGTCGACGCATGAGTCGCTGATGCACGGCGAGTACACCGGCGTGAGGTAGTGCTCGTCGGCCGCCCAGTAGTAGTCGTTCATGAAGATGCGGACCGTCGCGTACACGACGAAGAACCCCAAAATCCCGGCAAGACTCAGGGGGTAGAGCCACCATCGGTCGGTCCGTAATGTCTTCGCCTCGATGCGGGCCCGCGAGGGTCCGGCAGTTCCGGTGGCCAATGACCTCTCCTTCATCCGGGCGGCCCAAAATGCCGGACAGCACCCTACTCACCCGGATGCACGCTCCGCAGTTCGCCGTGCAATATCCCACACTCGGCGGCTACCCATAGGCGCCGAGACTGCACATCCTTCTCACCTCAGTCGGAGCGCGGCTCTGAGCCACATCCGGGTGGGACTGAGGTGCAATCTCGGCGCGAAGGCGGTCAGCAGCCGTGGCTGACCTGGTTGCACTCCGTGTTGAAGGTGAACGGCAGCTCGATCGTCTGTGCGTCGGCGCCGTCGAGCGTGGCCTCGATCCGGTCGCCCCGTCCGCTCGGGATGGTGCCATCCGCGTAATACTGCAGGGCCCAGAAGCCGTCCTGGACCACGGCCGTCTCGGTGTGCCCGTCGGGGAACGCGTACTGGATGCCGGTCACGCCGTCCGGCGCTTCGCCTCCGACCCAGACCATGTCGCCCTCGTTGCCGGGCAGCACGTTGCCGGTGGCGTTGAGCGCGAACCAGAGGTCTTCCTCGTCGACCTTGCCGTCGAGTGGTGCAGGGCGCGAGACCGCCTCGTCCGGCTTGATGTTGCAGGTGTAGGCGTCGCTGCTGCTGGTCACGACGACAGTGGTCCCGACCTCGTTCTCGATCGCGAGGCGTCCCGTCAGCGGGCCGTCGATCGGCTCGCCCCTCAGCCGGTAGGCGTTGACGGTCAGGTCGATGCACTTCTCGTACGCCTGAGACGGGTCGGCGACCGGGGTCGACACCAGCCCCTTGCTGTCGGTATTCGACCCGTGTTCCTTCGATCCGTGCTCCTTCGACTCGTGGCGCTCCGGCCCGGTGCCGTCGTGGGTCACGCCGGTGCCTTGGCCGGCGGGATCGGCGTCGCGACCGTCGTCCCCGCCGTTGGTGGCCAACAGATAGCCGCCGATGGCGATGGCTGCGACGGCCGCGGCCGCGACCGCGGGTATGCCGAATCGCTGCCCGAGGGAGTGGGTTCGGTTTGTCGTTGTGGGCTCGATCTCCGCGTCGAGCTTCTCGCGCATGCGTCTCCTCCGCTGCTCCGGGATCGACCGCCGGCCCGGCGGCAGTAGATCGTTCATGGCTGCTCCTCGATGTGGGGCGTGGCGAGGGAGGTTGATAGGCGGCGACGTGCGCGGTTGAGTCGCGACCGCACGGTGCCGATCGGGATGCCGAGAGCCGTTGCCGTCGCTTGGTAGTCCAGCCCTTCCCAGACGACTAGGGCGACGACGTCGCGTTCGCCGACCGGCAGCCGGTCGATCACGGCCAAGACCTCGGTCATCCGCCGCTCGTCGTCGACTCGACCGGCGACCGCGTCGGCCGGGTCGGGTTGCACGGCGTCTGCCGGCAGCCGACGCAGTGCGCGGACCCGGCGGAACAGCGTGCGGCGCTGGCGACGACACACGTTGGACGCGATTCCGTACAGCCACGGCAGAACGCTGTCGTGCTCGACGATGAGGCGATCGCGACTCCGCCAGGCCTCGAGGAACACCGTCGAGGTCAGGTCCTCGGCGACATCCCACGACGCGGTCTGGCGGAAGCAGTAGTTGTAGATCGTCTCGGCGTGTTGCTCGAACAGCAGGCCGAACGAACCGTGTGGGTCCGACCGAACGGCCGTGGCCCACTCGGCCTTGGTGCGCGGCCCATGCCCCGCCATCGTCCTCCTCCCTGCCCCTTTACCCGTCTATGCCCGCAGCGCGGTCGGAGTTCGCGGGAGCGATGCGCGGAGTGAAACTACCCGGTGACTGGGTCCTCGAAGGGTTGCCCGCTGGCCGCCGTCGTCGTCGGTACGGTCGGTCGGGAGCCGGGCACGGTGGCGGCCGCCAGCGGCATCGTCCGGCGGAGCAGCGCCGACAGGCCGATGCCGACGACCGACACGGCGGCTAGCGCGCCCCAGATGGCTGCGGCGCCGACGTCGAGCAGCCAGGTCAACGCGACCGGGGCGATGGTGGACGCCACATTCCACGACAGCTGGTAGAGCGACACGTACCGTCCGCGCAGGTTGGTCGGCGCAGCGTCGGTCGAGAGGGCGTTGAGTACGGGTCCCGCGAAGAGCTCGCCGCCCGTGTAGACGACGGCAGCCACGAAGACGATGACCACGCCCACGGGGACCGACGTCCAGTCGGCGCTGAGGAGCATGAAGTACGAGCCGGCGAAGAGGAGCGAGCCCAGCGCCACGATCCGGGTGCGTACCGACCCCTCCATAGCGTTGACCGCGAGCCCCTGGCCGAGGCCGATCATCAGGGTGTTGACCGTGAACACCACTCCGGCGACCCAGCCCGGCAGTCCGAGGAACGTGGTGATGTAGACCGGCATGGCCACGTTGAGAGCCATCGCCGACGTCGCGAAGGTGTAGTTGGTCGCGACGAGCAGGAGGTACGGCCGGTCGCGCAGCACGCGGCCCCATCCAACCGGTAGGCCGTCCGCCGAGACGGCGACTCCGCCAGGAGCAGGTCCCTCGACCGACAGCAGCAGAACGTACGCCACCAGGTAGGACACGGCGTTGACGACGACCACGGCGGTGAACGCGAGCTCGGACCCGATCGTGATCACGGCCGCGGCTCCGAGTCCGCCGACGGCGAAGCTGGCGTTGCGCAACGCGCCGAGGAACCCGAACCAGCGCTCGCGTTCACCCGGTTCGGAGATCGCCGCGACCACCGGGCTGAACGAACCCCAGAACGCCGACTGGCCCAGCTGCACAATCGCCGACGTCATGAGAACCGCCGCGAACGAGTCGGCGAAGACGAAGCCGACGAAGCCAGCCGCCTGCAGGAGGTTTGCCGCGAGCAGGACCGGCTTGGCCCCGAGACGGTCGACGAGGCCACCGAGCAGCGGCGAGAACGGGAGTCGGAGTGCGGACGCGATCGAGAGGGCGAGACCGATTCGTACGAGCGACAGAGACGTCGACTCGAGGAAGTAAAGCAAGGAGATCGGCATGAAGACTCCGCTGCCGATCGCGTCGACGGTGATCGCGGTGACGAACTGGCGGTGTCGTCCGATGGCGGGGAACCCGAGTCGCTGCAGCACCCGCCTAGCCTTGTCGTTCAAGTGGGGTTGAGGTCAACTGAGTTTTGCCCGATCAAGAAGGTTGGTGATCCCGCCCTGGCGCTAGCCTTTGCCGACGATGGACAGTGCCGAGGGCCGGGTGGTTGCCGGTGTCGCGATCGTGCGGCATGGGCGGGTGCTGGCCGCCCGACGGACCAGCCCTGTCGAGTACGCGGGTGGTTGGGAGTTTCCCGGCGGCAAGGTCGACCCGGGCGAGACCGACGAGATGGCGGCCGTACGCGAGATCCGCGAGGAGCTGGACTGCGACGTCGACATCGCGCGTCAGGTTCCGGGCGAGCAGCCGCTGTCGCGAGGCTTCGTGCTGCGGGTCTATGAGGCGACGCTGCGGTCCGGCGAGCCGACTCCGCACGAGCACGACGCGATCCGATGGCTCGGCCCGGAGGAGCTCGACGACGTCGACTGGCTGGCGGCCGAGCTGCCCTTCGTGGCGGGACTGCGCGACCGGCTGCTCGACGGTACGCCGCTCACCGGTGGCAACGTGGGCGGCGCGGTTCGGATCGGATCGACGGTCCGTCGACCAACGGGGCCGTGGACGCCGGCGGTTCATGCGCTACTGGCGCATCTCGACAAGGTCGGGCTCGATGGGGTGCCTCGCATCCTCGGTGTCGACGCCCGAGGGCGTGAGATCTCGGTTTTTCTGCCGGGCCGTTCGGCTGACACCACCTCTGAGGTGGTCCCTGACGCGGTGCTGGTCGACGGTGTCCGCTGGCTGCGCCGGTTTCACGAGGCGGTGGCGTCGTTTCGGCCGGATCCGTCGCTGCCGTGGCGCAACGAGTCGGGTCGGGCACTGGCGCCGGGCGAGATCGTGTGCCACCACGATCCGGGGGCTTACAACTGGCGCATCGAGGGTGACCGCGTGGCCGGCGTCGTCGACTGGGACATGGCCGGGCCCGGTCGGCCCCTCGACGACCTCGCCTTCGTCGCCTGGAACACCCTGCCGCTCGCCAAGGTGGTTCCGCCGCCGGTCGTCGCGGCCCGACTGCGTCAGATGGCCGACGCCTACGGCGATGTCGACCCGATCGAGATCCTCGACGCGGTCGATCGGCGGATGACCAACGCCGGCGATCGGATCGAGGCCGGACAGCGGGCCGGCGACCCCGGGATGCTCAACCTGGCCAATGTCGGTGAGCCGGCCCGCCTGCGACAGACACTCGCCCGGCTCCGAGAGCGACTCCCCTCGATCCGACACCACCTCTAAACCCTTCCCGCCGACCTTGCGCGTCCCGCCCACCTTTTCCCGCCGACCTTGCACGTCCCGTCCGTTTTTTCGCGCCGAGGTTGCGCGTCCTGTCCGTTTCTTCGCGCCGAGGTTGCGCGTCCTGTCCGTTTTTTCGCGCCGAGGTTGCGCGTCCCGCTCACACTGCGCGTCCGTGCTTCCGGGAGCTTGGACCGCGATGCACCGGGCTCGCGAGTCCATCTCTGCGCTGGAGGAACTCGCCTCACTGTCGCCGGACCGTGGTCGCGCTCCTAGCTCGGATCCATTGGCGAGTTTGTTCGGATCCTCGGGCTATCTCGTGCCCAAACTCGTCAAGTCCGGGTGACGTGAGATCAAGACGGGGGAGATGCATGCGTTCGGCGGACGGGTGGACGCGACGCTCAAGGTCGGCGCGAAGAAGCGGACAGGACGCGCAACCTCGGCGGGAAAAAACGGACAGGACGCGCAACCTCGGCGCGAAGAAACGGGTGGGACGTGCAAGGTCGGCGCGAAGAAGCGGGCGGGACGCGCAACCTCGGCGGGAAGAAGTGGGTGGGACGCGCAAGGTCGGCGGTAAGGGTGGGCCGCTAGATGCCGAGGGACTCCTTGAGGAAGCGAACCTGAAGCAGCTCGAGGTTTTCCGCGACGACCTCCTGCGGCGTCATGTGCGTGACGCCCGACAGCGGCAGCACCGTGTGGGGCCGACCGGCCGCGAGCAGCGCTGACGACAGTCGCAGCGTGTGGGCGAACACGACGTTGTCGTCCGCCGTGCCGTGGATGATCATCAGCGGCCGCTCCAG
>DASQKI010000051.1:0-86898 GCA_035630615.1 Nocardioidaceae bacterium
CTGCTGACCTGGGGCGTTGTGGGCCGCCGGGGACTCGAACCCCGAACCCGCGGATTAAAAGTCCGCTGCTCTGCCAATTGAGCTAGCGGCCCCGCGCCAGCGTATCGAGCCCACCGCGAGCTCGACCCGACGGATCCGGAGCGATTGCGAAAGCCAGCGCAACCCAAATCGCTCAAGATCCGGTTAGGCACCCATGTATCCTTTGGGACGCTTGTTGCCGTCCAAGGGAGTCCCGGTGCGCATCTGAGGTCGAGACACCGCGCCGACGTGAGTCGTGCGCTTGCCGACCCGATGCTAGCCGTCCTGGCAACGCAATCTTCGCGTACGCGTCCGTGGTGTCTCCACGAGTTGTCCTCGCAACCCGTACCCCTCGGAGGCGCCCCATGTCCCATGCTCTTGTCGTCAATGACTTGCACTTCGGCTGGCCCGAGGGTGCCGTCTTGTTCGACGGTCTCAGCTTCGCAGTCGGCTCCGGTCGCACCGGCTTGGTCGGTGCCAACGGATCGGGCAAGTCGACGCTGTTTCGACTCGTCACCGGTGACCTGACGCCGCAAGCTGGATCGGTCACGATCGCCGGTACGGTCGGCTATCTGCGGCAGGACCTGACCCTCGACGCTGGTCTCCCGATCGACGAGGTGCTCGGGATCGCTGGAGTACGCAGCGCGCTTCGCGCCATCGAGAGTGGCGATGTCGCCGACGCACACTTCGCAGCGGTCGGAGACGACTGGGACGTCGACGAACGGGCTCGCGCCACGCTCGACCGACTCGGGCTGGCGCATGTCGACCTCGATCGACGCGTGGGCGAGCTATCCGGCGGCGAGGCGGTGCTGCTCGGGTTGGCGGCACAGTTTCTGCGACGGCCCGACGTGCTGCTGCTCGACGAGCCGACGAACAACCTCGACCTCGACGCGCGGCGCCGACTGTACGACGGCATCGCTGCCTGGACCGGTGTGATGCTCGTCGTCAGCCACGATCGTGACCTGCTCGAACGAGTCGACGCGATCGCCGAGCTGCGCGGCGGCCAGGTCCGCGTGTTCGGCGGCAATCTCGCCGCGTACGAGGAGGCGATCACCGTCGAACAGGGAGCGGCAGAGCGCGGCGTACGTGCCGCCGAGTCTGACGTACGTCGCCAGCAGCGCGAGCTCATCGAGGCGCAGACCAAGCACAGCCGCCGCGAGCGCTATGGCAAGAAGGGGCTCGAAAACACCCGCAAGCCACGGGCGGTGATCCGAGGTGAGAAGCGGGTCGCCCAGGTGTCAGCCGGCAAGCACCGCATCATGCACGCCGAGAAGCTCGACGAGGCCCGCGAGCGCCTCGCAGAGGCGGAGAAGGCGGTCCGGGACGACGCCGAAATCGTCGTCGACCTGCCGCAGACGGCCGTGCCGTCGGGCCGGACGGTCCTCACCGTCGAGGGCGCCGAACTCCGCTGCGGCCCGACGATCGACCTCGTGCTGCGCGGACCGGAAAGGGTCGCCCTGCTCGGCGCCAACGGTGCCGGCAAGACGACGCTGCTGGAGACGATCACCGGTCGTCTCGCACCGGTCTCCGGGCGGGTCAGGGCGGCGGTGCCTTCGCGCTACCTTCCGCAACGGCTGACGGTGCTCGACGACGCTGAAACGATCGTCGACAACCTTGGCCGAATGGCTCCGACGGCGACCGACTTCGAGATCCGTTCACGGCTGGCACGTTTCCTCTTCCGCGGCGACCGGGCCGATCAGGTCGTCGGCACGCTGTCGGGCGGCGAGCGCTTCCGGGCGACCGTGGCGGCTCTCCTGCTGTCCGAGCCGCCACCGCAGCTGTTGTTGTTGGACGAGCCGACCAACAACCTCGACTTGGCGAGCGTCCGACAACTGTCGGAGGCGTTGACCGCGTACGAAGGTGCGCTGATCGTGGCGAGTCACGGCGTCGCCTTCCTGCGTACGTTGGGCATCACGCGCTGGCTGCGGCTCGACGGCACGCTGTCGGATGTGGACGAGCCCGGCTGATCGGACGACCGCACTGTCACGTCGCGGTCCGCATCAGATCTGTTGCGCGCGCATCAGATCTGATGCGGCGATTGATGACCGCGCGCGCATAGCCAGCTAGAGGCGGGGGTCGACCGGCTCGGACTCGAGCGCGAGTACGGCGAAGACCGCCTCGTGGACACGCCACAGCGGTTCGCCGCGAACGACCCGGCCCAGCGCCTCGAGGCCGAGCGCGTACTCCCGCAACGCCAGCGATCGCTTGTGGTTGAGCCGACGATCCCGCAGCCGAGTGAGATTCTCCGACTCGGTGTAGTCGGGACCGTAGATCAGCCGCAGGTATTCACGTCCTCGGACCTTGAGGCCCGGCTGGGCCAGTCCTCGTCGGGTCTGGGTCAGATTCGCCCGTGGCTTGACCACCATGCCCTCGCCGCCCGCGGCGGTGAGCGATTCCCACCACACGACACCGGCCGCTGTCGACGTCGCGTCTTGCGTGTCGACATGAATCCGCGCGGTCTCGTGGAAGAGCTTGGGATCGCTTGCGACCAGACGGTCGGCGACGGCCAGATGCCAGTCGTGGTTGCTGTCCGCGTACGTCTGCCCGTCGCTCGCGAGCACCTGGAACGGAGCGATCGCGATCCCGTCGAGTCCGTCGACCGGCCAGCGATAGCGGCGATAGACGTCGCGGAAGGCCGCTGCGTTGGCCGCCCTGGCGCGAGTACGCTCGGCCAGGTCCTCGACGTCGACGCCACGGGCCTGTGCCGCGATCAGTCCGCCGTCAGCGGCAGTCAGTCCCGTCACCGCCGCGGTCCCGACCGACGCGTACTGTTCGCGCAACAGACCGTCGGCCTTGGCCGACCAGGGCAGTAGCTCGCAGTCGAGCGCGATCCAGTCGGTCGCCAGCTCGTCCCAGAGGCTGGCGTTGTCGATTCCGGCTCGGATCCGGGTGAGCATCGCCTCGGTTTTGGCCGGCTCGAAGAAGGACCGTCCGGTGCGGGTATACACCGCGCCGGTCTCGCCGCCGGCCGCGCCGAACCGGTCGGCGGCTGCCTCGGCATCGCGGCAGGCGAGCACGACCGCCCGCGAGCCCATGTGCTTCTCCTCGCAGATCAGGTCGGTGACACCGACGGCGTCGTAGGCCGCGAACGCCTCGTCGGGATGCTCCAAGAGCTCCGCTCGCTTGGACGTCGCCACCGGCGCTATCGTCGGCGGAAGGTACGGCAACCACCGTGGGTGCAGGGCAAACCGGCTCATCACCTCGAGCGCACCGGCCGCGCTGTCCTCGCGCACGGTGATCCGTCCGTGGTGGGTCGTCTCGATGATGCGCTTGCCAAGCACGTCGTCGATGTCGAGCTGCCCGCCCGAGTTGTCAGGCACATGTTGACCTGGGGCTCCATATGTGTCTGACAACTCGGTGGGGAAGGGCTTGGCTGGCTCGTACCAGACCTTCTCGGCCGGCACGGAGACGATCTCGCGCTCGGGGTAGCGCAGTGCGGTCAGCTTGCCGCCGAAGACGCATCCGGTGTCGAGACACATCGTGTTGTTGACCCACTCGGCCTCCGGCGTCGGCGTGTGGCCGTAGAGCACCATCGCCTTTCCCCGATAGTCGTCGGCCCAGGGATAGCGCACCGGCAATCCGTACTCGTCGGTCTCACCCGTCGTGTCGCCATAGAGCGCGAAGCTGCGTACCCGCCCGGAAGCCCGACCCTGATAGGCCTCCTTGAGGCCGGCGTGGGCCACGACGAGCTTGCCGTCGTCGAGGACGAGGTGCGAGACGAGACCGAAGCAGAAGTCCTGGACGTCCTGGCGAAACTCCGCGGTCTCGTCCTCGAGCTGTGCGAGCGTCGTCTCCAGGCCGTGACTGATCTTGACCTGGCGACCCTGCAGGGCGCGGACGAGCTTGTGCTCGTGATTGCCGGGTACGCAGAGAGCGTGGCCGGCCTCGACCATGCCCATGACGAAGCGGAGTACGCCGGGAGAGTCCGGCCCACGATCGACCAGGTCGCCGACGAAGATCGGTCGCCGCCCTTCAGCATGGGTGGCGTCGACCGGCCGGCCATCCTCGTCGCGGACCACCGCGTAGCCGAGACGACCGAGGAGTGTCTCCAGCTCGGGCCGGCAACCGTGGACGTCGCCGATGACGTCAAACGGGCCGTGCTGGTCGCGGAAGTCGGTCAGCAGCTTCGTACGAACGATCGTCGCCGACTCGATGTCCTCGACGCTTCGCAGGACGTGGACCTTGCGGAACCCCTCCTTGGCCAGGCCCCGAATCGACTTGCGGAGCTGACCCGCCTGGCGACGCACGACCCGAGCGTCGAAGTTGCGATCGGGGCGACCCGAGTTGCGTTCGACGCAGATCTTCTCGGGCAGGTCGAGCACGATCGCGACCGGCAGCACGTCGTGCGCGCGGGCCAGGCCGACCAGCTTGCGGCGAGCGTCGCGCTGCACGTTGGTCGCGTCGACGACGGTGAGCCGACCGGCCGCGAGCCGCTTGGCGGTGATGTAGTTGAGGACGTCGAACGCATCGCTGGTCGCCGCCTGGTCGTTTTCGTCGTCGGCGACGAGGCCCCGGCAGAAGTCGCTGGAGAGCACTTCGAATCGGCCGAAGTGCTGCTGCGCGAAGGTCGACTTGCCGGAGCCGGAGACGCCGACGAGGGCGACCAGGCTCAGCTCCGGGATCTCGAGTGCCGTCATGACGCCACCTCGTGCACAGTGGAGGTCGTGAAGACCGCCATCTGGGTCGGCGGCCCGACCGCCGGATCATCGTCGCCGACGGGCGCGAAGCGGACGCTGTAGCCGGTGCGGTCGGCCACGTTCGTCGCCCAGGACGCGAACTCGGCGCGGGTCCACTCGAACCGGTGGTCCGGATGCCGCATCGTGCCGGCCGGCAGCTGCTCGTACCGTACGTTGTGCTCGGAGTTCGGCGTCGTCACGACAACGGTCGCCGGACGCGCGTGGCCGAAGACCGAGCTCTCGAGGGCGGGCAGCCGCTCGGGATCGAGATGCTCGATCACCTCCATGAGGACGACCGCGTCATAGCCGGCGAGACGCGAGTCGCGATAGGTCAACGACGACTGGAGGAGTCGCAGTCGGGCGCGCTGGCTGTCCGGCATCCGATCCAGATCGAGCCGTCGCTCCGCGATGTCGAGGGCACGCGGTGAGACGTCGACGCCGACGACCTCGCCGAAGCTCGGGTCGCGGATCAGCTCGCGCAGCAACGCGCCCTCGCCACATCCGACGTCGACGATCCGACTGGCTCCGGCCGATCGGAGGGCCTCGACGACTGCCTGCCGGCGGCGCGTCACGAGCGGTTTCGAAGGCGTGTCCGCATCGGCGCCGACCGCGTTGTCCAAGGCATCCGGCGGCAGGTCGTCCACCTCGGCGAGCCGAGCCGTCGCGGATGCGACCAGCTGACGTTGGTGGGCGAGATAGCGCCGCGTGATCAGGTCACGAGCGGGATGGTTCGCCAGCCAACCCTCGCCGTTGCGCATCAGCTTGTCGACCTCGTCGCTCGACACCCAGTAGTGCTTCGCGTCGTCCATGACCGGCAGGAGTACGTAGAGGTGCGAGAGTGCCGACGCCAACACGATGTCGCCGCGCAGCCGTACCTCGGCATAACGCGAGTCGCCCCACTCGGAGACGGTGTCGTCCAGCGCGATCGGCCGTGCCTCGACGGTCCAGCCGAGCGGCTCGAACAGCTCTGCCGCCATCGCGGCCCCGCCGACGGTCGGCACGACGGGCAGGTGAATCTCCAGCGCCAGTGGCCGATCGACCAGGTCCGGCTTGGCGTCGCAGCGACCGGCCATCGCGGTCCGAAAGACCTTGCCGAGGGCGACCGCCAGCATCGAGGCCGCGGCGTACGGTCGGTCGTTGACGTACTGTCCCAGCGCGAAGGCGTCCCCGCCGTACCGACGCCGCCGGACCAGTGCGATCGGGTCGACCTCGAGCAACAGGGCGACGGTGCAGCGTTCGTCGGTCGCCTCGGGATAGAACACGTGCGCCACACCAGACGCGACATCGAACCGCTGGGCGCGGTCGGGATGCTTGTGGAGCAGGTAGCCGAGGTCGCGAGCTGTATCTGCGGTGGTTGAGATGGTGAGGTACACGGCGACCATTGTTGCCGGCCGACCTAGCCGAGCCGGCGTCGGACCTCGTGCATCAGGATGCCGGCCGCGACCGCCAGGTTGAGCGAGGTCGCGTGGCCGACCGTCGGGATCGTAATGACGTGGTCACCGTGCGCGAGATCGTGGTCGGAGAGCCCGGTGCGCTCGGGTCCGAGCACGACCATCACCGGCGTGCGGATCTCCAGCTCGTCGAGCGTGGCGTCGGCGCGAGCCGAGGTCGTCACGGTCGCGATGCCATGCGTCGCCGCCCAGGCGAAGACGTCGTCGAGCGAGTCGGCATGCGCGATCGGCAGGTGAAACAGCGAGCCCATGCTGGCCTTGACCGCCTGCGGTGCGTAGGGGTCGGCACCGTGGCCGCTCAAGACGAGTCCGTTGAGGCCGAACGCCTCGGCGGTCCGGACGATCGTGCCGACGTTGCCCGGATTGGCGGCCTCGTGGGCTGCGACGAAGATTCCGTCCGGCGCGACATCGAGCTCGGCCAGCGGCCTTACCTGCGCGCGGACGATCGCCGCCAGGCCGGACGGTCCGTCGCGCTCGGACAGCCGGCCGAACAGCTCCGCCGTCAGTCGCGCGACGCGTACTCCGGCGGCCTCTTGTTCGGCGACCATCGCAGCCGCGGGTGAGCTGCCGAGCAGATCGGGTGCGGTTACGAGCTCCTCGATCGTCGCCCCGGCCTCCACGGCCTGCCACACCGGCGCGACTCCTTCGACGACGAACGCGCCTTCGCGACGGCGGTGCTTGGCGTCCGCGAGCCGTCGGAGCCGCTTCACGGTCGGATTGCTCGCGCTGCTGATCAGGTCGGGCACGCGCCCATCATCGCCGACCGGGCGCGGCGGCGTCGGTGCACCGGTGGGCTGCGAGTGTCAGCTCGAACCGATGCGTTAGTAAGCTGAACCGCGCTGTCTGTGCCGTGCGACCCAAGGGGAAATGATGTCAACGACTCGTACGTTGCTGATCCGAAGTACCGTCGCCCTTTCCGCCGCTGCCATTGGGGCAACCTTGATGAGTCCGGTCGGAGCTACCGGGGAGGTGAGCACGACACAGGCGTCGACGAGCCGACTCTCGAGCGACGATGCGCTGCGGGTGGACGAGAGCGACGCGCTCCGCTACCGCAGCGCCCGCGACCCGCGTGGCGACATCAAGCGGCCCGGACGGGACTCGGGCATCGACATCCGGCGGGTACAAGCGTGGCCCCACACCGATGACAAGCCGCGCTACCTCGCCGTGCGCATCAGCGGATTCAATTTCCCCAACGCGAGCAACAAGCGCAACGTGGCCGACGTCTACTTCAACATGGAGAACACCGGCCCCAAACCGGACTTCCGAGTCATCAAGTATCTGCCGCGCGATGGCGATGGCCTCGACGGCTCGTTCATCCTGAAGACCGATGGATGGAAGAACTCGGTCGGAGCCAAGCGCTGCGGCGATCTGGTCGTGACGTTCAACTCGCGGCGTGACATCGTGACGTTCTTCGTCCCGCGGATCTGCATCAACGCCAAGCAGGGCCGTCAGTTCCAGATCCACGCCAGGGTCTGGAACATCACCAAGTACACCGCCAGCGGTCAGCCCAAGCGCGGTCGTTTCGACGAGGTCCCCAACCGGTTCTCCGGTCAGGGTCCGCGTTTCCTTGCCGGTTGGGTCTGAACCCTCTCCCGTAGCGCTTCCGGAGAGCGTAGGGTGGCCCCACGCTGGGTGGTCCACGTGCCTGCTGATCTCCGGCAGTGGAGGGCGCGGGTCTCCTGGCAACGCTGGACGTCCCATCCGGGAGGTACTCACAGCCTCCACGGATGGGGCGTCGATGTGTCTGCAACGGGGCGCGGGGTGGATCGCGGGCTTGATTCGTGCCCTAGCATGGGCGCGATCCATGTCAGGTCACTGACTCGCGCAGACGACAGGAGCGTGTCGTGCGGCTGAACTTGCGCCCTACCGAGGCGGTGTTCTACGACCTGTTCGCGCGGATGGCGGCGCACCTGGTCGAAGGCGCCGGGATGCTCGCGTCGCTGCTCGAGACCGACAGCGATCGGCCCGCTATCGCCGAGCGTATGCGAGAGATCGAGCACGAGGCGGACGACACGACACATGAGATCGTCCGCCGGGTGAACAGTTCGTTCATCACCCCGTTCGATCGCGAGGACATCTATCGGCTCGCGGGGGAGCTCGACGACGTCATGGACTACATGGAGGAGGCGGTCGACCTCGTGCTCCTGTACGAGATCGGCAAGCTGCCGGGCGAGATCGCGGCGCAGGTCGACGTACTCCAGCGGGCGACCGAGCTGACTGCCGACGCGATGCCGCGGCTGCGCACGATGAAGGACCTCGAGGAGTACTGGATCGAGATCAACCGGCTCGAAAACCAGGGTGATCGGAGCCATCGACGCATGGTGGCCCGGCTCTTCAACGGCACGTTCGAGGCGATCGAGGTCCTCAAGCTCAAGGACATCGTCGACGCCTTGGAGCACGCCACCGACGCCCTCGAACACGTCGCCAACACCGTCGAACAGATCGCGGTCAAGGAGTCCTGAGCGGTGGAGCTCGCTCTGGTGATCGCGGTTATCGCGATCGCACTGGTCTTCGACTACACCAACGGCTTTCACGACGCGGCCAACGCGGTCGCGACGTCGGTCTCGACGCGAGCGCTGACGCCTCGCGTCGCGTTGATCCTGGCCGCCGTCATGAACTTCGTCGGGGCCTTCCTCGGGACCGAGGTCGCCGAGACTGTCGGCACCGGGGTTATCGACTCGCCCAGCGGTACGCAGGGCCTGATCGTCGTGTTGGGCGCGCTTGTTGGCGCTATCGCGTGGAACATCATTACGTGGTACTTCGGGCTGCCGTCCTCCTCCTCGCATGCTTTGATCGGTGGCCTTGTCGGCGCGGCGATCGTCTCGGGGACCGGCGTTCAGTGGATGGGCGTCCTCGACAAGGTGCTCATCCCGATGGTGCTGTCCCCGGCGATCGGATTCGTCGGAGCCTTCCTCTTGATGATCGCGATTATGTGGATTTTCAGGCGCTCGACGCCCGGCAGGACCAATCGCGGGTTCCGGTTGGCGCAGACGTTTTCGGCCGCGGCGTTGGCGCTCGGGCACGGTCTCCAGGATGCCCAGAAGACGATGGGCGTGATCTTCCTGGCTCTCGTCGTCTACGGCAGCGTCGACAGCGACGACCCGATCCCGTGGTGGGTCAAGGTGGTAGCAGCGACCGCGATCTCGCTCGGCACGTACTCCGGTGGCTGGCGCATCATGCGTACGCTCGGCCGCCGCATCATCCACCTCGACCCGCCTCGCGGCTTCGCCGCGGAGACGACCGCCTCAACGACGTTGTACGTCATGGCGATCGGCCTCCATGCCCCGGTGTCCACGACCCAGACGATCACGGCGTCGGTGGTCGGAGTCGGTGCGACCAAGCGCTTGTCCGCGGTGCGATGGGGGGTCGCCCGATCGATTGGGATCGCCTGGATCCTCACCATGCCGGCGGCAGGGGCGATGGCCGGAATCGTCTACACCATCGTCAACGCCATCTTCCCCTAGCCGACCGGAGCCGGCGGCGCTGCTCGTTGCCGTCCGTGAATTTATCGTCTATCGTCGATTAACGATGAAGTCTGGAGGAGCGTTAGAACGGGCAACGGCGGAGGAGTACGCGTCGTGGTTCAAGGCGTTGGCGGACGGCACCCGGATCCAGATCGTCTCGTTGCTCGCTCGGCAGGGTGAGGCCATGACGGTGGGCGAGATTGTCGCCGTGGTCGATGTCGGGCAGTCGACGGTGTCGCAGCATCTGAAGGTTCTGGCCGAATGCGGGTTCGTGTTGGTCGAGCGCGTGGGGACTGCCAGCGCGCCGTTCGCGACGGGCGGTATGTGGTCGACTGTGATCCACAGGCGTTCGCCGACGGCTATTTCGGGTCGGTCGTCTATGCCGACATCTCCGAGCTGCCCGACGGGGCGGTGCGGGCCAGTCTGGGTTGCGGCAATCCGGTGGCCGTCGCCGAGCTCGGGCCAGGCGAGACCGTTCTCGATCTCGGCTCGGGCGGCGGGATCGACGTGTTGCTGTCGGCTCGGCGGGTCGGGCCGACGGGCCAGGCCTACGGCGTTGACGCTGCGCCGGGGATGGTCGAGCTGGCGCGTGCGCACGCCGCCGAGGCGGGCGTAGCCAATGTCGAGTTCCTGCTCGGTCGGATCGAGCACCCCCCGCTGCCCGACCGCCACGTCGATGTGGTGATCTCCAATTGCGTGGTCAATCTCTCCGACGCCAAGGCAGGGGTGTTGGCCGAGGTGCACCGGGTGCTCAAACCCGGTGGGCGATTCGGAATCAGCGACATGATCGCGCGCGAAGGTATCGACCCGGGGCGTCGGCTCGCGGCCGAGGGCAGGTTCGGTTGCCTGGTCGGGACGCTGACCGCGAGCGAGTACGAAGGTCTCCTCGCCGCGGCTGGCTTCATCGATATCCGCATCACCCCCACAATCGACGCCGGCGAGGAACTGTCGTCGGCCATCGTCCAAGCGACCATGCCGCACGCGTGAACGGCCAGTCCGACGGGCTCGGCGGCCGGCCGACCGTGCTGTTCCTGTGTACGCACAACGCCGGTCGCTCGCAGATGGCGTTGGGCTTCTTCGAGTGACTCGCCGAGGGTCGAGCGGTTGCGTTGTCCGGCGGCTCGGAGCCGGCAAGCGAGCTCAACTCGGTCGCCGTGGTCAGCCGAAGCGGCCGGTGATGTAGTTCTCGGTCCGCTCGTCCGACGGGTTGGAAAAGATCGTCTCGGTCTTGTCGAACTCGACGAGCACACCGGTTCGCCGGTCCGACTCGGGGTTAACCTCGGTCGAGAAGAACGCAGTCGAGTCCGACACCCGCGCCGCCTGCTGCATGTTGTGCGTGACGATGACGATGGTGAACTCGGTCTTGATCTCCTGCATCAGGTCCTCGATGCGGGCAGTGGCGATCGGGTCCAGCGCCGAGCACGGCTCGTCCATCAGAACGACCTCGGGGTTGGTGGCGATGGCGCGCGCGATGCACAGCCGCTGCTGCTGCCCGCCGGACAGACCCATCGCCGATTCCTTGAGACGGTCCTTGACCTCGTCCCAGAGGGCCGCCTTGCGTAGCGACGTCTCGACGACCTCCTCGAGATCCGCACGCTTGCGGGTGCCGAACAGCTTCGGCCCATAGGTGACGTTGTCGTAGATCGACTTGGGGAACGGGTTCGGCTTCTGAAACACCATGCCGATCCGGCGTCGCACCTCGACCGGGTCGACGTCGGCGCCATAGAGGGGCACACCGTGATATTCGAGCGTGCCCTCGGTCCGAGCTCCAGGGATCAGATCGTTCATCCGGTTGAAGCAGCGCAGGACGGTGGTCTTGCCGCATCCCGACGGGCCGATGAACGCGGTGATCTGATGCTGTCGTACGTCCAGCGTCACGTCCCGCACAGCGCGGAAGTCGCCGTAGAAGGCGCTGAGGTCCTTGACCGTGAACACGACCGGCAGGCTCGCCGCGTTGGCCTCGCCCTGGTGTGCAACCTCGATGCCCTGGCCCAACGGAACGTCCTCGGTGGCGGTCGACTGGCGGCCGATGGTGACTTTGGTCATGACGACCTCTTCTTTTCGAATCGGTTGCGCAACACGATGGCGATCGAGTTGATCAGCAGGACGAAGACGAGCATCGCGATAATCGTGGCAGCGGCGTTGCTGACCTTGAACTCCTCGTCCGGTTGCTTGGCCCAGGTGGTCACGATCGACGGCAGGGCCACGAAGCGCTCGCTGAGGTGGCTGGGGTCGGTGACGTTTTGCGCGTTGAGTCCCTCGCCGGCGCTGAAGAATCCGGTGACCGCTCCGATGACGATCAAGGGGGCGGCCTCGCCGATTGCTCGAGCGATCGACAGCAGCGAGCCAGTGAAGATGCCGGGAGCGGCGTACGGCAGCACCTGCGAGCGGATGACTTCCCACCGAGTGGCGCCCACGCCGTACGCGCCCTCCCGCAGCGCCTGCGGGACCGCGCGGATCGCTTCGGCGGTCGTGATGATGACGATGGGCAGCACGAGCACAGCGAGCGTGACACCAGCGGCTGCCAGGGTGCTGCGCTCGATGCCGTCGGCCCCGGAGAAGCCGTGGAATGTGTTGACGAAGATTGCCAAGCCGAGCAACCCGTAGACCACCGATGGAACGCCGGCCAGGTTGCGGATGTTCAGTTCGATGAACGACGTGAGCTTGGTGCGCGGAGCGTACTCCTCGAGGTAGATCGCGCTGCCGACGCCGATCGGGATCGCCACGACGACGACGCAGACGGCGATCCAGAACGAGCCGACGATGCCCTGTGAGATGCCGGCTCGGTCGGCGATGCTGGACAGCCCGCCGTCGAGGAACTCCCAGCCGCGATCGCTGTAGACCGGCATGCCGTCGGTGACCACGGTGAGGATCAGCGCACCAAGGATCAGCAGGCAGATGAGGAGACTGGCCAGCAGACCGATCTCGAAGGCCCATCCACGGGTATCGGACCGGCGTCGGCCCCGAAGCGCGTCGGCCACGCTGCCGTGGATGGCGGCCTCGCCGCTGCTGCCGATCGTGCTGAATGCCATGGCGGACTCCTCTCAGTACGCCTGGCGCACGCGGCGCACGAAACGGTCGGCGATCAGGTTCAACCCGAAGGTGAAGGCGAACAGCACGATGCCGACGAAAAACAGGCTCGGCACGGCCAGGCTTGCGCCCCGCACCTGGTCGGTGCCAACGGCGAGGGAGGCCATCGCGGCCGTCATCGTCAGGCTGCCGTCCAAGGGGTTGTTGGTGTATTGCGCTTGGTCGGCGGCGCCGCCCGCGATGAATACGACCATGGTCTCGCCGAGCGCCCGCGACGTCGCCAGAATGAACGCAGCGACGACGCCCGAGATGGCGGCGGGCAGCACGACCCGCAGCGTTGTCGAGATGGGACGAGCTCCCAATCCCGCCGATGCCTGGCGCAGGCTTGAGGGCACCGCGCGCATCGCGTCCTCGGACACCGAGGCGATCAGCGGGATCGTGAGAATCCCGACGCCGATGCCGGCCGCCATCATGGTGCCGCCGCGGCCATGCTCCTCCCCGAAGAGTCGGCCGACCACCTCAGGGGCGATCCAGATGAGGGCGAAGACGCCGAGCACGACCGACGGGATGCCGGCGAGCACCTCGAGGATCGGCTTCAGCACCGTGCGGACACCGGGTCGGGCGTACTCCGAGAGGTAGATCGCGGCACCGAGTCCGAGTGGTGTGGCGACCAGCATGGCGATGCCGGTGACGATCAGGCTCCCCACCAGGAGCGTGGCGATGCTGAACTCGTCGAACCGGGGGGACCAGGAATCAGACCCGAATACGTGGCCCCAGTTGACCTCGGTGAGGAACTCCCAACCATTGCTGAACAGCGACCACAAAATCGCCGCACTTATCACTAGTGAGGTCACCGCCGCGACGAAAAAGAGCCCGCCCATCAAACGCTCGCGCCGATGCCGGCGCGGATCACCGGTGAGGTCGACCGGTGATCCGCGCGGCGGGAGAGAGGCGTCGCTCACGACGGGTCAGCTGCCGTTGAAGGACGACCAAGCCGACGTGGTCTCCTCGACCTGGTCGTCGGGCAGCGGGACGTAGTTGGTCTCGGTAACCCAGGTGTCAAGGTCGCTGAGGTAGAAGTCGACGTAGGCGGACACGGCCTCGTTTTCCTGAGCCTTCGCCTTGTTGACGTAGATGTAGAGCGTCCGGGACAGCGGGTAGCTGCCATTGGCGATCGTGTCGTCGCTCGGCACGATGCACTCGCCGTTGGGCTCCGCCGACACCTCGAGTTCCTTGACGCTGTCACCGGCCTGTTCCGCGTACGCGTACCCGACCCAGCCGAGCGAGTAGTCCGACGCTTCGATGTTGGTGATGATCGTGTTGTCGTCGGCACTCGACTGGTAGTCCGGACGGGTGGTCTCGAGCTGGTTCTCGGGCAAACCCTGCGCCTCGGCGATGTCGGTCAGAGCGAGTTCGATGAACGAGTCGTACGTGCCCGACTCGGCGCCAGGACCGGTCAGGTCGAGCGTCTCGTCCGGAAACTCGGTGGCGGAGCCGAGCTCACTCGCCAGCGATTGGGCGTCGGACCAGTTTTCGAATCCCTCGGACTCGGGTCCGGTCAACGCGTAGAGGTCGGCGAAACTCAGGCACTCGACGTCGTCGTTGTTGGGGTTGGTCATCACCGTGATGCCGTCGAAGCCAATCGCCAGTTCGACGTAGTCAATGCCGGCCTTCTTGCACGCGGCAGCTTCCTCGGGCTCGATCTGACGGGACGCGTCGGAGATGTCCGTCTGGCCTTGGCAGAACAGTTCGAAACCGTCGCCCGTTCCGGGTCCGTCTACCGCGATCTTGAGATCGGGGTTGTCGGCGCTGAACTCCTCGGCGACGAGTGAGCTGATCGGCTCGACTGTCGAAGAGCCCGAGATGTTGAGTGAGCCAGTCAGGTTGCTGGCGCCGTCGCCGCCACCGCCGTCGTCGTCGCTGTTGCCACAAGCGGCGGCGACGAGTGCGAGTGAGAGCGCCGCGGCCGCCGGAGCGGCAGCTCGACGCAAGGGGGTGCGATTCACTGCAGTCCCTCTCCAGAAGTTTGGATCCTTCGCAGGCCACGTCGACCCACACTTCGGAACGTAGGGAGTGCAGGTGAAGTGCCTCGTCGGTGCAGGTAAACGCGAAATGAACGGTGGTGAGCAACAAGGCGACGCTTGGCTGGAGGCGAGACGGACGTCACGTGAACAGCCGCAGGTCGTCGCACGTTGTGACGGCCTGGGGCCTAGGCGCGATGCAACTCGGTCCCGAGCACCCGGCCGGACCGGCGGTGCACCACCATCAGCTGGGACGGCTCCAGGGGTACCGGCGGGACGCCGAGCGCCTCGAACACTAGGGGCAACACCGGCCGGTGCGTACACACGACCGTGGGTCGCTTGCCCACCAGCAATGCCCGCATCCGGGCGGCGACCCGACGTCGAGTGGCTCGTTCCTCGGTGAGATCGGCGTCCAAGACGATGTCGACGTCGAGGTGGTCGGCGTAGGGCACGACCGACTGCACACATCGCGCGGCGTCGCTGCTGACGACGTGAGTGATCCCGAATGCCTGCAGCAGTGGCACCAACCGTTGCGCCTCGCGTAATCCCCCGGCCGTCAAGGTCCGGCGTTGATCGTCGCCCTTCCAGCGGGTGCGGGAGCGCGCCGCGGTGTGTCGCAGGACGATGAGGGGGCGGGCCTTGTGCGCTTTGCGGCGCCGCAGGTCGACGAACTCGTCGAGCAGCCCGCGGTCGTGGTCGTAGGTCAGCAGGGAGCCGACGTCGTCGATCGCGATCCACCGGGCCTTGTCGATCTCGTGATTGGGCTCGAGCGTGATGGCGCCGTCGCCGATCGGGCGGCCGATCCAGTACGACACCTGCTTCGTGACGTCTTTGGGCTTGCCCATCCGATAACTGACGGTCGACAGCGGCAGGCCGAGCCGGATCGGGACGGTCGTCTCCTCGAGCACCTCGCGCACCGCCGTCACCGGCAACCGCTCGCCACGGTTGACCTTGCCCTTGGGGAACGTCCAGTCGTCGTATTTCGGCCGATGAACGACCAGTAGCTCGACCGAGTCGCCATGCCGCCGCCACACGACCGCACCGGCGGCAAGAACCGTCCGTTTGGGCTCCACGCGAGAAAGTGTCGCGTGTCCCCGACCGAGTGGCGGCGCTTGGGGTCGAGTTTTGGCGTGAAATTCGGCTGAACGGTGCCGGCCGAGGCGACTCTCACGCCAAAACTCGGGCTTGAACGGATGGGTCGGTGCGCCTGGCATGCTGGGGCGATGCGTCGCAGCCTGATCGCCGCCGTCGTGCTCGCGCTCGCGATCGCGTCGGGCACCCTGATCGCGCGCGGCGACGACGACCTGCGCTCGCCGCTGGCCCAGGCACTCGCGACGCTGCCCGATGCCACGCTGACCGCCAACTTCACCGACTGGCGACTCGTCCGCGAGACCGTCGGTGCCCCCGACATCACGAGTGCCGCCTCGACGACCGACCGACGCGAGTGGCTCGACGCCGCGTACGAGGACGACCTCTCCGCGGCGTCAGCGCTCGCTGGGTCGGGCCCCAGCATGTCGAAGCATTTCGGCTGGTCGGTGTTCGACCTCGACTGGGAGGTCCTGGGCCAGGCTCGCGAGGGTGCGGCGATCGTCGCCGAGCTGAGCGGCGCCGTCGGACCCGACGAGGTGATTGCCGGCCTGGCCGATCTGGGCTATCGCGAGCCAGAGTCGGCGGCCGACGACGGCGGTGTGTGGCGCGGCGGGCCGGACCTGCTGGCGACGATCGACTACAGCCTCTCGCCGATGCTGCAAAACGTCGCTGTTCTCGCCGACCGAAACCTCGTCGTCTTGTCCGACCTTTCGAGCTATGCGGAGCGAACGGTCGACACGATCGTCTCCGAGTCCGACGACCTCGCCGAGGTCCGCGACGTGGCGGCGACCGCGGCACCGCTCGACAGGGCGATCGCCGCGGTGGTTCATCAGCCGCCACGATCGTGTGCGGTCACGTCGTTCGACCATGCCTCCGCCGCCGACCGGCAGCTGGCCGCGGCCCGGATCGCGGAAGCGGGCGGACTGGGCGACCAGCGCGGCCTCGGGTTCGGCATCAGAGCCGACGACGTCGGGTTGGTCCTCGACGTCAGCCTGCATTTCGAGTCGCCCGCCGCTGCCGAGGCCGCCCAGGAGCCGCGTACGGCCCTCGCTCATGGACCGGCGATCGGTCAGGGCGGCACCTACGACGAGCGGTTCGACGTCGAGAGTGTTCGGGTCATCGCGGACGACCTCGTCCTCGCCCTGAGACCGATAGGCGACCGGATGAGTCTTGTTTCAGATCTTACGAGCAGCCCGTTGCTGTTTTCCGGATGTGGCGGGTAAAGTGGCGGGTGGCCGTCCAGCCCGCCCACCCCCCAAGCCGGCTGGACGCGCGACGGGCCCGGCTCGTGCATTTCCCCCCAGATGCTGCGAGCCGGCCCGTCATCCTTTTCCAGGGCTTTTATGACCGGCGGCGGCGATGGGCGCTCGCGATCAGCTCGTCCTGCAGATCGCTCAATAGGGTGCCGTCGTCGGCAAGGTGCCGCCGGACCCAGGTGCCATCGACCTGAAGGTGCCAGGCGGCCGTTTTGTCGTCGAAAGCCCTGGTCAGGAGGGCTCCGAGCTCCTCGACGTGGCTTCGTCGAGGCACCCGAACCAGCGCTTCGACCCGACGATCGAGGTTGCGATGCATCAGGTCGGCCGAACCGATCCAGACCTCGGGCTCGCCGCCGTTCTCGAACCAGAAGAGTCGGCTGTGCTCCAGGAAACGACCCAGGATGCTTCGCACCCGTACCGTCTCGGAAAGGCCCGGCACGCCTGGGCGTAGTGCACAGATGCCGCGCGTCAGCAGATCGATCGGTACACCGACCTGGCTGGCGTGGAAGAGCGCGTCGATCGCGGCCTCGTCGACCAGAGCGTTGACCTTGATTCGGATCCGTGCCGGCCGACCGGATCGATGATGATCTATCTCACGGTCGATCCGCTCCATGAGTCCGTTGCGGATGCCGTCCGGGGCGACCAACAGTTGCCGATAGCTGGCTCGTCGCGAGTAGCCCGACAGGTTGTTGAACAGGTCGGTCAGATCGGCCGAGATGTTGGAGTTGGACGTGAGAAGCCCGAAGTCCTCATAGCGCCGGGCCGTCTTGGGGTTGTAGTTGCCGGTGCCGATGTGGGCGTAGCGCCGGATTCCTTCGGGTTCGTCACGCACGACGAGAGCCAGCTTGCAGTGCGTCTTGAGTCCGAGCAGCCCGTAGACGACGTGACAGCCGGCCTGCTCCAGCTTGCGAGCCCATCGGATGTTGGCCTGCTCGTCGAACCGCGCCTTGAGCTCGACGAGCACGAGCACCTGCTTGCCGGCCTCGGCCGCGTCGACCAGGGCGTCGATGATCGGTGAGTCGCCCGACGTGCGATAGAGAGTTTGCTTGATCGCGAGGACATGGGGGTCGGCGGCGGCCTGCTCGATGAAACGCTGAACGCTGGTCGCGAACGAGTCGTACGGGTGATGCACCAGCACGTCACGCTGTGACAGGGCCGCGAACATGTCGGCCGGGCTCGCCGTCTCGACCTCGGCCAGGTCCGGATGGATCCCGGGCACGAACGGCGGGTACTTCAGCTCCGGCCGGTCGAGGTCGGCGATCGCGTTCAAACCCTCCAGGTCAAGGGGTCCGGGCAGCGAGATGACCTCGGCCTGACTGACGTCGAGCTCCGAGACCAGCAGGTCTTGGACGTGCGGGTCGATCGACTCCTCGAGCTCCAGCCGGACCGGCGGACCGAACCGGCGCCGCAGCAGCTCCTTCTCGAGCGCCTTGAGGAGGTTTTCGGCGTCGTCCTCCTCGACCTCGAGGTCCTCGTTGCGGGTGACGCGGAACGCGTGGTGCGCGAGGACGTCCATGCCGGGGAACAACCGGTCGAGGTGCGCCGCGATCACGTCTTCGATCGGCACGAAGCGATGCTCCGCGACTGGCACCCAGCGCGGGAAGATCTGCGGCACCTTGACTCGCGCGAAGTGCTCCTTGCCGGACTCGGGGTTGCGGACCGCGACGGCGAGGTTGAGCGAAAGCCCGGAGATGTACGGGAACGGGTGCGCCGGGTCGACCGCGAGCGGCGTGAGCACGGGATAGATCCGCTCGGTGAACAGCTCGCGGAGGGTGTCTCGTTCGGGGATGTCGAGGTCGTCCCAGCGGAGCAGCTCGATGCCGGCCCGCGTCAGCGTCGGCACGAGTTCGTCGCGGAACAACTGGCCGTGCCGCTCCATCTGGACTCGGCTCTGGCGCCAGATCGTCTCGAGCACCTCACGTGGGCGCAGGCCGCTCGCTCCGGGTACGGCGACGCCGGCGGCTATCCGGCGCTTCAGACCGGCGACCCGGACCATGAAGAACTCGTCGAGGTTGCTGGCGAAGATCGCGGCATAGCGCACCCGCTCGAGCAGCGGCAGGTCGTCGTCCTCGGCGAGTTCGAGCACCCGCTCGTTGAAAGCCAGCCACGACAGCTCGCGATCGAGGAAGCGGTCGGCCGGCAGCTCGGCGTCCTTGGCCAGGTAGGGCGGCTCGACATCGAACGACTCGCGCGGCACCGCGCGCAGCGGGCTGTCGACAGGGCCGTCGGAGTCGCCGGTCAGCTCAGTGCGCAGCGCACTGGCCTCGGATTCAACGTCCTCCACCGCCATATGTCGATGGTGCCACTGTTAGGTAAACGCAGAGTGTCCCGATCGACACTGTCGAGATGGCCGTCAGCCGTGGTACATGACGTCGGTGCCGGCGTGGGCGAAGCCGAGCCGACGGTAGACGGCGGTCGCCGGCGTATTGGTCGCCTCGACGTAGAGGAGAACCGTGTGAAGGCCACGATCGCGCAGGTGGTGCAGCCCGATCAGGGTCAGGATGCCGCCGAGACCGAGGCCCTGGGCCTCCGGGTCGACCCCGACGACGTAGACCTCACCGACCGGCGGATCGGCGTCGTGGACCTTGGTCCAGTGGAAGCCGACGAGTTGACCGTCACGCTCGGCGAGGAAGAACCCCTCGGGGTCAAACCACGGCTGCTTCATCCGTCGGTCCAGGTCGGCGCGGGTCGTGCGACCCTGCTCCGGATGCTCGGCGAACGCCCGGGCGTTCAAGGCCAGCCAGGCCTCCTCGTCCTCGCCGGGGCGAAACGTCCGGATTCGGATCGACTCCGGCACCGACGGCATCGGCGGCAGTTCGTCCCTCAGGTCGCGACGCATGAGCCAGAGCTCGCGTACTCGCTCGAAGCCGAGCCGTTCGGCCAGAGCCGCCGCCGCCGGCTGATCGCCATGCGACCACAGCTCGAGAGCACGTGGCGCGACGGCGGCCCGCGCCCATGCGACGAGAGCCCGACCCCGGCCGTGCCGGCGGGCCGCGGGGTCGACGACGCAGTCGAGTCGGGGTGCCGAGGCATCGCCTTCGTCTAGCTGACCGTAGCCGACCAGTCGCTCGCCGTGACGCATCAGGAGGTGGCGCACGGTCGCGACCCGTTCGGCGGTCACCTGGAGCATGGCCTGCTCGTGGAGGGGGGCGACACCGTCTGCTGCGGTCGCAGCGGCGACGACCTCGCGGACGGCGGCGACGTCGGCCTCGGACAATCGATCATCCGCCTCGATCGTCTCCTCGGGGAGCTTCGCGTGACCTGCCACGGACTCAACGTATTGGTTCACCGAAGCTTTATCCGAACTGCTGGTGGGCGTGCCCTGCCGCGGGGTAGGTTTCGTCCACCGACCTGGACCATCTGAGGGGATGTACGGATAGATGATCATGTTCAACCGGCGCCGCGCGGTCGCCGGAACGGTGGGAGCCGTAGCCACTCTCGCGATGGCGACGGGAACGATGCCCGGCCTCGCCGCGGGCAGTCACACAAGCTCCGACACCGACTCGGCACGCGCGACCTATCAGCGGCTCACGTCTTCGGCCAAGGCCAACCTGGTCAAGCTCGACCTGCTCGCCATCAACGACTTCCACGGCAACCTCGAGGTCATCCCGCCGACCAGCTCGTCGGGCCGGATCAACAACACGCCGGCCGGCGGCGCCGCCTATCTCGCGCGGCATCTCCAGAACCTTCGGCAGCGAGCTCTTGCCAATGGCGCGCACACCATCACGGTTGCCGCCGGTGACCTGATCGGCGCGTCGCCCCTGATCTCCGCGGCGTTCCACGACGAGCCGACGATCGAGACGATGAACAAGGTCGGCCTCGATGTGGCATCGGTCGGCAACCACGAGTTCGACGAGGGCTGGCGAGAGCTGCGACGCATGCAGGTCGGCGGCTGCCTCGACGACGGCGATGGCGAGAACAACCAAAACTCCTGCCCGGACCCGCAGCACCCGTTCACCGGTGCCGACTTCCGTTACCTGTCGGCCAACGTCTTCTGGGAGAACCAGGGCAACCACCCGCTGCCGACGCTGTTCCCGGCGACCAAGGTGATGGACGTCGACGGCATCAAGGTCGGATTCATCGGGATGACGCTCGAGGGCACGCCCAACATCGTGACCAAGGCCGGCGTGCAGGGTCTGGAGTTCACCGACGAGGTGGAGACCGCCAACGCGCTGGTTCCGAAGCTGCGCGAGCGCGGTGTCGAGGCGATCGTCGTCCTGCTGCACGAGGGCGCGGCGCTGAGCGATCCGACCGCGTACGACGGGTGCACCGGCGCCTCCGGCCCGGGTCTCGACATCGCGAGGCAGCTGAGCCCGCAGATCGACGTGGTCGTCTCCGGTCACACGCACCAGGCCTACAACTGCGTCGTTCGCGACCCGGCGGGCAAGCGTCGGCTGTTCACCAGCGCGTCGTCGTTCGGGCGGATGATCACCGACCTACATCTCGCGCTCAACCGACAGACTCGCGACGTCGTGCGGCCGGCGGCGTACGCGCAAAACCGGATCGTCACCAACGACGCCATCGTGCATCCGGTCGCGTCGATCAACCAGCTGATCGACAAGTACCGCACGCTGGTCGAGCCGATCGCCAACAAGGTCATCGGCCACCTGGACGGCACCGAGGTCGTCTCGAGGACGACTGATGCCGATGGGTCGGGCGACTCGCCGCTCGGCAACCTGATCGCCGACGCTCAAAAGGTTGACGCGACGACGATCCCGGACTCCGGTCCAGCGCAGGGTGCCGTGCCGCAGATCGCGTTCATGAACCCCGGCGGCATTCGGGCCGACCTGCTCTCGAACTCCGGTGAGGTCACGTTCGGCCAGGCCTTCACGGTGCAGCCGTTCAACAACTTCGACGTGTCCATGGATCTCACCGGGCAGCAGATCCTCGACCTGCTCGAACAGCAGTGGACTGGCGGCAACGCCGCGGCGTACAAGATTCTCCAGGTCTCGGGGATCACGTACACGTGGGACGACAGCAACGCCGGCGGCTCCGCGGATCCGAAGGTCGACGTCAGCACGGTGATGGTCGACGGCGACAGCGACGGTGTGGCCGACGATCCCATCGACCCGGCGGCAACGTATCGGATCGTGTGCAACTCGTTCCTGTCCGACGGCGGCGACGGATTCGGTGTCTTTGCCGATGGCGCGAACAAGTACTTCGGCGGCCTCGACATCGACGCGCTGGCCAACTACCTGACGGAGAACGACCCGTACACGCCGACCGCGACCGATCGGATCAACGTGCCGTAGGGCGATGCCCCACGCGCCGCCACGCCGATCCGTCACTTGTGGTAGCGCCATCCGCCACTTGTCGACCAACCATCCGTCAGTTGTGGGCGGATGGTGCGCCACAAGAGACGGATCGGCTCACGTGGCTTGGGGTTCTGTTTCTCGCGACGCCTCCGGGGTCGGGAGGACGAAGCGGTAGCCGACGTTGCGGACCGTGCCGATCAGCGTCTCGTGTTCGGCTCCGAGCTTGGCCCGCAGCCGACGTACGTGCACGTCGACCGTTCGGGTGCCGCCGAAGTAGTCGTACCCCCACACCTCCTGGAGCAACTGCTGTCGGGTGAAGACCCGACCCGGATGCTGCGCGAGGTACTTCAGGAGTTCGAACTCCTTGAACGTGAGGTCGAGCATCCGGCCGTCGAGCTTGGCGGTGTACGTCGCTTCGTCGACCGTGACGTCGCCGGACCGAATCATGTGGGCTTCCGGGTCGTCGTCCGCGCTCGCTTCGAGTCGGCCGATCGCCAGGCGCAGCCGAGCCTCGAACTCCGCCGGGCTCACCGAGCTCAGCACGACGTCGTCGACGCCCCAGTCGGCCGTCACGACCGCGAGGCCCCCCTCGGTGAGAACGAGGATGACCGGTACGTCGGTGCCCGTGGTCCGGATCAGCTGGGTCAGGGCGCGTACCTGGGCGAGATCGCTTCGGCCGTCGACGAGGACGGCGTCGCAGTCGGGCGCCTCCAGCAGCGCGCTCGCCTCGGCCGGCATCACGCGGACCTGGTGGGGGAGCAGGGCCAACCCGGGGACCACCTGGACCGACGACTCCAGGGAGGTGGTGAGCAACAGCAACGAGGCCATCGGCTCCCTCCTCCAGGTCGGGCCTGCGTCCGCTCGAGCGACTCGCGCCCTGAACGCACAAGAGGCCCAGGGCACAATGCCCGGGCCTCATCGCAATAAGAGAGGATAGCGGACATGGAGACGGTGCGGGTGCGCTATTGGGCCGCGGCGCGGGCTGCCGCGGGCCGTGAGAGCGACGACGTGACCGGTCAGACACTGTCCGAGGTGCTGGCCTCGGTGCGCGATCTGCACGCGGACAACCTCCGTCTGCTGAAGGTCATCGACGTGTGCTCGGTGCTGGTGGGGGAGCGGCCGGTCGGCACGCAAGACCCGGCGGCGGTACGGATCGAGCCCGGCGACACGATCGAGCTGCTGCCGCCGTTCGCTGGCGGGTAGGCGCCGGCCGGGCGCCATCTGCCGAGTGTTGGCGTAAATCTGCAGCCCGGGCGGAGTGTCGGTGCGAATTCGCGCCAACACTCGAGGCGCTGCAACCCCTCGGCCGTCGACCTGGCACGATGCGGGCGTGGTCGCAGTCTTGTCGGTCAGTTTGTGCGGTGTTTTGGCCCTGACCGCGCACACCGATCCATTGGCGTTAGCCGCCGGTGTCGCTGTGGCCCAGCTCGTGCTCGCGGGGGCGGTCTTCCAGAGCCCGGCAGTGCCGGCGCCTCGTACGGCGGCGCTCGTCGTCGCCGCCGGAGGTCTCGCCGCCACGGCGTTGATGACCTGGCCCGACGTCTTGTCCGGCTTCAACGGGTCGCATGCTGGCGACTCGGCCCGACTGTCCGGCGGCACGCTGATGGGCCTGGCGCCCGGCGCCGCCGTGGTCGTCGTCGGCGCGGTAGTCCGCGAGATGTTTCGTCGTGGCCGGCGCACCTATCTCACCGCCTCGATCGCGGGGACGGTCACCATCGGCGCCTGGTCCGTCTTGCTGGCCGCCTGGGTCGCGGCCGCGAAGACCGACGAGGGCGACGAGATCGTCTTGGTCGCCGCGGCCGCGGTGGCGCTCGCGTCCCTGATGTGGTCGCTTCCCGGTCCGCGGGGTCTGATCGGGCCGCTGGGCGTCATCGTGGGAGCGGCGGCCGGGAGTGCTGCGCGGATGGCGTCGGAGACCCCTCTCGACATCCCGGTCGCGGTCGGACTCGCGGTGTTTGCCGCGCTGCTCGCCGTCAGCGGACGGGCAATCGCCAGTACGCTCGCGGTCGATCCCGCCCGACGGTTGCCGGTCGACGCCGTACTGCCGTTGGTCCTCGTCGGACCGATCGCCTTCTGGACCGGCCAGCTCCTCGTCTGAGCGGGAATAGTCCGGCGGTATGCGGCCTTGACCACGATGTGAGCTTGGGGCTCGGGATTCTGATTGCGTCAGCGGCGCTCGTCGCGATGATCGCCGTGGGCAAGCGGTGGTACGACGGCCGCTTCCGCCCGCAGGTGCCCACGCCGCAGGCCGATGACGCCGAGCCGGCATCCGTTGCTCCGGAGCGTCAGCACCCAACGCTCACTAGCGCCGATCTCGACGCCGTCGCGCTGGGAGAGCGGGCGACGCTGGTTCACTTCTCGACCGCGTTTTGCGCACCCTGCCGGGCCACTCGACAGGTGTTGTCGCAGGTCAGTGAGGCTGTCGACGGCGTCCGGTACGTCGAGGTCGATGCCGAGTCGCATCTCGACCTGGTCCGAAAGCTGCGGATTCGGCGGACGCCGACGGTGTTCGTACTCGACGGCGACGGCCGCATCCGCAACCGAGCTTCGGGCCAACCGCGCCGGGACGACGTGCAGGCCGCAGTCGTCGCAGTCATATCGCGAGATGACGTCTCGTGATGTGGACCTCTGGCGGGCTTGCCGATGAACCGGCGTAGCCTCGGCCCCATGTACTCGGTCTCGCTGACCAAGCGGCGCGCAGTTGATCATTGCCGCGTGCGGTCGGCGCTGTGTCCGATGTCCTGACCGGATGGCGTCCACCTGCCGATTCGCTCGGCCCTGAGTGCGTCATCTGCCGTGGCCGTCCGGTATGCCACCAGCCCTGACCAGGCATCAGATTGGGAGATCGAGTCATGTCCGCAGCCTCTGCAACCACCGAGAGGGTGGATCCGCGCGGCGTACGGTTCGGCGCGGGCGTCACGAGTGCGGTCCTTGCGGCAGTCTTGGTCACCGGTAGCGCCTGGCTGCTGGCCGTGCAGGCCGCGGTGTTCGCGATCGGTGCCGTCGCCGGTCCGCGCCGCTCTCCGTACTCGCTGCTCTTCGCCGCCGTGCTCCGGTCCCGACTCGGCCCGCCAGGTGAGCTGGAGCCGGCGGAGCCGCCTCGGTTCGCCCAGGCTGTCGGCCTGGCGTTCGCCCTCGCAGGTGTCATCGGCTTCGCGGCCGACGCCACCCTCGTGGGCTTCATCGCCACGGGACTCGCACTCGTGGCGGCGCTCCTCAACGCAGTGACCGGCTTCTGTCTGGGCTGCGAGATGTATCTGCTCATCCGTCGCTTCACTCACACGTCAACGCACAACACGGAGGTCTCTGTATGAGCCGCGAAGCCGCCCTCGTCACCGCCGACTGGGTCGACGAGCATCTCGACGACGACAAGGTGGTCCTTGTCGAGGTCGACGAAGACACCACCGCCTACGACAAGGGGCACATCAAGGGCGCGGTCAAGATCGACTGGAAGCAAGATCTGCAAGATCCCGTACGCCGCGACTTCGTCAACCAGCAGCAGTTCGAGGCACTGCTGTCGGCGCGAGGCATCACCAACGACGACACCGTCGTGCTCTATGGCGGCAACAACAACTGGTTCGCGGCCTACGCGTACTGGTACTTCAAGCTCTACGGCCACAGTGACGTCCGACTGCTCGACGGCGGCCGCAAGAAGTGGGAGCTCGACAGCCGCGAGCTGACCGAGGACCCGCCGAGCCGGTCGCAGACGTCCTACACCGCCGGTGAGCAGGACGCCGCGATCCGAGCCTTCCGCGACGAGGTCGTCGAGGCCATCGGCACCAAGAACCTGGTCGACGTGCGCAGCCCCGACGAGTACGCCGGTCGCCTGCTCGCGCCGGCCCACCTGCCGCAGGAGCAGGCCCAGCGTGCCGGGCACATCCCGACCGCGGCCAACATCCCGTGGAGCAAGGCGGCCAACGACGACGGTACGTTCCGCGCCGACGAAGAGCTGAAGGAGCTGTACGGCGAGGCCGGGGTCGACTTCGGCAAGGACACGATCGCGTACTGCCGGATCGGCGAACGCAGCGCCCACACCTGGTTCGTCCTGCACGAGATCCTCGAGCAGGCCAACGTCAAGAACTACGACGGCTCGTGGACCGAGTACGGCTCGCTGGTCGGCGTGCCTGTCGTCGTCGGCGACGAGCCCGGATCGACGTCCTGATGGGCTGCGGAGCGGTCGTCGGCGGCGTAAGTCTCGACGATGTCGACGTCGACAAGGAAGCGATCATCCAGGGGCAGGTCGTCCGCGACGGCCTGCCCGTGGGTGGGGCGTACGTGCGACTGCACGACAAGGACGGCGAGTTCACCGCCGAGATGCCGACCTCGGACGCCGGAGAGTTTCGGTTCTTCGCGGCGCCCGGGACGTGGACGGTGCGGACGTTGGCGCCGCGCGCGGAGCCGGTGGATCGGGCGGTCGTGGCGTCGCTCGGCAACATCGCGGAGCTGACGGTCAGCATCTGAGTTAACTGTTGCGCCCGCCCTAGCGCCCGGTCGCCCCGCTTGGCGCCGAGATTGCGCGTCTTCCCCGCGCGTCGAACCAGCCTCGCGCTGCGCGCTCGGCGGCCAGGCCCATCCACCGACGCGCGGGGAAGACGCGCAATCTCGGCGCGTGCCTGGTTGCCGTTCGCTCGCGGGTGCCCGATTAACCGGCCGAGCGACGACCACGGCCTTTGGGGTCAGGGGTTAGTGGATTTGGGTTTCGCTGGGGAGGGTGAGGTCGGGGTGTTCGCGGACGTAGGCGTCCATGGTGTCGTCGCGCATGGCCGTGAAGAGGTTGGCCAGCTCGCGCTTGTCGAGGTAGACGACTGAGCCGTCGCCTTCGACGGTGCCGAAGGGGCGCTTCTGATTGATCGGCGCCTCGAGGAACGTGACGTCGTCCTTGCGGATGCCGCGCATCCCCCACCCGAGGTCGCGCATGTCGCCGTTGGACCAGTCCTGGTCGATGGTCAGGTTGGACGTGATCGCCTTGGCGGTCGACAAGAACGTCGGGAAGTCGCTCATCGCGCCCATCGTGGCCATCTTGTCGAGCATGGCGCGCAGGAAGTTTTGCTGCCGGCGGTTGCGGTCGAAGTCTCCCTCGGGCAATGCATAGCGACTGCGGACGTAGCGCAGCGCGAGCTCGCCGCCGTATTCGTGCCAGCCCTGTTGGTACGTGTACTTCTGACTGTCGTCGCGCACCGTCTCCGGCACGTACAGGCGCACGCCGCCGAGTGCATCGACGACGTCCTTGAAGCCGGCCCAGTCGATGATCGCGAGATGGTCCATCCGGATGTCGGTGAGGTGCTCGATCGTCGACACGTATCCGGACGGGCCGTAGACCGAGAACGCGTAGTTGACCTTGTGCTTGTCGGTCGGCGCTCCCGTCTCGTCATAGATGCGGACGTAGGAGTCGCGCGGGATCGACACGACGTAGGCCCGGGACCGATCCGCCGGGATATGCAGCACCATGATCGTGTCGCTGCGATAGAGGCCGGCCGACCATTCGCCGTTGTCGAGGGCCTGCTCGATCGACGGAGCCTCGGAGTCGCCGTTGTCGGCACCTGCCAGCAAGATGTTGAGCGCCTCGCCCTCGGCCGGATCGGGCCGGGCGTCCTCATCGATCGAGCCGAACGCGTCGATCCGGTCGATGTCGCCGAACAAGACATGGTTGAGGTAGAACGCGCCGCCGACGACAGCAAGAGCCATGACGAGGAGCAGGCTGCACAGGATCGTGACCACCTTGTGTCGCCGCACGAAGCCGCGCTTGGGCTCCGGCTCGCGATCCAACTCCTCGTCGTCGCCGAACAGGCTGGTGTCGTCGTCCGAAGCGTCTTCGACCGGCGGATCGGTGGCCGGCGGATCGGTGGCCGGGGGGTCCCCGCCCGCCTCGACCTCGTCCGCCCCGTCGCCGTCGCGCTGATCGGTCACGAGAACGTCTCGCTCACGTGCCCTCCGTTCCCCCACTCCCATCGGCCCGTGAGGGCCGGCCGCTCGCCCCGCTAGCAGGCAGGCGTCGTCGGTACACGGCTACTGTACTTGTTCTGGCTTGGCCAGCTTGCCGGCTTCGCCGCTGTATTCCTCGAGATAGGCGTCAATGTCGTCGTCGGCGATGGCGTCCCAGAGCGCCTTGCACTGGGTGTCGTCGAGCTCGACGACGCTCGCGCCCGCGTCGGTCGTCCCGTAGCCGGCCATCGGCGCGGTCAGGAACGTCACGTCATCGGTGCGCATGTTGCGCAGTTGGAGCGCGAGGTCGCGGATGCCGCCGCCGGACCATTCGTCGTCGACGGTCAGGTTGTCGGTGATGGCCCGCAGCGCCGACGTCAGCTTGAGCGGGTTGGTCACGGTGCCTTGGCTCAACAGCTCGCCCATCATCGATCGGAGGAAGTTTTGCTGGCGAGCGATCCGATCGAAGTCGCCGTTGGTGAGGCCGTGACGAGTGCGGACGTACTGCAGGGCCTCTTCGCCTTCGAGCTTGTGCGTTCCCGCTTGCCACGTGATCTTCTGGCTCGAGTCGTAGAACGTCTCAGGGATAAAGACCTCGACGCCGCCGAGTGCGCTCGACAGGTCCTTGAAGCCCTTCCAGTCGATGATCGCGAGGTGGTCCATCCGGAGGCCGGTGAGGTGCTCGACCGTCGAGAGGTAGCCGGACGGGCCGTACAGCGAAAACGCGGCGTTGATCTTGTCCTTGTACGCGTAGTCGCCGTGCTCGTCGTAGATCTTCACGTACGAGTCGCGCGGGATCGAGACGAGGTAAGCGTCGTCCCGATCCGCCGGGATGTGGAGGATCATGATCGTGTCGCTGCGATGCGAGCCCGGGTCCCACTGGCCGGCGGCGACGTCGTCGGAGATGCTCGGTCCGGGGCCGTTGTCGGCACCGGCGAGCAGAATGTTGAGCTCCTCGCCGTGGGTGGGCGGCGGCCGGTTTTCCTCGTCGACGGTGAGACCCACCTTGTCGACGTTGCCGAGCATGTTGTTGAGGTAGAGCAGCCAACTGCCGCCGGCCGCGACACCGACGGCGGCGATCGCGATCACGCAGCAGAGGACCCAATGCCGACGGATGTATCCGTGTGACCTGACGAGTTTGCGTTTGCCCGCCTCTGCGTATCCCGGCGACTGGGCACCGGCGGGCATCTGGACGGCCCAGCCTTTTTGGGCAGCACCGTCCCCGTTGCGACCGCCGGAAGCGGGCGGCGCAGCGCTGTCACCACTCATGTCACTCCACGTCAAAGACCCCGGGTCGACAACGGCGCAGCGGGGTCCAACGTCCATTGTGCAGGGTAATCGGCTCAGGCCCCAACCTGGACGATCACGGTAACCGGTCCGTCGTTGACCAGCCGAACCACCATATCGGCACCGAATCGGCCTCGTTCCACGCGGGCGCCGAGCCGCTCCAGACTGGCACAGAAATGCTCGTAAAGAGGTTCGGCCACGGCCCCCGGCGCGGCTGCTGACCAGGACGGACGGCGGCCCTTGCGGGTGTCCGCATAGAGCGTGAACTGGCTGATCACCAGGAGTGGCGCCGCTGTGTCCGCGGCCGACTTTTCGTCGCGAAGGATGCGCAGTCGCCAGATCTTGGCCGCGAGCGAGTCTGCCTGTTCGGGCGTGTCGTCATGGGTGATGCCGAGCAGCACGACCAGGCCGGGCCCGCCGAGGTCACCGACGACCTCGCCCTCGACGACGACCGACGCCTCCGCCGCCCGTTGGACCACGGCTCGCATCGCGTACTGCCTCCTTCGGAGCGGGCTCCGGGGTCGCCCTCGGAAAGTGTTGGCGCAAATTTGCGCCAACACACCGGTGAGCCCTGCGGTTTCGCCAACACTTAGCTGACGGGCTGGCCGCTGAGTCGACGGGCCGGCGAAAAGTCTGCCACGATGCGCGCATGGCCTCTTCGCCGTCCACCCTCATCACCGTCGCCCCCACCGGGGCCGAGACGGAGAAGGCCGACTTCCCCGCGCTTCCGACGACCCTCGAGGAGTTGGTGGAGACTGCGCGACGGTGCGAGACCGTCGGTGCTGCGATGGTCCATGTGCATATCCGCGACGCCGAGCACCGGCCGACGCTCGACCTGGGCCGGCTACGCGACACCGTCGCGGCGCTGCGGTCGGAGACGACCCTGGTCGTGCAACTGTCGACGGGCGGCTCCGTCCATGACCCGCTCGACGATCGGCTGCAGGTACTCGAGGCGGCGCCGGACTCCTGCTCGCTGACGATGGGCACGGTCAACTTCGGCGACGAGGTGTTTTCGAATCCGTGGCCGTTCATCGTGGAGCTCTACCGGGCCACGAAGGAGCACGACGTCGTTCCGGAGTTCGAGTTGTTCGACCTCGGTCACGTCGCCGCGCTGCACCGGCTGCTCGACGCCGAGGGCCTTCCGTACGGCGAGCGCGTCCACTGCGACCTCGTCATGGGTGTGCCCGGCGGCATGCCCGGCACGGCGGACGCGGTCGTCGCGGCGGTCAACGCGATGCCCGATGCGGTCACGTCGTGGTCGGCCACCGGGATCGGGCGCACCACGCTGCCGGTCGCCTTCGCCGCACTCGCCAAGGGCGGTCATCTGCGGGTCGGCATGGAGGACACCCTGTCGCTGGCCCGACGCGTGCCGGTGAAGCACAACGCCGAGCTCGTCGAGCGGGCCTCCGCGTTGGCCGACCTGGCCCAGCGACCGGTCATGTCGTCGGACGGCGCCCGCGAGCTGCTCAACGTACGCCCGGCCGCCTAGCCGCCCAACCGACCGCGAGAGAACGGCAGGCGTCGGATCAGTAGACGACGGCCTGAGCGTCGTCGGCCATGATCTCCTCGACATACGTCGCCGCGCCCGCGATCCGGATGCCGTCGACGACGTCGGTTTCGCCGATGTCGCGGCGGGCGGCACACTGCGTACACGCCGTGACCTGACCGGCGTCGAGGACCGCGTCGAGCAGCTCCGACAGCGGCGCCGCATGGGGGAGCGCGAACTCGGCGGCCCGGCCCGGGAGCGCGAACCAGGTCGACTCGCCGGTGAGCCACAGCGACACGTCGGCGCCGGCCGCGACGGCGGTGGCCGCCACGGTAAACGCCTGACTGCATCGCTCTGGGGCGTCGGCGCCGGCGGTCACCTTCACGATCAGTCGCTGCTTGGCCATGTCGTCGAGCCTAGGCACCTCCACGTGAGATTTGGATTTGTGGTCGCTATGGCAGCCGCAGACCCAAATCTCACGTCGGGCCGAGCCGGTCGATGACGTAGCCGTTCGGGTACGACCGGACCCACCGCAGTCGCTCGGCGCTGAACGGCCGGCGTCGCGGCGGCAGCCGCCGGATTGCCCGGGCGCGCAACCGCAGCATCGCCTCGGCCGCGGCCCGGACGTGTGGCGACGGCTGGTCGTAGCCCAACGCTCGCAGCAACGGCGCGTCGAGCAGCGACAGCGTCACCGAGCGGGCCATCCGCTGGCCGACCCCGGGGTAGAACGTCGCCGCCAGGTCGAGCGTCGCGTCGGCGACCGCCCGGCAGCGGGGATCGAATGCGAAGTGCTCCCGCTCGTAGCCGTCCATGAGCCGCTCGAACCCCTCGTACGTCGTCGGCAGCCCCTGGATCCCCATGCGTCGCCCGAGCGCATCCCAGTACGCAACCGCGGCGTCGATCTCGATCGGCAGCAGCCGGCGCCAGCCGTACGCGGCGTTCCATCGGGTCGGCACGACGACGAAGGTGCTCGCGACGTACGCCATGTCGTCGTTGGAGATGTCGTAGGTCCGATGCAGCTGGTTCATCCGCCGGATCGCGGCTCGACCGCGCGGCGACGCCATGCCGTGCAGCCCGATCGCGTCGAGGATCAGCGACGTGTCGTCGTACCGCTTCTGCGGTCGCGTCGTGAACTCGCCGGTCTCGTGAAGCAGTCCGCCGATCGACGGCACCGCGAACGTGCGGAACAACGCCAGCGACAGCGACATGGCGGTGTCCCAGGGGAACTCGTACGCCGTGCTGATCCGGGTGATCCGCTCGTAGTCGACGGCCGGATCGAGGTCGGCGACGACCCGCTGCCAGTGGTCGCGCGGCAACGGCCGTCTCACAGTCCGTCGGGATCGTGACAGTACCACTGTCATGGTGCAACGATGCCTCAGGACAATCACTTGCGTCCAGAGCGTAACTTTTTGGTTCTTCTGCCGTCTGTATGGCCAAGGGAATGGAGGTTCCGTTGCTCATCCTGCTGGTAATGGCCGCCTTGACGGTTGCGTGGTTTTCCCTGGTCTGCGTTTACCGGGTCTTCCGCGGGGAGGTTAAGAGCGCGCCCTAAAATCGCTAGATGGCGTTCGAGATCCCCGAAGACCTGCATCCCGACCTCGTCCCGTTCGCGTGGCTACTCGGGACGTGGGAGGGCCAGGGACACGGAGATTATCCGACGATCGATTCCTTTCATTTCGGCCAGCAGCTGATCTTTGCCCACGACGGGCGGCCGTTCTTGCACTACTTCTCGCGGACCTGGCTGCTCGACGACGTGGGTGACAAGATTCGCGACGCCGCGCTCGAGACCGGCTTCCTCCGAGCCCGGCCCGATGGCGAGGTCGAGTTGCTGCTCGCCCATCACTCGGGTGTGGTCGAGATCTGGTACGGCAAGGTCGACGGCGCCAAGCTCGAGATCGGCACCGACGTCGTCGCGCGTACGCACAGCGCGAAGGAGGTCACGGCCGGCCAGCGGCTGTACGGCCTGGTCGAGGGCGACTTGCTCTACGCCTACGACATGGCCGCGATGGGACAGGAGCTCCAGCCCCACATCTGGGCCCGTCTCCAACCCGCCTAACACCTCGTGGCGCGCCGATCCGTGAGTTGCGGTGTGCCGATCCGTGAGTTGTGGCGCGCCGATCCGTGACTTGTGGTGCCGCGATCCGTGAGTTGTGGGACGGCAACCGGTTACTCGTGGCGCTGCCGTACCGTGGAAGCGTGACGTACGAGAATCCGCTGCTGTCCCGCCCCGGTGCCGTAGCCGCCGACCCGCCAGACGCCGGTGTCGCCGCTCACTACGGTGACCCGTACGCCGAGCAGCGCCGGCTCGAGGACGGCTCCGGCTGGGTCGACCTGTCCCATCACGACGTCGTGCGGATCGCCGGAGCGGACCGGCTCGACTACCTCCACGCGATGGCGTCGCAGGTGTTCGAGGGCCTCGAGTCCGGTCGCCACGTCGACACGCTGATCCTGTCGCCGCAGGGCCACATCGAGCATGCCTTCGGCGGCTGGGACGACGGCGAGGCGTTTGTGGCGCACACCGAGCCTGGTCGGGGCGAGGCGCTGGTCGAGCTGATCGACAGCACGCGGTTCATGATGCGCGTCGAGGCCGAGATCGTGACCGAGGCGTTGGCCCTGGTCTACGATGGCGCGCCGCTGCTTGTCGAGCGGGCGACGCTTGCCGACCGGCCCGGCGAGTTGAGCGGCGTGTGGGCCTACGAAGCACTTCGCATCGCGGCCGGACGACCGCGGTTTGGCGTCGATACCGACCACCGCACGATCCCCAACGAGCTCGGCCTCATCGGGAGCGTGGCCCACGTCGACAAGGGCTGCTATCGCGGCCAGGAGACCGTCGCTCGGGTGCACAACCTCGGCCGCCCACCGCGCCGGCTCACCCGCTTGCACCTCGACGGGTCGGTGGACCGATTGCCGGCGCCCGGGGCCGAGGTGTCTGTCGACGGCGCCGCGGTCGGAGTCGTGGGGTCGTCCGCGCGGCATTACGAGCTCGGGCCGATCGGACTGGCGTTACTCAAGCGCGCGACCCCGGTCGATGCGGCGCTGCTGGCCGATGGCATTGCGGCGTCGCAGGAGGCCCTTGTCGATCCGGACGTCGGCCTCCACGTACGGGCGGCGCTGCGCTGACCGCCTCGGTCCGCCATCGGATGTGTGCGCGAATCGTCCGGTCGAGTCGGCCCGGAGGCGATTCGCGCACGATTACGACTCACCGCGGGTCGAACCATCGGAAGCTCGGCGGTGGCCCGTCGTAACCACGTTCGCGAAGGGCTCGATAGACCCGCCAGACCAGGTCTTGCGGTTGACGCATCCCGGTTCGCGTCACGACGATGACTCGCCAGCCGGCCGCTTCGAGGGCCTCTCGCCTGGCGATGTCGTACTCGCGCTGCCCCTCCGTCGCCCAATGGTGCTGACCGTCGTACTCGACGACGACCCGGTACGAGACGTACACCAGGTCCGGCCGGGCGATGAAGTCGTCACGGTCGCCGATGCGGAGGTTTGGCACCGGCTCCGGAAGTCCCGCGAACACGAGGATCAGGCGTAGGACCGTCTCGCGTGGCGACTCAACTCGCTCACGTACGTATGCCATCGCCCGACGGGCCCGCTTCACGCCGTGCGCTGTCGATGACGCGACGGCCTCCGTCAGCTCGGCCAAGTTGATCCGTCCGAGGTGGAGCAGCCAGTCACCGGCGATGACGCGATCGACGAATCGCAGAGGTCAACGCCGGTGTCGTGACGGGAAGACCGCGGCGCCGGCACACGGCCACAGATCCTCGGCGCCGGTGACAAATCAGCTCAGACCGGCGGACCGGATGAGGGTGCGTTGTGGTTGCATGGATCGGAAGCAAGGGTCCGGCTTCGACGCCCCACAGCCACAACGCGGTCGTACGCGCGATCGCGCTCCCCTTCGGAAGCACGAGGAGCGCGGCGAACGCCCACATCCAGGGCGTCAGATCGAGGTCGACCGGCGCATATACCCCATGGAGGAGCCGGCGGAACCGCTTGCCGCGGAGCTGTTTGGACGAAATACCGTGCGCGTACGCCTCCTCGCAGGTGAAGGGCCGGTGTGCGTGAATCGTCCGTCGCGATCGACGCCGCGGGCGATTCGCGCACGAAATCGCCGTACGCGAGCCGAAGGGTCAGATGATCATGCCCGCGCCGACGGTGACGCCGGTGGCCTCGTCGACGAGGATGAACGACCCGGTCGTCCGGTTCTTCGAGTACGGGTCACACAGCAGCGGCACGGTCGAACGCAACTGCACCCGCCCGATCTCGTTGAGCCCGAGGTCCTTGGTCTCCTGGTCGCGGTGCAGGGTGTTGACGTCGAGCCGATACTGAATGTCCTTGACCAGCACTCGTCCGGCCCGCGTCGTGTGCTTGATCGCGAGCTTCTGACGGGGCCGAAGCGGCTGCGTGGTCATCCAGCAGACCATCGCGTCGATGTCCTGGCTCGGCTCCGGGGCGTTTTGCGGCCGGCAGATCATGTCGCCGCGCGACACGTCGAGATCGTCCTCGAGCCGCACAGTCACCGACATCGGCGGGAACGCCTCGCCGACCTCCTTGTCGAAGTCGTCGATGGCGGCGATCCGAGATGTGAATCCGCTCGGCAATACGAGGACCTCGTCGCCGGGCTTGAGTACGCCACCGGCGACCGTACCCGCGTAGCCACGGTAGTCGTGGAACTCGTCGGACTTCGGCCGCACGACGTATTGCACCGGGAACCTGGTGTCGACGAGATCCCGGTCGGACGCCACGTGGATGTGCTCCAGGTGGTGCATCAGCGACGGGCCGTCGTACCACGGCATGTTTTCGCCGCGCAGCACGACGTTGTCGCCCTTGAGAGCCGAGATCGGGATGATCGTCAGGTCCGGGATGGTCAGCTTGGTCGCGAACGACGTGAACGCCTGGTGGATCTCCTTGTAGACGTCCTCGGAGTAGTCGACCAGGTCCATCTTGTTGACCGCGAGCACGAGGTGCGGCACCCGCAGCAGCGACAGGATCACCGCGTGCCGATGGCTCTGCTCGGTCAACCCCTGCCGCGCGTCGACCAGCACCAGACCGAGATCGGCCGTCGAGGCGCCGGTCACCATGTTGCGGGTGTACTGCACGTGGCCCGGCGTGTCCGCAATGATGAACTTCCGGGTCGGGGTCGCGAAGTAGCGGTAGGCCACGTCGATCGTGATGCCCTGCTCGCGCTCGGACCGAAGCCCGTCGGTCAGCAGCGCCAGGTCGGTGTAGTCGTAGCCGCGCGACTGCGAGGTGGCCTCGACCGCCTCGAGCTGGTCTTCGAAGATCGCCTTGGAGTCGAGCAGCAGCCGGCCGATCAGGGTCGACTTGCCGTCGTCGACCGAGCCGGCGGTGGCGAACCGCAGGAGGTCCATCGAGGGCCGAGGTGCATCTTGCGCCGACATCAGAAGTAACCCTCTCGCTTGCGGTCTTCCATCGCGGCCTCGGAGAACTTGTCGTCGCCCCGGGTCGCGCCACGCTCGGTGACTCGCGCAACCGCGATCTCGTCGATGATCTCGCCGATCGTCGACGCCTTGCTCTCCACACAGCCGGTCAGTGTCATGTCGCCGACCGTCCGGAATCGCACGGTACGCTCCTCTGCCGCCTCGCCGGGCTTGAGACTCACGTACTCGGACTCCGAGATCAGCATGCCGTCGCGCTCGATGACCCGACGGTTGTGGCTGTAGTAGATCGACGGGATCTCGATCTGCTCCTGGCCGATGTAGTGCCAGACGTCGAGCTCGGTCCAGTTGGACAATGGGAACACCCGCATGTGCTCGCCCTCGTGGATCCGGCCGTTGTAGAGGCTCCACAGCTCGGGCCGCTGGTTTTTCGGGTCCCACTGGCCAAACTCGTCACGGTGCGAATAGACCCGCTCCTTGGCTCGCGCCTTCTCCTCGTCGCGCCGCCCGCCGCCGAAGGCCGCGGTGAAGGCGTGCTCCTCGATGCAGTGGAGGAGGGTGCCGATCTGCAGCCGGTTGCGGCTGGTCTTGCCGTCGTCGACGACCACGCCGTCCTTGATGGCCTGCTCGACCGAGGCGACGATCAGCTGAACGCCCAGGCGGTTGACCCAGTTGTCTCGCGTCGACAGCACCTCGGGGAAGTCGAAGCCGGTGTCGACCTGCAGGACCGGGAACGGGATCTTGGCCGGGTAGAACGCCTTCTCGGCGAGCCGCATCATGCAGATCGAGTCTTTGCCGCCGGAGAACATGAGCACCGGCTTCTCGAATTCGGCCGCGACCTCGCGGAAGATGTGGATCGACTCCGCCTCGAGCTCGTCCAATTGGCTCAAGCGGTAGTCCGAGTGTGTTGACATGGGGGTAGAAGGCTCCTCGTGCGCGAAAGCAGGGGTCATCGTACCTAGGTTTGTGGGTGTTCCAACTCGGGCCCGTCAGCGAACGCGGTCGTCGTCGGGCTGACTGCCGTTGGCGAACGCCGGCAAACCGTGTCGCCGACGCACGAAACCCCAGGCAACGGGACCGAGGATCAACAGGCCGGCCCCGACCATACCAACGACGGTCGGGGGGACGTGGAGCATGCCCAGTCCGGTCAGGGTCAAGACGATCACGATGCCGCGGCGTACGACGCCCTGTGACACCCAGTTGGCGATGTGGGCGCCGACGAACGTGCCCGGCGACCCACCGACCACGAGCGGGATCAAGACCTCCCAGTCGACGCCAGTGACGATCACGTGGGATATCGCCGCCGAAAGCACCAGCGGCACCGCCTGCACGAGGTCGGTGCCGACCAGCTTCACGGCCTGCAGCGTCGGGTAGAGCAGCAGCAGCGACACCATGATCAGCGACCCCGAACCGACCGAGGTGATCCCGACCAGCAAGCCGCCGAAGGCGCCGACCAGGAGGGTTGGCACCGGCCGGATCTTCGGATCCTCAGTCGACAGTGGCCGCCCGCTCGTGATCCGACGCATGTTGAGATAGAGCCGCAGCGTGTACGTCGTGGCCGTCAGGATCAATGCGATCCCGATCGCGATCTTGAGGAAGTCGGTCTGCTCCTCGTCGGAGCCGATGGCCTGGATGATGAACGCCCCGGCGAACGCGGTGGGCACCGAACCGACCATCAACCAGCCGGCCAGGCGGAAGTTCGGCGATCCCTCCCGGGCGTGTACGGCGGCGCCGACGCTCTTGTTGAGGCTGGCGGCGACCAGATCGTTCGCGACCGCGGCGGCCGGATTGACGTTGAGGAAGATCAGGGCCGGCGTCATCAGGGCGCCACCCCCCATGCCCGTCATCCCGATGACGATGCCGACCAGGAAGCTCACCAGCAGGATCGATGCGGCGGTCGTCGTGAGCAGGTCCGGCATGAACAGATCCGATCAGGTTGGGGTAGCCAGGTGCCCGGTTCTCAAGTAAGACAACAGAACACATCGAGAACCTCGTCTACGGCATCTTCGATGCTTCGGCCCGTGGTGTCCAATCCGGCGCCGGTGGCATCGGTCGCGAACGGGTCCGCGATCGTGGGTGGATCCGATCAGGTCGCGGGCGGCTCAGTCGGGGCGGCCTCACGACTGATCCAGCCATCTGAGTACAGCACATCGAGAACGTCGCCCAGCGCAGCTTCGATGCTGCGACCCGTGGTGTCCACTCGGATGTCGGCGTCCTCGGGCTCTTCGTACGGGGAGGAGATGCCGGTGAAGTCGGGAATCTCGCCCGCGCGCGCCCTCGCGTACAAGCCCTTGCGGTCGCGGCGCTCGCACTCCTCGAGCGGGGTCGCGACGTGCACCAGGATGAACCCGCCGCCGGCGTCGCGGATCATCGATCGGACGAGCTGTCGGGTCTCGTCGAACGGGGCGATCGGCGAGCAGATGGCGACGCCGCCGTGCCGGCTTATCTCGGCCGCCACCCAGCCGATTCGAGCGACGTTGGTCTCTCGGTCCTCGCGGGAGAAGCCGAGGCCTTTGGACAGGTGTCGGCGCACTACGTCGCCGTCGAGACTCGTGACCGTTCGGTCTCCGCGCTCCAGCAGCAGGTCATGGAGCGCCCGCGCGAGCGTCGACTTGCCGGAGCCGGACAGGCCGGTGAAGAACACGACGAGCCCACGATGCTCGACGGGCGGCCGATCCTGATCGCGGATCGCCTTGACCGCAGGCGCCGGCTCGCCGTCGTGCCACACCGTCACCAGCTCGTCGGCGAACGCGAGGCCGACCCGGATGCCGAACGCCGCGGTCTGGGTCGCGTCGCCGCGATCGGACACCGCGACCGCGATGACCTTGGCTCCCGGGATCTGCCGGGCGGCTCCGAGCGTCGTCCGGATCAGGCCCGCCGCCGAGAGAGTCAGCGGCCCGCCCGGTCCGGTCGCGACCAGGAGCAGCGGCGTCCGACCGGTCTTGCGGGCATAGGTGTTGACCTGGTCGACGTCGGACTGCGTCAGCACGTCGCGGAGCGGGACCGAGAACGCATGCGGATGCGCCGCCCGTACCTCGGCCGGCGTCCGGTGATAGCGCCGGAACGGGCCGTACTCGGTGTGCGCGAGCGGCTCGACCTCGCCGACGAGGCCGACCTGATCGTCGTTGGCGTCGTAGGCGCCCTCGAACTGGAGTAGACCGATCGGTGCGCCCTCGGGGTCGGTCAGCCGGAGGCCGCCCGCGCCTTTGGCTTCGTCGGCGACCTTGCGCGGAACCGCCAGCGTCACCGGCGTCGGGACGCTCGCATCGTCGGGATTGACGAAGCCGCGAAGGGGCGCGAGGGCCCCGATGGTCAGCAGCTCGAGGTCGGCGAGTTCTCGGAGAGTCGGAGTCCACTCGGGATGCGTCACGCCCGCATTGTGGCATCGCGCACTTTTGCGCTTGCGGGCGCCAGGTACGCTCCGCGCCGTGCGAGACGTCGTTGTGGCCGAAGTGGTCCGTTCAGGGTTCGTTGAAAGCCGACATTTCGGGGCAATCATCGCGCTCGATCGGTCGGGTGCTGTCGCCTGGTCGGTCGGTGTCGTCGACGAACCCGTGTTCGTGCGGTCGTGTAACAAGCCGATCCAGGCGACCGCGATGGTCCGAGCCGGGCTGCCGCTGCGGGGTCGGTTGCTCGCCCTCGTGTCGGCCAGCCACTCCGGAGAGCCGATGCATCTCGAAGGGGTCCGCGAGATCCTCGACGGCGCCGGCCTTCCCGAGTCGGCGCTCCAGACGCCGCCGGACTATCCGCTCGGCGGCCCGACCCGAGACGCGTACGTCGCAGCCGGGGGCAAGCCGAGCTCGGTCGCGATGAACTGCTCCGGCAAGCACGCCGGCATGCTGGCCACCTGCGTCGCGAACGGATGGCCGATCGAGACCTACCGCGATCCGGATCATCCACTGCAGCGTCGGATCGCCGACGAGCTCGTCGAGTTGACCGGCTACGAGGTGACCGCGGTCGGCGTCGACGGCTGCGGCGCTCCGCTGCTCGGCACCACTCTGATCGGGCTGGCGCGGGCGTTCCGGCGGATCCAGCAGGCACCGTCGGACAGCCCGCCGGGGGCCGTCGCCGAAGCCATCGGAGCGTTTCCCGCGTACGTCAGCGGTTCCGACCGTGACGAGGCGACGCTGCTCCGGTCGTTCCCCGGCGCGGTCGCGAAGGGTGGTGCCGAGGCGTGCTACGCCGTCGCGATGCCCGACGGCAGCGCGGTAGCCCTCAAGATCGGCGACGGCGGGGGGCGGGCGCGGGCCGTCGTCATGGCGGCGGCGCTGCAGCGCCTCGGTTTCGACGGTCCGGTGCTCGAGGAGCTTGCGCATCCGGCTGTGCTTGGGGGCGGGGAGCGGATCGGGGAGATTCGGGCGGCGTTCTGAGGCCCGGTGGGGCGGCTCTACCCGGATTCCCCGCGCGGCACAACCAGCCTCGCGCTTCGCGCTCGACGGCCAGGCCCATCCACGTGCCGCGCGGGAAATCCGGGCAGCCCCTCGTCTCCTCGCTCGTCGCTGCTTTGTTGCCTCCGTGTGCCGCGCCGACGGTCCGCTTTTGGGTCATATGGGGAGTGTGGTCGAGGACACGTGTCGGGTGCTTGCAAGGTGCTTGCAATTGCAAGCATGATTGGGGTGTGAGCAAGTTGAATGTCGGGAAGACCGTCGGGTCGCTTGGTGACTATCTGCGCGACCAGCGCCGTCAGGCCGAGCTGTCGTTGCGCCAGCTCGCCGAGCAGACCGGCGTCTCCAACCCGTACCTCAGCCAGATCGAACGTGGGCTACGCCGGCCATCGGCCGAAGTGCTGCAGCAGATCGCCAAGGCGCTGCGGATCTCGGCGGAAACCCTTTACGTTCGTGCCGGCATTCTCGACCCCAGTCCCAACGGTGTGCAGTCGGTCGAGATCGCCATCGTCGGCGACGCCGGGCTCACCGAGCGGCAAAAGTCCGCGCTGCTCGACATCTACCGATCTTTTCGCCGCGAGAACGGCGGAGACGACGCCGTCAGCGAATCCGCTGACTGACGAGAGGAAATTCATCATGCCGACGTACGAGATTCCGGACCAGATCAAGAAGCCGACGCCGCTCTACGCCGTCGTGGGCGCGGGTGAAGCCGTCGTCGGGCGCATTCGCGACCTCGACGCGAAGCAGCTCCAGGCGCAGGCCAAGGAGTTCCCGACCAAGGCGCAGGCCAAGGCGACCGAGGCGCAGGCCAAGGCAGCCGAGCGGTTTGGCACCGTCGTCGACGACGTCAAGCACCTCCCGGAGCAGCTGCGCACCCTGCCAGAGAGGGCGCAGTCGGTCGCACTGCATGCGTTCGAGCAGGCCGGCGACGTCTACGCCGACCTCGCGCAGCGCGGTGAGGGCGTGGTCCAGCGGGTACGCAAGCAAGCCCCCGTCGTCGGCGAGAACGGCGACGACTCGACCGCGAAAAAGACCACCAAATCCACCGCTACCAAGGCAAAGCCGTCCGCTTCGTCCAAGAAGTCCGCTTCCAGGACAAAGAAGTCGACCGACCCCTCTGTCTGAGAGGTACCTGCCGAGCGGCGGCCTCCTGGCCGGGGTCTTCGGGCTCCGATACCGAGAGGTCGGGAGGCCGTCCCAGCTCGTCTGACGTAGAGCAGGAGCCCGCTGTCCCCGAGACGGCGGGCTCCTGCCGTTTCGTCGACGCCGACCACCGCGTCGTGGTTGCCAGGCGTCGCGCTGAAGAAGCCCGATGACTGGCGAGCAAGCGCGGAGCGGCTAGGCTCGATACGTGCTCGACTTGTTCGAAGTGCAAAACAACCTGATGCTGCTGCTAGCGCTGGTGTTATTCGCGTGCAAGGCGGTCGCGTTCGTCGACGCTGCCACGCGCCCGCCCGCGCTGTACGTCGCCGCGGGCAAGCAGACCAAGCCCTTCTGGCTGCTGATCCTGGGCCTGGCGGCGGTCTACAACATGCTCGACTGGAACCCGATCGGCATCCTGAACATCATCGGAGTCGTCGCGGCCTTCGTCTACCTGGCCGATGCCCGGCCGGCGATGCGGTCGCTGCGCCGCTAGCCGATGCGGTTGCACGTCGTTGCCGGCGACATCACCGAGCAGGCGGTGGACGCGGTCGTCAACGCGGCCAATCGGGCGATGCGCGGAGGCGGTGGCGTCGACGGTGCGATCCATCGTGCAGGCGGACCGGCCATCCTCGCTGACTGCATTGAGCGCTTTCCGAACGGTCTCGAGACCGGCGGCGCCGGTTGTACGACGGCGGGTGACCTTCCGGCGTCGTGGGTGATCCACGTCGTCGGGCCTAACTGGAACGCCGGTCAGCGCGACCCTGACCTGCTCGCGTCGTGCTACCGCGAGGCGCTGCGGATCGCTGACGAGCTCTCGGTGCGTACGATCGCGTTTCCGGCCGTCTCGGCGGGCATCTACGGCTGGCCGCTCGACGACGCCGCCCGGATCGCGATCGAGACCGTACGGCAGGTGCCGAGCGACGTCGACGAAGCACGATTCGTAGCATTCGGGACGGACGTCGAGCGAGCGTTGCGGACCGCGCTCTCCACGTAGAGTTGCTTATCACGCAACGGTGTCGCGCAGGGCGCGTCTCGACAATCCTTCGCATCAATGGTTGGGTCGGTGGACGACGCAGCCGCCCGCCTATGCGTCAGGTCGGCTGTCGACGGACTGAAGAAAGGGTTTGGATTGATGAGGGCCGATCAACAAGACCCAAGCACGTCGGTCGCCGAGCCGTCCGAGGACGAAACCGCCGGCGACGCGATGCGGGCGAGCAGCGGCATCGACTGGCTGGTCTTCGGCGTCACCGCGGTCGCCTCGCTCGCCTTTATCGCCTGGGGTGTCATCGACAAGCAGTCGCTCGGTGCGCACGCGGCGGACGGCAGGAACTGGGTGATCGACAACGGCGGCTGGATGTTCGTCCTGTTGGCCTCGATGTTCGTCATCTTCGTGCTGTGGTTGGCGGCAAGCCGATACGGGAAGATCCCGCTCGGTCGCGACGACGAGAAGCCGGAGTTCCGTACGTCGTCGTGGATCGCCATGATGTTCAGCGCCGGCATGGGCATCGGCCTGATGTTTTGGGGAGTCGCGGAGCCGCTGACCTACTACGTGATGGAGAAGGGGCCGGTCGGCGGCGCGCCGGCGTCGTTCCCCGATCCCAACACCAACGAGGCCATGCACAACGCGATGGCCACCACCTTGTTCCACTGGACGCTGCATCCCTGGGCGATCTACGCCGTCGTCGGGCTAGCGATCGCCTACGGCACGTTCCGCAAGGGGCGGCCACAGCTGATCTCGGCGGCCTTCCGTCCGATCCTGGGTCGGCACGCCGACGGGCCTGGCGGCCGGGCGATCGACATGATGGCGATCTTCGCGACCCTGTTCGGCTCGGCCGCGTCGCTGGGGTTCGGTGCCCTGCAGATCGGCGCCGGCATGGAGGTCAACGGGTGGGTCGATGCCGTCGGCAAGGGCAGCCTGGTGCTGATCATCACGGTGCTGACCCTGGCCTTCGTGTTGTCGGCCGTGTCGGGCGTCGAGCGCGGCATCCAGTGGCTTTCCAACATCAACATGGTGCTGGCGCTGTTCCTGGCGACCTTCGTGTTCATCGCCGGTCCGACCCTGCTGATGCTGAATCTGTTGCCCACCTCGGTCGGAGACTTCGCCGGCCAGTTGCCGGAGATGGCGTCGCGTACCGATGCCAGCGGCGGCGGCGTCATGGCGAGTTGGCTCTCGTCGTGGACGATCTTCTACTGGGCGTGGTGGATCTCGTGGACGCCGTTCGTCGGGATGTTCATCGCCCGAATCAGCCGCGGCCGTACGATCCGGCAGTTCGTCACGGGCGTGCTGTTGGTGCCGAGCCTGGTGAGCCTCGTGTGGTTCGCAATCTTCGGCGGCGCCGGCATCCACCAGCAGGGAGAGTCCGGGGACCTGACCGAGTCTGAAGGCGTGGTCAACTCCAACTTCGCGTTGTTCCACCTGCTCGACCACTATCCGATCCAGTCAATCACCACGGTCTTGGTCATGCTCCTCGTCGGCATCTTCTTCGTCTCGGGCGCGGACGCGGCATCCATCGTCATGGGGACGCTGTCGGAGCGCGGCAGCATCGAGCCCAACAAGCTGACCGTGATCTTCTGGGGCGCGGCCACCGGCGCGGTGGCGGCCATCATGCTGGTCATCGCCAACCTCGAGACTGGCGATGCCCTGACGGGTCTGCAAAATCTCACCACGGTGGTGGCGTTGCCGTTCGCCCTCGTCATGGGTGCGCTCTGCGTGTCCCTTTACAAGGACCTCAGATCCGACCCGATCATCCTGCGGGAGGACAAGGGCACGCTGTTGGTCGAGGACGCGGTCGAGACCGGGCTGGAAAAGCACGGCGACGACTTCGGTCTCGTCGTCGAGCCCGTCGAGTCGAATGACACCGACAAGTCGTCGAGCAACGGCGATCGGGTCTCCGAATCTGCCGAGAGGATCTAGCCGACCGCGGCGGACGGGCGGCGCCTCACGTCATCGGCGGCTGCGTGACTTGGCGCGATCGGCGGCGTTGAGGCTGACCTTGCGGAGTCGGACCGCGGTCGCCGTGATCTCGACACACTCGTCCTCGCGGCAAAACTCCAGCGACTCCTCGAGCGAGAGTCGACGCGGTGGGATCAGCCGCTCGAGCTCCTCGCCCGTGGACGAGCGCATGTTGGTGAGCTTCTTCTCCTTGGTGATGTTGACGTCCATGTCGTCGGAGCGGGAGTTTTCACCGACGATCATGCCCTCGTAGACCTCGGTCGTCGGCTCGACGAACATCTGTCCGCGCTCTTGCAGGTTGAACATCGCGTACGTCGTGGCCGCCCCAGCGCGGTCGGCGACCAGCGATCCCGTTGGACGCGTCCGCAGCTCGCCGAACCATGGCTCGTACCCCTCGAACACGTGGTGCGCGATGCCAGTACCCCGCGTCTCGGTGAGGAAGTCGGTCCGGAAGCCGATCAGCCCGCGTGCCGGCACCAAAAACTCCATGCGCACCCAGCCGGTACCGTGGTTGACCATCTGCTCCATCCGACCCCGTCGGGCGGCGAGCAGCTGCGTCACGGTGCCGAGATAGTCCTCCGGGCAGTCGACGGTGAGCCGCTCGACCGGCTCGTGCCGCTTGCCGTCGATGTCGCGAGTGACGACCTGTGGCTTGCCGACGGTGAGCTCGTACCCCTCGCGGCGCATCTGCTCGACAAGGATCGCGAGCGCCAACTCGCCCCGGCCCTGCACCTCCCAGGCGTCCGGTCGGTCGGTTGGCAGCACCCGGATCGAGACGTTGCCGATCAGCTCCCGCTCGAGTCGGTCCCGGACCAGCCGAGCGGTGACCTTGGCGCCCTTGGTACGCCCGGCCAGCGGCGACGTGTTGATGCCGATCGTCATCGAGATGGCCGGCTCGTCGACCGTGATGAGCGGCAGCGGACGTGGGTTGTCGAGGTCGGCCAGCGTCTCGCCGATCGTGATCTCGGGGATGCCCGCGATCGCGACGATGTCGCCCGGACCGGCCTCGTCGCCAGGGACCCGGTCGAGTGCCTCGGTGACGAGCAGCTCGGTGATCTTGACCGTCTCGACCGACCCGTCGCGGCGGCACCAGGAGACCTGGCTGCCCTTGCGCAGCGTGCCTTCGTGAATCCGGCACAGTGCGAGCCGGCCGAGGAACGGCGACGCGTCGAGGTTGGTCACCTGCGCCTGCAGGGGCGCGTTCGGTGTGTACGTCGGGGCCGGCGCCGTGTCGAGGATGGTGCGAAACAGCGGTACGAGGTCGTCGCCGTCCGGCTGCTCGCCGTCAGCAGGCGCGGTCAGCGAGGCGCGACCCGACCGCGCCGATGCGTACACGATCGGGAAGTCGAGCGCAGTCTGGTCGGCATCGGGGTCGAGCAGGTCGAGGAAGAGCTCGTAGGCCTCGTCGACGACGGCCGCGATGCGCGCGTCGGGTCGGTCGACCTTGTTGACGACGAGCACGACCGGCAGTCGGGCCGCCAGCGCCTTGCGGAGCACGAACCGGGTCTGCGGGAGCGGCCCCTCCGACGCGTCGACGAGTAGGACGACGCCGTCGACCATCGACAGCCCGCGTTCGACCTCGCCGCCGAAGTCCGAGTGCCCCGGCGTGTCGATGATGTTGATCGTGACGCCGCCATCGGGCGCACCCGGCCCGGCGTACCGCACGGCGGTGTTTTTCGCGAGGATCGTGATGCCCTTCTCGCGTTCGAGGTCGCCGGAGTCCATGACGCGCTCGGCGACGTCCTGATGCTCGCGGAACGCGCCGGACTGCCAGAGCATGGCGTCCACGAGGGTCGTCTTGCCGTGGTCGACGTGCGCGACGATCGCGATGTTGCGCAGGTCCGGTCGGGTCTGAGTGGGCATGGGAGGGCGTTGTTCCTTCGTGCGTGGGGCGACCGCGCGAATACGCAGCCGACCCAGTGTACGGGCCGGCGAAGGCGCGTAATCGGGCCATGTCGGGCTACCATGGCGGCGGCGGCCCTGTGCAGTCGTATGGCGCGCTGATTGATCGGACCGGACTTAGGAGGTGATCGCGTGAGACGCGAACCTCCTAGTTGCCATCCCCATCCCCGATTCCTTCGGCGGCGCTGACCCTCGTACGTGACCACGCGGTACGGGAGTCGGCGCCCGAGCCCGTACGAGAGCGAGGTGCATCATGTCCGAGCACAAGACGTCCGACCGCAGGTTGGCCGTGCTGCGACCGTTCACTGGCCGCGGTGGCCGATCCCGACGCGGCTCGAGGCCGTCCGAGCCGACCGACGGCACCTCGCCCACGACATCGCCGACCAAGCCCGAGTCGAGTGTCGTCGACGCCGCGATCTACCGTGACGGCGACCGCGTCGCGTCTCCGAGCACGCTGGCCGAGACCTACGACCTGCTCGACGAAGACCAGACCACCATGGCGTGGATCGGGCTCTACCGCCCTAACGAGCGGCAGCTGGCCTCCCTCGCGGACCAGTTCGACCTCCACGAGCTGGCGCTCGAGGACGCGATCCTGGCCCACCAGCGGCCGAAGCTCGAGCGTTACGACCAGACGCTGTTCGTCGTGCTGCGAGCCGCTCGCTACCTCGACGACGTGGAGGAGGTCGAGTTCGGCGAGCTGCACGTGTTCATCGGCGAAAACTTCGTCGTCACCGTGCGCCACAGCGAGTCGCCCGACCTGAGCGCGGTCCGGCGGCGCATGGAGAGCAACCCCGACCTGCTGGATCGGGGCCCGGAGGCCGTGCTCTACGCCATCATGGACCGCGTCGTCGACGGCTACCTGCCGGTCGTCGCCGGGCTCGAAAACGACATCGACGAGATCGAGACCGAGGTCTTCCGCGGCGATCCGTCGGTGTCGCGGCGCATCTACGAGCTGTCCCGCGAGGTGATCGAGTTCCAGCGGGCCACCCGACCGCTGCTCGACATGCTGACTCGGCTCAGCGCGGGTGCGAGCCGCTACCACGTCGACGAGGAGTTGCAGCGCTACCTGCGGGACGTCCGCGACCACGTCGAGCATGTGACCGAGCGCGTCGACGGCTTCCGTCAGATGCTGCAAGACATCCTGACTGTCAACGCCACCCTGGTCGCACAGAAGCAAAACGAGGACCTGAAGCTGCTGGCGGAGTCGGGGCACGCACAAAACGAGGAGATCAAGAAGATCTCCGCGTGGGCGGCCATTTTGTTCGCGCCGACGCTGATCGGCACCGCGTACGGCATGAACTTCGACAACATGCCCGAGACGTCGTGGACGTACGGCTATCCGTTCGCGTTGGTGTTGATGGCGGCGACCTGTCTCACCCTCTATCTGATCTTCAAGGGCCGAGACTGGCTGTAGTCACCGTCACGGGATGCACCGAGCCGAGCCCCGCGGCGTCCACGTTGTGAGCCGCGCCGGAATGCGCACGGAGCGTCGGGAGTTGGCCACCCGGTGGAGGTGCGGACGTGGTCGGTACGCCAGGTCAGGATGTACGCCGGGTCGCGATGGTGTCGGTGCACACCTCGCCCTTGGCGCAGCCAGGCTACGGCGACGCGGGCGGCATGAACGTCTACGTGCTCGAGCTGGCCCGGCATCTCGCCCGACACGGTGTCGAGTCGGACATCTTCACCCGGGCGACTTCGTCGGACCAGCCACCGGCCGTGCGAGTCGAGCCTGGCATCACCGTGCGGCACGTGATGGCCGGCCCGTTCGAAGGGCTGACCAAGGCCGACCTGCCGAGCCAGCTGTGCACCTTCGTACGCGACGTGTTGCGTGTCGAGGCGGAGCACGCGCCGTACCGCTATGACGTCATCCACTCGCACTACTGGCTCTCGGGCCAGGTCGGCGCGGTGGCGCGGGAGCGGTGGTCGGTGCCGCTGATCCACACGATGCACACCACAGCCAAGGTCAAAAACGCCGCGGGCATCGCCGGCGAGGCCGCCGAGCCCCTGACCCGCATCGTGGGCGAGGAGCAGGTCGTGGAGGCGGCCGATCGGCTGATCGCCAACACGACCGAAGAGGCCGACGAGCTGATCGGCTACTACGACGCCGACCCGACCAGGGTCGACGTGGTGCATCCCGGGGTCGACCTCGCGGCGTTCTGGCCGATGGGACAGGACCATGCCCGACGCGAGCTGGGTTTGCCGCTGGACGCGCCCGTGCTGCTCTTCGCGGGTCGCCTGCAGCCGCTCAAGGCGCCCGACGTCGTGCTGCGCGCGGCTCGTGCGTTGATCGAACGGTCGCCCGCGCTGGCCGACCGGCTCGTCGTCGCGGTGGTCGGTGGTCAGTCCGGAGGCGGTCCGGACCAACCGGTCGCTCTCCGCAAGTTGGCGAGCGATGTCGGCCTCGAGGGCGTCGTGCGGTTCGAGCCGGCGCTGCCACGAGCGGAGCTGGCCCGGTGGTACACGGCGGCGTCGCTGGTCTGTGTGCCGTCCTACAGCGAGTCGTTCGGCTTGGTCGCGCTCGAGGCCCAGGCCTGTGGCACGCCGGTGGTCGCGTCGGCCGTCGGCGGCCTGTCGACCGCCGTCCGCGACGGTCAGACCGGCCGGCTGCTCACGAGCCATGACCCGGCGGCGTGGGCGGGAGCGATCGAGGAGCTGCTGTCGGACCGGTCCCGACTGGGTCGGCTCGGCAGGCGGGCAGTCCGCCATGCCGCCGGATTCGGCTGGGACCGGACGGCGCGCGAGACGCTGCGGGTCTACGGTGCTGCCATGGCCGACCTGCAGCGCCCCCGTATCGCCGCGTCATGAGCGACCCCCGTCGTCGGGCGCTCGACGCGGTCCGCGAATACGTGGCGTCCAGCGATCTCGACTACGCCGACTTGAGCGACGGCGTACTGGAGGTGGAGCTGCCGGGCGAACGCAAGCTCAAGACGGCCTGTCGGATCGAGGTCGGTCGGCACTCGCTGGCACTCCACGCATTTGTCGCGCGACGCCCCGACGAAAATCACGAGGCCGTCTACCGCTGGCTGCTCGAACGCAACCTCAAGATGTACGCGGTCGCGTTCGCCGTCGACGCCAACGGCGACATCTTCCTCGACGGGAGATTGCCGCTGCACGCGGTGACTCCGGCCGAGATGGATCGGCTGCTCGGGTCGGTGCTGAGCTATGCCGATGATTCGTTCAACACGATCCTCGAGCTCGGGTTCGCATCGTCGATCCGCAAGGAGTGGGAGTGGCGCCAGTCTCGCGGCGAGTCGACCCGCAATCTCGAGGCCTTTCGCGGCTGGCTCGAGCGGGACGCGCCCTAACGTCGACGTAGCTCGGCGGACCTGCGGATGCAGGTTGCCTCCAGGTTGGGTCCACGACGAGCGAGGACCATCGGAGCATGTCGACGGGACGGGTCCGGTGTCGAGCACGGTTTCCACGCGCACCCGGTGAGGCCGAGAGCTGGCTGGCCGACAGTGCCCGATGGGACGACTTCGAGTTCCGATCGGACGACATCGTGATCAGCGCGCCCGTCAAGAGCGGCACGACTTGGACCCAGATGATCTGCGCGCTGCTGGTGTTTCAGCGCGCGGACCTGCCGGCGGCGTTGACAACGCTTTCGCCGTGGCTCGACATGCGGGTCCGGCCGCTGTCGGCGGTCCGTGCGCAGCTCGACGCCCAACGCCACCGCAGGTTCATCAAGACCCACACTCCGCTCGATGGGCTACCTGGCGCCAGTGGCGTCACCTACATCGCGGTCGGCCGGGATCCGCGCGACGTCGCGATCTCTCTGCACCATCATCGCGCCAATCTCGCCCGTGACGTTGTGCTTCGGTACTTGGACGAGCCTTCGACCGAGCAGTCCGCCCATCCGTCGGGCATCGCGTCAGACGAGCGCGAGACCTTCCTGCAGTGGATGGCCAACGACGATTCCCCTCTCGACTATCAGTACTCGCTGCGCGCGCTGATCCGCCATCAGAACACGGCCTGGTCTCGCCGAAACGATCCATCCGTCGTACTTCTCCATTACAGCGATCTCGCTCGCGACCTCGACGGTGAGATGAAGCGGCTCGCCGACCGCCTGGGCATCAGTGTCGCCGCCGAAACGTGGCCGACGTTGGTCAGGGCCGCGACGTTCAGCCAGATGCGCGAACACTCGGACCAACTCGCTCCGGACGAGCGCCTCGGCCTCATCAAGGATCCCGGCAAGTTCTTCCGTGCGGGTACATCAGGTGGGTGGCGAAACCACCTGACCGCTGACGACCTCGCCCGCTACCTCGAACGGCTCACCGCAGAGGCATCGCCCGAACTGATTCGGTGGTTGCATCACGGTGCAGCGGGGCTGAACGGTCCAGATTCCGAAATCTCGGCGTGAGAGGCCCAAGAGAGCGTCGATAGGGTCGGCGTCATGACTGAGCCCTACCGTCTCGTGCTGCTTCGCCACGGCGAAAGTGAGTGGAACGCCAAGAACCTCTTCACCGGCTGGGTCGACGTGCCGCTCAACGACAAGGGGCGCGCCGAGGCAGCCCGCAGCGCCGACCTGCTGCGCGAGCGGGACCTCTTGCCGGACCTCCTGCACACATCGGTGTTGCGCCGGGCCATCAGGACCGCCGAGATCTGCCTCGACCGCACCGATCGGCACTGGATCCCAGTTCGCCGGTCGTGGCGGCTCAACGAACGGCATTACGGCGCCCTCCAGGGCAAGGACAAGAAGGCCACGCTCGAGAAGTACGGCGAGGACCAGTTCATGGTGTGGCGCCGGTCGTACGCCACGCCGCCGCCACCGCTCGACGACGCCGACGAGTACAGCCCGGTGGGCGATCCGCGCTACGCCGACCTACCGGCGGAGCTGATGCCGCGTACGGAGTGCCTCGCCGACGTGCTCGATCGGATGCTGCCCTACTGGTACGACGCGATCGTCCCCGACCTGCGTCGGGGCGCCACCGTGCTCGTCGCGGCGCATGGCAACTCGCTCCGGGCGCTGGTCAAGCACCTCGACGACATCAGCGAGGAGGCCGTGATCAACCTCAACATTCCGACCGGCATCCCGCTGCTGTACGAGCTCGACGACGGCCTGCGGCCGATCCGGCTCGGTGGCGAATACCTCGACCCGCAGGCCGCCGCGGCTGCCATCGAGGCCGTCCGCAGCCAGGGTCGCTAGCGGACCGCTCGGGCGCCCCCTCTTTGCGCCGAGATTGCGCGTCTCGCCCACCCTCGGCGCGAGGGTTTGTGTGCGCAGGTCAGTCGATCGTGATCGGGTGCTCGCCGGTGACGAAGTAGACGACGCGGCGGCCCATCGACACCGCGTGGTCGCCGATCCGTTCGTAGTAGCGGCCGAGCAACGCGATGTCGATCGCCGGCTCGACGCCGTAGGCCCAGTCGTCAGACAGCAGCCGCCGGAACATCGACCGGCGGAGCTGGTCCATCTCGTCGTCCTCTTCGTCCAGCCCCTGGGCCGCCACGACATCGCGGTCGGCGACGATGCGAGCGGTGGCGTCGACCATCCGGACCGCGACGTCGGCCATCTGCGACATCGTCGACCGCATGCTCGCGGGGACCGCCTGCTCCGGCATCCGCATCCGGGCGATCTTCGCGATGTGGACGGCGAGGTCTCCCATCCGCTCCAGGTCAGCCACCATCCGCAGGGTCGCGACCAGCATGCGCAGGTCGCTCGCGACGGGTTGCTGGGTCGCCAGTAGCTGCAGCGCGTGCTCCTCGATGACCTCGCGGCTGGCGTCGATCTCACGGTCTCCGGAGATGACGGCCTCGGCCGCGGTCTGGTTGGCGGTCAGGAGGGCATCGGTCGCCTCGTGGACCGCGTCGCGCACCGACGTGGTCATCGCGACGAGGTCGTCGACGATCGCGTCGAGCTGCTCGAAGTACAAGTCACGCATGGCACCAACGGTAGGGAACGAGGGTGACCGGCAGGCGACCTGCCGTGAACGCGGCGTGAACAATCATCGAAACCGCAGGTCAGCGGTGCCGGTTGGAGCGAAGGGTTGGTGAACGGCGCCGTACGATCGAGTCGTGGACGGAACCTTCGCCACCCTCGCGGGAACCGCGGTCGGCGTCCTTCTCGGTGCCGGCGCGGTGCTGGCATGGCGGCTCAGTGAGCGGCAGCAGGCGGCCGTGCCGGCGCAGCTGGCGTCGCCGGTGCCGGTCGGAGTGGCGTCCGTCCTGACCGTCTTGCGGTCGTCGGCGGTGCTCGTCGACGAGAACGACGTCGTCCTCAAGGCCTCGGCACCGGCGTACGCGCTCGGCCTCGTACGTGGCGACCGCATCGTGCCCGACGACCTGGTCAGGCTGGTCCACGTCGTGCGGTCGACCGGCGAGATCCGCGAGGCCGAGCTCACCATGCTGCGGGAGCGGTCGTCGCTGCCGATGCAGGTCGTGGCTCGGGTCGCGCCACTCGGGTCGCGCCTCGTGCTCGTGCTGGCCGACGACCGCACGCGAGAGCGGCGCGTGGAGTCGATCCGCCGAGACTTCGTGGCCAACGTGAGCCACGAGTTGAAAACTCCGGTCGGTGCACTAAACCTGCTCGCCGAGGCGGTGGGCGAGGCCGCCGACGATCCGGAGGCCGTGCGTCGGTTCGCGGGCCGCATGCAAACCGAGAGCGACCGACTGACCCGACTCGTCCAGCAGATCATCGAGCTGTCGCGGTTGCAGGGTGACGAGCTGATCGATGCTCCCGTCGGCGTACGGATCGAGGCCGTCGTCGAGAGCGCACTCGACCGCAGCCGTACCGACGCCGAGTCCAAGGACATCGACATCGCCGCGCGCCTCGACAACGATCTGATCGTGTTCGGCAGCGAAGACCAGCTCCTCGTGGCGATCAGCAACCTGATCGAAAACGCCGTCGCCTATAGCCCCGAGGGCTCGCGCGTTGCTGTCATGGCGCAACGCCGCGACCGGGTCGGGACGCTCGGCCGCACCGTGGAGGTGACGGTAAGCGACCAAGGCATCGGCATCCCCGAAGGCGAGATCGATCGGATCTTCGAGCGTTTCTATCGCCTCGACCCGGCCCGATCCCGTGCCACCGGCGGCACCGGACTCGGACTGTCGATCGTCAAGCACGTCGCTGCCAGCCACGGTGGCGACATCGTCGTCTGGAGCGAGCCCGGCCAGGGTTCCTCATTCACCTTGCGGCTACCGCTGGCCGAAGCTGCCGCAGTTGACCGATCAACTCATCCACTCGCGACCCAGCCCGAACGCCAACAACAGGAGGCACAGTCGTGACCCGCGTACTCGTGGTCGAGGACGAGGACAGCTACAGCGATGCCCTGGCGTACATGCTCCGGAAAGAGGGATACGAGGTCTCGGTCGCGCAGACCGGGCCGGACGCGCTGTCCGACTTCGAACGCAACGGTGCCGACATCGTGCTGCTCGACCTGATGCTGCCCGGCCTCCCCGGCACCGAGGTATGTCGGCAGCTTCGCCAGATGTCCAATGTGCCGGTCATCATGGTCAGCGCCAAGGACGCCGAGGTCGACAAGGTCGTCGGGCTGGAGTTGGGGGCCGACGACTACGTCACCAAGCCCTACAGCCCGCGTGAGCTGGTCGCCAGGATCCGCGCCGTGCTGCGACGCGGGAACGACGCCGACGTGGCTCCGTCGACGCTGGAGTCGGGCCAGGTCCGGATGGATGTCGAACGCCACGTGGTGAGCGTCAACGGCGACGACGTCCGGTTGCCGCTCAAGGAGTTCGAGCTGCTCGAGATGTTCTTGCGCAACACCGGTCGCGTGCTGACCCGCGGGCAGCTGATCGACCGGGTCTGGGGAGCCGACTATGTCGGAGACACCAAGACGCTCGACGTCCACGTGAAGCGGCTGCGGGCCAAGATCGAGCCCGACCCGGGCCACCCTCGTTACCTCGTCACCGTGCGGGGGCTGGGTTACAAGTACGAGGCCTAGGGCGCCGGCGCCTCGGCGACCTCCTCGTACATCTCGGTGCGCACGACCACCGGGATATCGAGCTCGACCGGCGCGACGGCGGCATCGAAGGAGAAGATCGCGGTCACCATGTCGCCAGCGGCGACGTTGTCGTCGGACACGGTCGCGATGGCCTCGTCGCCGAGCTTGAGCGGCTGGTCGGGCTCGAGGACGACCTCGTCGGCCAGCGTCGAGTCGACCGCCTCGTCACCGAGCGTGGTGATCGTCAAGTCGTCGAGCGTCACCGACGAGGGCGCCTCGTCGTCATCGTCGAAGTCGCCCGGGTTGAGCAGCAGCGTGGCCGACACGGTGCCGGTGCCGTCGCCGTTGTCGACGATCAGGGCATTGAGCACGTCGACGCCGCCGCCGCGAGCGTTGGAGCCGATGCCCGCGTCGTAGACGGCGTTGGTCTGGGCGTCGGAGCCGGTGTCGGCGCACCCGGAGATGGCCGCGACGGCGCAACCGGCGGCGAGCAGGCCCGACCAGCGCAGTTTGCTGGGCGTCGAACCCGGTATGATTGGCACGGACCCACTCCTTCGGATGGCGTGTCAGCGCGCACAGCTTACCGACGGCTTGCGGCCTTGATGCCGCCGGCTGGCGTCATCGCGGCCGGCCGCTGTGACACTTACGTGCGAGACATGGATCGACGTGTTTGTCAAGCCCCAATTAGGTGTCTGACCTGCGGAAACACCAAATCCGGGTGACTCGATACGTGTTAGAATGGTCACTAGGAAGGGGTCATACATGACTTTCACTGTCGGCGAAACGGTCGTTTACCCGAACCACGGAGCGGCCGTCATCGAGAACATCGAAACCCGACAGATCAAGGGCGAGGACAAGGCCTACCTCGTGCTGCGAATCGTCGCACAAAACGACCTAGTCGTTCGCGTGCCGGCGTGCAACCTTGATCTGGTCGGTGTTCGAGACGTGGTTGACCAGGATGGTCTCGAGCGTGTCTTCGACGTGCTGCGCGAAGAGCACGCCGAGGAGCCCACCAACTGGTCGCGGCGCTACAAGGCAAACCTGGAGAAGCTGCACTCGGGCGACGTACTCAAGGTCGCTCAGGTGGTTCGTGACCTGTGGCGGCGCGAGCAAGACCGCGGACTCTCGGCCGGTGAGAAGCGCATGCTGGCCAAGGCTCGTCAGATCCTGGTGTCGGAGCTGGCGCTGGCAGAGCACACCAACGAAGACAAGGCCGAGGCCCTGCTCGACGAGGTGCTCGCCCGCTGAGGTGATTCGTCCTAACGGCTGAGGCCCCGGTGTTTCCGGGGCCTTTGTCATGTCGGCGCAACGACGGCGAGCGACACCCTGCAGGCGACCGGGGAGGAGAGGCGACATGAGTACGGCGGCGATCGTGCCGGCTGCGGGCGACGGCCTACGCCTCGGCGCCGATCGTCCGAAGGCTCTGGTGTCGCTGGCTGGTGAGCCGCTGGTGGTGCACGCGCTCCGCGGCCTCCGAGCGAGTGAGGTCGTCGACCGCGTCATCGTCGCGGCTCCGATCGCGGCCGGCGACGAGCTGCGGGCGGCGCTTCCCAGCGAGTGGAACGGGTGGGTCCGGGTGATCGACGGCGGCGCGACCCGCCAGGCATCGGTGGCTGCCGGACTAGAGGCGCTATCGCACGACCACGACCTGGTGTTGGTCCACGATGCCGCTCGCGCGTTGGTGCCGCCGGCTGTGGTGGTTCGGGTCGTCGATGCCCTTCTCGGTGGCGCCGACGCCGTCATCCCCGTGCTTGCGATGGCAGACACCGTCAAGCGGGTACGCGGCGGCGTCGTCCTCGAGACGGTCGACCGCGCCGAGCTGTACGCGGTCCAAACCCCGCAAGGCTTCCAGCGCCGGATCCTCGCCGCCGTCCATGCCGCCGCGGTCGACTCCGACGCACCGGCGACCGACGACGCTGCGCTGGTCGAACGTGCCGGTGGCGAGGTGTGCGCCGTCGACGGCGACTCCGAGGCGTTCAAGATCACCCGGCCTCTCGACTTGGCTCTAGCCGAGGCGGTCCTCCGTTCGCGGCGCCACTCCCTCTAGCGCCGAGATTGCGCGCCCTGCCCGGTGGGTGGGCAGGACGCGCAATCTCGGTGCGAGCCAGTGGGCAGGACGCGCAATCTCGGCGCGAGGACCGGTCGGGCCCGCGGGAGGACGGGTCGGGCCGGCGCGGGGGCCGGTTAGGCCGGCGCGACGATCGCGATCGCGATGGCGGCGATGCCCTCACCGCGACCGGTCAGCCCGAGTCCGTCGGTAGTCGTCGCCGTCAGATGCACCGGCGCCCGGCAGGCGGCGGCGAGCGCCGACTCCGCTTCGGCCCGTCGGGCGCCGAGGCGCGGTCGGTCGCCGATCAGCTGGACCGCGACGTTGCCGATCACGTAACCCGCGTCGCGCACGCGCCGAGCCGTCTCGCCGAGCAGCGCAACGCCGGACGCGTCGGCCCAGCGCGGGTCGGACGTGCCGAAGGTGCTGCCCAGGTCGCCCATCGCCGCCGCCGACAGCAGCGCGTCGCATGCCGCGTGGGCGACGACGTCGCCGTCGGAGTGGCCGACCGGGCCGTCCGGTTCGTCCGGCCACTGCAGCCCGGCGATCCGCATCGGGCGGCCGGGGGCTAGGGCATGGACGTCGGTGCCGACGCCGACGAGTGGCAGCGCCGGCTGGTCCGAAGAGGTCACCACATCGTCATCCTCCCGCACCCACCGCAGTGCCACGATGGAGAGGTGGATCGCCAGACACTGCTTCGGGCGGCGGTCGCCGGTGGAGTCGCCGGCGCCGCCGGGCTCGCCGTCGCCGAGTTGGCTGCCGGTCTCTTGCACACGCGGCTGTCGCCGGCGCTCGCGGTCGGCGAGGCGATCATCGAGCTGACACCGGGACAGGTCGCCGAGCAGGCGATCGGCGCCGTGGGGTCGGCTGACAAGCCGCTGCTCGTCACGGGCGTGCTGGTCGGTGTCGTCGTCGCGTCGATGCTGGCGGGCATCGTCGGCTCGTATCGGCGCGGCGCTGGCGCCGCGCTCCTGATCGGACTGACCGCGATCGCCGGGATCGCCGTCATGACCCGTGACGACTCCCGCCCCGTCGACGTCATGCCCGTGATCGCCGGCGCCGCGGCCGGACTTCTGGTTTACCGCTGGTTGCTCGGCCGGGCCATGGAGGCTTCGGCCGCAGATGCCGACGCTCTCACCCGACGACAGTTCCTGCGCGCGACCGGCGTCGCGGTCGCAGGCGCCGCGGTGGTTGGCGGGCTTGGCCGGTGGGCGACCGAAGCCCGACGTTCGGTAGAGCGGGCGCGCGACGCGTTGCGACTGCGGCTGCGTACGCCAGCAACTCCGGCCGGCGCCGATCTCGGTGTGGACGGCTTGACGTCCTGGGTCACCCCCAACGACGACTTCTATCGCATCGACACGACACTGTCGCCGCCACTGGTCAAGCCTGACGACTGGGAGTTGCGCATTCACGGCATGGTCGACCGTGAGCTGACCCTGACTTATCAGGATCTGGTCGAACGGGGGCTCTCGAACGCCTGGGTCACGCTGTGCTGTGTGAGCAACCCGGTCGGCGGCGACCTGATCTCCAACGCGTGGTGGAGCGGCGTACGCATCGACGACCTGCTCGCGGAGGTCGGCGTCAGTCCGGACGCCGACGCGCTGCTGTCGACGTCGCACGACGGCTGGACCTGCGGCACCCCGCTGGCGGCGTTGACCGACGGCCGCGACGCGTTGCTGGCGATCGCGATGAACGGCGAGCCGCTTCCGATCGAGCACGGATTCCCGGTCCGGATGGTCGTGCCCGGCCTCTATGGGTTCGTGTCGGCGACGAAGTGGGTCGTCGAGTGGGAGGTCACCCGATTCGATGACTTCGATGCGTACTGGACCGAGCGCGGCTGGTCGGAGGAGGCGCCGGTCAAGACGCAGTCGCGGATCGACACCCCGCGGTCGGGCGACTCGGTCGACGCCGGCACGGTGACGGTCGGCGGCGTGGCGTGGGCGCAGCATCGCGGCATCGAGCGGGTCGAGCTGCGGGTCGACGACGGTGACTGGACGCCGGCCCGGCTGGCGGCCGATCCGTCCATCGACACCTGGGTGCAGTGGGTCGTCGAGTGGGACGCCGAGCCCGGCGACCATGTGCTGGCGGTCCGGGCCACCGACGCCGAAGGCGACACGCAGACCGGCGACGTGGCCGATGTCGTCCCCGACGGCGCCACCGGCTGGCACAGCGTCGAGGTCTCCGTCGACTGACGCGTACTGGGGAGGCCTGCGCCAATCGCGCCAGCGCACCGAGCCGTCGATGCAGCGGCGTCACCAGTTCCGCTCAGGTGGGTGCGGCGGCAGCGGAAACTCCAGCGGGTGAATGACGTAGACGACGCCGCCCGACGACCGTAGCCACAGTGCCTCGATCTGGTCGCGCCGATAGGTCGTCCGGACTGCCGCGTCGCTTTCGATGCGATGGGACGCCGGGTCGTTGACGATCGGGTCGCCCTCCTGGGTAAACCCGATCAGCACCATCAGATGCCCCTTCGTGTCATAACCGGCGCCGGTGAGCTCGTCCTCCTCGAACGCGAGCGAGATGATCAGCGGGATCCCGGCCCCGATGAACGCCTCCGCCTCGGCGAGCGACCGCAGTCGGGTGACGAAGGCCACCAGATTTCGGGTCGACGCGTACGCGGTGTTGAATGCCCAGTTGCCGGCGCCGCCGAACGCGTGATCGAAGCAGGCGCGCGCGATGTACGGCACGAACCGGTCCGACTGCTGCGGCTCGACCCACGCGTAGTCGTGCGGCGGCGGCAGCCGGTCCCAGTGGTCCAACACCATGGCGATCGACGTCGGCGAGCACCACGACTGACCGCCGCCGTCGTAGGCCGGATAGTTGTCGCGATGCAGCTGTTGGGAGTACGTCGACACGTCGAGCTGGATCGCGTCCGGCAGTATCGGCGCGCTGGTCGGTGGCAGATCCGCCTTGCGCCCGCGCGGCACCGCCGACGTCATCAGCCCGAGCCTGGTCAGGCGGGGCCGATCGTCGGTGCCGACGAGGCGGAACAGGATCACCCGGACCTGATAGCTCTCCCACGCCTCGTCGGGCTCGATCAGCAGCTCGTCGGTTTCGACCGCGATGCCGTCGGCCGACTGGCCCGGCACGCTGGTCGGGTGGATCTCGTCGTCGGTCGCGGCCCAACGCGCGATGACGAACCACCGAGACCACGACGCGTCGGAGGCCGTCCGCCCGCGGATACCGATGCCGACCCACGACGTGCCCGGGGTCTCGGCCGCCCACGATGCGACGATCGACGTCGCCGGAAATGCGGCCGGCAGTGTCGGCGAAACCCAGAAGCCGTAGTCGTAATCGCGTGGCCCGCTGTCGCCGAAGGGGTCGTGATAGTCGCGTTGGCCGGCCGGCGTGCCGAGCGCCAGCCCGGTCCCGTCGCTGACGACCCCTTCGCGTTCGGCGCCTGACGCGTCGAGGTCGAGCCAACCGAAGTCGACGTGCCGCCCGCTCACGAGGGACCGCCCCGCAGGACGTACACGGTGCCCCCGGTGGTCGGCAGCCAGACGTTTTCGAACTGTCGCCGCTTGTAGACGCGGCGAACACCCCGCGCGTGATCCGCGGCCGGGTCGTTGACGATCACGCGACCGTCGCGGGTGAAGCCGCGTATCACGAGCAGATGGCCCGGCGACGACTCGAGTGGCGCGCCGTCGAGCTCACCGGGGCCGAAGGCGATCGAGGCGACCAGCGGGATGCCATGGCGGATCAGACGCTCGGCGGGGCGCAGCGACCGGAGTCGGGTGACGTAGGCGTCGACACCCAGAGTGCCGGCGTACGCGGTGTTGAACGGCCAATTGCCGGCGCCTTCGTAGCGGTAGTCGTACGCGTACCTCGCGCCATGGTCGACCCAGGGGGCGGGGTAGGCGTCGTTGACCCAGGCGTACTGCCTTGGCTTAGGCAACCGGTGCCAGTAGCCCAGCACCATCGCGACCGACGTGGGGGAGCACCAGGCCTCGCCGCCGCCGTCGTACTGGGGGTATTCGCCCTCGTGAACCATCTGCGACCAACGCGGCACGTCGAGCTCAACGGTGCGGCGCATCGTCGTCGCGCTGGCGTGGACCGTGCCGCCACGGGGGACGCGGGACGCGATCGCTCCGGCCGACCGTACCGTCGGCGACGCGGTCGCGCCGACCCTTCGAAGCAGCGTGACGCGCAGCTGCCAGGCGGCGTAGCGCCGATGCGCATCGGTCACGAGCGTGTCGACGTTGACGCGGCTGAAGTCGTCGGGCTGACGACTCGGCGACGCTCGGTGGAAGGACCGATCGCCGGCGGCCCAGCGGCCCAGGACGTCCCAGCTCCCGGTCGCGCCCGACCCGGTGCGACCGCGCACGGCGAGTTCGATCCAGGTGTGCCTTGGCGTGGTGGCGTTCCACGACGGGATCAGCTCGGTGAGGCCGAAGCCGGGTCGGATCCAGCGCGAGGTCCACCGGGCGAAGCCGTAGCGGTGTGGGTCGCCGTCGCCCCATGGGTCGGCGTAGCGCCGGATGCCGATGCGGTGGTCGATCCGGATCGCGGCGGCCGCCACTCGCACCCCCTCGCGACGGCCGGTGCGCCAGGCACCGCCGGTCGACCAGCGCCGCAGGTCGAGGTGGCGGACGACGTCGCGGGCCGCGCCTTCTGGTGCCGCTGCGGTGCCGTCGGTCGCGTGGATTCGGTCGGCTGCGGCGGGGTCGTCGGCGGCCGCGGCGGGCGGCGTCGACCCGATCCCGGTGGCGCCCAGGGCAAGCACCAGCCCGGCGCTCGCCCCGAGTCGCGGTCGCTTCACAGGTGCCACGCTAGCCGGTGGGGTTCGATCTGGGGGTTTTGACCCGCTCATTCTGGGATATTGCGTCATCATCCGGGCCGGGTACGTCGTATCAGTACCTCCCGGAGCGGAGCCGAGGCAGCCCGAGTCGTCGCCCGGCTACCCGACGTAGCGTCGCAAGCTCAATCAAATCGCCGATCGTGGCCGCGTGCGAGCATGACGCGCGTGGAGAGCGAACCTGCGATCGAGCTTGACGACGTCGTCGTGACGCGGTCCGGACGACGCGTACTCGATCATCTCAGTGCGACGTTCGCCGCCGGTCGGATCACGGCTGTCGCGGGTCCGTCCGGCAGCGGCAAGACAACGATGCTACGGCTGGTCAACCGGCTGTCGCTGCCCGATTCCGGCGTCGTGCGCTTTCGCGGCTCTGACGTCGCCGACCTCGACCCGCTCGCCCTGCGACGTCGGGTCGGCATGGTGTTTCAGCGGCCGACGGCGTTTCCGGGTACGGTCCGGGCAAACCTCGCCGAGGCGGCGCCGGACACCGACGGCACCTACGCGGCGGCGCTCGAGCAGGCTGCTCTCGACTCGGCGCTGATCGATCGCGACACTGCTCAGCTGTCCGGCGGCGAGTTGCAGCGGGTGTGTCTGGCCCGCACGTTGGTCACCCGACCCGAGGCGCTGCTGCTCGACGAGCCGACGTCGAGTCTGGACGAGGACGCGGCGCTCGTGTTCGAGAGGGCCGCCCGAGCCTTGGCGAACGGCGGTACGACGATCGTCTGGGTGACCCACGACCGGGCCCAACTGGAGCGGGTGGCCGATGCCATTTACGAGATCGGGAGGCGCACATGATCGAGTGGGCGGGGCTGGCCGTCTCGGTCATCCTGGTCGGGGTCGCGGTCGGGGTCTCGGCGCTGCTCCGGCTGCGACTGGAGCGCGATCTGATCGTCGCGTCGGTACGGATGGCGGTCCAACTCGCGCTGGTCGGCGGCGTACTCGCGCAGGTCATCGACGCCGACCGGTCGATCTGGTGGTCGTGGCTGTGGGTGGCCGCGATGGTGGGGTACGCCTCAGACGTCGCGGCTCGACGAGCGCCAGAGGTGCCGGGGCTGCGATGGCTCGCGCTGGGCGCGTTCGGGGTCGCGGCTGTCGTGACGATGGGGGTGCTGTTCGGGCTCGACGTGTTCCCGGTCGATGGGCGAACCGTCGTGCCGCTCGCCGGCATGATGGTCGGAAACTCGATGACGGCGACCGTGCTCGCAGGACGTCGAGTGCTCGAGGAGATCGGCGATAAGCGGGATCAGGTCGAGGCGCGGCTGGCGCTCGGGCAGGACTCGCGGACAGCGGCGCGACCATACGTTCGGGCCGCGCTGCGGTCGGCACTGACGCCGCAGATCGAGACGACGAAGGCGACCGGGTTGGTGTTCCTGCCCGGCGCGATGACGGGGCTGATCCTGGCCGGCGTCGATCCGGCGGATGCCGTCAAGGTGCAGGCCGTCGTGATGTTCCTGGTGCTCGGCGCGGCCGCGACGACCACCACGCTGGTCGCACTCGGCGCCGCGTCCCGGCTGTTCACCGCCGACCACCGCCTCCGCCTCACCCTCACCGCCGATCCGTGAGTTTCGACCCCGCGATCCGTGAGGCACGACGTTGGTCCCGGATCAGAACGCACGGATGACTGGACCAAACTCACGGATGAGCGGGGAAGGTGTAGCGGATGAGCAGGGAAAGTGTGGCGGACGTGCGGGTCGATACGCTGGCGCTCGTGACTATCCGGCTGTACGACACCGCCACGCGTGAGATCCGCGACTTCGAGCCCGTGCGCCCGGGTCAGGTCGGGATCTACCACTGTGGCCTGACCGTGCAGGGGCCGCCGCACATCGGCCACATCCGCAAGGAGGTTGTCTTCGACGTCCTTCGGCGCTGGTTCGAATACCGCGGCTACGAGGTGACCCTGGTCGCCAACATCACCGACATCGACGACCGCATCCTCGCCAAGGAGGCCGAGGAGCACCGGCCCTGGTGGAGCATCGCGTACGCCAACGAGCGCGTGCTGCACGAGGCGTACACAGCGCTCGGCTGCCTGCCGCCGACGTATGAGCCGCGTGCCACCGGCCACATCCCCGAGATGGTCGAGCTGATCAACGAGCTGATCGTCAAGGGCCATGCCTACGTCGCGCCCGACGGGTCCGGCGACGTCTACTTCGACGTGCGGTCGTGGCCGGCGTACGGCGAACTGTCCAACCAGCGCATCGACGACATGGCGCCGGCCGCCGACGCCGACTCGAGGGGCAAGCGCGACCCGCGTGACTTCGCGCTGTGGAAGGGTTTCAAGAAGGGCGAGGAGCCCGACACCGCCGCGTGGCCGGCGCCGTGGGGGCTCGGTCGGCCGGGCTGGCATCTCGAGTGCTCGGCGATGGTCGGTAAGTACCTCGGCGACGAGTTCGACATCCACGGCGGAGGGCTCGACCTGCGGTTCCCGCACCACGAAAACGAGCAGGCCCAGTCGCGTGCCGCCGGACGGCCGTTCGCCCACTTCTGGATGCACAACGCGATGGTCAACCTGACCGGCGAAAAGATGAGCAAGTCGGTCGGCAACTTCCTGCTCGTACACGAAATGGTCAAGCGGATCCGCGCGATCGACCTGCGCCACTACCTGCTTGCGCCGCACTACCGGTCGATCATCGAGTACTCCGATGAGGCGCTGGCCGAGTCGTCCACCGGCTTCAGGCGGATCGAGGGGTACGTCGAACGCGCGACCGAAGTCACCGGCGGCGTCGACCCGGCCGAAGGTATGACGTGCGCCGACTTCGAGGCCGCCATGGACGACGACCTCGGTGTGCCCGCTGCCCTCGCCGCGCTGCACGAGGTCGTACGCGAAGGCAACAAGCTGCTCACCGACGGCGACTCGGCCGCACTCCGCGGCAATCTCGCCTCGGTCCGACGGATGCTCGGCCTGCTCGGAATCGACCCGCTCGCCGAGCCGTGGGCCGACGCGCGATCCGGCGACGCCGACCTGCGTGGCGCCGTCGACGCGCTCGTGTCGGGTCTCGCGGCGCAGCGCGAGGAGGCCCGGGCCCGCAAAGACTTCGCCGCCGCCGACGGCATTCGCGACCTCTTGCGCGAGGCTGGTGTCGAGGTCGAGGACACGCCGTCCGGGCCGCGTTGGACGGTCGGACGCTGATGCCGGGCAGCAGCCGTCGCCGCGGCGCGGTCAAGAAGACCGGCAAGGGCAATCCGCCGGCCGGATCCGGTGGGCGTCGTCGGCGCGGACTCGAAGGCAAGGGACCGACGCCGAAGGCCAAGGACCGCACGGGTCATCCGGCGCAGCGACGCGCGAAGCAGACGGCTGCCCGGCGCGACCGGGATCAGCGAAGCGGCAAGTCCAGCGCCGGCGACGAATGGGTCGCGGGACGCAACGCCGTCGTCGAGGCGTTGCGGGCAGGGGTGCCGGCGCAGTCGGTCTATCTCGCCGAAAACACCGAGCGCGACGACCGCTTGCGTGAGACCTTCCGGTTGGCGGCCGAGCAGCGGCTCGCGATCACCGAGGTGAGTCGCGCCGAGCTCGACCGGATGACTGCGGGCGCGGTCCATCAGGGGCTCGCGATCAAGGTGCCGGCCTACGACTACGTGCATCCCGACGACCTGGCTCAGGCCGCGACCGACGCCGAGGAGACGCCGCTGATCGTTGCGTTGGACGGCGTGACCGATCCGCGCAATCTCGGCGCCGTCGTACGCTCGGCGTCCGGGTTCGGGGCGCACGGTGTCGTCGTACCCGAGCGGCGTGCCGCCGGCATGACGGCCGCTGCCTGGAAGACGTCGGCCGGTGCCGCGGCCCGGGTGCCGGTGGCGCGGGCGACGAACCTCACGCGGCAGCTCAAGGCGTACGCCGAGTCGGGCTTGATGATCGCGGGCCTCGCCGCTGACGGCGAGGTGGCGCTGCCCGATCTCGACCTGGCCGACGGCCCGTTGGTGCTCGTGATCGGGGCCGAGGGCAAGGGCTTGTCGCGGTTGGTGTCGGAGACCTGTGACGTCCGGGTCGCGATCCCGATGGCCTCCGAGCTCGAGTCGCTCAACGCCGGCGTCGCGGCCGGCATCGTGCTTTACGAGATCGCCCGACGCCGCGCGACATCCACTCCTTAGCGCCGAGATTGCGCGTCCCTACCGGATCAGCGGGCGGGACGCGCAATGTCGGCGCGAAGAAGCGGGCGGGATGCGCAATGTCGGCGCGAAGGAGTGGGTGGGACGCGCAATGTCGGCGCGAGGGGTTTGGGTTAGCCGCGGAGGGTGTGGTCGACGAGGGCGCGGAGCTCGGCGTAGGCCCGTGAGTCGCTGATGCCGATCCGTCCGGTGATGCCGCCGCGCTGGATGTCGAGCATCGTCTGCGTCGCGACGTCGGCGACGAAGTGGGCGTGCACCTTGCGAAACGCGCCGTGGCGTACGCCCTCGCTGATCAGACCGCGAACCCGCTCGGCCGCCCGATTGGTGTTGCGCTCGTAGACCTCGCGAGCCGGTGCGAAGGCCGCTACGTCGTCTAGAAACCGGGTACTGACCGGCGACAGCGCCTTGGCCACCGCATCGAGGTAGGTCCCGACCCGATCGCCGACCGGTGCCCGGTCGACCTTGGCCTCGACCTCCGCCGTGGCCTGCTTGAAGTAGTGCCGCACCGCCAGCACGACGAGCTCGCTCTTGCTCGGTGCGAGTTGGTAGAGCGTCGACTTCGAGCACCGAAGCTCGCGGGCGAGGTCTTCGACGGTGAGATCGGCGAATCCATGCGCCAAGAGATAGGCGGTGAGCCGGTCGCGGAGGTCGGCGTAACGGTCGATGGCCATCCCACCTCACCCTAGTCGAGTACGCTGTTGAGTACTGTAGTACGGTCATCAGTACTAGGCCGGAACCGCTGTCGATGGAGATCCCATGCCCGTGGACCGACTGCTGCCCACCCGCGAGGCCTACGACCTGCTCGAGCTGACCCGCGAGCTCGTCGCCAAGGAGCTCGCGCCGCGAGCCACCGAGGACGAGGCCGCCGAACGCTTTCCGCGCGACGTGTTCGCGACGCTCGGCGCATCGGGCCTGCTGGCGCTGACGTACCCGGAGGAGTACGGGGGTGGCGCGCAGCCGTACGAGGTCTATCTCCAGATGCTGGAAGAGGTCGCGGCCGGCTGGTTCGCCGTCGGCGTCGGGACCAGCGTCCACACGCTGTCGGCCTACGGCATCGCGCACGCCGGCTCCGAGGAGCAGCGCACTCGGCTGCTGCCGGACGTGCTCGGCGGCGGGTTGCTCGGCGCCTACTGCCTGTCTGAGCCCCAGGCCGGATCCGACGTCGCGAGCATCACGACCAAGGCGGTCCGCGACGGCGACGCGTACGTCGTCAACGGCGTCAAGGCGTGGATCACCCACGGCGGCGAGGCCGACTTCTACCTGCTCTTCGCACGGACCGGCGCCGATCGGACCGCGGGGATCAGCGCGTTCTACGTGCCGGCCGACACGCCGGGCATGTCGTTCGGAGCCCCCGAGCGCAAGATGGGCATGACCGCGTCGACGACGACACAGATGATCCTCGAGGACGCGCGGGTGTCGGTCGACAACCGGCTCGGCGACGAGGGCGTCGGCATGCGGCTGGCGCTGTCGGCGCTCGACTCGGGGCGGCTCGGCATCGCCGCGTGCGCGACCGGGTTGGCGCAAGCGGCACTCGACGTCGCGGTGGAGTTCGCCGGGGAGCGGGAGCAGTTCGGTCGACGGATCGGCGAGTTTCAGGGGATGCAGTTCATGCTGGCTGACATGGCCGCCGCCGTGGAGTCGGCACGCGCGACATATCTGCACGCGGCCCGGCTACGCGACGCCGGGCGGCCGTTCGGGCGGCAGGCGTCGATCGCCAAGCTGACGTGTACCGACGCCGCGATGCGGGTGACGACCGACGCCGTACAGGTGCTGGGCGGATACGGCTACACCCGCGACTTCCCGGTCGAGCGATACATGCGGGAGGCGAAGGTGGCGCAGATCTTCGAGGGCACCAACCAGATCCAGCGCCTCGTCATCGGGAGGGACCTGCTGCGATCGGTGTAGCGGGCCGACTGGGGAAGGGTGCGCCAATCGGGTTTTGGCGCAGGGGACCCCCGCGCCAAGCGCACTCAGCCCCCCGACGCCTCGGCCGCCCTGACCGTGGCGGCTCGCTCCGGCAGTACGTCGGCGATGTACGACCGGGCCGTCTCGAAGAAGTCGACCTCCTTGCCGGCCGCTTCGGACAAGAACCACCGGTGGACGAGCACGTCGTGAAACAACTCGGCCGGCTCCAGCACGCCACGCAGCTCCGGCGGCACCATCGCCTGCAGCGGCTCGTAGACATCGGTCAGCCAGCGATGGGCGACGATCATCTGGTCCTCGGCCTGCCGGTCATGCGCCGCGGCGTACGCATCGAGGTCGTTGAGCAGCCGGCGCGCCTGACTCTCCTCGACGTCGAGACCCGTCAGCCCCTGCAGCCGACGAGCATGGTGACCCGCCTCGACGACCTTCGGCTGGATCCGTACCGTCGCGCCGTCCCAGTCGGTGACGATGTCGAGCTCGTCGATGTCAAAGCCGAGCTCGTTGAGCCGGTCGATCCGCTGCTCGATCCGCCACATCTCCTCGGTGCCGAACTCCTCGACAGCGGTCAGGGCCTCCCACAGCTCGGCGTAGCGGTCCTCGATCCGCTCGACGAGAACGATCGGGTCGATGTTGGTGTCGAGCAGCCCGCCGGCCTGTAGGTCGAGGAGCTCTCCGTAGACGTTGACCCGCAGCAGCTCGAGATCGTGCGCCCGCTGGCCGTCGCTGATCTGGTGGTGTAGCTCGCCGGTCTCGGCATCGACTAGGTACGCCGAGAACTCACCCGCGCTGCGTCGAAACAGCGTGTTGGACAGCGAGCAGTCACCCCAGAAGAAGCCGTCGAGATGCAGTCGGGTGAGCAGCACGACCAGCGCGTCGACGACCCGATCGAGGGTGTCGTCTTGCAGCCGGTGCGAGAACAGCGAGCGGTACGGCAGGGAGTGGGCGAGATGCCGCGTGATCAGCGCCGGCTCGATCGGCTCGTCGTCATCCGACTCGCGGCCGCTCACGATGCCGACCGGCTCGACGACCGGGAGTCCCAACCGACCCAGGTCGCGAAGCATCCGGTACTCGCGCTCGGCCATCGCCGGCCGAGTCTCCTTGAGGGCGTACACCTGCCCCTCGACGCGCACGAACCGGACGACGTGCCGCGAGATGCCGCGCGCCAAGGGCACGTCGAGCGAGGCGTCCCAATGCTCCAGCGAGACATCCCAGGGCAGCCGAAGCAGCGCGGGATGCGGTCGGGTCGCGAGAAACCGCAGGGCCATGGCAACCAGTATCGCGGGAGTACGGTGGCGGGCATGGTCGATGTCGAGCCGTCGGTGAAAGTGGGCGTACGCCTCGACGCCGAGCCCAATGCACTCGGCGTGTGGCTGGCCGACGGGTCGGCCTACGACGCCGCCGGCGCGGACGCGCTCTGGATCGACGTCGGGCCGGATGTCTCGCTCGACACGGTGTCGCTGGCAGCTGCGCTCGCCGTGATGACGGCCAAGGCCCGGGTCACGCTGGTGCTCGGCGAGACCGACGTGCCGTCGGCCCAGCTGGCCCGTGGCCTCGAAACGGTTCGACGGCTGAGTCACGAGCGGCTCGCCCTCGCCGTTGACGCCGAGGGCGCCGACGCGCTCACGGACCTGCTGCCCGACGTGCCGATCCTGCGGCGCGAACCAGATGGCTCGGGCTGGGTCGACCCGCGAGCCGGCGCCGGAGATCTGGCCCGCTGGTTGGCGACGCCAACGCCGGAGGGTCGAGCCGGATGGCGCGAGACACGGGCGCAGGCGGCGGCGCGCGGTGCCTACGGAATCGTCGTCCCGTCCCACCCGCTTCTGCTCGACGTGCTGCGCAATCCCGGTGACCCTGGTGGCCGCGGCGACCTCCGCCTGGCGCAGGGCTGAGCCGGCGAGTTGAACTGTTGACGTTCGTCGATCATCGGGCGGACAATAGCGACAGCGAACGTTTGCATCACGGTCGAACCGCAGCCCGCGCGGGAGGAAGGAAGACCGGCGATGGAGGAAATTTCGCGACGTCGATTCCTCGGCGTCGGTGCGGCCGGAACGGGGGTGGTCGGCGCATCGGTGCTTGGCTTCGACACCGCCCGCGCCGCCGAAGTCAGCCAAGTCCTGCGGATCGAAGGTGCGTCCGTTGCCCGTTCGGTCTGCCCCTACTGCGCGGTCGGATGCTCGCTGCTGGCCTACACGAAGCAGACCGATGGTGACCACGTCGAGCTGCTGCAGATCGAGGGCGACCCCGACAGTCCGGTCAACGAGGGGACGCTGTGCCCCAAGGGCGCAAGCTCGCTGGAGCTCGCGATGTCGCGCCGCCGGGTCCCGAGTCCGCTCTATCGCGAGCCGGGCGCCGACGAATGGCAGCAGGTGTCGTGGGACTTCGCGCTCGACCGGCTGGCCGCCAACATCAAGGCCTCTCGTGACCGCACGTTCGTCGCCCAGGACGCCGACGGCAATGTCGTCAACCGCTGCGAAGGCATCGCCTTCGCGGGTGGCGCCGCCTTCAGCTCCGAGGAGGGCTACTTCGCCACCAAGGTGATGCGCGGCATGGGGTTGGTCTACCTGGAGCAGCAAGCCCGGGTTTGACACGGCCCCACGGTGGTCAGTTTGGCCGCCACGTTTGGCCGAGGGGCCATGACCAATCACTGGCGTGACATCCAGCATGCCGATCTGATCCTGGTCAACGGCGCCAATCCGGCCGAGGCGCATCCGGTCGGATTCCGGTGGATGATGCGCGCGCAACGTGAGCGCGGCGCCAAGATGATCCACACCGACCCGCGTTTCACTCGTACGTCTGCCGTCGCCGACATGCACGTGCGGATCCGCGTCGGCACCGACGTGGCGTACTTCGGCGGCCTGATCAACTACGTCCTGAGCAACAACCTGTATCACCAGGAGTACGTCGAGTGGGCAACCAACGCCGGCTTCGTCGTGAGCCCGGACTATGCCTTCGACAATGGCATGTTCAACGGCTTCGACGAGGAGACCGGCGCCTACGACACGACGGCGTGGGCGTATGAGACCGACGCCGACGGCATCGCCAAGGTCGACATCGACCATCCGCGCTCGGTCCTCAACCTGATGCGGCAGCACTACAGCCGCTATACGCCCGAGATGGTCGAACGGATCACCGGCATCCCGCGTGACCAGTTCCTCGAGGTGGCGAAACTGGTCGGCCAGATGGGCACGCCCGACAAGGTGATGACGATCGTCTACGCGGTCGGCCTGACCCATCACACGACCGGCGTCCAGCTCATCCGATCCGGAGCGGTCCTCCAACTGCTGCTCGGCAACATGGGTCGGCCCGGTGGCGGGATGAACGCCGAGCGCGGTCACGCCAACATCCAGGGCAACACCGACCACGCGATCTCGTGGGAGATCCTGCCGGGCTATCTCAGGATCCCGGCGCCCGGACAGCGGGATTTGGTCGACTACGTCGACGAGAGCGCCCCCAAACGGTCACGGCCCAACGCGTACAACTACTTCGGCGACGGCTACCGACGATTCATGGTCAGCCTGCTCAAGACGTGGTACGGCGACACCGCGACCAAGGACAACGAGTACGCCTTCAACTACATCCCGAAGCCGGCGGAAAACTCCTCGTGGATCTCGATCTACGACAGCGCCCTCAAGGGAAATATGGAAGGGGTGATGCTCTCCGGGATGACCGCCACGAGCATAGGGCCGGACTCCAACCAGGTGTTGCAGGCGCTGTCCAACCTCAAGTGGCTGTGCGTGATGGATCCCTTTGCGACGACCAGCTCGGAGTTTTGGCGCGCCCCTGGCATGAACCCGAGCGACGTCCAGACCGAGGTCTTCGTGCTTCCGGCCACGCACTGGATCGAGAAGGACGGGTCCTTCGTCAACAGCGGTCGCTGGTCGCAGTGGAAGGACCAGGTCATCCAGCCCGAGGGCGAGGCGATGCACGACCACTGGATTCTCGCCGAGCTGTTCAGCCGGGTCCGTGCGCTTTATGAGAAGCAGGGCGGCAAGTTCCCCGATCCGATCCGAAATCTCACCATGGACTACGCGGACCCGGTCAAGCCGAGCCTGGACGAGCTGGCGCAGGAGATCAACGGCCGTGACCTCACGACCGGGAAGCGGCTCGAAAGCTTCGGTGATCTGCTCGACGACGGCACGACGACCGCCGGCGACTGGATTTACACCGGGCACTATCCGGAGAGCGGCAACCTGACGAAGCGGCGCGACGGAGTCCAGGATCCAGAAAAGAACGATCCGACGGGCATGGGCTTATACTCCAACTGGGCGTGGAGCTGGCCAGTCAACCGCCGGGTGCTCTACAACCGGGCCTCGGCCGATCCGCAAGGCCGGCCGTGGGATCCCGAAAGACCCGGGATCGTCTGGGACGCCGACCAGGGCCTTTGGGTCGGCGACGTACCCGACTATCCGGACGACGAGCCACCCGGCCCAGACGCGACATTGCCGTTCATCATGACTGGCGAGGGCACCGGTCGGATCTTCAGCAACGGAGTCGCCGACGGGCCGTTCCCCGAGCACTACGAGCCGGTCGAGTCGCCGGTCGACAACCCGCTGCATCCGGACGTGTCGGCGACACCGGCGGCCTATCGGTACGACGAGCAGGCCGGGCGGCCGAACCGCTTCGGTACGTCGGACGAGTTCCCGTATGTCGCGACGTCCTACCGACTCACCGAGCACGAGCACTACGTCACCCAAAACGTCGAGAAGCTGACCCAGCTGCAGCCCGAGGCGTTCGTCGAGGTTCCGGCGGATCTGGCCGTCGATAAGGGGATCGAAACCGGCGACCACGTCCGGGTCTCGTCGAAGCGGGGCAAGCTCGAGGTCCGTGCCGTCGTGACGAAGCGGCTCGGCGCTCTCGAGATCGACGGCAAGAAGGTCTACCAGATCGGCATCCCGATCCACTGGGGCTTCGTCGGCATCAACACCGGCCAACACTGGCTCGCCAACGCGCTGACGCCGTTCGTCGGCGACGCCAGCTCGCGGACCCCGGAGTTCAAGGCGTTCCTCGTCAACATCGAGAAGATGTGATGGCCATGCCCCGCGTCGAGACGACTCCCTGGGCGGCGCCCCGCCGCCGAGCCGAGGACCTCCATGCGCGGCACGACTTCGCCACCGACGTCCTGACGCTCTACGTCGCCTTGGTCGACGTCTGGGAGACGGCCTGGGCCGATGCGCGATCGGACCTGACCACCTCCACGGACGGGAGCGCGCCGCCCGAGCGGCTCGCGGCGTGGGCCGCCGACCGGGTGTTGCCGCGGGTCGTGTCGGCGACCGCCGAGGCTGGGCCGAAGCCGCTGGTCGAGCAGCTGATGACGATGCCGATCGACGATCGAAGTGGCGCCGAGCAACTCGTCGCCGCTTGGCTGCGTGGCGAGGACCTCGAACCCGTCGAGCGTTATCTGGCTCGGTCGACGACGCGCGGCCCGTTGGAGGCCGTCGACGCTGGTTCCGCCTGCGCGGCCGATCCGTCATCCCGCGGCGATCGTCGGTGTCCCGACTGCGGGGGACCGCCGCAGGTCAGCGTTCGGGCCGACACCGGCGACGCCCTGGTCAACGGCAGTCGCCAGCTGCAGTGTGCGCGGTGCGGTGGAAGCTGGGCCTTCTCGGGCAGTACGTGCGCCGCCTGCGGGGAGAGCCGTGGAGGCCGTCGCACGGTGTACGCCGAGCAGCGCGACGGACCGCAGGTGGGTCGTGGCAGCGACGGCGAAGCCACCCTCCCGCACCTGCGGATCGAGGCCTGCGCGACCTGTCAGCGCTACCTGATCGACGTCGACCTCGGGCGCGATCCCCAAGCCGTGCCCGAGGTCGACGAACTGGCGGCACTGCCCCTCGACCTCTACGCCGCCGAACGGGGCCTATCGAAGATCACGCCGAACGTCATGGGGTTCTGACATGACAGAGATCACTCCGGGCCGGTCCTACGGCTTCTTCACCGACACCAGCGTCTGCATCGGCTGCAAGGCCTGCGAAGTGGCCTGCAAGGAATGGAACCAGCTGTCGGGCAACGAGCCGGCCTTCGGTGACGGCTTCGACAACACCGGCAACCTCGACGCCCAAAACTGGCGGCACGTGGAGTTCATCGACAACGTGCCGGACGAGACGCTCGGATCGGGCCAAGGCAAGGCCTGGCTGATGATGTCCGACGTCTGCAAGCACTGCCAGCACGCCAGCTGCATGGAGGTCTGCCCGACCGGCGCGATCATCCGGACCGAGTTCGACACGGTCTACATCCAGCCGGACGTGTGCAACGGCTGCCGAGACTGCATCGCGGCCTGCCCGTACGACGTGATCGAGATGGAGGAGAGCAAAGGCGTCGTGCAGAAGTGCACGATGTGCTACGACCGGTTGCAGAGCAACCTCGAGCCCGCGTGCGCCAAGGCATGCCCGACCGAGTCGATTCAGTTCGGCCCGGTCGACGAGCTGCGCGAGATGGCGCAGCAGCGCGTTGACGACCTGCAGGCTCAGGGCGTCACCCAAGCGCGGCTCTACGGCGACGACGACAGCATTTACGGCGGGCTCAACGCGTTCTTCTTGCTGATGGACGAGCCCGAGGCCTACAAGCTGCCGGACAAGGAAGAGGCGGTGCTGCCTCGGCGCAACAACACCGGTGGCTATCTCGGCGCGTTGGGGACCGCGATCCTCGGCGTGGTCGGCGGCCTGATCGCGCTGCGCCGGCGTCGCGAGCCGGGCATCGCCTCGGCCCAGGACGATGGGAGCGAGGGCGATGTTCGGCACTGAGCTCGACCACTTCGTCCGGTCTCCCGACTGGACCTGGTACATCCTCGGCTACTTCTTCTTCGCCGGCATCTCCGGTGGGACGTACGTCCTCGCATCGCTGCTTCGGCTCCGTGGTGACTCCGCGGACGAGCCGGCGGCGCGACTCGGCTATTACGTGTCGTTCGCCGCGCTGGTGCCGTGCCCCGTGCTGTTGATCCTCGACCTCGGCCGGCCGTTGCGCTTCTGGCACATGATGTGGAACACCACGCCGGACGATACGGGGCTGAACTTCAAGTACTGGTCGCCGATGTCGGTCGGCGTTTGGGCGCTGGTGGTGTTCGGCGCCTTCGCGACGATCGCATTCGTGGAGGCGCTCGTACGCGACGACAAAGTGCGCATCGGGCTCGCCCGGCGTGCCGTCAGGCTGCTGGACGGCACGTTCGGACGTGGCGTGATGGTCGTCGGAACCGCTTTCGGCCTGTTCATCGCCGGCTACACGGGCGTCTTGCTGGCCGTCTCCAATCAGCCGGTGTGGAGCGACACGTGGACCCTCGGCGGGGTCTTCCTCGCCTCCGCTCTGTCCGGGTCAGTCGCGGCCTTGACGGTGCTGTCGCGCTATCGCCGTGGCGCCGAGGCAAGTGCCGATGCCCTGACCTTGGCCGAGCGGTTGTACGCCCTGCTCGAGGCGGCGCTGATCGTCTTGTTCGTTCTCACCTTGATCCAGACCGGGTCGTTGGACATCGTGTTCGGCTTCCCATGGCTGTTGCTGTGGCTCGTCGCCTTCGCGGGCCTGGTGCCCGGCCTTGCCGGACTTCTCACGGCGCGACTCGCTGTCACGGGCAACGGGATCGCGGTCGCGGTTCACTCGGCGTCGGCGGTCCGATCGGTCGCTGTTCCCACCCTGGTGTTGCTCGGCGTCGTGTCGCTGCGCGCCGCGATCATCTTCAGCGTCCAGTAAGGGCGGGTGAGAGCCGATGCCCTCCGCGCCCACCGTCGACCAGGTCACGCAGGCCTTGGCCACGGTCGACGACCCGGAGATCCATCGGCCGATCACCGAGCTCGGCATGGTCGACAGCGTCGAGGTCGACACCGACGGTCGAGTACGGGTCGGCGTCTTGTTGACCATCCAGGGCTGCCCGCTGCACGACACGATCAAGCGCGACGTCACCCTGGCGGTCGCGAAGCTGCCCGGCGTGACGGGTGTCGACGTGGCCTTCGGCGTGATGACCGACGAGCAGCGGCAGTCGCTCCAAGGCCGGCTGATGGGAGATCGGGGCGCACGGGAGATCCCGTTCGCCAAGCCCGACTCGCTGACTCGCGTCTATGCGGTCGCGAGCGGCAAGGGCGGGGTCGGCAAGTCGTCGCTGACCGTCAACCTGGCCGTCGCGATGGCCGGACTCGGCCGCAAGGTGGGCATCGTCGACGCTGACATCTACGGCCACTCAGTGCCCAAAATGATGGGAGTCACGGACCAACCGACCCAGGTCGAGCAGATGATGATGCCGCCGTCGGCCGATGGCATCCCGGTGATCTCGATCGGCATGTTCACCGCCGGCAACAGCCCGGTCGTCTGGCGCGGCCCGATGCTGCACCGTGCCCTGGAGCAGTTCCTCGCAGACGTCTACTGGGGCGACCTCGACGTACTCTTCCTCGATTTGCCACCCGGGACCGGCGACATCGCGATCTCGGTCGCCCAGCTCATCCCGCCGGCCGAGATCCTGGTCGTCACGACGCCCCAGCAGGCCGCGGCCGAGGTCGCAGAGCGCGCCGGCGCCATCGTCGTCCAGACCCACCAGCGGATCGCCGGCGTGATCGAGAACATGTCGTGGCTCGCCTGCCCGCACTGCGGGGAGCAGGTCGATGTGTTCGGCTCCGGTGGTGGCCACGCCGTGACCGAAGCGCTGAGCCGGATCGTCGGCGCCCACGTGCCGCTGCTCGGTCAGGTGCCGATGGACCTTCGACTGCGGGAGCGCAGCGACACCGGCGACCCTCTCGTACGCTGCGAGCCGGACAGCCCGGCCGCCAAGGAGATCCGGGCGATCGCCGACCAGCTGTCGGCGCGCGGGCGCGGGCTCGCCGGCCGACCGCTGGGGCTCACACCGGTCAGCTAGTCCGGTCACCTCGCCAAATAGCCCGGTTGTCTCACGGACCTCCGCTTTGTGGTTGACATATGCCGCTGGGCGGACAAGGTGGTCGTGGAGGCGTTTGGGTGGCTGGTGCCCCTCCCGGTCTTCAAAACCGGAGTGGCCCGGTATCCGGGTCAGGCGGGTTCGATTCCCGTCCGCCTCCGCCACAAGCGGCTCGACCGAGGGAGCTTGGATGGCGAAAGGCGGCCAGCGGGATCGGCGTCGGGAGATTCCACGGACGGATGTCGCGCTCGCTGACGCCCGACTGGTCGCGGCGGTGGACAGGCTAGGTCGTGCCACGGTCAAAGCGGTCGTGGCCGAAGCCCAGGAGCGGGCTCGCCTCGGTGAGATCGAGCCGACCGACGTGATCGAGGCGGCGGCCGCCGCTCTGCCCGCCCGCGCGACCACGCTCCGGCCGGTGATCAACGCGACAGGCGTCGTGTTGCACACCAATCTCGGACGCGCGTCGCTGTCGGCAAGCGCAGTCGAGGCACTGCGAACGGCGGCCGGACCGACCGACGTCGAGTACGACCTCGCAACCGGCGACCGAGCTCGACGCGGTCGAGGCGCACTCGACGCGTTGGCCGCCGCGGTGCCCGCCGCCCAGGCGGTGCATGTCGTCAACAACGGAGCCGCCGCCCTCGCCCTCGCGGCGACCGCCCTGGCGTCGGGCCGAGAGATCGTCGTGAGTCGCGGAGAGCTGATCGAGATCGGCGACGGCTTTCGGCTGCCGGACCTGATGCAGTCGACCGGGGCCCGATTGCGCGAGGTCGGCACCACCAACCGCACGGCGCTGCGGGACTACCAGTCGGCCATCGGTCCCGAGACGGCCTTCGTCCTCAAGGTCCATCCGTCGAACTTCGTCGTACGTGGGTTCACCTCGTGCGTCGCGACCCGCGACCTAGCCGGATGCGGCGTTCCCGTGGTCGTCGACATCGGGTCGGGCCTGCTCGCGCGGGAGCCGCTGCTGCCCGACGAGCCGGACGCCGCCAGCGCGCTTGTCGACGGGGCCGACCTCGTCACGGCGAGCGGCGACAAGCTGCTCGGCGGGCCGCAGGCCGGGCTGATCCTCGGTCGCGCCGACCTCGTGCAGCAGCTGCGCCGGCATCCGCTCGCTCGCGCTCTGCGCGTCGACAAGCTCACCCTCGCCGCCCTTGAGGCGACCCTGCGCGGACCCGAGACGCCGACGTGGCAAGCGCTGCGTCGCGATATCGACGAGCTGCGATCCCGAGCCGAACGGCTCGCCAAGCGACTGAGCGCCGACGGCGTCGACGCCACCGCCGTCGAGTCCGACAGCGTGGTCGGCGGAGGCGGCGCCCCCGAGATCGCGATCGCCTCATGGGCGGTCGCCCTCGACCCGACGCTGGCCGGGCCGCTGCGTCGTCACGCGCCGCCCGTCGTCGGCCGAGTCGAACGAGATCGGCTGCTGCTCGACCTGCGCTGCGTGCCACCCGAGTCCGACGACGCCGTACGAGATGCCGTCCGTGCGGTCGCCGTCGGAGCCGAGGAGTGAGATGTACGTCGTCGCGACGGCCGGTCACGTCGACCACGGCAAGTCCACGCTCGTACGGGCGCTCACCGGCATGGAGCCGGACCGGTGGTCGGAGGAACGCCGGCGCGGCCTGACGATCGATCTCGGCTTTGTCTGGACCGAGCTGCGACCGGGCGCCACCGTCGCGTTCGTGGACGTGCCGGGGCACGCTCGGTTCGTACCGAACATGCTCGCCGGGATCGGTCCGGTTCCCGCCGTACTCTTCGTCGTCGCAGCCGACGAAGGCTGGATGCCGCAATCGGCCGAGCATCTCGCGGCGCTGCATGCGCTGGATGTTCGCCACGGTGTCTGCGCGATCGCTCGCAGCGACCTTGCCGATCCGGAGCCGGCCCGACAACTCGCCACGGCAGAGTTCGCCCGTACGTCGCTCGGCGACATCGAAACGGTGCCGGTGAGCGCGCCCGACGGCGGCGGCCTACCCGAACTTCGGGCGGCACTCGACCGGATGCTGACCCGGCTGCCCGACCCGTCGCGCGACGGCCCGGTCCGACTCTGGGTGGACCGCTCGTTCTCGATCAAGGGCAGTGGCACCGTCGTGACCGGAACCCTCTCCGCCGGTCGACTCCGGATCGGTGACGAGCTCGAGGTGGCGCCGCTGGGTCGCATCGCCCACGTTCGCGGACTGCAGTCGCTCGGAAGCCCGGTCGAGCAGGCCGACGCCGTTGCCCGGATCGCGGTCAACCTGCGTGGCATCGAGCGGCACGACGTGCGCCGGGGCGACGCCCTGCTGACTCCGGATCGCTACCGGCGCACCACGGCAGTCGACGTTCGCGTACACGGCGACCCGGTCGCAGAGTTGCCGGAGAGCGTGATGCTGCATCTCGGATCGGCCGCCGTGCCCACCCGCGTACGCGACCTCGGCACCGACACCGCCCGGCTGATCCTGGCCGGCCCGCTGCCGCTGCGGATCGGCGACCGCGGCCTGTTGCGTAACCCGGGCGCACATCGCGTCAGCGGCGGGATCACCGTGCTCGACGTCGCTCCGCCGGGATTGGGTCGGCGCGGCGCCGCCAAGGCGCGGGCGGCCACTCTCGGCCAGCTCGACGGGCGGCCCGACGAAGACTCGGAGCTCCGTCAGCGCGGCATGGTCCGTCGCCAGGACTTGATCCGCATGGGCGTCGCGACGTCCCGCGAGCCGATCGCCGACGACTGGCTCGTCGACGAGGGCCTGCTGGGCGAGCTGCGGTCGCGGCTGCCGCACCTGGTGGACCGCTGGCGGCGCGAGCACAGTCTGGAGGCCGGTCCGCCGGTCGACGTGGTCCGGCAGGGCCTGGAGCTGCCGGCGCGGTCCCTCGTACACGCGCTGGTCGGGCCGCCGTTCGCCATCCGCGAGGGACGGGTGGTCCGAGCCGATCAGCCGACCGGACTGCCGCCGCCCGTCGCCCGAGCGGTCGAACAGATCCAGGAGGAGCTCGAGGCCAAGCCCTACGCCGCGCCGCCGGCCGAGCGGCTCGCCGAGGTGGGTCTCGGGCCGCGGGAGCTGGCAGTTGCCGCCCGGGCTGGGGCGTTGGTCCGTCTCGCTGACGGTGTCGTGCTGCTGCCCGACGCGGTCCCCGACGCCGTCGCAGTCCTGGGCGACTTGCTCCAGCCGTTTACGGTCAGCGAGGCACGCAAGGCCCTGGGGACGACGCGTCGGGTTGCCGTACCACTGCTCGAGTTGCTGGACCGACGCGGCTTCACCCGGCGGCTCGCCGACGACCGTCGGGAGCTGCTGCGATCGTGATAACGCCACTATTCGTGCCTATCGTGGCGGGGTAGTGTCACGCTGTCAGGGGGTCGAGGAGGTCGGTGTGCCCCAAGACACAGATCCGGCGTTGGAGCGGGACCGGCTGAGCCGGACCCTGCGCGATCTGCGCATCTCGGTCACCGATCGGTGCAACTTCCGCTGCACCTATTGCATGCCGCGTGACGTGTTCGGCCCGGACTACCAGTTTCTCGACCGATCCGAGCTGCTCAGTTACGAGGAGATCGCTCGGCTGGTCCGCGTGTTCGCCCGGCTCGGTGTGACCAAGGTACGGCTGACCGGCGGCGAACCGTTGCTGCGTCGGCAGGTCGAACGCCTGGTCGCGATGGTCGCCGAGGTCGACGGCATCACCGACCTCGCGATGACGACCAACGGCTCGCTGCTGCGGACCAAGGCACCAGCGTTGCGGGCAGCCGGACTGTCGCGGATCACCGTCAGCCTCGACTCGCTCGACCCCCAGCGGTTCGCCGAGATCAGCGACACCAAGGTGCCACTCGCACGGGTGCTCGACGGAATCGCCGCCGCCGACGAGGCCGGCCTCGGCCCGTTGAAGATCAACGCCGTCGTCAAGCGCGGGGTCAACGACGGCGACGACATCGTCGAACTCGCCCGATTCGGCCGCGACAACGGCTACACGGTGCGGTTCATCGAGTACATGGACGTCGGCACGACCAATGGCTGGCGCATGGACGACGTCGTACCGGCGCGGGAGATCGTTGAGCGCATCGGCGCCGAGTGGCCGGTCGAGCCGATCGACCCGGCCTACACCGGCGAGGTCGCCGAGCGCTACCGCTACGTCGACGGCACCGGAGAGGTCGGCGCGATCGCTTCGGTGACGCAGCCGTTCTGCCAGACGTGCACGCGGTCGCGGCTGTCGGCCCAGGGCGAGCTGTACACGTGCCTGTTCGCCTCGAAGGGTCACGACCTGCGCGCCCTCGTACGCGGCGAGTCGAGCGACGACGCCCTCGAGGAGGCGCTGCGGGCGATCTGGCGGCGCCGCTCCGACCGCTACTCGGAGAAGCGCACGGAGGCGACCACGCCGCAGCCGAAGGTCGAGATGTCTTACATCGGCGGCTGAGTGGCATGAGCGGCACGACTGCGGCGGTCCGGCTGACCCAATATGCGCACGGAGGCGGCTGCGCCTGCAAGATCCCGCCCGGCGAGCTCGCCGAGATGGTCCGCGGGCTTGCCGGCTCGGTGCCGGTCGACGCGCCGTCGGGGCAGTTGCTCGTCGGCCTCGACACCGGTGACGACGCGGCCGTCGTACGGATCGACGACGGCCGGGCGCTGGTCGCGACGACGGACTTCTTCACGCCGGTCGTCGACGATGCCTACGACTGGGGCCTGATTGCGGCGGCCAACGCCCTGTCGGATGTCTATGCGATGGGCGGCGAGCCCGTCGTCGCGGTGAACCTGCTCGGTTGGCCGCGCGACGTGTTGTCGATGGAGCTGGCCGGTGAGGTCCTGCGGGGCGGGCTGACGGTGGCGCACGAGGCGGGCTGTCACGTCGCGGGCGGCCACAGCATCGACGATCCGGAGCCAAAGTACGGGCTGGCGGTCACCGGTGTCGCCGACCCGGACGCGTTGATGCGCAACGATGCCGGCCAGCCCGGGCAACCGCTGACGTTGACCAAGCCGCTTGGCATCGGGGTGTTGAACAGCCGCCACAAGGCGACCGGCGAGGTCTTCCCCGAGGCGATCGAGACGATGAGCGCGCTCAATCGAGACGCGGCGCGGGCCGCAGTCGACGCGGGTGTGCGCTGCGCCACCGACGTCACCGGGTTCGGGCTGCTCGGGCATCTCTACAAGCTGGCAGCAGCGAGTGGGGTCAGCGCCGTCGTCGATGCGGCGGCGGTGCCCTATCTCGAGGCATCCCGGGCTGCGATGCGCGACGGATACGTCAGCGGCGGCACCCGGCGCAATCTCGAGTGGGTCACGCCGTACGTCGACGTCTCGGCGGTGGACGACGCCGAAGCGCTGTTGCTCGCTGACGCGCAAACGTCGGGTGGGCTCCTCGTCGCGGGGGAGTTGCCCGGTCATCCGGTCATCGGCGAACTCGTGCCCCGCGGCGACCCGGACCGGGTGGTCGTGGTCCGCTGACTCGCCGCGGGGCGCACCGGCATCAGCTACCGGTGGCGGCGAACCACGCCCCGGTCGGCGAGGTGACGAACACGATCGGCGCGATGCACGGCGACGGCAGGGCCACGAAATCCTCGATCTTCGCGTCGCCGCTCGATGTCGCCGGCGCGAGATCGGTCTCGACGTTGACGGTTGCGGCGGTGCCGTTGGACACGGTCAGGCAGCTGACGATCGCCTTGAACGACGGGACCGGGTTGGTGCCCTGCAGTTCGGCCGGCACCGGTGCCCGACGGGCCAGCACGAGGCCGTCGACCTCGACCTCCAGCTTGCCGCTGCTGCTCAGCTCGCCCTTGGCTTCGTCGATCTCCCACGGCAGCCCGCCGCCGGGCACGCCGCGGATGGGGTTGGCCGTGCCGGTGAAGGGTTCGACCACCCCGGCCATCACGTCGAAGTCGAGAACCGTCTGATTGTGGTGATTGGATGCAAGATTGGGGCTCGATCCGGCGCCGAACACCGGCACCATCGATACGGCGAACAGGACAGCGGCCAGTGCCGCGATGCGTCGCACCATCGTTGCTCATCTCCCTCGGCGAACGATCTCCTAGGTACGTACGTCCGCGGGCGAGCGGGGGATTGCGCGAGGGGCTACTCGGCTTGCTGAGCCTGGCCGATGATCCTGACCAGATCGGCGGCGCCGTCGACTCCGTCGGCGTCGAGGTCGGCCGCGGCGACCGCGAGGTCGTCGAGCGTCACGCCACGGTCCGCGACCGGGGTCGATTCCTTGAGCAGCTGCGCCAGGTCGGCCACGGCGGCGGCCAGCCGAAGCGACTCGTCAGCCTCGGTCTCGGTGTCGGCGGCCGCGATCGGCGTCGTCGACTGCTCCACCTCACCGGAGTCGGTCGACTCCCAGCGCAGGTCGACGGTGCCGATCTCGGCGCCAGACTCGACTCCGGGACGCAGGTGCACCTCATAGAGCGCGGTCGCCTCGTGCCCCGTCCCGATCTCGCCGGCGTCGACGTCGTCGTTGGTGAAGTCGTCGTCGGCGATCGCCCGGTTGTCGTAGCCGATCAGCCGGTACGACTCGACCAACTCGGGATCGAAGGCGACCCGCGTACGCGCGTCCCGTGCGACCACGGTCAGGGTGCCGGTGATGTCCTCGACGAACAGCCGCTGCGCCTCGTCGAAGGTGTCGACGTACGCGTAGAAGCCGTCACCCTGGTCGGCCAGCTGCTCCATCAGATGGTCGTTGTAGTTGCCCATGCCGTAGCCGACGGTGACGAGGTGAATGCCGTCGGCGCCGGCCTTCTGGATCATGTCGGCGAGCCCGCCGGCGCCGGTCATCCCGACATTGGCGACACCGTCGGACGCGAGCACAACCGCGTTGATCGCGTCGTCGCGGTAGGCCTCACGTGCTTGGTCGTACGCCTGTCGCAGGCCAGCCTCCATGTTGGTGCTGCCGCCCGGCTTGAGCTGGTCGATCGCATCGAGGATGGTGCCCGTCTCGCCGATCGGAGTCGGCTCGAGCAGCGCCTTCGCACGGTCTCCGTACGTGACGATCGCGACGGTGTCAGTCGGGCGCAGATGCTTTGCCAGCAAGGCGACTGACGACTTCACCAGTCCGAGCCGGTCGCGAATGTCCATTGACCCCGAGGTGTCCGCGACGAGGGTGAGCGCGACCGGCGGTCGGTCCGCCGCGTCGATCTCGCGAGCCTTGACGCCCACCCTGATGAGTTGGGTGCCGTCGGCCGTCGAGGGTGCGGCGCCGCCGTCGACATAGACACCGAGATCCGCGTCCGACGGGGCTTGGTAGCCGTAGTCGTACGCGTTGACCCACTCCTCGGGCCGAATCGATGCGGCCGGCGGACGATGGCCCGAGCCGAGCAGCTCGCTGGCGACCGAGTACGAGCCGGTGTCGACGTCGAGGGCGAAGGTCGACAGCGGATCGGCGTCGGTCGCGACGAAGCCGCTCGTGCCCGCGTCGACGAAGGTGTTGTCCTCGAGGACCCCTGGCCAGTCGGCTCGCTCACTGTCGGATGTCTCGGCCTGGCCGCTGGCCGTCAGGGGAGCGGTGCCGTACGCGAGACTGTCGGACTCGCCTTGCTGGTAGTCGTCGTAGTACGTCCGCGGATCGATGTCGGCTCGGTCGTCGACATCGTCGACATCGTCGGAATCGCTGCAGGCGTTGAGGCTAGCGGCGGCGAGGGCGCTGAGGATGGTGGCCGCGAGAAGGCGTCGGTGGCGTCGCATGCGCCTGGGACGCCGCCTTCGCTCCCTCGGTTCCGCCCCACCCCTTCGCGCCGAGGTTGCGCGTCCCGCCCGCTTCTTCCCGCCGAGGTTGCGCGTCCTGCCCGCTTCTTCGCGCCGAGGTTGCGCGTCCTGCCCGCTTCTTCGCGCCGAGGTTGCGCGTCCTGCCCGCTTTCTTCGCGTCGAGGTTGCGCGTCCCGCCCACTTCTTCGCGCCGACCTTGCGCGTCCTGCCCGCCGAAGGGGGTTGGGGCGTCAGCCGAGGATCCGGTCCAGGTACGCATTGCCGAACACTCCGTCGGGGTCGAGCTCGGCCCGGATCGCCCGGAAGTCGTCGAACCGTGGATAGCGGGCGCGGAGCGTCGCCGCGTCGAGGCCGTGCAGCTTGCCCCAATGGGGCCGGCCCTCGTGCTCGTTCATGATCGACTCGACCGCATCGAAGTACGCGCGGTCGGTGACCCGGTGGTACAGATGCACCGCCACGTACGCGGTCGCCCGACCGTACGCGGTCGACAGCCACGCACTGTCGTCGGCGCCGGCGAACCGGACCTCGATCGGGAAGCTGACCGGCGTACCCGTCGCGTCGATCCACTGCCGGACGGCCCGCACAGCGTCGCCGACTGCCGAGCGCGGGATGGCGTACTCCATCTCGACGAAGCGGACCCGACGCGGCGACGTGAAGACCCGACACGAGTCGTCGACATACTGCCGCGCCGACAGGGCCCGACCCGAGACGGCGTTGATGCGTGGCACCAGACCGGGGCGGCGGACGCCGATCCGGTTGACCAGCTCGAACGCGCCGTTGGACAGCAGCTCGTCGTCGACAAGGGCACCGAGCTGTCCCGGCGGTCGACGCACCGCATCGGGACCGACCCGGTTGTTGCGCTTGGTCAACGTGTACGGAGTGTGCGGGAACCAATAGAACTCGAAGTGGTCCGCAGAGTCGGCCAACTCGTCGACGCGCGCGAGGACCTCGTCGAGTCGCATCCGTCCTTCGGCTGCATGCAGCAGGAACGCCGGCACGCACTGCAACGTGACCCGAGCGACGACTCCCAACGCGCCGAGACCGACCCGGCCGGCGGCGAGCAGCTCCGGCCGCGTATCCCCGTCGACACGCACCAGCTCGCCGCCGGCCGTGACGAGGTCGAAACCCACCACGGCGGCGGCCAATCCACCGAGTCGGGCGCCGGTGCCGTGGGTCCCGGTCGCGATGGCGCCGCTGATCGTCTGGCGATCGATGTCGCCAAGGTTCGGCATCGCCAGTCGATATCCGTGGAGCAGCTTGTTGAGCCGGTGGATCGGGATGCCGCCCTCGACGGTGACGAGGCCGGTGCGTGGGTCGATCGACACGAGCCGGTCGAGCGCCGACAGGTCGACGTGGACGCCGTCGGTGGCCCCGATCGCGGTGAACGAGTGACCGGACCCGAGCGGCTTGACCCGCAGGCCGTCGTCGCGCGCGGCCCGCACCGTGGCGATCAGCTCGTCGATCGACTGGGGCTGCGCGAGTCGCCGCGGCGTGGCGGTCTGGTTGCCGGCCCAATTGCGCCACGTCATCCGAAGTTGCGTCCCTCTCCGCGGTAGGTCGGCACCGTCTCGTGTCCGTCCGCGCCGATCAGGTGCACCTCGTCGAACCGTTCGCACAGCTCGCCCGCCTTGGCGTGCCGCAGCCACACCCGGTCGCCGAGCTTCAGCCTGCGGGCGGCCGACCCTCGTACAGGGGTCTGCACCTCGCCGGCGCCCTCGTTGCCGATCAGCTTCAGGCCCTCGGGGTACGTCGGTACCGGCTGCCGCGCCTTGCCGGGTGGGCCGGAGGCGACGTAGCCACCGGAGTAGAGGGTGACGATGTCGGGTGCGGCTCGGCGTACGACGGGCAGTGCGAACATCGCCGCCGGTCGAGGCGTGAACGCCGCGTATCCGTCGAACAGCCCCGGCCCGAAAAGGCCCGACCCGGCGGCGAGCTCCGTGACGGCCTGGTCGTCGGTCGTGGCATGCAGGCTGCCGGTGCCACCGCCGTTGACGAACTCCAACTCGGCGTGCTGACTGACCGCTTCGACCAGCGCCGTGCGCCGCGAGTCGAGGTCGCGCATCGACGCACGTTTCATCGCGCGCACTGCCGGGGTCGTGTCGGGTACGCCGGCGACCTGTCCCTCGTACGTCATGACTCCGACGAGCTCGAACCCGGGCCGCTGGCTGATCGCCCGTGCGACGGCGGAGGCCTCGGTGGGCGTGTGCAGCGGCGACCGCCGTGGGCCGAGGTGGACCGGGCCGACCCGCAACGACGCATCGAGATCGAGCGCGACCCGGATCGTCTTGTGGCCGACGCCGAGCAACTCGTCGACGAAGTCGAGTTGCTCGACCGCGTCGATCATGACGGTGACCGCGTTGCGTCGGGTGTCGTCGCGGGTGAGCACGCGCCAGGCCGCCCGATCGACCGAGGGGTACGCGACGACGATGTCGGTCAGGCCGTGGCGGACGAGCCAGTTGGCCTCCGCGAGCGAGTACGCGAGGACGATGTCGAATCCGGGCCGTTTCAGAGTCTGTTCGATGAGGTGCCGCACCCGGATCGACTTGCTCGCCAGGCGGATCGGCTTGCCTGCGGCCCGACGTACGAGGTCGTGCGCGTTGGCCTCGTACGCGGCCATGTCGACGACGGCGAACGGCGGGTCGAGGTCGGCCGTGGCGGCGTCCAGGTCGTGGTGACGCATCGTGGCGCCGATCCTCCCACGAGCAGCGTCGTTGTCCGCCGCCCGTCCGGATTGCCGGCTTCGTTTACGCTTCCCTCCCGCTAGCGTTGCCCAGCGCCCCGATACGTCCGGTTTGCGGCGCAGGAAAGGGAGGGAAGCGGGGCGTCTGCGCCGTCCGACTACGATGGCGAAGCAATCTGGCCGGCGTGGCGCAATTGGCAGCGCATCCGACTTGTAATCGGAAGGTTCTCGGTTC
>DASQKI010000052.1:0-8019 GCA_035630615.1 Nocardioidaceae bacterium
CCCGTAGAACGCCGAGGGCTGGTGCAGCCGCACGAACGGGTACGCATCCACCCAGTGCCCGCCCGGTGCATGCCGGCGGTCGACCACCGTCACGGTCGCATCGGAGTGCGCGAGCAACTGGTCGGTGAAGGCCATCCCGGCGGCGCCCGCGCCGACCACGAGGTAGTCGGTCTCCAGGTCCTCCGCGTGCGCGTTCATGAGGCGCTCGCGCTCGCGAGGCGGTCCAGGTGGGCAGCGAGATGGGCAGCCAGGTCGGCCGCGTCCGCCGCCGCTCCGTCGATGAACGTGGACCGGCGCCGCCGCAACAGCGGCAGGCCGATGACGTACAGGCCCGGCCACGGCGTCACCCCGCCGTCGTGCTTGAGCCGGCCGCGGGCGTCGAACACGGGAACGTCCACCCACGAGAAGTCCGCCTTGATGCCGGTGGCCCAAACGACCGACCGGATCTCCCCGCGCCGCAGGTCGATCCCCAGTGGCACGTCTGCCACCTCCGTGGGCGCGGGCCGCTCACCGACCCCGCCGGCGTACGCGTCGATCGTGTCGAGCAACCTGGCGAGCTTGAGGTCGGCGAGGGCACACACGTTGCGCAGCGAGCCGGAGAACTGGGCGTGTCCGTCGCAGATGCCGGCGAGCTTGCCGACCACGCGGACCCCCAGCGCCTGCAACGAGTTCAGGTCGACCGTTCGATCGGCGCCGACCAACTGCATCGAAGGTAGGTGACGGGCACGCACGAGGTCGTCCATCTCCTCGGCCCGCTCGTCGAGGACGCCCGTAGCGTCCAGCCACCAGAAGATGTCCCGCCCGCGGTAGCGACGGGGGACCCGGACGTGCTCGCCGACCGCGACGGTGACCTGGCGACCGGAGCGCTGCAGCTCCTCGGCGAGCTGGACTCCCGTGGCCGATGCGCCAACGACCAGCACACCTCCGGAAGGCAGCGCAGCGGGGTTGCGGTACTGGTCCGGCGTGACCGAGACGACTCCGGCGGGCACCTGGTCCGCGAACGCGGGCACGACCGGAACCGCGCATGCACCGGAGGCGAGCACGACCGTGCGGGCGTGCCAGGTGTTCTGATCGGTCCGCACGACATAGCCCTCAGAGGCCGGATGCACCGCGGTGATTGTCGTGCCGGTCAGGACGGGCGCGGCGGTGTCTCTCGCATAGTCGTCTATCAGCCGGGCAACGCCTTGTGCTGTGAGATAGCCGTCCGGGTCGTCGCCTCGGTACGCGTAGCCTCCCGGCAGCCGAGTCATCCAGTTGGGGGTGAGTAGCCGCAGCGAGTCCCACCGCTTGGTGCGCCACGAGCTCGCCACCTCGCCGCGTTCGAGGACGACATGGTCGATCGAACGGTCGGCGAGGCAGCGGCTCATGGTTAGTCCGCAATGACCGGCGCCCACCACGACTGTGGTCGTCTGCACAAGACCCTCGGCCCGCTCAGGTCACGTCGACCGTGACGCTGGTCGGGTTGGTCATGAGGTCGTATACAGCCGAGCGCTTCTGCGACTGCGCGACGAGTGCCTTGATCTCCTCCGGGGTGGCGTCGGCATCGATCTGGTAGCTCACGTTCACTCCGCTGAAGCCGTTGCGGACGTCCGGGTCCGCGCCGAGGATCCCGTGCAGGTCCATCTCCGCCGTGAGTGTGGCCTTCACCGACCTGAGCTGGATCTGACGCTGCTGGGCCACCGCGGCAACACCGGCGGTCAGACAGCCTCCGAGCGCGACCAGCACGTACTCGACCGGCGTGATGCCCTTGTCCTGCGCGGCGAACTGTTCCGGGTGGTCGACCTCGTGGCTGAAGGTCGTGTGGTGCTGCTGCTCTTCGCCGAAGCCGAAGAACGTCTCCACATCAGACCTGCTGTGCGTGCCGTGTACCCACAACGTGGTCGAGCGCCACTGGAACTTGGCGATGTCCGGGTTCTCCGGCAGCATGTCGCGGACCCCGATGAGAGCCTCGACGTTTACGCCGTTATCGGCGTGCGCTTGGGTTGTGGTTGTCATTGTGCTTTTCCCTTCTCTCGATAATTCGGTCGACCGACCGAACTGATGTAATGAGGGGCACGAGGCCATCGTTTGATACCTGCTCTGCTAGAGGAGTTCGGCGATAAGGTGGGCGGCGCGTTCGGCGCCCTCGGTCTCGACGTCTCTGTAGTCGACCGGCTTGCCCGCCAGCTCGGTGATGCGGGCGGCGATGTCGTCCGGGTCGCCGGTCGCGTAGTCCATGCACGTCCCGGCGCGGTAGCGCTCGAGGCGGTGTCGGACGTGGAAGTTCTGCTCGAAGTGGTGACCGAGCGGGAAGTACAGGAACGGACGCTTGGCCGCCGCCAGCTCCATCGTGGTGGTCAGCCCGCCCTGCACGACAGCGAGGTCGCAGACCGATAGGTGCTCGTAAAGGCGGTCTACGTAGCCCCGAACTTCTAGGCCCGCCCGCTCTGGGAACGTCGCCGGGTCGATGCGGGGGCCGGTCACCACGATCATCCGCAGCTCCGGCATTGCCTTTTTGGCCAGCGGATAGGCGGCGACGACCTTGTCGATCAACGCCCGGCCGACGCCGCTGCCGCCCACCGCGACCACACACACCATTTCGTCTTCCCGGTAGCCCAGTCGTTCGCGGATCGCAGGGATCTCTTCGGGGTCGGGCGGAGTAAAGCCGGTGATGTAGCCGGAGTAGGCGAAGTGTTCGTTGGTCCAGTCGCGGATCGCCGGGAGCTGCCCGCCGAAAGTGTCCGGCACGACGTCCTGACCGGAGCCCACAAAGATCGCCCGGTCCCGGATCCAGGGGAAGCGGTCGATGTGCTCGATCATCTCTGCGTTGTAGTCGGTGGTCAGGTAGGCCTCGTGGTCCCCGCCGTCGGGCATCGGCAGGAACCCGACGAAGTCGGTCAGCCAGACGTTCTGTCCGCGCTTCAACTCCGGATTCTCGTGCCAGTAGTAGTCGACGTCCCAGGCTTCGTCACCGACGGTGAGGTCGTAGCAGCCCTCCTCGACGACCTCCTGGAAGACCATGAAGTTGGCCACCAGGATCTCGTCCATCCGGCGTAGTGCTTGGAAGCAGTGCAGGTCGTGTCCGGTGGACTCGGCGGCGATGTGGGCCGACTCGCTGGCCAGCCAGCGACTGGCTGGGTGTATGCGCTCGCCCTCGGCCTCCAGCACCCTCGTCACCGGGTCTTGGGCCAGCCAGTCGATCTCGAGCTCCGGGTGCAGCGTCTTGAGTTCCTTGGCCACCGCGACATCGCGGCGCGCATGGCCGAGACCGATTGGTGAGGACAGATAGAGCGCTCGCTTGGCCCGGGACCGGCCGCGGGTCCATGTCGTGGTGGTCATTGGTTCTCCCGTGATGCGGTGGACGAATCCAGTGATGAGCCGGATGACCTTGACTGGATCCCTGGCGTGCGGCAGATGACCGGAACCGTCGAGGATGACCAGGTCCGCATCGGTCAGCTCGGCGAGTCGGATTCCCCTGGCCACCGGCTGGCAGAGATCCACCGAACCGTGGATCACCAACATGGGGCACCGCAGCGTGGCGCACAGTTGCTCCGCCTCGTCGGCGGTCGGCTCACCGAGGCCCGCGTCGCCGGCGATCTTTGCTTCGGCGGCGGTGTCCAATGCCCAGCCGACGCCGTCCTCGTACTGCTTTGTCGAGTGCGGCTCCGGCAATTGTTGGTCGAAGAAGAACTCGATCCACTTCCGGTAACCGCCTTCGGTCCGCCACAGAGACTTGTTGTGCAGGTCCCAGCCCGGCGGGGCCAGCTTCGGGTTCCAGTGGTCGTGTTCGCGGGCGACCTCGATCTCGGGACTGATTGCGACGACGCCGAGGACACGTTCGGGGTGGTCGGCGGCCAGTCTGAGCGCCCACGGCACCGCGTGACAGTGTGCGACGACGACCGCCACATCGACACCCTCGGCATCGAGGAGGGCGCACAGGTCGGCGTTCACCTCGGCGGGCGCATGCCGCCGAGGGTCCAGCGGTCGATCGGATCCGCCCGTCCCGAGTCCGTCGGTGATCAACATCCTGAAATGCCGCGCAAGCGTCCCAACGATCCCTTTCCACACCCGGCCATGGGTGATCGCAGACGGCGGGATCAGCAGCAGCGTGGGTCCGTTGTGTTCGAAGACCTCATAGGCGACCCTGACGCCGTCGCGGTCGACCACGCCGGTCCGATCCGGCAGCCGGGCCCTCATCGTGCGACTCCGTCGGCGAACTGCTTGATCAACATATTCACCCGCACGGGATCTCTGGTGTGCGGGAAGTGGCCGCCGCCGGCGATCGTTACCAGTTCGCCTCCGGTCAGCTCGGCGAGTGCGGCTCCTTCACCGTGGCCGCGCACCGCGTCGTCCGAGCCGTGGATCACCAGTACTGGGCATGTCCCCCGCGCGGCAAGCTTGCGGGTTGTCCGCTCATCGAACCCCAGCAAGCCGAGGTCTGAAGCAACGAGTGTCTCGCCGTCGGTCTCCAACGCCCATCCGGTCGCGTCCTCGATCTGCTTCGTGGAGTGCGGTTCGGTGAAGATCCGTCCCATCAGGAACCGCACGAAGTCCGGGTAGTCGGTCTTCCAGTGATGGGCGTTGTACTTCTCCCAGTCGACCGGGTCGTCGAACACCGCATCGAAACGCTGCACCCGACGCTCCGGCAGCCGTGGCATCAGCGGTACGGCCGGTGCGATGAACACCGCACCGAGAACCCGGCCCGGATGCTCGGCGCGCAATCGCAGTCCCCAGCTTGCAGCGCAGGACAGGCCTACCAGCACTGCCTTGTCGACCTCGGCGGCATCCAGTACCGCTACGGCGTTCCGCGCATACGCGACATCACTGTAGGCGGCGGGTTCGGTCGAGGCGTACGAACCGCCGTTGCCGGGGCCGTCGAAGCACAGCGCGCTGAAATGCCTGGCGAGGTAGGCGATCTGCATCTTCCAGTGCCTGGCATGTACCAGCGTCCACGTCGGCAGCAACAGGATCGCCGGCTCGCCTTCCCCGTAACGCTCGAAACGGACTGCGACGCCGTCCCGCTCCACGACGCCCTCGACCGTCGGCTGACAGGCCCTCATCACCGGCCGCCCTTTTGCGTGGACTGCTCGAACCTGCGCAGCAGTTCCCCCATCTTGCGCAGGCCCGACCGTGCGGCGACCATCGATTCGTCCATGCCCAGCAGGATGAGCGTCTCCGCACCCAGGAACGGCATCCCTGCCAACGCGGCGATCTCCTGCGGCGTGAAAGGGCCCAGCGAGCCGAACCGTTCCTCTGCGCGCCGCGCGACGTCAGTGAGCAGGTCGAACCATCCACGCACCTCGGCGGAGACGGCGCCCGCGATCTCCGCGTCGGACCAACCGACCGCCGCCATCTCCATCAACACCCGGACGTAGCCGGACTTGAGGTCGTCCTCGAAGTAGTTGCAGGCCTGCTCCCACTGCTTCCACAGCGGTAGGTCCGCGTCGTACATCGCGGCCTGCCGGGACAGCCGCTGCTGGTTCTCCGTGTCGAGGACCGCGAGCATCAGGTTCTGCTTCGAGCCGAAGTGGTAGTGGATCTGGCTCAGCGGCACTCCAGCGGCCACCGCGATCCCGCGCGTCGACAACTTCGCGTAACCGGCCTCCAGCAACCCGCTCTTGGCCGCGGCCAGTATCCGCTGCCGAGTGTCCTGCTCACCTGGTGCCACCGACTACCACTGCTCCTCACCTAAGCTGAATGGCGTAATTCGGTCGACCGACCGAATCAGTGTCGAACGTGAGCGCCTCAGTGTCAAGGCCTCTCGACGAGCCGAAAGAATCCGCGAACGCCATGCGTCATCGTGTTGATCGACGAATCCATCAGCCCGGACTCGCCGAGCCCTCGGATGTACAGCTCGACGTGCGCTTGCTGGATCCCGGCCAACGGGTCCAACGCGTTGTGCTGACACCAGTCGAACCAGCGCCGCAGCTGATAGGCGTACAGGTCGTGGGTGCCCGGAGAACCGGCCAAGCCCACGCTCGCCGCCAACGCGGCGAAGCACCAGCCGGCCCGGGTGAAGCGCTGCGCCTGTCATGGTCTTCGGCCGATCCGGTACGCCCTCCTCGGGTCGTCCGCAACGGATGTGGTTCCGGCGATCGTTGCCGGCGTCGACGGGGTTCGGCTTGCCTGCCAACATGGCGCCATGTCGGCGCTGAGAACCTTTGGACGTGTGACCGGATGGACCTGCATGGCGATCGGCGGGATCCAGCTCGTCGGCGGGGTGCGCTGGGAGCCAGGCATAGCTGGTCACGCGACGGTGGATTCACATGTGCGCTTCATGGGCCCCGTCTTCGCTGGCTACGGGCTGGGCTGGCTTGACGCCACGGCCGCTCCTGACCCGGACCTGGACCGGATGCGGGTACTCGCCGGACTGATGGCCCTCGGGGGCGTCGGACGGCTCGCGACCCGCGCCACCTTGGGCCGGCCGCACCGCTTCCACGATCTACTGCTCGCCGTGGAGCTCGCCACCCCAGCCGTGGTGGAAGCGTTGGCCCGGCGCGAGCGCACTACTCGTTAGCCTCACCTGCAGGGACGCAGCATTGCTGCTCGTCGACCTATCCCATGCCGGCATGATCACGCGGTTCGGGCAAACGCTCGGTCTTCGGCATGAGTGGGCGCCCTGCTGGCATGACTGCGCGCATCGCGGCTGTTAGACGATTCGGGTGGACTGGTGTTCGGCCAGACTCGGTTCAGGCGTTCGGCGGTACGCTCTCGATCGCGGCTGCCCACCCGGACCGGGTGTGGCTCTCTTTCGGTTTGCGTGCCGTCGTTCGCCGTGTTGAGGCGTGGCTCGAAAGGGGACTGCCCAGCTCGTAATAGCAATGCCCGCCTCGCGATCTCTACCGGTTCACGATGAAGGGTGAGCGGCATGGCGAAGGTGTTCATTGGGGTTGATCCCCACAGGTTGTCGGCGACGATCGAGGTGGTCGATGAGCACGAGGTGGTGCTGGCGACCGGCCGGTTCGGCACCGACAGGGCCGGGTACGCCGCGATGCGGGGGACCGTGGCCGCTTGGGCCGAGCGGGTGTGGGCGGTCGAGGGCAGCAACGGCGCCGGGCGTCCGTTGGCGCAGCGGCTGTTGGCCGACGGCGAACACGTGGTCGACGTGCCGGCCAAGCTGTCGGCCAGGGCGCGGTTGTTCGACACCGGACACAACCGGAAGACCGACGCCCACGATGCGCACGCGGTCGCGGTGGTCGCGGTCCGCACGACGGCCCTGCGCGTGTTGTCCTACGACGCCGACCTCGAGGCGCTGCGGATGCTCGCCGACCGCCGTGCCGAGCTCACCCGGGCCCGGGTCCAGACCGTCAACCGGCTGCACCGGCTGCTGTCCGAACTCGCCCCGGGCCGGGCGAAGAAGGACATCACCACCGGTCAGGCCAAGGCGATCCTGGCCTCGGTGCGGCCGCGGGACCTGGTCGGGAAGACCCGCCGCCGGCTCGCGGCCGAGCAGCTCGCCGAGCTGGTTGCGGTCGAGAAGAAGATCAAGATCATCACCAAGGAACTCAAGGCGATGGTGCTGGCGCGTGGGCCGAGGCTGATGGACCTGCCCGGTGTCGGACCGATAGTCGCGGCTCGGATCCTGGCCGACGTCGGTGCCGTGGCCCGGTTCGCCGACCGGAACCGGTTCGCATCTTGGACCGGGACCGCGCCGCTGGACGCCTCCTCCGGGGAGCAGATCCGGCATCGGCTGTCCCGGGCCGGGAACCGGAAGATCAACCACATGCTCCACATCGCCGCGGCCACCCAGGCCCGGTTCGACACCGAAGGTCGCGCCTACTACCGACGCAAGCTCAGCCAGGGCAAGACCCGGATGGAGGCCATCCGCTGCCTGAAACGACGGATCTCCGACGCCGTCTACCGCCAACTCCTCCTCGACGCCCGCGCGGCCCAGACCAAGACGTTGAACGCGGGTCCGGGAGGGCACTGCGGGGCGTCTCAAGAATCCAGCGCGGCCGACTCTCACCCGCACATCGACACTTCGGATCAGCCACTTCCCGGACCCGCGAACCCGACGCTACAACCACACCAGCGACCCCG
>DASQKI010000053.1:0-15943 GCA_035630615.1 Nocardioidaceae bacterium
GACGTGCCGGGCCCCTCGCCCCCGCCGCCGTCGTCGTCGTCACCGCCGCACGCGGCCATGCCCGCTGTGGCAGCCCCCAGCGCTGCAACCAGCGCCAGTGCTCGTCTTGTCCGGAACACTCTCCACCTCGCGTCTCTCGCCTGCCTCGGATTGGCGGCAGGCGCTCAAAAACTACCCGCTCGGGCCGCAACTGTAGTGGCCGACAACCCCTCGATCGGTAGCGATCAGACAACGATTCGCCGTCTGACCCGTCGGACCATATCGCTCCGACAGCAATCCGGCATCACCCGATCAGCGCGCGTTGTAATACGTCGCTTCCGGGTGGTGTGTGATGAGTGCGTCGGTGGACTGCTCCGGGTGCAGTTGGAGCTCTTCGGACAAGGCGACGCCGATCCGCTCGGGCCGAAGCAGCCGGACGAGGGTCGCCCGGTCCTCCAGATCCGGACATGCCGGATATCCGAACGAGTAGCGCTCGCCCCGATAGCCCTGCTTCAGGATGCCGGCGAGCTCGGGTGCGTCGGAGCCGGCGACATCGAGCTCCGAGCGGACCCGGGCGTGCCAGTACTCAGCCAACGCCTCGGTCAGCTGGACCGACAGGCCGTGCAGCTCCAGGTAATCGCGGTAGGCGTTCTTCTCGAACAGATCCTGCGTCACCTCGCTCACCCGCGAGCCCATCGTGACGAGGTGGAAGCCGATGACGTCGGTCTCGCCGGAGTCCTTGGCGCGGAAGTAGTCGGCGAGGCACAAGAACCGCCCCCGCCGCTGTCGCGGGAACGTGAATCGCGCGATCTCGGCGGTCTGGTTGTCGGGATCGAGTACGACGACGTCGTTGCCCTCCGACCAGCACGGCCAGTAGCCGTAGACGACCGCCGGCTCCATGATGCCCTCGGTGTGCAGGCGATCCATCCACATCCGCAGGCGCGGCCGGCCCTCGGTCTCGACCAGCTCCTCGTACGACGGACCGTCGCCGCGCGAGCCGCGAAGCCCCCACTGGCCGAGGAACGTCGCCCGCTCGTCGAGCCACTCCGCGATCTCGCCGAGCGGGACGCCCTTGACGATCCGGTCGCCCCAGAACGGCGGCGTCGGGATCGGGTTGTCGGCCGCGACGTCGGAGCGAGCCGGGATGTCCACCGGTTCCGATTCCCGCGACGGCCGCGCCTTCACGCGACGGCCACGCGGCTCCGGAAGCGTCGCACCCGGGTCGCCGCGCTTGACCGCCATGGCGGCATCCATCAGGCGCAACCCCTCGAACGCGTCACGGGCGTAGCGCACCTCGCCCTTGAAGAGCGCGGCCAGGTCCTCCTCGACGTACGACCGGGTCAGGGCCGCGCCGCCGAGCAGCACCGGCCATCGATCGGAGAGGCCACGCTGGCCGATCTCCTCGAGGTTTTCCCTCATCACCACCGTGCTCTTGACCAACAGCCCCGACATGCCGATCACGTCGGCCCGGTGCTCTTGCGCAGCATCGATGATCGTGCTCACCGGCTGCTTGATGCCGAGGTTGACGACGTTGTAGCCGTTGTTGCTCAAGATGATGTCGACGAGGTTCTTGCCTATGTCGTGCACGTCGCCCTTGACCGTCGCGAGCACGATCGTGCCCTTGCCGTCCTCGTCGGTCTTCTCCATGTGGGGCTCGAGGTACGCGACGGACGTCTTCATCGTCTCGGCCGACTGCAGCACGAACGGGAGCTGCATCTCTCCGGCGCCGAACAGGTCGCCGACGACCTTCATGCCGGCCAGCAGGTCCTCGTTGACGATCTCCAGCGCGCCGCGGCCCTCGGCCATGGCGGTGTCGAGGTCGTCGGTGAGCCCGTTGATCTCGCCGTCGATGATCCGGCGCTGCAGCCGCTCGGCCAACGGCAGCGCGGCGAGTTCGGCAGCCCGGTCGGCCCTGGTGTCGGCGATGCTGACGTCGGCGAACACGTCGAGGAGCTTGGCCAGCGGGTCGTATCCGTCGCGGCGCCGATCGTAAACGAGATCGAGGGCGACCTCGCGCTGCTCGTCCGGGATCCGCGACAGCGGCAGGATCTTGGCCGCATGCACGATCGCCGAGTCGAGCCCGGCCTCGACGGCTTCATGGAGGAAGACCGAGTTGAGCACGACGCGCGCGGCCGGGTTGAGCCCGAACGACACGTTGGACACCCCGAGTGTCGTCTGGACGTCGGGATAGCGCCGCTTGACCTCGCGGATCGCCTCGATCGTCTCTAGCGCGTCGCGTCGGGTCTCTTCTTGGCCCGTGGCGATCGGAAACGTCAGGCAGTCCATGACGATGTCGCTGACTCGCATGCCCCAGTTGGTCGTCAGGTCCTCGATGAGCCGGGTCGCGACGCGTACCTTCCACTCGGCGGTGCGAGCCTGACCCTCCTCGTCGATCGTCAGTGCCACGACGGCGGCGCCGTGCTCCTTGGCCAGCGGCATCACCTTGGCGAACCGTGAGTCCGGGCCGTCGCCGTCCTCGTAGTTGACCGAGTTGATCAGGCAGCGGCCGGCGAGATGCTCGAGGCCGGTGCGGAGCACGTCGAGCTCGGTCGAGTCGAGCACGATCGGCAGCGTCGACGACGTCGCGAGCCGGAATGCCGCCGTACGCATGTCCTCGGCGCCGTCGCGACCGACGTAGTCGATGCAGAGGTCGAGCAGGTGCGCACCGTCGCGGATCTGCGCTCGCGCGATGTCGACGCAGTCGTCCCAGCGGTCGGCGAGCATCGCCTCGCGGAACGCCTTGCTGCCGTTGGCGTTGGTCCGCTCCCCGATGGAGAGGTAGGACGTGTCCTGCCGGAACGGCACGTGCTGGTAGAGCGACGAGACTCCGGGCTCGGGCTGCGGCTGGCGCTCCCCCGGACTCCGGCCGCGGACCCGTTCGACGAGCTGGCGGATGTGTTCCGGCGTGGTGCCGCAGCAACCCCCGACGAGGCTGAGGCCGTATTCGCGGACGAACGTCTCGTGGGCGTCGGCGAGCTGCTCCGGCGTCAGCGGATAGCGCGCGCCGTCGGCGGTGAGCTCCGGCAGTCCCGCGTTGGGCATGCAGCCGAGCAACACGGTCGCGTGCCGCGAGAGATAGCGCAGGTGCTCGCTCATCTCGGTCGGGCCGGTGGCGCAGTTGAGCCCGATCGCGTCGATGCCGAGCGGCTCGAGCGCGGTGAGGGCGGCCCCGATCTCGGTGCCGAGCAGCATCGTCCCGGTGGTCTCCACCGTGACGTGGGCGATCAGCGGTAGGTCGGCGCCGGCCGCCGTCAGGGCTCGCTTGGTGCCGAGGATGGCGGCCTTGGCCTGCAGCAAGTCTTGGGCGGTCTCGACGACGATCGCGTCGGCCCCACCGGCGATCATGCCGCGGGCTTGGGACTCGTAGGCATCGCGCAGCTCGGCGTACGTGACGTGGCCGAGCGTTGGCAGTTTGGTGCCGGGACCGGACGAGCCGAGGACCCAGCGGGATCGGTCGTCGGTCGCGTGACGGTCGGCGGCCTCGCGGGCGAGTCGGGCGCCGCTCTCGGCGAGCTCCTCGATCCGGTCGGCGATGTCGTACTCCGCCAGGTTCGCCAGATTGGCGCCGAAGGTGTTGGTCGTGACGCAGTCGGCACCGGCCTCGAGGTACGCATCGTGGATGCCCGTGACGACGTCGGGCCGCGTGACGTTGAGGATCTCGTTGCAGCCTTCGAGCTGATCGAAGTCGTCGAGCGTCAGGTCGTACTGCTGCAGCATCGTGCCCATCGCCCCATCAGCCACCACGACGCGCTCGGCAAGGGCGTGGCGCAGGCTGGGACGTGTCGTCACCATGGGCCTCCTGGAGTCGACGATGGGCATGTCTGCTGTTCAGCGTAGCTACCGGCCGTCCACACCCTGGGCGAGTGTTTCGCTCCCCGGGACGCGAGGGGGTTGGCGTCCGGGCCTGTTTGGCGCAGGGGACCCCCACGCCAAACCTATTGGCGCAGGGGACCCCTGCGCCAAAACAGCCCTGGCGCGATCTTCCCCAGTCGCCCCCTAGGCTGGAGTGGTGACCTCTGAGACCGAACCGGTGCCCTCGCTGGTGGACCCGGTGATGATCGCCGCGTTCGAAGGTTGGAACGACGCGGGTGAGTCCGCGACCGGTGTCATCGACCATCTCCTCGTCGAGTGGGACGCCGTCCTGATCGGTGAGGTCGAGCCGGACGACTACTACGACTACCAGGTCAACCGGCCGACGGTGGCGTTTGATGACGACGATGAACGCACCATCACCTGGCCCACGACGCGGATGTACGTCGCCCGTCCCCTCGGGAGCGAGCGCGACCTCCTGCTCGTACGCGGCATCGAGCCCAACCTGAAGTGGCGTCAGTTTTGCGACGAATTGCTCGATCTCGCCGACCAGGTCGGCGCCTCGATGATCGTCACGATCGGCGCTCTGCTCGCCGACACGCCGCACACGCGTCCGGTGCCACTGTCGGGGCAGGTCAGCGGCCACGAGATGGATGAGACGTTCGGGGTCGAGCGTTCGAGGTACGAAGGCCCGACCGGCATCACGGGCGTCTTCACCGACGCGGCCACTCGACGCGACATCCCCTGCGCGTCGCTGTGGGCGGCGGTGCCGCACTACGTGGCGCAGCCGCCGTGCCCCAAGGCGACGCTCGCGCTGTTGGGCCGCCTCGAAGAGATGCTCGACGTGTCGATCTCAGTCGCAGACCTGGAAGAGCAGGCTCGGGCCTGGGAGGAGACCGTCGACGAGCTAGCTCGCGAGGACGGCGAGATCGCGGAGTACGTCGAGTCGCTGGAGCGGGCCCGCGACAGCAGTGACCTGCCGGAGGCGAGCGGTGAGGCGATCGCCCGCGAGTTCGAGCGGTATCTCAAGCGGCGCCACCCCGGCGCGGACTGAGCCGGTCGGAACTCACGGATCGCGCGGTCGGAACTCACGGACTGGGCCGGTCGGAACTCACGGACCGGCCGGTCGGAACTCACGGATCGCCCGGTCGGAACTCACGGACGGTCAGAGCGGCACTCCGAGCAGGGCGTCAGTGAGCGACCGCACCGTGGCAGGCGCGTCGGCGTCGTCGGGTCCGGCGCCCTCGAGAGCGGCGCTCGCCCAAGCATCGACGACGGAGAGCGCGCCGGGCGTACCCAGGTCGTCCTCGAGCGCCCGGCGTACTTGGTCGACGACCGGCCGCGCGTCCGGACCGGCGTCGAGTCTGGCCGCCTGGCGCCACCGCTCGAGACGCTCCGAGGCCCCGGTCAGCTCGGCCGAGGTCCACTCCCAGTCGGACCGATAGTGGTGCGCGAGGATGGCAAGCCGGATCGCGCTCGGGTCGGTACCGTCGCCCCGAAGCCGCGAGACCAGCACGAGATTGCCGCGCGACTTCGACATCTTCTCGCCGTCGTAGCCGACCATGCCCGCGTGGACGTAGCGCTGCGCGAACGGGCGCTCCCCCGTCGCCACCTGGGCCTGCGACGCGGACATCTCGTGGTGCGGATAGATCAGGTCGGAGCCGCCGCCCTGAACGTCGAAGCCCATGCCGAGTCGGTCGAGCGCGATCGCGGCGCACTCGGTGTGCCAGCCAGGGCGGCCGGCACCGAAGGGCGCGTCCCACGACGGCTCGCCCGGCCGCTCGGCGCGCCAGAGCAGGCTGTCGAGGCGGTCGCGCTTGCCGGGTCGCTCGGGGTCGCCGCCCCGCTCGGCGGAGAGGGCAACCATCGTGGAGTTGTCGTAGCCGCCGAGAGAGCCGAAGGCCGGATCCTTGTGGACCTGGAAATACAGATCGCGGTCGAGCTCATAGGCCGCCCCCTGCTCGGCGAGCCGCTCGATCAGCTCGACGAACAGCGGGACCGACTCGACGGCGCCGACGTAGTCCTGCGGCGGCAGCACGCGCAGTGCGGTCATGTCGTCGCGGAAGAGCTCGGTCTCCCGCTCCGCGAGGTCGCGCCAGTCCTCGCCGGTCTCCGTGGCGCGCTCGAGCAGCGGATCGTCGACGTCGGTGACGTTTTGGGTGTAGCTCACCTCGAGTCCGGCGTCGTGCCAGACCCGACAGATCGTGTCGTAGGCGATGTAGGTCGCGGCGTGGCCGAGATGGGTGGCGTCGTACGGCGTGATGCCACAGACGTACATGCGGGCCAGGCCAGACGGCGTGGCGTCGCCCACGCTGCCGGTCGCGGTGTCGTGCAGCCGAAGGCCTGGGCCTGGTACGTGACCCCGATCGGCGAGTTGGGGCACCTCAGGTGTCGTCCACGACCGCATGCCTGCAGCCTAGACACACCGCGGTGCGACCGTTGAGGGGTCTCACGCGGGGTCAGAAGGCCGGCCAGGGGATGGCGCGCCCGTCCCGAGGCGGTATGGGGTGGCGCCGCGTACGCAGCAGACGCTCGACGCGGGCACCGAGCCGGTCGAACTCGTCATCGCCGAGGTGCTGGTCGAGCCCGGTGCCGGCCGGCGCTTGGAGGGCACCCAGCAGGCGCTCGAGGGCAACGATGTCGTCGTCCGTGAGCAGTTCGCCGGCCCAACCCCAGATGACGGTACGAAGCTTTCGCTCGACATGAAACGTCAACCCGTGGTCGCAGCCGAGCACCCGTCCCTCGGCCGACAGCACGTGACCGCCCTTACGGTCAGCGTTGTTGACGACTGCGTCGAAGACCGCCATCGCTCGCAGTTGCGGATCGTCGCGATGCACCAGCACGACCGGCTGCTCGTGCAGGTCGACGGCGTCGAGCACGTGCAGCCATCCGTCCGGGAGCGATCCCGACGGGAGCACGTCGACCAGGTCGTCGGCGTCGTCGGTGACCCAGGCCTGCACCATCCCGGGCCCGAGCGGTCCGTTGCCGAGGACGGTCGGCGGGACGACGTGCCAGCCGGCGAGCTCCGACACCAGGTACGCGGCCACCTCGCGATCGGCGAGCGTGCCGTACGGGAAATCCCACAGCGGTCGCTCGCCACGGATCGGCTTGTAGACGCACTCGACCGTTGCACCGTCGAGGCAGGCCGCGCCGAAGAAGGTGGCGTTGGAGGCCTCGACGAGGCGCCCCTCCAAGCTGACCGAGCCGTGCCGGAGCACCGACTCGATGTCGACGGGGCCGAGGGATTGGTCGCTAGTCACTACTCAGTCTTTTGTGGCCGTTGGAACGAGGGCAGATGTGGCCGTCCGGATCGATCGGCTGCCCACAGAACTGGCAGTTCGGGCGACCGGACGCCACCACCAGTTTGGCTCGCTCCGAAAACACTCGGGCCATGGCCGGCGGCAGTTGCACGATGAGTACCTCGTCGGCCTCCGCGTCCTCGCTCTCCGTGGCGGCGAAGGCTTCGATGACAACGGCCTTGGAGTCGTCGTCCCAGGCGAGGGTCATCGTGCCGACTCGAAACTCCTGCTCGATCGGCTGGTCGAGCGGAGCGGTATCGGCAGCTGCGTCAGGCGTGGCCGCCTCGGTGACTGCCGCGTCAGACGCCGTCGAGTCGGCGGCCTCGTCGACCTGGTCGAGAAGCTCGTCGAGCCGATCGGCGAGGACGGCGACCTGTTCCTTCTCGAGTGCGACCGACGTGATCCGAGAACCCGCCCGGGCCTGGATGAAGAACGTGCGGTCCCCCGGCGGGCCGACGGTGCCACTGACGAACCGGTCGGGTTGGTCAAAGCGATGGACGAGCATGACGCGACTCTAGAGCGCGACCCGATTCGGGTCATACACCGCCGCCGACCGTGGCGTCGGAACTGCCCCGCCGTCGACGGCTCTTGGCCGGTAGGGTCCCGTCGCGCAACGCGCTCAGATCACTGCCGGTGTCGTTGATATGGAGGACGAACGGCCGGTGCTCGGTGTACTCGATGACGCATACCGCAGCCGTACCGATGACGATCCGCTGGAACTGGTCGAGATGGAGCCCGAGCGCGTCGGCGACCACGGCCTTGATGACGTCACCGTGGCTGACGGCGACCCAGATGCCGCCCGGGCCGACCTCCTGCTGGACCTCGGCGTTCCACCGTCGGACCGCGGCGATGGCCCGGGTCTGCATCTCCACCATCGACTCGCCACCGGGAAACATCACGGCGCTCGGATGCTGCTGCACCGTGCTCCACAGCTTGTGCTTGGTGAGGTCCTTCAGCTTGCGGCCGGTCCATTCGCCGTAGCCGCACTCGGTCAGGCCCTTGTCGCGACGGACCCGCGGCTTCGGCGATCGCGACTGCGCCCGGGCGATCTCCTGCGCCGTCTCGAGGGTGCGTTCTAGTGGGCTGCTGACGATCCGCGCTAGTTGGAGGCCGGCGAGCCGTTGACCCAAGGCGGCGGCCTGGGCGCGGCCGGTGTCGTCGAGATGCACGCCGGGGGTTCGCCCGGCGAGAACGCCATCGGCGTTGGCGGCCGTACGGCCGTGCCGGACCAAGATCGCGAAGGCCACCGCCCCAGCGTACGGGCCAACCTGTCAGGCACATGTGGACCCTGGGCTCCATATGTGCCTGACAACTCTGTTAGGTGGGCGACATGGTGCCGGTGGCCAGGAGCACGACGAGCAGGCCACCGACTGCGAGGCGGTACCAGACGAACAGCATCAGACTGTGCCCGGCGACGAACCTCAGCAGCCAGGCGATCGCTGCGTACGCGACGACGAAGCTCACCACGGTCGCGACGACAGTCTTCGCGACGCCGATGCCACCGCCGACGGCCTCGGGTAGCTCGTAGAGGCCGGCTCCAACCAGCGCCGGGATCGACAGGAAGAACGACATCCGGGTCGCGGTGACCCGATCGAGACCCAGCATGAGCCCGGCCGAGATCGTGGCGCCGGACCGCGAAACGCCGGGGATCAACGCGACGCACTGGGCGGTGCCGATGAGCAGGGTGTCGCGAAGCGTCATCTCGCGCTCGCCGCGCTCCTGGGTCGCGACATGCTCGGCCAGCACCAGCACGGCGCTCCAGACGATCAGCGATCCGGCGACCCACCAGAGGTTGCGCAGCGGCCCGGTGATCAGCGACTCGCCGGCCAGCGCGACGACGACGATCGGGATCGAGCCGACGATGACGTACCACCCGAAGCGGTGGTCGAAGGTTCCCCGATACTCCGGTTTGAAGAGGCCGAGCACCCAGGCGCGGGCCATCCGCCAGATGTCTTCGCGGAAGTAGACCAACACCGCAAGGATCGCTCCGATCTGGATCACCGCCGTGAACGCCGTGATCTCGTCGGCGTCGATCGGCAGGCCGAGCAGCTTCTCGAAGATCGTCAGGTGCCCGGTGCTGGACACGGGCAAAAATTCGGTGAAGCCCTCGACGATGCCGAGGACCACGGCCTGGAAGAAATCCATCGTCGGTCAGCCGTCTCCGAGTCCTGAGGCGTCGAGGGCATCAGCGACCGCGCGGAGGGTCTCGGTCCGGCCGGCCTCGTCGCCCGCGAACGCTGTCACGTTGAGCGTCGTCACGCCGGCCTCCGCGTAGGCGTGGATCCGCTCGGCGATCCGCTCCTTGGGTCCGATCAGGGCCGTCTGGTCGATCAGGTCTCGCGGCACCGCCGCCATCGCCTCCCGATGCTGCTTGTCGAGGTACAGAGTCTGGATCCGCTTGGCCGCATCGTCGTAGCCCATGCGGCGAGCCAATGCGTTGTAGAAGTTCTGCTTCCGGCTGCCCATGCCGCCGACATAGAGAGCTGTGTAGGCCCGCAGCGGCTCGGCACACGCGTCCACGTCGTCACCGATAACGACGGGGACGTTGGCCACCACGTCGATGTCGTCGAGCGTCTTGCCGGCCTTGGCGGCGCCGGCCCGCAGCGGCGCCAGCGACCCCTCGGCATGCTCTGGCGCGAAGAAGATGCTGAGCCACCCGTCGGCGATCTCGCCGGTCAGCTCGAGGTTCTTGGGCCCGATCACGGCCAGGTAGATCGGGATGTGCGGCCGGTACGGGTGGAGCATCAGCTTGAGCGGCTTCCCGGGTCCGTCCGGCAATGGCAGCGTGAAGTGGTCACCGTCGTAGCGCACGGTCTGGCGGTCCAGGGCGAGCTTGACGATGTCGACGTACTCGCGGGTCCGAGCCAACGGCTTGGCGAACCGTACGCCGTGCCAGCCCTCCGACACCTGAGGGCCGGACACACCGAGTCCCAGGCGAAAGCGCCCCTCGGTGAGGGTGTCCAGCGTCGCGGCCGTCATCGCGGTCATCGCGGGCGATCGACCGGGGATCTGCATGATCGCGCTGCCGACGTCGATCCGCTCGGTCTGCGCGGCGATCCAGGTCAGCATCGTGATGACGTCGGAGCCGTAGGCCTCGGCGGCCCACACGCTGCCGTAGCCGGCCTCCTCGGCCGCTCGAGCGAGCCGAACGTGTTCGCCGCCGGCAGTGGTCGCGACATAGCCGATGTTGAGTCCCAGGCGCACCCGGGGAGCCTAGCGGTCGGTCGACGGCTCAATATCCGGGGCGTCGGCCGATGCGAGATTGCGGCACATGGGTCGACGTCAACGACGCAGATGGGCGCAAAACCGGGTCGGCTAGGGTTCGCGCATGCAGCAGCGACGGCTCGGCCGAAGTGGCCTGTCCGTGTCGTGTCTCGGGCTCGGCACGTGGCTCTGGGGGCAGGACACCGACGAGCACGAGGCCAAGGACGCCCTCACGGCCTTCGTCGACGCCGGCGGCACGCTGGTCGACACGGCAGCGAGCTACGGCGACGGTGCGTCCGAGCGGGTACTCGGCGGCCTGATCGACAAGGTCGTGGCCCGCGACGAACTCGTGATCGCGACCAAGGCCGGCCTCGGCACGCGGCGCGGCGAATGGGGCGCCGACACGTCGCGCGGCGGCCTGCTGCGCCAGCTCGACGGATCGCTCCACCGCCTCGGCCTCGACGAGGTCGACCTCTGGCAGGTGCATGTGTGGTCGAGGACCGCACCATGGCAGGAGACGCTGTCGGCGCTCGACTACGCCGTCTCGAGCGGTCGAGCTCGCTACGTCGGCATCTCGAACTGGTCGGGTTGGCAGACCGGGTTGGGTTACGCCTGGCAGGCGGCAGCGCCCGGACGTGCACCGCTGGTGTCGACCCAGGTCGAATACTCGCTGCTCAATCGGGCGATCGAAGACGAGGTGCTACCGGCGGCGCGGGCACTCGGCATGGGCGTGCTTGCCTGGTCGCCGTTGGGGCGCGGCGTGTTGACCGGGAAGTATCGAGCCGGAGTGCCGGCCGACTCTCGGGCGGCGACGCCTCATCTGGGCAGCAACGTCGAGCCCTATCTCGACGAGGGCTCGCACGGCATTGTCGAGGCGGTCGTGCGCGCCGCCGACGGACTCGGACTGTCGCCGATCCAGACCGCTCTCGCATGGGTGCTCGCCAGGCCCGGCCTCAGCTCGGCTCTGGTCGGCGCTCGCACCACGGCCCAGCTCACCGCCTCGCTCGACGCCTGGGAGGTCGAGCTGCCGCAAGAGATCGTCGACGCGCTCGACGACGTCTCCGACGAGGGCGCCGACACGCCATCGTGAACGGGTCGGACGGATCGGCAGTGGGGCCGGAGGACGCAGGGTCGGAGGGCGCAGGGTCGGATGCGGCCGGCCCGGAAGCTACAGCGCCGGAAGAGGCGGGGCCAGGAGGGGCGGCAGCGTCGGATGTGATCGGGTCGGGTGACGGCGGTCCGGGTGGCGCGTCCGGGCCGAATGTCGATCCCTGGCGGGCGCTCGATGCCCCGGATGCCACGCCGGTCAGCGCCGATGCCCTCGCCCAGGAGCAGCTCGGTCGGTATGCGGCTGACGATGTACGCCGGTCGGCCGCTCTCACGGGTTGGCTGGTGCGCCGCGCCGCCGCCGACGGTTCGACGACTCTCGACGGCGTCACCTGGGCGGCGGCGCTGCGTGGCTACGACATCGACTCGCCACGGCCCGGACTCGACGCGGCCGCGGCCGCCGGTCGGGTCGTCGCGCTGCCCTCGGAGCGGGCGCTTGCGCATCCGCAGTGGGGACCGCTCGAGGAGCAGCTCGCGGACGACGTCCATGCGATCGTGGCGTCGGGCGGACCCGACACCACACCGGCGGATCCCGTCGATGCGGCACTGGCGATGCCGCTGTGCACCGTCACCGCCGGCCGTGGAAGCGGATCCGACGACTGGGCTCGACGCCTGCGCAAGCTCGCCGATGCCGCCGGCCGGCCCATGACGATCGTCAACGACGCGCACCGACTCGGCCTGGCCGCCGCGGCCGAGATCCTCGAAAACCATGACGCCGACGCCAGTCTCGTGCTGATCGGCGACCCGGACGAGCTGGAGCCGGCCGAGCCCGGCCGATTCTTCGGCGACCTCGTCGCGAGTGGCGTGGTGCCGACAGTTCGGCTACCGGTCGACGTCGGCCCGTCGACCGGCGAGGTGGCGACCGGCGACGGAGCGGCCGGCGCCGAGGCGACCGGCGAGGCTGCGACCGGCGCCGAGGACGCCCCGATCATCCGCCTCATCGAGTCGCTTCGGACCGGCGAGCTGCGGCCGGTCGAGCCCCGACAGCACGCGGTCGTCGTGTCACCCGTGGCCGACGCCGCCCAGGCAGTCGCCCGCACCCGCGAGTTGGTGACCGACGCACTGCCCCACGTGTTGGGCGTCGGCCCGTCAGACGTCGTCGTCCTCGGCATTCGGTCTGCCGGCACGGCCGGAGTCGATGCGCTGCGCGAGGCGGTGGGCGGCGACTCCGACGTCGAGGTGGCCGCCGTGCACGACGCGGTCGGCCGCCGGGCCGAGGCGGTGGTGCTCGTGCTGCCTGCCGAGTCGGCGGGTTCACTCACCCGGGCGCATCTCATCAGCGCCGCCTCGATGGCGGGCCGGCATCTGTCGATCGTGCACCAAGCCGGACCGGCGTTGGCCGCCGCCGTCCGGCTTCGGCCGCATCGCCCCCGACACACGCGGCTCGCGCGATTGCTTCAGGCCTGATCGAGGAGGCGGTCCAGTACGCGAGCCCCGAACGACAGCGCGTCCACCGGCACCCGCTCGTCGACGCCGTGGAACAAGGCAGTGAAGTCCAGGTCCGCCGGCAGTCGGAGCGGGACGAACCCGTACGACGGGATGCCGAGCCGACTCCACGCCTTGGCATCGGTGCCGGCGGACATGAGGTACGGCGCGATATGGGCGTCGGGATCCTCGGCGAGGAGACTGGCGGTCATCGCGTCGACCATGTCGCCGGCAAACTCCCCTTCGAGCGCGACGTCCTCGTGCTCGATGTCGACCTCGATGTGCGGCCCGACGTGGTCCCGCAGCCCGGCGACGAACGCGTCCCGCTCACCAGGCAGGAACCGCCCGTCCATCCAGGCCTGTGCCTCTCCGGGCACCACGTTGATCTTGTAGCCGGCCTGCAGCATCGTCGGGTTCGTCGTGTTGCGGATCCCGGCGCCGATCATCCGGGCGGCCGGGCCGAGCTCGGCGATCAGCTTGTCCGGGTCGTCGCTGGTGGAGTCGGCGAGCTCGCGTACTTTCTCGAGGAGCTGTCGCATCACGGGGCCGGGCTGGGCCGGCCACTCGTACGCGCCGATCGTGCCGACCGCCTGAGCGAGCCGCGCGATGGCGTTGTCGGGATGCCGCATCGAGCCGTGCCCGGCGGTTCCGTGTGCGGTGAGCCGGATCCAGGTCATTCCCTTCTCGCCGGACTCGATCAGGTAGAGCCGCTGCCCCGCCACCTCGGTCGAGAAGCCGCCGACCTCGCCGATCGCATCCGTGCAGTCCGTCAGCCAGGCCGCATGCTCCTCCACCAGCCAGTGCGCTCCGCTTCGGCCGCCCGCCTCCTCATCGGCCGTGAACGCGAAAACGACCGGCCGGCGCGGAGCCCATCCGGCGAGCTGCCGCGCCTCGAGGACGGACAGCAGCATCGCGTCGAAGTCCTTCATGTCGACGGTGCCGCGTCCGTACAGATAACCGTCGACGATCTCGCCGGCGAACGGAGGCACACTCCAGTCGTCGGCTCTCGCCGGCACGACGTCGAGATGTCCATGCAGCAGCAGCGGCTCGGCGTCAGGATCGCGTCCGCCCCATCGGGCGAGGACGTTCGCTCGTCCCGGCACGGACTCGACCAGCATCGGCTCGAGCCCCGCCGACGACAGTCGCTCGGCCACGTACTCGGCGGCACCCCGCTCCCCTGGGCCCGAGTCGTCGCCGTAGTTCGACGTGTCGATCCGGACCAGCGATCGGCAGTGCTCCAGCACACCGGCCGCCGGGTCGTACGATGGGCGCGCCTCACTCGTCATTCCCCCATCCTGCACCCTGGACGCCGGTGCCGTCAGGAGCGGTCGGGCGCTCCCGGCTCGAAGACCACTCGCCCGATGGTCGAGCCCGCAGCCAGCCGGCGAAGACCGTCAGCTACGCCGTCGATGCCGATCCGCTCGCTCACAAACGGTCGGACGGCGCCGGTCGCGGCCAACCGGGTCAGCTCCTCATGGCAGCGCGCGACGGCAGCGAGGTCTCGGCTCTGGTAGAGACCCCAGTGCAAGCCGAAGATCGAGTAGTTTTTCAGCAGCGCGTGGTTGAGCCGGGCGGTTTGGATCTCCCCGCCGGCGAAGCCGACCACCAGGATCCGTCCTTCGAACGCGATGCACTTGGTGGAGCGTTGGTACGTCTCACCGCCGACCTGGTCGTAAATCACGTCGGCGCCGCGACCATCGGTCTCGTCCTTGACGACCTCGACGAAGTCCTGCTCGTGCCGGTCCACCACGACGTCGGCGCCCAACTCGCGCGCCACCTTCGCCTTCGCCGGGCCGCCGACCACGCCGATCACCCGGGCCCCGGCAGCCTTGCCGAGCTGGACCGCAGCGCTGCCGGTGCCTCCGGCCGCCGCATGGACGAGGAGGCACTCGCCGGCCCGCAGCCCCGCGCGGCGATGCAGGCCGAACCATCCAGTCTGATAGGCGATGTAGAGGGACGCGGCCCGGGCATCGTCGAGCGCCGGCGGCGCCAGAAAGGTAGTGGCCGCGTCCGACAGCGCCCTTTCTCCGAAGCCACCGTAGGGCAGGACGGTAGCCCCGATGACGCGATCCCCCGTCGCAAAACCGGTGACGTCCTCCCCCATCGCGACAACCTCGCCGCAAAGCTCGAAACCTGGCGTGAACGGAAGATCGGGCTTGACCTGGTAGCGGCCGCGGCACATGAGCACGTCGGGGAAGTTCGCGGCGCTTGCGAGCACTCGCACCACGATCTGATCCGGCCCGGGCTCAGGGTCGGGGACCTCGACCAAATCGAGGACATCCTGAGGCTCCCCAAGCTCGGCGGCCCTCCAGGCTTTCATGTCGACACCTCCGACGATCGGACCTGCCGGCCGTGGGTCACGTGATACGCGTCGAGATCCGGCTCGCGGGTCATGTGCCAACAGTCGATCACACGCCATGGTGACGTCGTGACGACGCGTCCCGCTGCGTTGCGGTAGTAGGTCGTCATGCGTCTCTCCTCTCTTCTGCAAGCAGGTCGACGGGAATGTCCACGTGCCTGGAGCGGAGGTACTCCCCCAGACCCTTCGCCTGCGGATCCGGCCGGGTCGATGCCGCGACACCAGCTCCCAGGAGCCCCACGATCACGAAGTTGAGGGCGTGGAGATTCGCGAGCTCGTAGCGGCGGATCTCGAGGTCGGCCGCCTCGGCCAGCAGCTCTCGCAGATTGTCGACGGTCAGGTGCTCACGTAGCCAGGCGTACTCCAGATCACTCCGGGTCCACAGGCCGACATTCGCGTTGCCGCCCTTGTCACCGGAGCGGGCCGCGCAGACCCGACCCAAGGGCGCCCTTCGGGTCTCGCCCTCAGGCGCCGGTGGCAGCGGCCGTCGGCGGGGAGTGGACTCGGGAAGGCGGCCGGTGGGCGTCGGCGGAATGCTTCGACGGGTGCCGTCCGGCAAGACGACCTGGTGGTCGATCAGCTCGGCCGGCAACAGGGTCGGCCAATACACGCCGTAGGCACTCTCGGAGGTCGGCGGTGTCGTCGTATGGAATCCCGAGTAGCTTGCCAGCGCCAGCTCCATGGTGGCGTTCGAGAACGCTCGACCGACGAGTTTGGGATCGGCGGCCTTGACCGTGACTCGCAGGTGCGCCGTGGCCTC
>DASQKI010000054.1:0-6950 GCA_035630615.1 Nocardioidaceae bacterium
GATCCGACGACCGGCCGGATGTGGAACTGGCAGGACGCCAAGATCGCCGTCGAGTACTTGTTCAGTGCCGGCCGGGTGACGATTGCCGGTCGGCGCAACTTCGAGCGGCTCTACGACCTGACCGAGCGGGTCCTTCCGGCCGAGACCTTGGCGGCGCCGGCCGTCGAACCCGCCGAGGCGCAGCGCGAGCTGATCCGGATGGCCGCCCGCGCCCAGGGCATCGCGTCCGCCCGGGAGCTTTGCGGAGTCTCGGGCAACTCCGGCTACTACCCGCTCCCCCGCGAGTTGGCGGCGCGACGAGTGGCCGAGCTGGTCGAGGCGGGCGACCTGATCCCGGTGCGACTATCCGAGTCGAAGCAGCAGCACTACCTGTCGCGCGAGGCACGGGAGCCGTCTGCCGTGGCGGCGGGCGCGTTGCTGTCTCCGTTCGACTCGCTGATTTGGAACCGCGACCGCGCCCTCCGACTGTTCGACTTCCACTACCGGATCAGCATCTATACACCGGCGGCCCAGCGCGTGCACGGCTACTACGTGCTGCCGTTCCTGCTCGGCGATCGACTGGTCGCACGCGTCGACCTCAAGGCCGACCGCAAGCAGGCCAGGCTCGTCGTCCCGGTCGTCCACGTCGAGCCCGGGGCGGACCGCGACGAGGTCGCCACGGCGCTGGCCGCCGAGCTTCGGTTGATGGCCGGATGGCTCGAGCTGGACGACGTGACGGTCGGTGGGCGCGGAGATCTGGCATCGTCGCTCACCCAGGCCCTCGCCCGGTGCTGACGTCAGGCCTCGACGAGGGTCTTGAGCGCCGCGAGCCGATCGCGCCAGGCTGCCTTGGCCTCGGCGGCCGCCGCCTCCGACGGCAGACGGGCATGCTCGACCCCGACTTGGGTCTTGGTCGCGCCCGACGGCACGAGGGTCACGCTCACCCGCTCACCGCCGTCGCCCCAGTCGAATCTCGCCGACCGGCCCGGCCGCATCGTGCGCTCGCGGACGGCGGCATTCGGCAGCCAGCGCCCGCGTACCGTCGGGTCGGCGAACGCCTCGTACAGTCGCTGCGCCGGGGCGGCGACGGACTTGCTGGCGGTGAGCGTGTACGTGCCGTCGCCGCGGCTGCCCGGGGCACGGACGCCGCGGGCCTCCTCGTACTCGACCGTGATCTTCTGGGCCCACCAGGCGCTGAGTCCGTGCTCGTCTTGGAGCCAGCCTGCGGTCTCCCGGTACGGTCGGTCGGCCGCTCCCCAGGCGTCGAGGACCGCGAACCATCCGTCGCGGTCGCGGCCCGTCGTACGTTGGAGCGCCGGCCGGGACTTTGATGCTTCAGTCGTCATGTCGAGATAGACCGTCGGCGCGCCCAAAACTCATCGCTCTACCGCCAGTGAAGCCACCACTGAGAGGACTCATCTTGCGCGACACACCGAGCGTGTCGCGCAAGATCGGTCCTCCCAGCGCGGCCGGACGCACGTCAGCGGCGGTCGGAGGGGCCGGCGCCACCCCGGCTGACTGCCCGGGTCGCGACCAGCGCACCGTGTCGAACGGCCCGCTCGAGCTCCCATCGGCGTGCCGCGAAGTCGGGCGACGGAAGTGAGATCGCCACCGAGGCGATGACCGCGCCCGCCGGCGACAGGACCGGGGCCGCGAGGCACGACAACCCGTTTTGGAACTCCCCTACCTCCAACGCGACGCCGGACTTGCGTACCTGCGCCAGATGCACCTCCAGCGTGGGCCGCTCGACGATGGTGTTGTCGGTGCAGCGGCGCAGCCCGACCCGGGCGAGATACTCCTCCCGGTCCTCGGGTGTCATCGCGGCGAGCATCACCTTGCCGAAGGCCGTCGCATGCGTCGCCTCGTGGAAGCCGACGTCGAGCACCCGTACTCGCGGCCGTCGCTTCGAGTCGACGACGTGCGCGATCACCACCTCGATCTCGCGATAGACCGCGTAGTATGCGGCGGCGTCGGCCTCGAGGTGCAGCCGTCGAATCGCGTCGGCGATCTGGCTCGGCACCTGCATCTGTCGCTCCAGCCCCTGCTCGAGCAGGCGGACCCGATAGCCGAGCGCATAGCGGTGCTCCTGCGCCAGGTGGATCACGTAGCCCGACTCGATCAGGGTGGCGAGCAGGTGGTAGGTCGACGGCACCGCGAGATCGAGATGCGCACCGATCTCCTTCGCCGTCACCCCCTCCGGACTCGCGGCGACGAACTCGATCGCGCGCAGCGCCCTCGACACCGACTGGATCGTCCCGGCGACCGGAGGCTGCGACGGCGCGGCGTCAAAGGGGCTCACAACGACAGCCTCTCTCAATCCGCGCCGCGACGCAGCCCCATCGCGGCGACGTGTCGACGAGGTCACCCGGCCGCCCCCTCGTCGCGGCGGCCGTACCGCACGTCGAGCAACCCGCGACAAAACGCCGCGTTGCCGTCGATGCTGATGCGGGTCGTCCGGGCGAGCCGCAGCTGGGCCGGCAGGTCGACCACGGTGATCGGGGTGCCATCGTCGTCCACGAGGAGTGGCGCGTCGTCGGCCGCCGGCAGGCCCAGGTCGAGTCGACGGCGCCGGAGCCGGTCGAGATCAGGCCCGGGCGGTACGTCACCGAGCGAGGCGGCGGCCAGGTCGGCGACGTCCCGCCCCGCCCTCACCAAGGCGGATGCACACCGCTCCTGGCCGGCCCGATGCGCCTTGCGTCGGAAGGTCAGCCGCAACTCGGCGAGCTCATCGTCTGCGAGCCCCGGAAACGAGCCGGCAAACCCCCGACGGGCGGCGACGCCAGCGTTGATCTCGTCCGAGGCGAAGTGGTCGAGAAGCCGGACGATCACGCTCTCGACCCCAGGCACCTGGACGACCGCGTCGTAGGCGTCGGCCACCATGAGGTACGCGAAGTTCGGCGCACAGAAGTACGTCGGCAACCGAAGCTCGACGGTCACGATCCCGCCGTCCACGGCGACCGACCCGACGAAATCGAGGCTGGTGATCGACTCGTCGAGCTCCGGATCGCGCACCGTGCCCAGCGCGGCGTCGATGGCCGCCACGTCGACCCGTGGCGGCGTTCCGACCGTCATGGCGCCGCTCAAGCCACCGGCTCCGGCTCGGCTCCGATCGCACCCTCGGCCGACTCGGGTAGCCGCAGCTGCTCGGGAACGTCGATGTCGTAGAGCTTGGCCATGTTGAGGCCGAGGATCTTCTTCTTGACGTCGGTCGTGAGCGCCGGGTATTCGGTCATGTCCTCCGGGATCTCGAAGTCGACGAACCGTTCGATCAGCCAGGCCGGCGTCCAGATCGCATAGTCGCTGGCGAAGCTGATCCGATCCTCACCGATCCAGTAGAGGAGCTCGCCGACGATCTGCGCGAAATACCTCGGCCGAGAGTGGATGAACGGCATCGCGACGGCCAACCCGCCGTACACGTTGGGCTCCTGGGTCGCGATCCAGCAGAAGTCCTCCAGCCGCGGCAGCCCGACGTGCTCGACGATGAAGTTGAGCGCCGGGAACATCGAGGCCACGTCGTCCACATCGGCGACGTCGAACGCGTCCCGGTTGAGCGGATAGATCGTCGGACCCTTGTGGATGTGGATGTTCTTGATCCCGAGCTCCTGGCACTTCTCGAGATAGCGATACGACCAGGGATCGGTGAGCTTCCACCCCTTCGACTCGCCACGCCACTCGGCGGTGTAGAGCTTCACGCCTTTGAGCTGCCAGCGCTCGGCCAACCGAGCCAACGCCTCGAGCCCGGCCTCACCGTCACGCGGATCCCATGACCCGTTGACGATGAACTTGTCGGGATGCTTCTCCGCGAGTACGCCGTCCTGCTCGGTCGTGTTGAAGCCGTTGACGTAGAAGTCGGTGAGGTACGTCGGCTGGAAGATCCCGACGTCGACGTACCCGTCCTCGAACAGGTCCTTGAGGATCCGCTCCTCCGACTGCTTGAAGAAGTCCTCCTTCGACCACACCTGGTCCTCAGGACTGAGGTTGCGGTGGTAGTCGTAAAAGCAGTTGATGAACCCTTCTCCGTAGCGGTTTGCCTGGTTCGCCGGTGTCGCGTCCCACGCGTGGATGTGCCCGTCGACGATGAAGTAGCTGTCGCCGTTCTTGGTATACATAGGCTCCCCTCCCTAGAGAGTCAGTTGGTGAGGATCGCGCGACCACCCGGGACCCGGCCGCCGTCGAGGTCGTCCAGCGCCTGCAGCGCATCGTCGAGGCTGTATTTCTTGGTCGACAGTCGGACGGCGCCAGTCGCGGCGAGCGTCATCAGGTCGACCAAGTCGTTGTAGGAACCGACGAGATTGCCGACCACGCTGATCTCGCGGGAGATGATGTCGATCGTCGGGATGTCGACGTGACCGCCGTATCCGATGACGAAGTGTGAGCCGGCGTTCTTCGTCATCGCGACGCCCTCGGCCTCCGTGCCGTGCTCACCGACGAAGTCGAGGACGACCTGGGCGCCCTGTCCGTCGGTCTGCTCGAGGACCCGGTCGACGTGGCTGCCGTCGCTGAGCACGGTCGCGTGGGCGCCGAGCGCCTCGGCCTTGTCGAGCACCTCGGCGGAGCGGTCGATCACCGTGACGTGTGCCGCGGTCATCGCGAGCAGGCACTGGAGCCCGATGTGTCCGAGACCGCCGGCCCCGATCAGTACGACCTCGGCTCCCGGGTGCAGCAGCGGGGCCGCCTTCCGAACGGCGTGGAAGGCGGTGAGTCCCGCGTCGGCCAGTGCCGCGACATCGGCCGGTTCCAAACCATCGTCGAGCTTGACGACCGACCGGATCGAGGTTTGGAGCAACTCGGCCATGCCGCCGTCGCGATTGATGCCGGGAAACTCCGCGTCAGAGCAGTGCACGTCGTCGCCGGATCGGCAGGCGCGACACAGTCCGCAGGTGACGAGCGGATGCAAGATCACTTGGTCGCCCTCGTCGAGGCCACGTACGGCCGACCCCACGCCGACGACTGTGCCCGCGTTTTCGTGCCCGATCACGTACGGAAGCTCGACCCCGCTCTTTTCGGCCCACTGGCCCTCGATGATGTGGAGGTCGGTCCGGCAGACACCGGCGGCGTCGACCTTGACGAGCACGTCCAGCGGGCCGCCGATGGTCGGTTCGGCGATGTTGTCGAGGCTGGGAGGCTTGCCGTACTCGTGGACTCGTACTGCTTTCACCGCGGGTCCTCCTCGCCACGTCGGAATCGGTGCCTCTGATCGTGCGAAAGGTCGTGGGCGATGGAAACGGCTCTTCTCACCCTTCGATAACCATGCCGTTACGGTGCGTTACCGGACCTCGTCGACAACCGGCGAGCCTCCGTCGACCGCGGGACCTGACGTCCAGAACAATCGAGCCATGCCGATCACCGTCGCCGGGTTGCGCACCCTGCCGCCGGGCCAGCCGCTGCCGGTCGTGTCCCCGCTGGTCGAGATGGGGTCCGCGCTGCACGTCTTAGCCGATCCGTCGCACCACGATGCCGACGATTGGGCGGCGGCGGTCCGGTCAAGGATGCGCCCGGCCCTCCTACGCCGCACGACGGCCTGGGCGTGGACCAGCCAGGCGATTCGAGCCGCGCCTTTCCTCGCTGTGGAGTCGCCGACGACCGACTTCGAGTCCGAACTCGACCGACTCCGAGCGATTCCCTCCCGCCGGCTCGCGAGACAGCTGCTGCGACCGATCGCGCGGTCCGGGAATCTCGATCAGGCTCGCCGTTGGTCCCGGTCGCGTGCCGCGGCGGTCGTCCGGTGCGTCGACCTGCTGCTCGAGCGACCAGCCGACGGTGTAACGGAGTTCGCGGACTTCCTTGCCGAAGCGTGGGACGCGTGGTTTCACTCCGAGTGGGAGCGAGTCGCGCCGAGCTTGCGAGCCCGAACCCGCCGCCTGGCCCGCGACCTCGCCACCACCGGCAGCATCGCGCAGGCACTCGCGACGCTCGACGGCTCGGTCACACCGACGACAAGCGGCAGCGGCATTCGCATCGCCAAGGTCCAGAGCACCCGGCACGACGTGTCTCAGCGGGGGCTCGCAGTCGCACCGAGCGCCTTCATCTGGCCGCATCTTTACGTCGGCAACGTGCCCGGGCAGCCGCTGCTGTTGATCTGCCCGGCGGCGGCCGCCGGTGGCCAGGCCCGGATCGCTCCGACGGCGGAAGTGATGTCGCGAGCGGCCGCGCTGGCGCATCCGGCTCGGCTCGAGGCCGCCCGTGCGATCGCGACCGAGCCGCGTACCGCCGGCGAGATCTCGGCGTTGTGGGACATGGACCCGACCGCAGCCAACCGGCATCTGCGGGCGTTGGCCGCGGCGGGGCTGGCGCGAACGACCCGACGCGGACGATTCGTCCAGTACGGTCTCGACCTCGACGCGGTGCGAGGCCTCGGCGACGAGCTCGCCCTGCTCCTCCTCCGCTAAACCCAAACCCCTTCGCGCCGCACCCCACCTTTGCGCCGAGATTGCGCGTCCCGCCCACCCTCTCGCGCCGACCTTGCGCGTCCCGCCCACTTATCCGCGCCGACCTTGCGCGTCCCGCCCACCCTCTCGCGCCGATCTTGCGCGTCCCGCCCACTTATCCCCGCCGACCTTGCGCGTCCCGCCCACTTTCTCGCTCCGAGATTGCGCGCCACGCCCACTTTCTCGCTCCGAGGTTGCGCGTCTTCCTCGTTCGGCCGGAATGATCAGCAACTTATGGCGATGGGAGAGCCCGGCGCGAGCTATCGCGGAGAGATCGCAGAATTTGGCGTCGAGAACCGCCGTTTGCCGGCAAGAGGTTGACGAGCCGCCGCGCTCGACCCGCCTCCCGCCCGAACCGAACTGTTGGCGCGAATCTGCAGGTGCAGCCCGGACGTTGGCGCGAATTCACGCCAACACTTCGGGGCTGGTCGCCAGCCAAGCAGTCCCCAACCATCCGACTCTGCCTCCTGCACAGAAAGCGGGCTCCAAGCGGGCAGGACGCGCAATCTCGACGCGAGAAAGTGGGCAGGACGCGCAAGGTCG